>CAWEGH010000009.1:0-373838 GCA_963808785.1 Candidatus Dormiibacterota bacterium | reverse complement strand
CATCACGCCAGGCGACGTCACCAGGCACCGAGGAAGCCGCCCACGACCGTCCCGACAGCGCCGATCAACGAGCCGACCAAGACCGCCAGCCCAGGGTTGTTCACGATCTTTGCGACCACCGCCCGGCATGATCGCACGCGCGCGTCCTAAATCGGCGCATTGGTTGCCACGGTCGGACCCTGGACTGACAGGGCGAAGGAGTAGGTGACTTCTCACGGGTCATCGGTGCAGCGATGCGGCCCGCATCACGGCGGCGGTGTCATGATGCTGTCCCGAGTACGAGCGGCTCTTCGCCCGGCCCCCCCGCGCAGACCGCGCGCGGCGGGGGTAGACACGGCACGCCCGCCGTTCTGCTCTATGAATGGGCGCGGGCAATCCGCCGTGCTCTGCGCTCCCCGACAGGAACATCGCGACAGAGTTCCGCGAGGTCGCACTTGCCGCACTGCTCACCCCATACGGCAGTCGCGGCAGGCGTTGTCGCGGAGCGAGTCGCCGGCGTCCTTGATCCGTCCGCGGACCGCCACCAGTAGCGGGTCCTCGACCTCCTCGCGGATCGTCTTGCCCTCCTCGTCGAGGTTCAGCACCTCGATGAGGTCCGCACGCTCGCCGGTGAGCTCCTCGTAGCCGACGGCGTAGACGTGGAGTTGGTCTCGGGTCACGTCCTCGTCCTGGGCGCGCGCGGTCGACTTGAAGTCGACGATCGCCAGTTCGTCGGTGTCGAGCCGGCGGATCAGGTCGATGCGGCCGTCGACTGTGATCCCGGGCGCCACATGGACCTGGATCTGCTTCTCGCTGTGGATGGTCCGCTCGAGATCCTCGCCGTGCTCGTCGAAGTAGCGCTCGATCGCCTTGACGGCGGCGCGTTGCGAGCGTCGCTCTCGAGCTCCGGATACGCGTACGGGGTGTGCAGGTGGCGCTCGACGAGCTCCTCGGCCTCGCCCTTGTCGACGACGTCGCCTGCGAGCGCGCGCTTGTGCATCTCGGCGAGGGCGTCGTGCAGGCCCTTCCCGTAGCCGAGCGCTTCGTGGAGCGGCGGGTTGAAGCCGTACAGGAAGCGCAGCTTGAACTGGTAGGGCACTCGAACAGGTACTTGAGTTCGGAGAACGAGAGCGTGACGTTCGGAGTCTCGTGCTGCGGGCCTGAGGTTCGAGCCGCGGGCATCGCCGGTACGCCTGTGTCGCGGGTCGAGAACCACTGCTGCCGGCGCAGTGGTCGAAGAACGCGGACCGGCTTCTGATACAGCTGGTTGTTCGGCGCCGGCGAGAAGGTCGACGAACAGGTACTTCTGCGCGCGGGTGACTGCGACGTAGAACAGCCGCGTCTCGTCCTCGAGCGTGCCGCGGTAGCGGTCGGCGTCGGCGATCGCCGCGTCGGGGATGACGTGGAAGATCGCCGAGTCCGCCCGTGGCGCTTCGCCGGGAACCGGTTCGCGCGCAGGCACGGGAGGAACACCGCCGGCCACTGCATGCCCTTGGCCTGGTGCACGGTCGTGATCGTCGACCGCGTCGGGCGGCGCGTAGCCGCGTCGGCGTCCGACTCCGCGTAGTAGTCGGGCGCTTGGTACTCAGCCATCGCGAACGCCTCGTACTTCCGCGCTGGGTCGGTGTTGAAGTAGATCTGCTCGAAGTCGGAGATGGCCTGGCTGAACTTGCCGAGCTGGTAGAAGACCAGCTCGCGGCGCACCGGGTCGCCGGGCACGGTCTCCTCGCGCAGCTCGAGCGCCTCGAGGAACTCCAGGTACAGGCGCTGGATGTTGTAGACGCCCCAGCGCTCGCCGCGGTCGAAGTCGCGGCCTTCGTCGAGGACCCCGATCGCGGCCGGCCAGTCGCCGTGGCGGGGACAAGTTCGCGTCGTCCCACAGGTGCTCGCAGGTCCGGCCTGCGTCGATCTCGGCCATGTAGCGGAAGACGCCGACCACGCCTGGATCTCGGGGCTGTCGAAGAGTCGGTTGAGTCCCTTGACGACGTAAGGGATGTCCCGCCGCCGCATCTCCTCGACAAGCGGTCCGGCGTCCTTCGCGACCGAGCGGAACAGCACCGCGAAGTCCGACCAGGACAGGCCGCGAGGCTCGCGCTCTGCCGTGTCATCTGAAGGCAAGCCCGCGCATCGCCTCGATCCGGTCGCAGATCCAGGCCGCCTCGGCGTCCGTCGTCAGCGAACTCGAGCGCGAGCATGTCGCCGCGCTCGCCACGTCTGGTGGCCGGCCGCGACCATCGCCTTGGGCAGTCGATGTCCGTCCGGAATCGCTCGGCGACGGATCGGCCGACTTCGACGACGCCTTCGCTCGACCGGAAGTTTTCGGCGAGTGTGACCTGGTGGACGCCGGCGTAGCGGCCGGGAAGGTGATGATGTTCGACACCTCGCTGCCGCGCCACTGGTAGATCGTCTGGTCGTCGTCACCGACGACGCACAGGTTCGCGCCGAACTGCGTCAGCCCGCGGACCAGTCGCTCCTGGAGTGGGTTGACGTCCTGGTACTCGTCGACGACGACGTAGCGGATGTCGTCGCGGATATGTGTCTGGACGCAGCGGCGCGCTCGTCGTCGTCGATCGCGTCGCCCTCCAGGAACTGAACGGCGAGGTTGATCATCTCGGTGAAGTCGAAGTACGCGTGGTCGTAGAGCAGCTTCATGTAGTCCCGAATGAGGACTCGAGCACGCCTCGCGGAACCAGGTCCCAGTCGACGTTGTCCTCGCGCAGGACGCTCATCGCCTGCATGTAAAGCCTGGAGTGCAGGTATCGCCGCAGGTGCGGCGTGCCGCTCGAGACTCGTTGGGCACACCGTCAGGCCGGACTTCCGGCTGTTCCGGTCGACGAACATCCGGGCCGTGATCTCGGTCAGCACCGAGAACTTGAATGTTTCGGGCACAAGCCGTCTGGAGCAGGTCCAGCGCGTAGCCGTGCATCGTGCCGATGTACATCTCGGCGAGCCCAGCGTTCCGACGCCCTCGCCTTCGAGGATCGAGAGGATGCGCTCCTTGAGCTCAGCCGCGGCCTTCTCGGTGAAGGTGAACGCGACGATGTTCCGCGGCTTCGACACCCGGCTGGACAGGATCGCTGCGATCCGCTGGGAGATGACCTGCGTCTTGCCCGACCCGGCACACGCAATGATCTGCAGCGGCTCGTCTAGACAGGCGATCGCCTCGGCCTGAGCCTGCGTGTACGGCGGTCACTGCGAGGACCGAGCCGCCCTGGCTGGCCGTCACGACACCTCGAAGACCTTCATGACTTCGTCGCCGTAGTCGTTGATGACCTTGACCGCGATCTTGCCGGTCTCCGGCTTCGGGAAGGGCCGCGAGACAGTCCGGTAGAGCGATTCCAGGCGTCCTCGTCGATGTCGGCCTTCAGGGCGCTCTTGAGCCGCTTGTAGGGGTCGTTGCCGCCGGTGAAGTAGCAGTGGCGGACGAAGAACGACTCCTCGTTGTAGTCGGTGTCGATCATCCACAGCGCGATCTGGCCGGTGTCGTTGCTCCGGACCTCGCCGGTCGTGGGGTCGTAGACGTCGACGCCCTTGAGCTCGACGACGATGCCGTCCGGCGTCTCTGTCGAGGTCGATGTCCGGCTCGCCGAAGACGGTGAAGAGGTTGCCGGCGCCGGTCTTCTTGAGCTCCTCGCCCATCAGCAGGTCCGCGTTCATCCGGACCATCAGGACGGGCATGCGCCCGAGCTTGCGCGACGCCTGCGACGCTGGCGAACCCCTCGTCGGAGGCATCGACTGTGACCCGTCGTCCTCGGTCACACCAGTGACCTGGGATCGAAGGCGAAGCCAAGGATGCACAGCAGGTCGACGTCGTCTGCGTGGATCGCCTCCCGGGCCGCCTTCTTGACGTACGCCGGGCTGACGGTGCCGTACTGTGGGCCGATCGCGATCGCGATCCGGGTCGGCGCACCGTCGTCGGCGTTCGCCGGCTGCTCGCCGATCGCCTGGATGTACGCCCGCGTAGGTCTCGAACGACTCGAACGTGATCCGCTTCTCTGGCGCCGACCGTTCTGGATGCCGGCCTTGGCGAGGTTGTCGAGGATCGACTGCTCGAATTCGGCGCGTCCGCATCCTTCGCGGCCTCGGTCTCGGCGAGCGACTCCGTGGCCGTCACCGAACGCGAGCGACCGGTGCGGGCTCAGCGACTCGACCGTGAATGGGCCGGCGACCCGTACCTTCTGTGTCCTCGTACGGCTTGTCGTAGAGCACTCGAAGTCGGCGTGGCGCTTGATAGCCACATCGATTTCGCGCGGCGTCATCCCTTCTTTGATATCGGGATTGTTCGCGATGGACTTCAGGGTGATGTGCTGGACACGCTCGTAGACGAACCCTTGGCGGATGTCATTGGTGAACTCGCCTGGCAAGGGACCGTGCCTGTGAGCGACTGTTCCTTGGCGTGGCCTTCAGCAGTTCGGCCAGCAGATACCACGGGTACTTGCGCCCATTATCCGCTGACGAGCCAGCGCGAGTGCGACTCGAGAGGTATCGATGGTGATCCAACGTCTGCCCCACTGCTCCGCGACGAAAGCGGTCGTCCGCTGCCGCAGGTCGGGTCCAGAACAAGGTCGCCGGGGTCAGTGGACATGAGCATGCAGCGCTCGATTACCGGTAGGTCGTCTGGACGACGTACATCTTCGGTCCGAGTCCCCACTGATCACTGGAGGTCCGTCCACACATTGGCGATAGCGGCTGCGCGGGGAAGTCGTCGAGGTAGCGCAAGTAGCGAAGTTCTGGCCGACTGGTATTAAGCGACCGGCTAGTGGCGAGGCGCTGCCATACCTGCTCGTTCGTCTTCCACTGGCTATTCGCCGGGATCGAATAGTACGTGCCTTTGAAGAAGAACGCTTCGCCTTCCTCGTTCGCCCCATGACGAGGTTAAGTTGTCGGCCATATAGCGATCGGCGCCGTCCGGCGCAGGGCGATGTCCGCGCGTTCGCGCCGGAGAGGCCAGGCGATGTACGCCGTCCGGTAACTCGACCTCGAGTGTACTCTTCCGCCGGGGTCCACCGGTCTAGCTTTCTGAATAGAGTGGCCGATACTTGGCATCGATCTCGCTCTTTTGCGATACCAGAGGACGAGTCGCTGCGCCGGCCAGGAAGTCCCGAGTGCCGAGCCGCGTCTGTCGAAGAGTGATCTGGCTGACGAAGTTCTCACTCCCAAAGACCTCGTCCATCAGCGACTCGAACGAGATGAACATTTTCGTCGCCGATCTGGACGAAGCATGATCCGGATTCGGTCAGCAGCTCCCGCGCAACGATCAGTCGGTCTCGCAGATAGGAGAGGTATGAGTGGATCCCGAGCTCCCACGTGTCCCGGAATGCCTTGATCTGCTCAGCTTCTCGGGCGGCATCCTCCAGCTTCCCGTCCTTGACATCCCGGTTGCGTGCCGAAACCTGCCAGTTGGAGCCGAACTTGATGCCGTAGGGCGGGTCGATGTAGACCATCTGGACCTTGCCGCGGAGCTTCTCCCGCTCGGCCAGTGAGGCCATCACCTGCAGCGAGTCGCCGAGGATCATCCGGTTCGACCAGTTGGCATCGTGCTTGTAAAAGTCGACCGGTCGAGCTCATCCAGGCCGTCGAAGGTGTCGAACAGCGTCAGCTCAGGTTCCTCTTCGGGCTTGCGCCGTGCGGCGAAGGTTCTCGATCAGCACGCGTGGGTCGATCTTCTCCTGGATGTAGATCGGCGGCGCATCGGTGAGAGGTCGCTGTCGTGGCCGTCGAGCTCGTCGGCGTGGCGGGTACTTTCCTCGCCACATCAGCTGCGGGTCGAGGCTCTCGTCGCGGGCGTAGCGGACCTTGCGGACCTCCTCGATCTCCGGGTCGATGAAGTCGTGGGCATCCGCGGTCGGGATGTTGGTCCGCTTGTCCGGTGCTTGATCGCATCGACCGGGGTCGGGCCCTTCGAGCTTCACGCGCCACGAGCGCTCCTCATGATCGTCGTCAAGTCGAGCAGGTCCGGGTCGCCGATGATCGGCGCGTCGTCGTAGAGGAGCTCGGATCGCCTCGGCCAGACGGTCTTGAACTCGTGTGGGTTCGTCATCTCGCTGTAGCCCCAGCGCCCGAAGCCGCCGTGGTTGTTGACCGCGGCGCACCAAGAGTCGCGCGCCGTGTTGCCTTTGGCGTGGTCGGGCCGGGGCTCTTCCTGGCTTCCCGAGACCTCGATGATCAGCGTGCGGTCGACATCGCCCGCGCGGCGCTTCGCAGCCGGACCAGGAAGTCCGGCACGTACGAGTGGCTGCGACCCTTATGCACGTACGGGATGGTGAAGCCCAGGTGGTCATTCTTCACGTAGGCCTCGACATTCTTGTTCAGCTCGAGTTCGGCCGGCGAGCAGCTGCTCCCAAGTGTTGCCGGCCTTTCCGTCGAGCGTGACGTGGGAGACCTCGGATTTCTCGGTCGGCACGGTGGCCTTGCGTGTCGGAAGTCGACGTCGCCGGTCGAGCCTTGCGGGTCGAAGCGATTGAGCATCGGCCGCGAGCCGCTCACGCCGGTCGCCGATCTGCTGGATGACCGCGTTCCAGACCGCTTCGGCCGCCTCGCACCTGGGCCTCGGTGATCGTCATGAGGTAGCCGAGGTCGTAGCCGTCGCGCGATGACGCACCTTCTTCAATCCATTCGCTGCAGATCTCGCGCCAGCCCCGGGAAGAGCCACGGACGCCTGTCGTCAACGGTGTTGAACTGCGTCGTCCAGGATCCGCTTAGCCAGCGCGAACGCGACCTCCTGAGGGCGGTATCGCGGTGGGTCCCCCGCGCTCGCGCTCCATCTCACCGATGACACCGCCGCATCTCGACCCACCGCGGCACCGTGTTCGGTCCGATCTCGAACGCGGGAGCGTCCTCAGGTCGAGCCAGATGTCGCTCGTCGGGCAGCTCGATCCGGTATCCGTCCAGCTTGGGGAAAGTGATTCGCAGGTGTTCGCGTCCTTCGACAGCGCGAACCTCGTTCGGACCGGCTTCGGCGGCGCGGATCCTGCATCGGGCTTGTCTGACGAGATGAACTGGAACGGGATGCCGTAGACGTTGGCGTACTCCGGCTCGAAACAGCCGGTTCGTCGTTGGTGGCGTACGAGCGTCGGCGCAGTCCTCGACCGACGACCTGCTCACACAGCAACTGAGCTCCGAAGGCCCGCACGCCAAGGATGTGGGTGACGGTGTTGGCGTCCCAGCCCTCGGTCAGCATCGAGACGCTGACGACGCAGCGGACCTGCTCACCCAGCTTGCCCTTCTTGCCGACTGTATTCATGACTTCGCGAAGAAGCTCTTCGTCGGTGATCTTGTCGACGTCGGCACCTGGGTTGCGGCGGCGGTATTCGGCTTTGAACGCCGCGATCTCCGCGCCGGCCGCCTGCTTGAAGTCGGCCTTCATGCCTCGCCGGACTTCGAGCTGCGCGGAGTCGATCAGGATCGTGCGCGGCCGCGCGAGCGGCTGGCCGTCGACGACGTTGCTGAGCAGCTCGAGGTTGCCGGGCTTGTGGGCGACGACCTCGCCGTCGCTCGACACCTGCTCGCCGGCGATCCAGTCGTAGACGAGCTTGCTGACCGACCGTGTTGGGGCAGACCACGATGAAGACCGGCGGCGTCTCACCGTAGCTGCTCGAGCTCGCTCCCAGTGTGCGAACGCCTTCTTGTAGCTGCGGTGCAGGCTCCGCAGCGCGCCTTCGAGTTCCGGTGGCGGGAGCCAATCGTGACTCATCCTTTGCCGGCGCGCTTGGGAAGTTGGTCGCCGATGAAGTCCCACAGGCGCAGGTAGGTGACGAGCTCGTGGTCGGCGTCGTCGTCGACCGGCGTCCGTGGCACTTTCACGATCCCGGACTCGATCGCGTCCATCAGCGAGAAGTCGCTGACCGTCCACGGGAAGATGTAGCCCTCGTTGTAGCCGGAGCCGTGAGGTAGAAAGGCGTCGCGGAGAGGTCGTAGATCTGCTTGATGCCGACGTGCTTCGCGACCGCCTGCAGGCCCCTGAACCACACCCGGGCGTCCTCGTTCGCTGTCCTCAGCTTCCTTGTCAGCCTTCTCGCCCGCCGGACGGTTTTCCACGTAGCAGTGGTGGGCCTCGTCGTTGAGGACCACGATCTGCTGCTTTTCCGCGCCCAGGTCGCGCAGCACGCGGCTGACCATCGCCTGCGGGGTCTCCTTGAAGGGGTCCTCGCTGCGGTCGCCTTTCAGTAGCAGCCGGGTGTTCCTCGCGACGCCCCTGATCTCCTTCGCGTCCTTGAGCTGAAACGCGTGATAGTTCGTGATCACGATCCGGGCGTGTTCGAGGCCCGCCCTTGAGGTCGGCCGGGATCAGGTCACGCAGGTCGTAGTAGTTCTCGGACTCCTCGGGCAGCAGGACTCGGAGGCGGTCGCGGATCGTGATTCCCGGCGTGACGACTAGGAAGCGGTTGGTGAACCGCGCGTCGCGCGGCGACTGCACCTTATTGAGTGTCTGCCACGCGATCAGCATCGCCATGACGACTGTCTTGCCCGAGCCTGTCGCCATCTTCAACGCGGCGCGCGGCAGCGCCGTCGTTATGGGCCTGCGTTCTCGGGCTCGAGCCGCGTCCGCCAGTCGGCGTAGCCGTGGTGCGCGGCCCGCGACTTCGGTCAGGAAGATCGCCGTCTCGGCCGCTTCGCGCTGGGCGAAGATGACGCGGTTTTCGCGGTTGGGTCCGCCCAGTGCTGTAGCAGCTTGCGGCTGATCGGCGTGACGCCCGGGTACTGGCCGCCGCCGCGCCACTTCGCGACGTCGCGACGGATGTCGTTGATGAGGGTGTTCCGCTCGCGCCGCTCGCCGGTCGCGTCGAAGTCGAACGCCTCCTGGTGGGCGCCGTTGCCCTTCTTGGCTTATGGCCCGATCGGTATGAACGACTCGCTGGGGCGCCGGCCCTCCCGGATCTCACCCGTTGGCCCCTCGGGGCCGATTTCGTAGTAGCGGTCCGGCTGCTCGTATGGCGAGTTCAGGATCGGATTGTCGATCGATGTCATCGCTATGGTCACCTCTCGTCCTGCGCTCGAGCGGACCGTAAGGACTCCTCAACCGAGCGCCCCCAACGCTACTGACCGGTCTGCCTCGTCCACACGACGTCCGTCCACCGCAGTCACCTCCGCACGCAAGCAGTATCCCCCGGCAGGCCCGCTGGAGCCAAGCCCCTTGCTGCGTCTGCACATTCGCCATGCGCGGAATCGTAATTCCGCGATCCTGTCCTATGTCTGGGGCGAACGGATGCTTGATGCTGAGTTCAGGCACCTCGCGAAAGCGTCGCCGAAGCGATCGTGTGCCAGCCACTGGTCGCGATCCGTGGGTGTGATCGCAGGGCGCCGGCCTGGCGTTTTCCTGGCGCTTCCAGAGATTCTTGGCATGGGAACTCCCATACGCGGTGCGCGGTGGAGCGCTGCCGAGGATGTGGCCCGTAATCAACGACGCGCCACATGCGGTGAGCACCGGATGCTGCGGCCGAAGCCAGGCTGTCGACTGAGGGCTTACTACGGCGACATCAGAAGACCTTCGAGGACAGCGGCGGCCGCGTCCAGCAACAGGCGAGCGACCTCGGTGAGGCCTGTGTCCGGGGGCCGCGACGCCGGGGTTGCTGATTTAGGCATTTGCCACCAGCATCAGAGGGCGCCGATGGTGGCGCCGAGAGGGAGCCACAGGCCCGTTAAACAAGAGGAAGAAGAAGTGCACGCGGACGGCTAGGGCGATCCAATACGGTCGGGCAGATGGGAACCAGTAGGCGCAGAGGGCAGCACCGCCGGCGAAGAGCGCGAAAGCCAGGACGATCCCCGGGATAGGACCGAGGAAAAGGGCCAGTCCGGCCACCCAGAAGGCGGCCGAAAGAACCGCTAGGGAGACAGCGGCGAGGCCGGGAGCGGCCCGTGAGGCGAAAGCGCGGGCGCTGCGGACGGTTAGGAGGAGGGCGATCACGCCGGCGACCAGGCCGAGGAACGGGCGCACGACCGCGTGCGCAAGGATGACGATCCCGGGTTGCGCGGCAAGGATCAAGGTCATAGGCGATGTGATGCAGGCCGCATCATCGTGGCGGCGTGTTGCTCTGACTGGTGTCCCAACTCTGGCCTTCGTCCGGCGGGTGAGAGTTGGCAGCTCCACGCTCCCAGAGACCAATCTGTCGGAGGGCGTCGACGTCCTCAAGATCCTGAGGCCGCCACTGGGCGATCGCGCGTCGAACGGCTTCCCATTGCTCGAGGGCCGCTGCACCCAGCATGCGTTGCAGGTCCGCGGTGTCGTTCGCGCGACTTGCGGTCGCTTTCATGATTGCGAGGTAGGGGAGGGGCATGACGGGTAACCCGCCGGTGCTGGCAGGACGGTTTGTCTGAGCCTCGGCGATAGCCCGACTGGCCCAACGGTGGGCGAGAGCGATGATGTCGACGTGGTTGCCGTTAGGGGAGGTCCAACTGCGGCCGGACTGTTTGGGATCCGCGGACATGTCGAGTTTGGCACCGGGCTCGTAGCTGGCCGCCGTTAGGGCGACTCGAGCTGCCTCCTGGTCGCGGGCTTGGATCGCGACGTCCAGGTCGAAGGTGGCACGCGAGGCCTGGTAGGCGTTGGCCGCAACTGCACCCACCACAGCGTGAGGGACGTCGCCAAGGACCTCATCGACATCGTTCCACCAGCTCATCGGTGGCCTCATTTCAAGCTCCAGCGCGACCAAATCGCTTCCGGCGCCACGGGTCCGCGCGCGCAGCGCACGGCGAATCGCCAGGCGGCGCCCGAGCCGGCCGATGTCGGCCGGAGTGAAGGGCGCGCGGCCGCGGGATCCGGGGGAGGAACGTGGGAAGGCCTCGGGCAGGCCTCGCCGACGGCGAAGGCGTGCCGCCTCGCGGCACGCGCCTGAGCAGGTGCGACGTGGTCGCCCGCGCGCCGGTTGGCGAAGAGCGGCGCCGCAAACCACGCACCGAGTTGGTCGGACGATTTCGTCAGGCACTACAGAGCGATTGTACGAACTGATGTGCGTATGGGGCCTATCGAGCGGCCTGGGTGATGCGCGCCGCATCGCGGCGCGTCAGCAGAACTTCGCAAAGACTCGGGTCCTCGACGGCCGTGCGGAGCCCGCCACGCACTAGGTCGGAGATCGGGATCTCGTAGTTGGCGGCGCAAATGCGCAGCTGGCGACGAAGATCGCGAGAGACCGGGAGGGAGGTGCGCTTCTTCTCCCCCAGCGGGCGTTCGCCTGGGCCGGCGGCAGCGCTCGTCACGGCGAAAGCGGGGTCGTCCACGATCGCCTGCGCGACGGCCTGGACGATGGCCACCGGCGGCACCATGTTCGACGCGGCCTGGATGGCCCGGAGCCGTGCCAGGTCAATCGGAAGGTCGATCCGGAGCTGTACGTAGCCGGAGGGGATCACGCCAGCTCCTCTCCGGCGATCTCGGATAGGAGCGCAAGGTAGGGCCGCAGTTGGTAGTCCGTGACGCTGCGACCGCGCGCATTTTCAGTGCGACCTTCTGAGCGTATGACCGTCTGGAAGGGATCGGCCCCGTTCTCCGTGAGCGTCGCCAACATGCGCGGAAGGCGATCCGCGCGCCGGTGCCGAGGCAGAACGCGATTGAGCAGGACGCGCGCCGCGATCTCGTGGTCGGCGGTCAGATCGAGGGTCGGCCAGACCCGGCCCACGTCCAGCAGCCCAGGTGTGGTGGGCACGATGACCAGATCCGCCGCGCGGATCGCTGGCTCGGCGGCGGCAGGTTCGTTCGGGGTGTCAATGACAACCACGGCGGCGGGGTCGAGAGCCTCGAGCAGGGCGTCCGTGAAGCGATCCGCGCGGCGGACGTCCCGCACCCGCATGGGGCTCCCACTCTCGACCGCCTCCTCGTACCAGTCGGCGGCGCTCCCCTGCGCGGTGTCGAGGTCGATCAGACGGACGGGGCGGAGGCCCGCCAGGGCCTCCGCCAGGAATACGGCGGTCGTGGTCTTCCCTGCGCCACCCTTGTAGACGGCACAGGTGATGATCCGTGGGAGGCTCATCCGGAGACCTCCTCGCGGGTGTCTGCCTGCTCGGCGGGGTTGGCGGCGTCGTCACCTCCCTCTTCACCCGTCGGATCGGTCAGCCCGTTGCGCAGGGCTTCCTCCTGAGGCCCCTCGGTGTACCCGCCAGCTTTCAGGAAGTCGAAGTAGTCCAGGATGGCTTCGCCATCCGGGTGGTGGTATCCGCGGTAGGTCAGCGCGGACTCGCTCATCTCGGCCAGGGCCGCCACTCCAAGACGCCGCAGGGCAGCCGGATCGGAGAGGTGGCTTGCAAAGTACGTGGAGAGGGCATCGGTGCCGAGGAGTTCTGCCGCATAGCCGTCGTCGTCGACCATCGACATCTCGACCAAGAGGTTGCGGAGCAGGTTCCGGAGCAACCACAGGTCGTCATCGCGCCTGACCTTGGGCAGCCGTGCCTCCAGTGCGGCGCGCCGCGCGCCCGCCCCCTGTTCGGCGATCTCCTGTGCTCGTCGGGCCTCCTCCTGCTCGCGATCGCGCAAGGCCTGGCTCTCGGCTTCGCGAGCCTGCCGAAATTCGGGGTCGAACTGAGACCGAAGAAGCGGCGCAACATGCAGGTGACTTTTGAGGTCTCCGCAGTACGGGACCACCTCGATCTGCTCGCCTTCTGCCTTCCAGAGCGCCCAATTGAGCTTGACTGCGTGACAGGGCAGCTTGGAGTGCTCCTCCGCGATCGCCGGGCCCGCTTCTGCGTAGGATTGCCCGTCCTTCGTTTGGAAGAGGTTGGTCGAAAGCGCTACCCACACACCATCAGCGGGGAGTTTGGTGAGCCATCCGTCCTGCGTTTTCGCCTCAGACGGCAGCAGGGCGATCCCTTCCGCCTTGAGCTGTGCAGCACGCGCCGCGAGCTCCCGCTCCATCCGAACCGTCTGGCTGGCTGAGGAGATTGCGTGCTCGGCTCCGATCTGGGGTTGCTCGCGAAGCGCGGTGAAGGCCTGCGTTCGGACCTCTGCGTCCTCCACGTTGGTGAAGGCCTCAGCGTCCCCGAGGGTGAGGGTCTTATCCTCGACGCTCCGCTGAATGTCGTCCGGCAGATCGAGCATGGCGAGGCGTCGGGAAATCACGCTCTGGCTACGCCCGATCGCGGCGGAAAGCTTGCGCTGTGAGGTTCCCGCTTCCATCAGTCGCCGGATCAGACGGGCCTCCTCGAGCGGGGTGAGGTCTGCCCGCTGAAAGTTCTCAGCCGCGTGTACGAGCAGCCGGTCCTCCGCCGTCTCGAAGACCACACATGGTGCCTCCGTCTTGCCCGCAATGTGCAGCGCCGCAAGTCGGCGATGGCCGGCGACGAGCTCGTACCCGGCTACCGGGACGTCCACCCGAGTCACCACCAGCGGTTCCAGCAGCCCGAGCTCCTGAATCGAGGCGGCCAGCGCGTCGAGGTCGTTGAGCTCCTGGCGGCTGTTGAAGCCTTCGACCTCGCGGATTTGGTTGACGGAGACCATGATCAGGGTTCCACTGCCGGACCCAGCGGGTGCCTGGGGCCGTCCGGTGTTGGGGCGGCGGGCCAGCCTGGTGTCGAGGTCTGCGTTGTTCCTAGCCATTTCGGTTGTGCTCCTTGTCTTGGTGAAGGGGAGAAGGTGGGGTGATGCTGACCGCATCACCCCTGGGGGCACTACCTACCGGCAGCGTAGTACCGGTAGGTAGTAGTTTGTCACTCCATCGCGCCTCCCGGAACTGCGTCCGCAACCAACTGCAGCGCCCGCTCCGCGATCGTGTCCGCGTTGAGGACGGTGCGGATGAAGCGCCGCTCCTGGGGCGTGGTGTCCGCCGACCGCCGGTAGCGGGCCTCGTGGTCCACGTAGGCACCGACCGCCTGCACGAAACCCCATGCCGTTCCCCGGACGTCCGCCAGGTCGGGGGCGTTGCGGAAGATGCGCAGAACCCGTTCGCGGTTGGCCTGCTGCCGCTCGATGGCCTGTCGCCGCCTTGGGGTGCCGTTCGCCTCCGGAAGGGGAAGCAGTTCGGCAACGATCGCCTCGGCGCGCCGCCCGTCGATTTGTGTCTGCAACAGCACGGTCGCCTGTCGCTCCTGCGCGTCGGCCCGTTCCTGTGCGTAGGTGATGATGCGGGCGGCCTCTGCGCGCCGTTCGTCCTTCCCCGGACGGTGGGCGATGCGGATCGTCCGTCCCGCGTTCTCGGAGTCGGCCAGTCGGAGCCGGTTCGCGCACTCGATCCGGATGTGCGAGTCCTTGTAGGTGAGGGCGTAACTGCCGTCGTGCGACGTGTAGGCGGCGACGTAGGCGGCAAGCGTGGAGGCATCGGGGAGTATGCGGTCCAGGTCCGGGAGCCTCAGCACTCCCGCCGCGATCCGGCCGCCGCGCAGCAGGATCATCGTTTCCCAGACCTTCGCGTCGTCCGCGAAGCCGAGTGCTCGGAACGCGTCAACGAAGTTCTCGACCGCGTACGTCCCGGAGTGAACCCCCAAAACGTCCCCGTTGCTGGTGCGAGTGACGGCGAGCCATCCGGGGATCTCGTGATATTCCCCGTGGCGGTCCCGGGCGTAAATCGGCTCGGGGCTGGCCTCGACCTCGGCCACGCCGCTGAGCGTCAGGGCCTGGTCGGTGGTGAGCAGACCTTCCCGGACCTCGCCCAGCCCGTGCCATGCAGGGCGTGACGCGCCGAACACTCCTGATACGAACTCGTGGGGCATCTTGACCTCCTCAAACTGAGAACCGGGGGCTGGCCCCCTCGTGGGGCCACGCCCCGATAGCTGCTTCTCAGGACTCCGGCGAGGCAGGTGGAGGTCAAGACCCGGAGGGCCCCGGCCGGCGGAGCCGGGGGTCCCGTTGCCGGAGGAGCGAAGCGGGGGAGGCCGGGTGGGGGGCCCGGAGCCGTCAGGCGCGCGAAGCGCGGGTCTTGACCGGCCCAGCGTCGATCAATGGCGAGCGCCACGCATCGGCACCCGACTGAGGTACGGGGTGATCACCCCGGAGCGCGACGGTCCGGTAGACGGATGGTGTCGCCCGGCTGCGTGGCAGTCGATCGAGACGTGGGGTTCGTCGTCGACGTCGGAACGTCGCGGGACGCAGGGGCACTCTTTCCACAACGTCCGCGCTGCGACGTCTACTACTAAGGGCTACCTTCGTCTATCCCTTCTATTAGTGCTGTCCTTGTACCGTCCGAATTGCGGTGGACGAGATGGCGTCCTGCGAGATTGGCGGACGATCGTGTTCAGGTCAATCTAGGACCCGAGAGTCGCCCCCGTTTCATCAGGATTTCGCCCCCGTTTCATCAGAGGTCAGGCCCAGCCTCCGCCCCCGTTTCATCAGTTGTTCGCCCCCGTTTCATCGTGGAAAAGTTGCCCCCGCGGGGTGATATCCGGGTGGTTTTGCACACGAACGGGGGCGGCTGGCGCCCTGGGTGATCAATACTCGGTCGCGGGCCGCCGGACGCTGCGCGACGACCCTCCCTCGACCGCGCGGTCAAGGGCTTCCGCGACCAGTTTGGATAGCGCCACCGAATTGTGCGTGTATCGGTCGACGGTCATGGAGGGGTTCGCGTGGCCCAGGACGACCGCAGTCAGCTTGGGGTCGATGCCCATGCTGGCCGCGAGACTGCTCGTGGAGTGGCGAAGGTCGTGCAGGCGGATGCTCGGCAGCGAGGCGTCCTCGAGGGCCGAGGCAAAACGGTGGTCGAGGTCTGAATTGCTTGCCGGCCTTCCCGTCCGCGTGCTGAAGACCAGGTTCCCGAAGGACACGTCCCAGACTTTCGCCCGTTGACGTTTCATCGCCTGCTCGTCGCGTTGGCGCTCAAGGGCGCGGATTGCGAATTTCGGGACGCTCACGGTCCGCTTGGCCTTGTCTGGGCGGCGGTCGGCGGTCTTCGGGTCCTGCACGATGTACCGCCACGCTCCATCGATGCGCTCTCGTCGGAGCTCCCTCTCGAAGCGGACGAGCCCTGACTCGAAGTCGACCATTTCCCAGGTCAGGGCCAGGGCCTCTCCGACCCGGCACCCCGCACCAAGCAGAAAGAGCCAGAGCGGCCCATCCGCGCGCTGGCCGGCGAGATCGAAGAAGGGCGCGACGTCAGTCGGCTGGAGCGGCTTCCCGGGAGTGGCATCTGAGGTCGGAAGTGGCGGGACGAGTGCTGCGACGTTTCGGTAGACCAGATCGTCGCGGAGGGCTTCGTTGAGGATGTTGCGGAGAAGATCCCTCGTGCGATTGGCAGTGGCGTTCTTTCGCCCTGCCTGCTGGACGCGGCGCATCATGGCGATCGACATCGGAGCGCTCGATTTTGGTCAGCTGGATGCGTCCGACCGCCGGAAGGATGTGGAACTTGAGGAGCTCGCCGTATCGGCGGACCGTGGACGGCCGGCGTTGCAGCTGCGCCAGCCAGCGTTCGGCGTAGTCGGCGAGGGTTGGAATGCGCCCTCGCGGGATCGGAGCACCCTCGCTGGACTTGGCCCTGGAGCTTGATCATCTTCGCTCGCGCCTCGGCATTGGTATGGCCGTAGACGCTCTTGCGCAGCTGGCGCCCGTTCTCGTCGAAGCCGGTCGTAACTCGAGCTTCGTACAGCCCGTCCGGCCTCCGGCGGATGGAACCCGCTGAGTTGGGGCTCTTGCTCCTCTGCTTGGTCCTCGGGCATGCGGTCGCTACCCCTACACTTTACCCCTACCGGGAAGGCTAGTAGGGGTATGAGAGAGGTCTGCGTGTGGTTCAGCAATCGGTTCGATTCTGAATACAAACGACGGGTAATCGACGCCTCGTTGAACTGAAACCATAACGACCTGTAAAACCGCCGCGAAAGCTATGCAGGTTCGACTCCTGCCCGGCCCACCACCCACGATTTTGTACTCAAATCTAGGTGTCGAGACGGTGGAGACGGAGCAGGTGAAACGCCTTTGACCCCTACCGGGCTCCTGCGGTTGCGCCCCCACCCAGGACCCGACCGCGGCCACCACCGAATGAAGCAGTCCCGAATTGACCATGGTGACCACAAGCGAGCCGAGGGCGACGAAGTCTGCCCCCCTGGCCCCCGACGGCGGCTCGCCCGCGCGAGCCGGCTCGACAGCGTCCACGTCGAGTTCGAGCAACTCACGACGCAGTTGAAGGGTGGCCTCCGCGATCTCCTCGGCCTCCGCCCCAGTTCCGAGGCCGACCTGCAGGCCAAGCGTCGCCGGCTCGTTCCCCGGGCGACCGCTCCCCTCACCTTCGCCGGACGCCTGTGTCCCGCCCACGTCCAAATCATGGCCCACGCCGCCGAGTTGGCAAACGCGTGGCGAAGACAGGCTGAAGCGTCGCTGGTTCGCGCTGCTACTGGCCGTGTGGCATCCACTGAGCGGCCAGATCCGCGACCCATGCCGGCGCGCTCGCCGGGTCGCCGGGCGGCGCCCCCACCACCACCAGCTCGGAGAGACCGGCCTCGGCCAGCTCGGGGAGCAGCCCCGGGGTCCCGTCGCTGAGTGCCACGGCCGTGTTGAGCTCTGCCGGCTGACGGCCGCGCTCCTGGCAATACCCGGCCAGGGTTCTGAGGCGCTCGGCGACCGCTGCGGCCGGAAGATTGAACCCGTACCAGCCGTCACCGATGGCGGCGACGCGCCGAAGCGCTGCATCGCTGTTCCCTCCGACGGTGATCGGGATCCGCCGTCCGTGCGCCGGCTTGGGATTCACCCTGATCGCGTCGAAGTGGACGAACTTACCGTGGAAGGTGGTGACGTCGTCGGCCCACAGCGCGCGCATCGCCTCGATGTATTCCGCCGTACGCTCCCCCCGGCGGGCAAACGGCACGCCCAGCACCGCAAACTCCTCGGCCAGCCAGCCGATGCCCACCCCCAGCGTCAGCCGCCCTCCGGACAGCACATCCAGCGTGGCGGCCTGCTTCGCCACCAGCACCGGGTTGTGCTCAGGAAGCAGCAGAATGCCGGTCGCCAGCCCGATCCGATTGGTCACGGCGGCGACGTAGCTCAGCCCCAGCAAGGGATCGAGCCAGTCCGCATCGGCCGGGACGGCGATCCGGCCGTCGGCGGAATAGGGGTAGCGAGACGCCGGCTCGTCGACGAGGACGACATGCTCCCCCACCCACAAGGTGGCGAATCCCCGATCCTCCGCCGCCACCGCCACCGCCCTGATGATCTCCGGCCGCGCCCCGGTGCCGATGCCCAGTGCATGCAGCCCCACCCGGATCGGCTGCCCGCCGCTCGCGCCTGACACGGTCGACGATTATCAAACCACTGAGATCACACGGATGACGTCCCTCCAACCAATTCCAGGGAAGGCTCCGCATCCGACTGGATAAGCTGTGCGGATGCGCCGCCGCGCGATCGAGATCCACATCATCGCGGACTCGACGGGAGATACCGCGGCCCGCGTCGCCAGGGCCACCGCAGCCCAGTTCGAATCGCACGAGACGACGATCGTCCGCCACCCCAGGGTCACGACGGAGACCGCGGTCCGGGGTGTGTTCGAAGCCTTCCATCGCAACTCCGATTCACGCGGGCCGGATCTCGGTGTTGCCTTTTTCTACACGCTCGTCGATGACGCGCTTCGCGCCCTCGTCGCCGAGCTCTGTTCGCAACAGGGCATTCCGCATTTCGACCTGCTCGGCCCGGCGCTGGCGGCGGTCGAGGTGGCCAGCGGGGATCGGGCCGAACACGTCGTCGCGCGCGTCGTCGGCGCTGTCGATCGCGACTACTTCAAGCGGATCGCCGCGATGGAGTTTGCCGTGCGCCACGACGATGGGCAGTTCCCGGGCGAGCTGCCGACTGCGGATATCGTCCTGGTCGGTGTCTCGCGAGCCGGCAAGACGCCGCTGTCCATGTACCTCGGTTATCTGGGTCACAAGACCGCGAATGTGCCCCTGGTCCGGGGCATCGACCCGCCCCGTCACCTCTTCACCATCGACCGCTGGAAGATCGTGGCGTTGACCATCGACGCGGAGCGGCTGGCCACGATCCGCGAGCGCCGGATCACGGCCGTCGGCTCGCCCGGCCAGGACGGATACGCGCAGCTGACCGGTATCTACGACGAGCTGGAAGAGGCGGGCCGCATCCAGCGGCGGCTGGGTTGTCCGGTCATCGACACCACGAGCCTTGCCCTGGAAGAGGCGGCCGAGCGTGTGACCGAGCTGGTCAGTGACCGCAGGCGGGCCCAGCGGTGAGCGCCGGAGAGACCTGCCGGCGGGGGCTGAACTCCCGAACCGTGTCCACGAGGGGGGATGTGAGGTGACCGAGACCGAGACCAAGTACGTCTACGACCTGTCCGAGGCCGGCGCGAGCATGCGGGATCTGCTCGGCGGCAAGGGGGCGAACGTCGCCGAGATGCGCAGCATCGGGGTGCCGGTTCCGGACGGGTTCGTCGTCACGACGACCGCCAGCGTGGCGGCGATGAGGGCGGGCGGGCACTGGCCTGAGGGGTTGTGGGACCAGGTCCAGGCCGGGCTGGCGGGGCTGGAGGCGCGGAGCGGTCGCAGGCTCGGTGGGGCCGAGAGGCCGCTCCTGGTGTCCGTGCGCTCAGGCGCGGCGGTCTCGATGCCAGGGATGATGGACACCATCCTGAACCTCGGGATCTCCGATGAGTCGGTCGACGCTCTGG
The DNA here is from genome assembly GCA_963808785.1 of Candidatus Dormiibacterota bacterium. Taxonomy (GTDB): domain Bacteria; phylum Chloroflexota; class Dormibacteria; order Dormibacterales; family Dormibacteraceae; genus CAVTSA01. The sequence continues at coordinate 354,351 of CAWEGH010000009.1, read as the reverse complement.
GGGCTGAGTCGGACAATCCGCGGTTCGCGTGGGACTCCTATCGCCGGTTCCTGCAGATGTACGGCGAGGTCGTGGAGTCCGTCCCATCCCACGTTTACGAGGACGCGCTGCACGCCCTGAAGCACCGGCGGGGATTCACCGAGGACACCCAGCTGGGGACTGACGACTTGAGAGAACTGGTGCGGACGTTCAAGGAACTATCCCGCCGGCACACAGGCGAGGAGCTCCCGACCGATCCCCGTGAGCAGCTGCGGCGCTGCGTCGACGCGGTGTTCCGGTCCTGGCTCAATCCCCGCGCCGGCGTGTACCGGCGCCTGAACCACATCTCGGATGACCTCGGAACGGCGGTGTCGGTCATGCAGATGGTCTTCGGCAACCGCGGCGAGTCGTCGGCCACCGGCGTCTGTTTCACCCGCAACCCCTCGACCGGCGCCAGAGAGCAGTACGGGGAGTTCCTGATCAACGCGCAGGGCGAGGACGTGGTCGCGGGAACCCGTACCCCGAGACCGCTGGCGGACATGGAGTCGTTGTTGCCGGACGCGTATCGACAGCTGCGCGACACGATGCAGCGACTCGAGTCTCACTATCGCGACATGCAGGACATCGAGTTCACCGTCGAAGAGGGCAAGCTCTACCTGCTGCAGACGCGTGACGGCAAACGCACGGCACCGGCGGCCATCAAGATCGCCCGCGACCTGGTCGAGGAGGGAGTGATCGATCGCTGTGACGCGCTGCGGCGGATCGAGCCGGATCAGCTCGACCAACTCCTGCACCCGGGTATCGACCCCAAGGCCAAGAAGACTCCGCTGACCGCCGGTCTCAACGCATCCCCAGGGGCGGCGGTCGGGGGCATCGTCTTCGACGCCGACACCGCCGAGCAGAGAGGCCAGGCCGGCGAACAGGTCGTGCTGGTCACGTGGGAGACGACGCCGGACGACATCCACGGCGTCATCGCGGCGCAGGGCGTGCTGACCGCCCACGGTGGCATGACCTCCCACGCGGCGGTCGTCGCCCGCGGGATGGGCAAGCCCTGCGTCGCCGGCGCATCGGAGATCAGGGTCGACCGCGAGAGCCGGATCCTGGCCGTCGGTGACACGGTCCTCCACGAGGGGGATGTCATCACTCTCGACGGGTCGACGGGCGAGGTCTTCCATGGAGCGCTGCCACTCATCCCGCCGCAGGTCAACGACGACTTTCAGGCCGTGGTCGGGTGGGCCGACGAGCTCCGGCGGCTCGGCGTGCGCGCCAACGCCGACACCGGGCCGGACGCCCGCAGGGCCAGGGAGCTCGGCGCTCAAGGCATCGGGCTCTGCCGTACCGAGCACATGTTCATGGACGCGGGCCGGCTGCCGGCAGTACAGAGGATGATCCTGGCCGCCGACGAAAGTTCGCGTGTCGCCGCGCTGGCCGAGATCCTCCCCATGCAGCAGTCCGACTTCGAGGAGATCTTCAGCGCGATGAGCGGGCTGCCGGTCACCATCCGGCTGCTCGACCCACCCCTGCACGAGTTCCTGCCCTCGCTCCTCGATCAGGCGTTGGAAGTCCAGCGGCTGCAGATCGAGGAGGGGGACGAGGAGCGGCTGGCGACGGCCTCGGCGCTGCTCAAACAGATCCAGAGATTGACCGAACAGAACCCGATGCTGGGCACCCGGGGGGTCCGGCTGGCATTGCTCTATCCGGAGATTCCCGAGATGCAGGTCCGCGCCATCGCCAGAGCGGCGCTGGCCGTCGCCGGCCGGGGAGGCGACCCGCGCATCGAGATCATGGTGCCCCTGGTCGCCTTCGTCGAGGAGCTACGGCGGATGCGCGAGATCGTGGACCGAATAATGAGCGAGGAGTTCAACCGAGCCGGCAAGAGCATCCCGTACACCGTCGGGACCATGATCGAGCTGCCGCGAGCAGCGCTGTGCGCGGACGAGATCGCGGCCCACGCCGACTTCTTCTCCTTTGGGACCAACGATCTGACACAGACCGCGATCGGTATCTCGCGCGACGATGCCGAGGGCGCTTTCCTCGCCGCCTACATCGATGCGCGCATCGTGCCGGCCAACCCGTTCGCATCGATCGACGTCAACGGCGTGGGGCAACTGGTCGGCATCGGCGTCGAACGGGGTCGATCTGCCAGGGCGGACCTCAAGCTTGGTGTCTGTGGCGAGCACGGCGGCGACCCGACGTCGATCGAACTGTTCGATCGCCTGGGGCTGGACTACGTGTCCTGCTCGCCCTATCGCGTGCCGATCGCGCGCTTCGCGGCGGCGAGGGCGACGCTTCGCGCCGCCCCGGAGCCTCCGCAGTCTGGACTGCGGTGACCGCCGCCGATGGACGCTGAGCGACGCCGCCGGCTCCGTCCCCTGGCGAGCGACCCGCGATGTCCCAAGCAGCATCTCTCGGACGGCGCCTTGACCCTCAGGGCGGAGTGGGGTCTGCAGAGTAGCCTGAAGCCCGATGGAATCCGAGTACGACGCTGTGGTTATCGGAGCCGGTGCCTTAGGGCTCTCTACCGGCTTACATCTTGGCCAGCTTGGCTTACGTGTGGTAGTGGTCGACCGATTCCATCCTGGCTCACAGGCATCGCCCAGAGCAGCGGGCTTCTTCAAGCGCATACAGCGAGATAGGGCACAATCAGACCTGGCGCGCCTCAGTAACGCCAAAGTCCGAGGGTTCGACCGCGAGTTCGGCGTACCTCTACAGCTGGTAGAGTCGGGCAGCCTGATCATCGCCAGGACCAGCGCCCACGCCCAAAGGCTGACTGAAGAGGTTGACCAGGCGATGGAATGGGGCGTGGAGATCGAGCCCGTCGACGCCGCGACGGTCCACCGCCTGGCGCCCTTCGTGGAGTCGAGGGGCATAGTCGCCGCCTATCACACACCCAGTGATGTGTACATCGAGGAGCCGGTTTGGCTGCTCGAGGCATACATGACTGCCGCTCACAACCTCGGCGTTGAGGTGATCGGAGACTCGCCCGTGACCGGGATCGAGGTCCGGGACGGAGAGGTTCACGCGGTCACCATCGGAGAGCGCCGTGTCGCCGCGCCGGTTGCCGTCGACGCTGCCGGCGCCTGGGCCTCCGCGGTCGCCCAGCTGGCCGGAACCGCAGTCACCGTTCAGCCAATGCGCCACCAACTCATGATCACCAAGCCGATCGAGGGAGTGGAGCCCACCTACCCCATGGTGCGCATAACCGATGCCGCCGTCTATGTGCGGCCGGCCAGAGGCGGACTCATGCTGGGCGGCTTCGAAACCGATCCACTGGTCACAGCTCCTGATCAGCATGCCGACTTCTCGACGGATCGCCTCGACCTCGACCTCGAAGTCGTGCGCGGGTTCCACCGTGCTGTCGAGAGCAGCGTGCCGGCTTTAGAGACGCCGGTGGCGGAGTTCCGCGGCGGCCTGGTAACGATGACACCGGACGGCCGCCTCCTCGTCGGCCCCGTACCCGGCGTGCGAGGCCTCTGGACCTGCACTGGCTGCAATGCCAGCGGCTTTTCGTTGTCTCCTGGTGTTGGGCAGGTGCTGGCCGAGTGGATCGTGTCAGACACGCCGTCGGTCGACTTGGCGTCGCTCAGTCCAGGCCGCTTGACGGCGATGGACGCGTCCGAGCTTCAAACTCGGGCGACATGGCAGTACTCCCACTATTACGGGTAAAGGTGCAGTGACCTGAGCCCCCGGTGGCGGATGAATGGCCCGCTCGGGGCCTCACACCCTGCCGCTGACCGCGACTATCTACGCCACCTCCGCCGTGAGCCAGATCTCGAAGCTATGGTTGCCGGCCAGGCTGGTGACGCCGATCGTGGCCCGGCCGCCGATCCCCTGCTCCCCGAACACTTCGGCGAAGAGATCGGTGGCCCCACTCGAGACCTTGTGCACGTCGTAGAACGTTGGAATACAGACGACGAAACACAGTGAACGTACGACGGCGGCCACCCGATCAAGATCCCCGAGAGCGTAGCGCAGACCCGCGAGACAGTTGATGCCTGTGACCCTTGCCGCCTCATATCCCTGATCGATGGTGAGATTGTCCCCCAGCCGGCCGGGATGAACAATCTTCCCGTCGAGTTCAGGCACATGGCCGCTCAGGAACAGCAGGCTCCCTACCTGATGATGTGCCTTCATCTTGCCGTAGCCGGTCCCGTAGTAACCACTCTTCGCGAAGTCCGGCAGAGTGATCCCCAGCTCTTGCAGTTGCCGCTCTCTCTGCCCCATGAGTGTCCCGTGCTCCTCCGTTCCGGGCTGCGTCCTCCCGCGAGTCCGGGCTCGTCCCGATTACCTGAGTGACCCGATAGATGCTGTGTCCGACATCGCTCGTCCTCCTCACCGACGATCGGGAACCTCGAGCTTCAAGTCTCGCGCAGCCCACCCCTCGCGGCAACCCCCACGCCTCGTCGCCCGGCTCCGTCTGGAGGTGGGGGCTCTCAGAGCTCCTGGTCGGCCAGCTTCTCGTAGACAGTGACCAGGGCGGCCGCGTCCGACTCGCCATGGCCGCCGGCGATGAGGCTGTTGAGGAGCTGCGCCACCAGTGCGGCAACCGGTGTCGGCGCCGCGACCTCGCGAGCTATTCCCAGGGCGATGTTGAGATCCTTACGGACCAGCCGGACGAAAAACTTAGGATCGAAGTCGTGCTCGATCATCCGCTGCCCCCCGACCTCGAGCATCCGGCTGCCGGCGTAGCCGCCCAACAAGGCCTCCCGGACCGCAGCGGGGTCGAGGCCCGCCTTGCGCCCGAAGACGAGCGCCTCGGCCACTGAGGTGAGCGTGCCGGTGACCAGGATCTGGTTGCAGGCCTTCGTCACCTGGCCCGCTCCGCTCGGCCCCATGTAGACGATATTCTTTCCGAGGCAGGTCAGCAAGGGAAGGCAGAGATCAAGTACCTCCCTCGGCCCCCCGACCATGATCGACAGAGTCCCGGCCGCGGCGCCGGGCGGCCCACCGCTCACGGGGGCGTCCAGGCTCTCCACGTGATGCTCCATCGCCTCCTCAGCCAGCTCCCTAGTGGACCGTAACGGTGGGATGTGGTGCACGAATCCGTCGTGAGACGTCGGTGTATTTCCATTTGATCGGTCGAGCCGTTTTGTTGTACTCGCGGATGTAGCGGAGAAGCTTGCGACTGAGGTCGGCAGTTGAGGTGAAAATGCCGCGGGCGATGAGGTCTCGCTCGATCTTGCTCAGCCAGAGCTCGACCTGGTTGAGCCAGCTCGAGTATGTCGGCGTGAAATGGAGCTTGACATTGGGGTGAAGATGCAAGAACTCCTTGACCCGCGTCGTCTTGTGTGCCGAGAGGTTGTCGGCGATGATGTGGATCTCTTCCTGCCTCGGGCGGCTCGCTACGACGGCGCTCAAGAATGCCACGAACTCCTGGCTGGTGTGGCTGAGGACCGTCTTCCCGATCACCTGGCCGGTTCGCGTGTCGAGCGCGGCATAGAGCGAGAGCGTGCCGCGGCGGATGTATTCGAACCCATGCCGTTCGGCGCGACCGGGGGAAAGGGGCAGTGCTGGAAGGGTGCGATCGAGGGCCTGGATCGCCGACTTCTCATCGACGCTGAAGATTGCCGCGTGCTGGGGCGGGTTCACGTAGAGGCCAATGATGTCGGCCGCCTTGGTCTCGAAATCGGGGTCGTTGGAGGCCAGGTAGCGATCGAGACGATGCGGCTTCAGACCGGCACGCGACCTGTCACCGATCAAGCAAAACCGGCCACCTGCGATCAGGTCAAAACCGGCCACCCGAGTGGGCCTCGTTGATTGTCCATCAATCGGGCCTGGGGCCGACGGTGGACCGTCACGTGAGTGGTAGCCGAGGTGGTCCTCCGGAATGGCGCGAAGGGGGTGTGGGGGAAACCGCGCCGCTGTCGGTTTCCCCCACAACAAGCCAGGAGCCGTCTTCCGCTGGGGCCGGGGCCCCGGGGCCGGGTTCACGGTGAGCAACGAGGCGATCGGGCACCATCGGGGCCCGGACCGAACAGGTGTACGAGCCCTGAGACGGCCGTAGAGGGCCGCTGTCACGACGCCGAGACCTGGGAGACCTGGGTCAGAGCGGCCTCCTGGCCCCTGCGCCGCCGCTGACGCTCATGCATGCGATAGGAGCGGGCGCCGGCCAGGGAGATGACCTCGGCATGATGGAGGAAGCGGTCGAGCAGCGCGCCTGCGGCGGCAGCGTCCCCCAGCACCTGGCCCCAGTCCTCCATCGGGCGGTTGGTGGTCAGGATGACCGAGCCTTGCTCGTAGCGGCGGGTGAAGACCTCGAGCAGGTCCTCGGCGGCGGCGGGCGGCAACTGTCGCATGCCCAGGTCCTCGATGACCAGGAGGTCGATGCGGACCAGGTCGTGGACGAGCTGCTTGCGGGTTCCGGTGGCCTCTGCTTCCCGGAAGTCCTGGGCCAGGTCGAAGGCGGAGCGGTAGAGGGCGGTGTAGCCGGCGGCAATGGCGTTGCAGGCGAGCGCCAGCGCGATGTGCGACTTGCCGGTGCCGGGCGGGCCGATGAGCAGGACGCCCGCGTGGTCGGCGACGAAGCGCGTGGTGGCAAGATCCAGCAGCAGCTGCTTGGGGAGCTTGGGGTTGAAGGCCCAGTCGAAGCCGTCCAGGGACTTGACCTGGGGGATGTGGGCCTGCTTCAGGCGGCGGTTGAAGAGCAGGTCGCGGCGGCGGGCCAGCTCGTCCTCGACGAGCAGCTCCAGGAACTCGACGTAGGCGAGGTGACTGCTGATCGCCTCCTGGTTGCGGACAGGCAGCGCCTGCACGAAGCCGGAGAGGCGAAGGTGCCGGAGCTTGCGCTCCAGCTCCGGGTTCACGGTCGCGCTCATGAAAAGTCCTCCGTTACGAAACGAACGTGTTCCGTCACACATCGATGGTCAGCTGGGCGTACTGCTGAAGGGGGCGGATGAGCTCGTGCTCCTGGGTCAGCTGGGGTCGGACTTCGGGCGCACGCTGGGCGGCGCTGTCGACCAACCGGCGCAGGGTGGCGTAGCGGAAGCTGCGGTTCTGCAGCGCGATCCCGCAGGCCCACTCCAGGTGCTCTTTGGGGTGCGAGCGGGTCAGGCTGAGCACGCCCTGGAGCAGCCGGTAGGCGCGTACGTCGCGCTCCTCGACTGCCGCCCGGGCCCACGCCAGCGTCTGCTCGCCGACCCGACCGGCGCGGGCCAGCAGGTTCTCTTGGTAGGCCTGCTGGCGAGCCGGCTTGTGGGCCGGACGGTCCCCCGCCCGAACCGGCACGAAGACGCCGGGGCGGTGCTCGCGCGCGTGCACGCGCACCTCCCGGCCATCGTGGAAGACGCGCACCAAACGGTCGTTCCAACGCACCCGCACCTCCTGCCGGAGAAGCTGGTAGGGCACCGGGTAGTAGGCGCCCGCGACCTCGATGAAGCCGTCCATGTGGACGATGCGGACGCCCGCCTCGAACATCTCGAAGCGCGCCCCCGGGACTGGCTGCAGCGCCGGCTGCTCGACCTCCAGGAAGTGGCTCAGCACCTGGCGCCGGGTGGTGCCGTGGATGCGTAGCTGGGCCACGGTGCGGTTCCACCGCCGCAGGAACTGGTTATGCTCCTCCAGGCTCTCGAACCGGCGCCCCTTGAGCGCGTTCCCCTTCACGTAGCCGCCGCTGCGCTCCTCGACACCTTGCTCTTGCGGGTGGGAGGGTCGCGAGGGGAGGGGAACGAACCCCCAGTGGCGGGCGAAGGCCATGTAGACCTCGTTGACGTCCGGGTCATAGAGGCAAGCGCGGGCGACGCCACTCCGGGTGTTGTCCAGGCGTACGACCCTGGGCACGCCGTTGAACGCCTCGAACGCATGTTCCTGGACGCGCAGGAAGGGCTCCTGCTGCTGGCGCCAGATCCCCTCCTCGTAGCCGTGGCGGCTGCAGCTCAGCGTCATCCGCATCACCCACGGGTGCCGCCACTTCCCCTCCCCGTCCAGGACCAGCGCCGGGCTCCGGAAGAAGTCGATCTGACCTTCGGCGCCAGGCGGGTGCTCCAACACGTCGGCCACCTCCCGCCGTGCTCCGCGGATGCGGCGCACGAAACGCTGCACGCTCAGGTAGCCGGCGCTGTAGCCCCGCTCCTCGACCAGGTCCTGCCAGATCCGCTGCGCGCTCAGCCCCCGCTCCACGCCGGCGGTGATGAAGTCCTGGTGGAGGTGGGCGATCGAGGTCGGACCCGACTTCGGCTTTCCGATCTCGCAGCCGGCGATCGGGTTTGGCCGGTTTTCAAGATCAACTGAGCCGGCGATCAGGTTGGCCGGTTTTGCCTCCCGCAGCCGCAGATACCGGCCCACCGTTTCCCGCCGGCAACCCACCTCCTAGGCGATCCGCCGCTGGCTCCAGCCCAGCTCCAGCAGGGCCTCGATCTTCTTTACGTCTGCCATCTGTAGGTAGTTCCCCAACGACACCCTCCCTTTTGGTGAGAGGGTGCCAACCTGGGCCCTACCTCAGGTGGCCGGTTTTAACCCGATCGGTCGTGGCCGGTTTTGCGCGATCGCTGACACGCGACCAGACCCGGGCCACCCGCATGTGGCTGACCCCGAGCACCTGAGCCAACCTGCGGGTACTCCAGTGAGTGCTGCCATCCGACGGCTTCTTCTGGGTGAGGGCCAGGATCTTAGCCTCCAAGCGCTGTGACTCCGAGCTCTTGCGGCTGCCCTGATGGCGGCCATACAGTCCTTCCAGCCCTTCCTCCAGGAAGCGACGACGCCACAGTCCAACGGTGGTCTGACTGCATCCCAACTTGTCAGCGACGACGCGATAGGAGTTGCCTTCGGCGAGCAGGAGGATGACACGAGCGCGTTGCACGTCAGACGCAGGCAGGCTTCGAGAGCGGGCGTTGACCGTCAACTCCGCGCGCTCTTGATCGGACAGCACGAGGGGCTGGGACGTCGAGAACACGCCTCACATTGTACACCAGAAATGGGTGTTACGGTCCACTAGAAACAGGCATGCGGAGGAACTCGGTGCATTCCTCAAGGCCCGCCGCGCGGAGCTGGCCCCTCACGAGCTGGGACTACCAGGAGGGGTGACCCGTCGTCGGGTTCCTGGGCTACGAAGGGATGAGGTCGCTCAGTTGGCCTCCATCAGCACCGACTACTACACTCGGCTCGAGCAGGGCAGGATGAGTGCTTCGACACCCGTGCTGACCACGCTGGCAAAGGTCCTGCGCCTTGACGAGGATCAGACCGCTTACCTATACGAACGGGCCGGCAGACCTTCGGCACGACCGGCCGTCCGCACGCGGCAGAAAGCCAGACCGCAGATCAAACGACTCCTGGAGGTGATCACGGACGTACCAGCGATGGTGCAGCGGCGGAACTTCGACATCCTGGCCTGGAACCCCCTCGCGGCAGCACTGATGGTTGATTTCTCGCAGTACTCGGATAGCGATCGAAACTGGGTGCGGTTGCTTTTCACCGAACCCGGCTTACGAACGCTCTACCCCGAATGGGAAGAGTTAGCCCGGACGACAGTCTCCTACCTCCGCATGGAAGCGGCGAAAACCCCCGACGACCCGAGGCTCGCCACTCTGGTCGGCGAGCTTTCGGTGAAGAACGTTCAGTTTCGGCAGTGGTGGGCGGCGCAGTACGTGGCGATCAAGCGCAGCGGGATGAGGAGATATACCCATCCGATCGTTGGCGAGCTCACGCTCGAGTGGGAGACGTTGACGGCCGACGCAGATCCAGATCAGCAAATCATCTTCTGGACGGCCGACCCCGCTACGCCTTCCTTCCAGGCGCTGCGCCGCCTCGCCGCCCACGTCCACGGCAGGTGATGTCTGTCGCGCGGGAGTCGGTGGGGGCCGGCGGGAGATCGCAAGGGAGGTCACAGCCGCGGCGGTCGCCGGCGGTTCGCACAGAGGGCTAGCGCCCAGGCGCTAGCGCCACCATCCAGGGTTGTCGATCCCCACAGTCGTCACTATCCGGGAGAGCTTCTGGCGCTACCGCTCGTGTCGCCGGCGGAGGCCGCCCGACCCCGCCAGCTGGCATATCGGTTCCAACGCGACCGCTTCCCTTCGGGGCCGGTGGCTGGTCGCGGCGGCGGTGGAGGTCGATGCCGAGGCGACTCGATGGGTGCGCACCGAAGAGCTGGGAGGCTCGCCTCATGGGCGCCGATCGCTATCGTCACCTCCTGCCACACTTCAGCCTCCATGCGGATGCGACAGTCGCGGCAGTTCCACGACCTCGCCGATGCGATCTTCGGAGAGCCACTGGCATTGCATCTGCGCCCGGCGGATTACCCAGGTCAGGTGGTCTCGGGCGCTGGCGGCGTCAGGCGCGTTGCACTCGATCTCCCGATGCGCCCCGTTCGACCGGACCCGAACGCTGCCGCCGATTCGCTGCAGCTCGACGTCCATCTGCGAGCGCTGCCCGTAGTCAAGGTCATCGCTCTTGAGCACTGCACGCCAACTCGCCACCTCACACCTCCTGACGCCATGCCGACGACCGGTCGCTCACGGCCTGTCACCGGCGTCGAAGACGCCTCGGCCGCCGCGGTGGTTGCTCTCAAGGTCGTCCGCGAGTCGTTCCAGCGCCTCCGCGATCCGGGTGAGAGCGGCTAGCTGCCGGTCGTCGCGGCCCATATCCACGACCCTTTGGTCGAAGCGGTTCTCTGATCCGTCAGGGGGAGCGCTAGGCATAGGTCAATTCCGTACCTCTTCGAACGCCCGAAGGGTCCCTGTCAGGACGGCCGCCCAACGCTCGATCAACGGTCATCAAGCCGTCCGACTCGGCGCTTCTGACGTCGCTGCGGGCGCCGATAGTTCCACCAGTTCAATTGCCCGGACAGGATCTCTTGCGGGCAGAGTCGCCCTCGGGTCGCGGCGGAGCGGCTCGCCCACCTCGTCGAGGAAGGCCAGGATCTCGCGATACGACTGCAGGATCGAAGTCTCGACGTAGGGGATCCCTCGCTCGTCGCAGAACTGGCGCACGATCCCGTGGGCGCGCGCCACGCGGTTGCGCGCCATGGTGGGGAAGAGATGGTGCTCGATCTGGTAGTTGAGCGCGCCGTACCACACGTCGGTCAGCCGGCCCGGGCGTACGTTCCGCGAAGTGAGCACCTGGCGGCGCAGGAAATCCAGCTTCCCGGCCACCTGCGGCATGCCCTTGTGATTGGGGGCGAACACACTAGCCATGTAGAAGCCGACGGCGGACTGCTGGATGACGACAATCGCCAGGCCCCACCAGGGGCCGAGCAGGACGACGAAGAACCCGAGGAAGAGGACGACGTGGACAGCGAGCAGCGTCACCTCGAGGCGCCGGTAGCGAGATCGCTCACGCCAGAGAAAGGTGAACCCCTTCCAGTGCATCGCCCAGCCGAGTCCGAGGAGGAGCGGAAAGAACAGGGCCGCCTGGCGCTTGGCCACGAAGCGCCGAATTCCCTTCGACGCCAGCGCCTGCTCCTCTGAGTAGGAGATGACCCCGGGACCGATGTCCGGGTCCATCTCGACGTGGTTTGGGTTGGCGTGGTGCCGGTTGTGCTTGTCGACCCACCAGCCGTAGCTGAGACCGAGCAGCAGGTTCCCCGTGACCAGCCCCACGACCACGTTCCACCGGCCGGACTCGAACATCTGGCGATGCCCGGCGTCATGAAGCTGGAAGCCGAGCTGGCCGAAGACGACGGCGAGGACGATGGCGTCTGCGACCAGCACCCCGGGGTCGGTCCGAAACACCACGAATACCGCGAGGGAAGCGATGAGGGCCACGGTCTTGGCAAGGATGGAGCGGATGTAGAAAGCCGGCTGCCGATCAAGGAGGCCCGCCTGCTTGATCCGACCTTTGAGCGCGGCGAAGTCGGAGGACGGCGCCGGCTCCGGCGCGATGGTTGCTGTCACGGGTGTCTCCAGATCACGACCTCCACCGACGGGGCGCCGACGCCGGACACTGGGATCGGGCCAAGGCGGCGATGGGGGGCAGCGGCTATCCGCCGCGCACATCGTCCGGGCCCGGCAGGGTGAACAACGTCGACTGCCACTACCGTCCCAAGCCCGCCGTCACGAGACCGTGATGGCGGCGTGACGAGGCGCGGCATCCCCAGCGACCTGCGGCCCCGCCCAAGGGCGCGTACCGTGCGTGGCGGAGCGAAGACAAGAGAATCCTGATGAGCGAGTTGACCGAAACGACCACACCATCGGTCGACACCGCCCCTCTGGGACGTCTGCCCCGAGTTGCGATGCTTGGTGGATTCCAGCTTTTCGCTGGGGACACGCCGATCTCGCTGAGCACCGGCTCTCAGCGTCTGCTAGCCGTGCTCGCTCTCCGAGGCCGCATCTCTACGCGCGTGCGGGTCGCCGGCACGCTCTGGCCCGAGGCGTCGGACGAGCACGCGTTCGCGTGCCTGCGGTCCTCGCTGGCGCGGCTCCTCAGTGCCGAACGAGGCCTGCTCAGCGTGAGTCCCAGTCAGCTGGGGCTCGCCTGCGACGTGCGGGTGGACCTGGACGAATCCCGCCTGCTGGCACGGCGGCTGCTGGATGGCGCGCAGCCGACGCGCCCTGCGGATACCGCCGCAACGGTCGTCGACGTCCTCTCCCAGGAGCTGCTGCCGGGCTGGTACGACGACTGGGTTCTGTTCGAGTGCGAGGGCTGGCGACAGCTTCGCCTGCACGCGCTGGAGGCGCTGGTCGATCGCCTTGTCGTTGAGCGTCGCTATGGCCAGGCTGTGGTGGCAGCGCTAGCGGCCGTCAGCGTCGATCCGCTCCGCGAGAGTGCCCGTGCCGTACTCATTCGAGTCCACCTGGCCGAACACAACCGGTCTGAAGCCGTGCGCGAGTTCGACCGCTACCGCCGGCTACTGCGCCGGGAGCTGGACGTCGAGCCAACACCGAGTCTCCAGGGGCTATTACAAGAGGCTCGCGGCGTCACGCCCTCGTGACGGGCCCCACGGCACACTTTCCAACGTGGCCGCCGACACCACGGGTCTGCTTGTTGTCCGAGCCTGGCTCGAGACAGGCTCTCGGCCTCCTCTCCGAGCGGAGGTTCGGCTGACCGCCGACGTATCGCGAGGGATCGAGGAGACCCTCACGCTCACCGATGCTGACGCGGTGGCGGCCATCGTTCGGTCGTGGTTGGAGCAACTCGCCCGCTGAGTCCGGCCGCTGCCCCAAGTTCTTTTGGCGGCCCAGGGCTGCCCCACCGTCCCCGTCGTCGGCATCCGATCACCGTCCGGTATAGTCGAGTGAGCGCTGGATCCTCCGGCGCGCGCCTTGGTCGCTCCTCTTCTCGAACGGCTTCCTTCAAGCGCAGTTCGTTCGAGAAAAAGGAGAACCGCCATGCAGAATGGCACCATCAAGAAACTCGTGATCGAGCGAGGCTTCGGCTTCATCGCCGCCGATGACGGCAAGGAGTATTTCTTCCACCGCAGCGGCACCGAGGTCGACTTCGACAGCCTACAGGGCGGAGAGCACGTGAGCTTCCAGGTCGAGCCTAGCCCCAAGGGCCCGCGCGCGGCCCAGGTTCGGGTTGCCTGAGCCTGGAGCCGGTCCGATCGGCGTCGCGACCCATTAGGGTTCGCGTGCGGAGGGTGGAGGCGGACACGCCTCCATACCTGCCGGGCCATCGCGGAGGGGCAAGTGAGACGATGTATCGATGGCCACCAAGAAGGTTGAGATCACCTCGCTCGAAGACTTCCGAGGGGGTTTCCTCGCCCGAGGGGACGAGGTCCGCGACGGAGATCGCGTTGCTCGAGTGTCCTTCACCGTGGCGGCGAGTTTCGCTCGCAAGCTCCAGGGATGTGTGGACCGCGGCGAACGCGTGAGCGGTCGAGTCGACGACTCGAAGTTCCTGAGCCGGCAGGAGTACTGACCAGCAAGGCCACGATCGAGGAGCCACCCGCCAGATCAGAGTCTCTCTTCCACTGGCCTGAGCGGGGGACGGGTGTCGGGTGCAGGCATGATCCCCCTCACCAGTCGGTGAACCTCGGATGCCGCAATCCGGAACTCCTCCAGCCGCTGTGGAAAGTCCGGCCGGCGCGAAAGTCTCCGCGCTTGTGGGCATTCTCCATCGCCTCAAGCGCATCCCGGAGAGCCCTGAAACGTTCCCTCGCCAGCGCGCTATCGGCTCCAAACTCCCGGGCGGCAGGATGGACCGAGCCGTCGCGCGCTCTCGAGCCCTGGGCGAGCGATCACGGATGAGCGAAACCTGGGACGATTCATCGATGGCCACGAAGAAGGTGGAGATCACCTCGGTAGAAGACTTGCCGAGGGGGTTTCTCGCTCGAGGGGACGAGATCGCCGACGGGAATTGCGTAGCTCGGGTGTCGTTCGCCGTGGCGCCGGCCTTCGCTCGAAAACTCCGGGGATGCGTCGACCGCGGCGAGCGCGTGAGCGGTCGGATCGACGACTCGAAGTTTCTGAGCCGGCAGGAGTACTGACCAGCACCGGAAACTAGTGGGGAGCGGTCCGACGCTCGCCCAACCACCGCTGACGCGCGCGGTTGACAACAAAACACCACGCAGAGAACATCGAAGCGTGGGCGAACATCGAAGCGAGGACGAGACTTTCCCTGGCCCCCACCAGCTGGAGCCCGGGGGACAAGGTCTTCCGATTCGACGCCAGGCGCTCGATGGGCGCGACGAGCAGTTCGACGAGTCCGAGCCGTCGGCGACCCCACTCTCCGAGGCGGCGGCTGGTCATACGCACGCAATCGCCGCCGTGCTAGAGACCCGCGAGCGAATCGCGAGTGACCGGGACCGAATCGCGGACGAGCGGGACGCGCTCGCGGACGAGCGGGATCGGATCGCCGACCACAGAGACCAAATCGCGGACGAGCGCCAGGCGCGACAGGATGAGATGGAAGCCAGACTCGTCGAACGCGAGCAGTTGGTCGACAAGCGCGCCCGCGTCTTTCATGAAACCCACACCGACCCGCTGCTCCTGCAACAGGAGGCAATCGATCGCGTACGGGCCGCCCTGGCTCGCGGCGAGGAAGCGCTCAGGCGCTCCGAGGCAGCGCTCGGTCGAAGTCGCAGGCGGCTGGAGCAAGATGCGGCAGCCGTCGCACGCGAGGTAAAGGCGACCGAGGGGCGTCGACTGGAGGACGATCCGCTATAGCCGTCCGGCACCCTCACCGTCGTCATGGTGTTGGTGCTTTCCAACCCCTCTCCCTTGTCGTACGGTGCGTCCGTCGACGCCGCGGCGCCCCGAATCCCTTTCGACGCCCACTGCACCGCGTACTGCAACGACGGCGATACGGTGGGTCATCCCGTGGTACCTCAACGCGGTGTCGAACCGCTTCTCGAACTCGCTCTGGCGTCCGCCGGCATAGGGAGGACTCGGTCAAATCGAGCTGTAAACCGCCGCCAAAGCGATGCAGGTTCGACTCCTGCCCGGCCCACCGCCCCAAAATTTTGAGTTCTCAGTAGGGAATGCAAGGCCGACTGCCCGAAACCTGCTTGACCCCTACCGCTACCCCCGGCGGCGGCCGCTGTCCCCGCGCTGGAAGCGCTGACGAGGCCAAGCCCGGGAGCGCCCGGGGCGGTAACGTCCAGTGCGAGAGTCGGAGCCCGGTGCCGTCCGGCCGCGGGGTCGCGGGCGGTTTGCGTTGGAGGGATGTCGATGAGCGATGCCGAAAGCGGAACCGTCTCCGCCAATCTGCAGAGGCTCGGTTATGGCCCGGACGCGCGGCTGCTGATAATCCATGGCGACGACCTCGGCATGTGCCACTCCGAGAACGCCGCCACCTTCGACGCGATCGAGGAAGGTATCGCGACCTCGACCTCCATGCTTGTCCCCTGTCCATGGGCCTACGCGGCCGCGCGCCACGTGGCCTCACATCCGGAACTGGATGTCGGCGTTGAGCTGGCGTTCACGAGCGAATGGCAGGCCTACCGCTGGAAGCCAGTTCTGGGCGCGGCCCAATGCCCGTCGCTGGTGGATGACGAGGGCTTCCTGCCGCGCAGCGTCGCGGAGTTCCACGAGCGCGCCGATCGTGACCAGGTCAGGCAGGAGGCCGAGGCGCAGATCCAGCTTGCGCTCGAGTGGGGCGTCAAGCCCACCCACCTGGTGGGTCACATGGGGTGGTACCGCGAACCTCGCTATCACGACCTGATGGTGGATCTGGCAAGGAAGTACCAACTACCCCTTCGCACCAGGCTGACGCGCGGTGCGGGCGCGCCGGACCCGCTTCACGGCGTGCTGACCGCCGACACCTACCTTGGGGCATCCCTCGACGCGGACGCCCTGAACGGTCTCCCGAGCAGGTTCGCATCGGACCTGCGCGACCTTCGGCCCGGCGTCACCGAGATGATCCTGCACCTCGGCCTGCCGACACCCGAGCTGCAGGCGATCACGCCGGACTGGCAACTCCGCGTCGCCGCGCACAAGGCCGCCCGCCACGCGGACGACGTCAAGCACATGCTGGACGAACAGGGGGTAACCCTGATCGGCTGGCGGCCTCTGTTGGAGGCGCAGCGGGCGAACGCATGAGCCTTCCGCGGCGGGACCCGGGCCGTGGTCGCCAGCTCGCGGCGGCCGTCATGCCGTTGCGTTCCCGTTCAGGACCGGCCTCCCGTGCGTGAACTCGTCATCTCTCGTCTGGAGAGCTTGCCGAAACTTTGCCGTGTCGCCGTGGAACCTGGTGCTCACCAGTACGCTCATGAAAGAAACCTCCTGGTGACGAAATGTGGGATCGCACCTCCGCCGGTGCCGCACCGATGGCGCCTGACGTCACGATCACCGAGGCCAAGCCCTCTCCGGATCAGTAGACCGTTCTTCAGCGTCGACCGTAGGCCGAGAGGCAATGAGATCAAGAAGAGCAGTTACCAGAGGACGGAGGACAGGATGAGTGCCGACGACAATGTCAAGACTATCAAGCGCTTTTACGACGCCTTCGGCCGAGGCGACGTCCAAACGATCCCGGAGGGGCTGACCGAAGACGTCGACTGGGCGGCGGATACCGCGTCGACCAAGGCACCCTGGTACGGGCCTCACCAGGGTCTGCTATTACCGCGGGACCGTGGCCACGGCGACCCTGCCCACCTCTACCAGCGATCACTCCCGTTTACAGTCGTGGTCCGGGGGTCTGAGCCTCAGGCTTGCTCCTGATCCGGATCCCAACGCAGCCAGTAGTCGGGATCCCACGGTGTCAGCTCCGGCGGCTCCGTCACCTCAACCACCGGCATCAGGTACACGGCCAGCACGCGTGGGACCTCGTGTACGACCCGATCTCGGAGTTCCTCCAGCAACTGGCTCTGCCGCGGGCCGGAGACTGCATCAATGGGCTGCAGCTCGGCGGTGACCAGGAGCTGGTGGGGTCCGACATAGACGGTCAGCACCCCACCGACCGCGACCACCTCGGGATGGTCGAGGAGGAGGGCACGGATGCGGTCCAGGACAACTGGAGATTCGGAGCGGTTCGTCAGCAGGTCACGGTTCCGAGCCGCAAGGCGGAGTCCGATGCCGGCCAACAGTAGCCCGACCACGATTCCGGCCACGGCATCCGGATAGGGGGAGCCCAGCAGCTGGTGGGCTCCGAGCCCGGCCAGTGCGCACAGGTCCCCGAAGACGGCGGCGCCGTCCTCGAAGAAGGCTGTCGACACGGCGGTATCGGTGGTCGACCTGAGGTGCTTGCCGAACCTGATACCGCGGCCGCGAGCCTCACCGCGGAGCTGGCGAACACCGACCAGTAAGGAGGTGGCGTCGAGAACGAGGCCCAGGCCGAGCACCACCAGGCCGACGACGACGAACTCCAGCGGGGTCGGGTGCAGCAGCCGCTGCACACCCTCCCAGATCGCGAGCACGCCGCCCACTGTGAACATGCCGAGGGCGGCCAGCAGAGACCAGTAGAAGACCTCCGCGCCGTAGCCGAAGGGATGGCGCAGGTCGGCTTGCCGGCGGGCGCGACGAGCGCCATAGAGCAGCAGCATCTGGTTGCCGAAATCGGCGCCCGAGTGCAGAGTCTCGGCGAAGAGGGCAGCCGAGCCGGTGAACGCGGTGGCGACCGCCTTGGCCAGGAGCATGGCCAGGTCGGTGCCGACCGCCACCAGCAATGTCACCATGCTCTCGCCACCGGCCTTGGGGGCGGGGCGGGAGCGCCAGGGCGCGCTGGGATCACGGCTGGCGCGAACGAACTCGACCAGCCAGCGGAAGAACTGGGGAACCTGGTCGGGTGGTGGCGGCGGTGGCAGTGTCCCTGGCGGACTTGCGGGATCGTTCACCGTGCCCTCATCAAGACGGCTCGGCGAAGAATGCCAGCAACTCACGAGCGACGACCTCGGGCCTGCCACCCCGATTCGTGCTGCTGGGATCGGTCGATGCGCCGTGGTCAAGTCCGGGAAACTCCACTCGCCGGCAGTGTGGGAGCGTCTGCTCGAGAGCATCTAGGGTTGGCTTCAAGTACGCGAGACCCTTGCCGCCGCCGGCCAGCAGCACGTCCGCCGAGACCTGCCTGTAGGGGTCGATCTTCCCTGCCATCTCCTTCAACAGCAACGCGTCGTAGTGGAGGGTGGGAGCCAACCGGCGCATCGTAACGGAGTCACTGGTAGCGCCCTTCTCCTCGTTCTTCATCGCCATGCTGGTCAGCGCTTCGGTCAGCCGGCGGGGCATCCTTCGAAAGAGCGCCGGACCCAGATCGAGGCCTCTCAAGCTGGTGATCAGCGCGGCCGCCACCTTTCCTTCGGCCATCTCCCGGTCATACCGGTCGACCCACCGCAGGTGAGTGTCTCCGTCCAACAACAGGGCCGGTTCGTAGAGGGCAAGCTTGCGGAGCCCTGGCCGCACGCGGGCGGTCTCGAGGACGATCAGCCCCCCCGCACTGACGCCAAACGCCATGTCCGCGCCTGACCTGGTCAGGACCGCGTCCAGGTCCTCGACCTCCGACTTCATGCCGTAGTCGGAGCCGTAGGGCCCGGACATCCCGCGGCCCCGCCGGTCCGGCAGATACACGGTGAAGGAGTCGGCGAGCGCATTCGCCAGCACGCTGTGGCTCCGTGCGGACTCGTTGCTGCCGTGAAGCACTACGACCGCCGGCCCGTGCCCCAGCTGTAAGTACCCGATGCGGGTGCCGTCCCGCGATTCAACGGAGCCGGAACGCATTTCGTGCGTCTTGAGTCCCGGGCTCGTGGTTTCGATGTTGCGCATGTGATGTTCCTTTGTTGTTCGGCCGCCGAGGTGCCGGCGCAACCAACGCCCGGGCGGTGCCGCTCGTCGCGATGGCGTTGAGGTTGGGGTCGGTCGGAGACCCCGGTCGCGATTTACCGGACACGTCCACATGCAGGCGCGACCCCGGGCACGCTCCTCTGGGGCGAGACCGGGTGCCCCGCAGGACGGAGCGTTCCTTGGTTGGCCGCCGGCGGCCCGTACCCACCTTCGGCTGGGCTGGCCATCGGTTAACGCCGACCGGGCATAGTACCAGAGCCCGTCAGACTCGCGGCCGGGCGACGACTTGATCGTGCTTCCCGCCCTCAGCCCGGGACAGAACGGAGCGGTGCCAGCAAGGTTCGGAACTCTCCAGCTGGCATGCTGGGAGGCTTGGGCAGGCGAGCGCCGGCCCCCGTCCCACTCCCCTCTGTCCGGCAACGGAGTACGGTGTGACGACCGATGGACCCTGGGCAGAGGTTCACAGGACCGTCTGCCTGAGCTTGGTCGGAGCGATCCGACGAGAGGAGGCGCGTTGTGGCTGAGTTCCCTGCGATCGGGCACGTCGCACTGACGGTGAGTGACCTTGGCCGCAGCCGGTCCTGGTACCAGCGGCTGTTTGACTCCAACCCGGTGATCGATGAGGACACGGGGCCTTTTCACCACGTGGTCTGGTTGGTCGGGGGGACGTTGGTGGGTATTCACGCCTTCCCCGACTTGAAGACCGCCGAAGCCTTCGACGAGCGCCGGCCCGGGCTCGATCACGTGTCCTTCGCGTGCGCCAACCGCTCCCAGCTCGAGCAGTGGGAGCGCAAGCTGGATGAGCTCGGCATCGCCCATGGCGGGATTGTCGACGCACCCTACGGCTCAGGTGTATCGTTCCGCGACCCCGACAACATCGCCCTCGAGTTCTTCGCCCCCCGCGAGTAGCCGTCCACACGGATGGGCTACGCGCCCCGGCACGCGTGGGCCGATAAGGGGCGTCCGCGAAACCCAGTCGCCAGAGCGGACGCCCCGGCGTGAGCCCGCCTCAGCCGTGGAGAGGGGGCTCGGTCCCAGCGGGTAGGAACCGCTGTCCCTCTCTACCCGGCACACGCCGTCCCTCTATGTCACCCTGAGGTGAGACACCTGGCCCTCCAGAAACCTTGAGTCAAGAGGACGGGAAGGTTGACATAGAGGGGCACGACTCTCGGACTCCCGTCGGTCCAGTTGTAGGCGAGTTTGGCGAGATTGCCCGAGCTCATGAGCTCCTCAGCGACTGGATCGGTGAGCAGCTCTGGACTGCCTTGCTGTGCCATTCACAACGTCCTCCCGCCATCACGACTCGACGGGCGGTGGACCCGTCACCGCCGGTTCCCAGCCGGTACTCAGCTCCCCGGGCGCCGTGTGCGCGTGTCAAAGGAGGAGGTACCGAGCCACCACCAGAAGTCTGCCGCCCCGGGCCAGCGCTGCCATCAGAGGTTTCCCTAGGTTTTGAGGGGCGACCGTCGGTCCCGGCGGACGTCCGGATTTGTCTAGCACCGGCGCGGCGGGGTCTGGCAGCACTCCGCGTCAAGAGGTACCACTGGTTCGTGCGCCGGACCGCGGCGCGGCCGGTTCTGCTGTATTCAGGGAGGTATCCCATCATGAGCGATAAGGCCCCACTCGTAGCGGTGGTGGCGGCATTCACCACGGAGGAAGGAGCGTCCGGCGCCCTCAATGAGCTGAAGAGCGTGGACCGTAACACCCTGCACGTACAGGAGGCGGCGGTCCTTGTCCGCGACAGCGAAGGCAAGCTGAAGATCCAGGAGTCTCACCACATCGCCAGAGGCGCTGTCCTCGGTGGGATCGCCGGCGGGGTGGTGGGCCTCCTGGCGGGCCCGGTCGGCTGGCTGGCGATCGGTGGCGCCAGTGTGGGAGCGCTGGCCCAGCGGCTTCGAGATTCCGGGTTCCCCGACGACCGGCTGCGGGAGATCGGCCAGGGTTTGAAGCCGAGTACGTCGGCCCTGGTCGCGATCGTCGAGCTGCGCTGGGTGCAGGAACTCCAGAATCAGCTGCGGTCGGCGGCCGCCGACATCGTCACCGAGACGCTGCGGGACGAGGTGACCGCTCAGCTGGAGCAGCCCGGGCCGGCCTCCAGCGCTGCCTCTCCACCTCCACCCCCGGTGGCCTGAGGAACCCTGGCAACCAGCGGCGACGCCAAGGCCCCGTCACGAGCCGGCATGCGACCTTAGGTGCCGCGACGGGGCCTTCGTCGTGCGGGGCCTGGCAGCCACGCGCACCAGCCACCGATCAGGTCGGACGCCGGGCAGATCTATGGACCGAAACCACCTCGGTGAGCACCGGATCCGGTGGGGCGATTTGAGCGAGCTCCCGGAAGTAGGCGGCCGCCTCGGGGTTGCGTAACGAGGCTTCGAACGCGTCCGCGCTCGCCCACTGGGCGTAGTTGATGACCTTGGTCCCGTCCAGGCTGCGGTGGATGTTGGCCGAGATGAACCCGGGCTGATAGCGCATCACCTCTTCGGTGCCGCGCTGCCATGCCTCCACCAGCCGCTGCTGATCCTGCGGCTCGCAGGTGAAGACGTTGATGAGAACGACGATCGGGTCTTCAGCGCGAATCGTCGACTCAGCCATGATCTACTCCTTTCTCGTCTGACACAGGACCGCGTCGGCAACGCATCCACCATCCCGTCGCTCCTGCTTCGCTGTCAACCTGCGTGGATATCCGTTTCCAGGGCGGGAGTGACCCAAGTCCGGTCCAGCTGCCGTC
Source organism: Candidatus Dormiibacterota bacterium (assembly GCA_963808785.1). Taxonomy (GTDB): domain Bacteria; phylum Chloroflexota; class Dormibacteria; order Dormibacterales; family Dormibacteraceae; genus CAVTSA01. The sequence continues at coordinate 332,565 of CAWEGH010000009.1, read as the reverse complement.
AGGCCCCGCCGTCGAGGACTTCGCGGAGTCTGCGGGCAAAGGCCTCGGGCTGACCCGGATACCCGTACTCGGGGCCCACGAAGCCTCCGTGATGGCTCGGGAACACGGTCGCTCGCCGGCCGAGCAGCGCGGCGGTGGCCTCCGAGGTACGTCCGGTGAAGGTGCCCTCCGACTCCTCCCCGACCGCGATCACGACACGGGTCGGCGCCCGCCTCAGCGCGCCGGGATCGACACGGTAGTCGGTGACGGCCGCCGAGCGATCCGAGACCAGCGGATCGTCCCGAGAGCCGTCATCCTCGGCCGGCATCCCGAACTGGGCTGGATCCGGCGCGGGGCGGGCGAAGTACTCGTCGGTGAATTCTCCCCGCCATGACGTCATCGCCATGAAAGCGGCCATCCCAGCCCCCAACCCCCGGGCCCGGTACGCGTCATGGACTCCCTCCCACGCCCGGTCCGCGGCAGCCGCGTCGGGAAGGACCTGGATGAGGGGCGGCTCGTGTGCAATCAACGTCGTGACGTCGTCCGGGTATGCGGTCACCAGCGCCAGCGCGGTCACCGCGCCGCCACTGCTCGCGAACATCTCGACCGGCCCGGCGCCCAGCGTTTGGATGAGCGCATGGACGTCGCCGGCCTGCTGGGTGGGAGAATTGTCGACCTTGCCGTCCGTGCGGGTGCTGCGGCCGAGGCCGCGCGGGTCGTAAGTGACGACCGTGCGGTCGGGAAAGTAGGACGCCAAGGTCCTGAAGCCGCCGGCGTCCATCGGCTGCCCGATCATGAACAAGGGTGGCCGTCCATCCGCAGTGGGCAGCGGGCCTTCGACGTCGTAGACGATGCGGGCGCCCTCGGTCTCCAGTGTTTCAGTCTTCATTTCACCTCACCTCTCAGGACGTGATTGCCGGGCTGTACACACCGTCGAACCGGCGCCGCCGATTTCGACATCGCCCCGCCATCCTCTGGGTGCCGGACCGCCGGTGGAGGCCCGAGTGCCGGCAATCGGGTTGCCACGAGGCGTGGCCTGCGGGAGACTTGAAGCTCGACGTTCCAACCGGTAGTGAGGAGATCGAGCGATGTCGGACACCAGCGTGTATCGGGTCACACAGGTAATCGGGACCAGCCCCGAGTCGTGGGAGGACGCGGCACGGAACGCGATCGCCACCGCCGCCGAAACGGTGCGCGACCTTCGTGTTGCCGAGGTCGACCGGTTGGACCTGACCATTCAGGAGGGCAACGTGGTCCACTTCAGGGCGCGGATCAACCTCTCCTTCAAGTACCACGGGCAGGATCGCGGCTGACCGCGCTCAGGGAGGCGTTCAGGCGGCTGTGTAGCCACCGTCCACCGCGACCGTCGCCCCCGTGACATGCCGCGCCTCGTCCGAGGCCAGGTAGACGATCGCGGCGGCGACCTCCTCGGGCAGTGCCAACCGACCCTGAGGAATCCTCGCTTCGAGCTGACGCAGGAATGCCTCAGGGTCGGGCTGGACGCTGACCCATTCCTCGTTCATGCGCGTTCGGGTCAGGCCGGGGGCGACAACATTGACGCGGACCTGGTGGGGTCCGAGTTCGACCGCGGCGGCACGGCTGAGAGCCTCCAGCGCCCCCTTCGACGCACCGTAGACCGCCATCCCCGGCACCCCGGCGGTCGCGGTGCGCGAGGAGACGTTGACGATGGCGCCGCCACCCTTGGCGGTGAGGGCCCGCGCCGCCTCCTGGAGGAGGAACAGGGCGCCGAAGAGGTTGACGTTGAAAATGCGACGGGCGTCAGCCTCGCTCGTCTCCGTCACGGGAGACACCAGGTCGAGGCCGGCGTTGTTGACGAGAATGTCGAGGCCGCCCAGCTCGCCCGCCCGAGCGACCACCGCACGGGCAGTGGCCGGCTCACTGACGTCACCCGCGTGCGCGACTGCTGCCGGACCGAGATCGGCGGCCAGGCGCTGGAGCGAGCCCTCTGTCCGGGCGACGAGGAGTACCGTTCGGGCTCCCTCGCGGACGAAGGCCCGGCTGACCGCCTCCCCGATCCCGACCGTCGCCCCGGTGACGATCGCCACTTTGCCCTCGAGTCTGCCGCTCATCGCCCGCGGATCAGCGTAGATCGGACGGCTTCGACGTCACCGCCACCAGGGTCGCGACGAGGGTCGCCACCTGGCACAGAACCCGGGCCGTCTGCCATCGCTCGAAGCGATCCAGCATGTTGGCGATCGCCAGGTCATCGTCCCCGATGCGGCGGAGGCCCAGCATGGCGGGCGCCGCTCGGCTGGTGGTGAACGAGTGGAGCATCGACAGCGCCCCCGCCACGACCGCCGCCGATCGGGCTCGCCGCGGCCGGCCGGTCGCGACGGCCATTACCGCCATGGCGATGGTGGTGGCCGCGGTTCCCACACCCAGCGAGGCGTACCACGCGATTCCCCGGCGGGAACAGTCGGCAGCCCGGGCGTAGCCGGCATACGCCCCGGCGCCCAGAGCGTGGCGTGCGGGCAGCTGCTTGAGCGACTGGTCGAGGCTGGCGCCGGCGAGCAGGCCGTTGGCAGCCAGAGTCATCGCTGCCATCCACTTGAGTCGATCCATGGCTGTCACCTCCTATCGGGTCGAGACGGGCATTCCCCCGCGGGGGCTCCGGGGTCCCAGACTTGAGCTATGCCCCGAGCGGTCTGGCGTGGAACCATCAGCTTCGGGCTGGTGACGGTCCAGGTGCGCCTCTACCCCGCGATCAGGCGGCGCGGCGTGCGCTTCCGGGAGCTGGACCGAAGGACGGGTCAGCGGGTCCGGCACCAGCGCGTGGTGCCGGCGAGCGTGTGGCAAGAACCGGGTGAGGAGGACCTCGAGCGAACGGTTCAGCTGCACCCCGCAGCCCCGGAGCCTGACGCCGAGCCGGATCGTCCCGCCGTGCGTCTCACTGAGAGCCAGCCGCGGCCCATGCCCGAGATGCAGCCGGAATCAGAGGTCACGCGCGATGACCTGGTGCGGGGCTACGAGTATTCGCCAGGCCAGTTCGTCCCCGTCAGTGACGAAGAGCTCGCCGAACTGGCGCCGGAGAAGACGAAGACCATTGACGTCGAACAGTTCGTCTCGCGAGCCGAGCTCGATCCCATCTTCTCCGACACCTCCTATTACGTCGTACCGGAAGGCTCCATCAGGCCCTTCGCCGTGCTCCTGCGGGCCATGCAGCAGACGAACCGCGCCGCCATCTGCTGGATCGTCCTGCGGAGCCGCCGGCACCTCGCGGCCCTCGAGCCGCGCGGCGAGCTCATGCTGCTCACGACCCTGCTCTTCTCGGACGAGGTCCTCCCTGTAGACGGGCTCACACCACTGCTGCCGGGTGACCTGCAGGAACGTGAGATCGAGATGGCGGAGCTCCTGCTCGCGACGCTGACCGGGCCCTGGGAGCCGGAACGCTACCGCGACGAGTACCGGGAGAAGCTCCTGGCCCTGGTGGAGGGCCGCGCCGCCGCCGAGCAGTTCGTCGAGGAGGCGGAGCACGCGAGCCCCGCCCCCGCCGGCGTGGAAGAGCTGCTGGCAGCGCTCAAGGCCAGCGTCGAGGAAGCTCAGGCACGGCGCAGCGAACGGGAGCACGAGACCAAGCCCGCTCGAGGCCGCCGGGGCGCCTGATGCAGGGCGTATCCCCGTTTCGCACGGAACGGGTCCCATCGCGCCCGGTTTAGCGACCGTTCCGTGCGAAACGGGAGATGCGGCGGAGGCGGAGGAGGAGGAGAGGTTTGATGGCGGACCGTTTGGGCTGGGGCATCATCGGGACCGGCAGCATCGCCGGCCGCTTCGCACAGGGCGTGAGCCGTTCCCGCACCGGCGAGCTGGTCGCGGTCGGGAGCCGGGCGCAGGACACCGCCGAAGCCTTCGGCGAGCGGTTCGGGGTTCCCCACCGCCACGGGAGCTATCGGGCGCTGCTGGACGACCCGGGGGTCGACGCGGTGTACATCGCCACGCCGCATCCCATGCACGCGCGGGTCGCGATCGCCGCCGCCGAAGCAGGCAAGCACATCCTCTGTGAGAAGCCGCTCACGGTCAATCACGCCCAGGCGATGGCGGTGATCGAAGCCGCCCGCCGGCACGACGTCTTTTTGATGGAAGCGTTCATGTATCGCTGCCACCCGCAGACCGCGAAACTGGTCGAGCTCATCCGAGAGGGAGCGATCGGGGACGTTCGTGTCATCCAGGCCACCTACAGCTTTCACACCGCCTTCCGGCCAGAGCACCGGCTGCTCTCCGGCGCTCTGGGCGGAGGCGGCATCCTCGATGTCGGCTGCTACTCCGCGTCGATGGCGAGGTTGCTGGCCGGGGCGCCGCGCGGTGAGGCGGCCGACCCGATCGACCTCGAAGGCGTGGGTTCGGTGGGGCGGACCGGTGTCGACGAGTGGGCGATCGCGTCCCTGCGCTTCCCGGGAGACATCCTGGCCCAGCTGTTCTGCGGGGTCCAGGTAGCGGGCGAGAACGTCGTCCGCGTCTTCGGCAGCGAGGGTTCGATCACGGTCGCCGACCCCTGGATCCCGAGCTCTCGCACCACGATCCTCGTCCAGCGCTCGGACGCAGCCGAGCCGCGGGAGGTCGTGACGGAGCTCGACGGGGATCTCTACGGGGAGGAGGCGGACGTGGTCGCGGCCCACGTCGGCGCCCGCCAGGCACCGGCCATGACCTGGGCCGACACCCTCGGCAACATGCAGGCCCTCGACCGCTGGCGCGAGGCTTGCGGCGTCGTCTACGAGGTCGAACGCCCCGAGAGCGAAGAGGCCGGGCGACCGCTGCACGGCAGGCCGCTCGCCGTTTCGAGTCCGAACCGGATGCGGTACGGGTCGATCGATGGGGTCGGCAAACCGGTCTCCCGCCTCGTCATGGGAGTGGACAACCAGCGCACCTGGCCGCATACGGCGGTCATGCTGGACGACTTCTTCGAGCGGGGTGGGACCTGTTTCGACACCGCGTTCATCTACGGTGCCGGCCGCTGCGAGGAGTTGCTCGGGACCTGGGTACGCAAGCGCGGGGTGCGCGACGAGGTGGTCGTCCTCGACAAAGGGGCGCATACCCCCTTCTGCACTCCCGAGGACCTGACCCGTCAGCTGCTGGTCTCGCTCGAGCGGCTCCAAACCGATTACGTGGACATCTACATGCTCCACCGCGACAACGCGGAGGTTCCGGTCGGGGAGTTCATCTCCGTGCTCAACGAGCACTGGGACGCTGGGCGCATGCACGCGTTCGGCGCCTCCAACTGGTCTCTTGACCGTGTCGACGAAGCCAACCGGTGGGCCGCCGAGCATGGCCTGCGGGGCTTCAGCGCGCTCAGCGACAACTTCAGCCTGGCGAGGATGGTGGAGCCTCCCTGGGCGGGCTGCGTGGCGGCCTCCGACGAGAGATCAAAGGACTGGCTGGTCCGTCGCCAGCTCCCCCTGATGCCGTGGTCGAGCCAGGCCCGCGGCTTCTTCGCCCCCGGCCGCGCCGCGCGCGACGATCTCTCCGACGCCGAGCTGGTGCGGTGCTGGTACAGCGACGGCAACTTCGAGCGGCTGGAGCGCGCCCGGTCGCTGGCGGCAGAGCGCGGGGTGGACACCATCGTCGTCGCGCTCGCCTACGTGCTGTGCCAGCCCTTCCCGACCTTTCCGTTGATCGGTCCCCGCGCCCTGATCGAGACCGAGGTCTCGACACGCGCGCTGGAGGTTGAGCTGGACCCCGGACAGCTCCGCTGGTTGGACGTGGGGGCGGAGCCAGAGCAGAAACCAGCCTGAGGGCAGCCTGACCGGAGGCGCGCCGGCCGCCAGGCGCCCGTCATTCCTTACGAAACTCTGGGGTGATCGTTGCCCTGGTTTGGCTTCGCCGGCGGTTCACTACGACATGGGGCCGGCCCCTTGACATCGACACCCACTCCTACCCCAGCATTGGCCCTCCCCACGTGCGGGGAGGGCCTGCTCGTGTGAGGGCGGCCTAGAGTAGCCGGGAGTCAGGCGGCGACCAGCGCGCACTGGAGGTGGGGCAGAGATGGACAGCGAGACCGGGCACGCGGGCGCGCCGGCCGAGGGCTCGGACGGGCCCCAGGGACGTCGAATTCTCTTCACCGCCCCGAACGAAGCCAGGCTGGAGCGGTTCGCGGTCGAGACCCGGGATGTCGCCGACGACGAGGTGCTCCTGGAGACCCGCTGGTCCCTGGTCAGCACCGGCACCGAGCTGGCCAATTTCACCGGACTCAGCCCCAACGTCTGGATTCCGGGGGCCTGGGGTTCCTACCCTCACGTCCCGGGCTACACCGCAATCGGGAAGGTCCTGGCCGCGGGCAAGGCGGTGCCCTCGTACGGGCGTCAGGGCGACCGCGTGGTGCCGGGGTCGACGGTCTTCGCCTTCACGCCGCACTCGAGCGTGGCCAGGGCCCAGGTGTCCCAGCGCCTGGCGTTCCCGCTCCAACCAGGCGACGATCCACAGGCGGTCCTGCTGGGACGGATGGCGATGGTGGCGATGTCGGCGATCCGCGCCCTCCACCGGCCCGCGGTCGGGCGCCAGGCCGCCGTGATCGGCCTCGGTCTGGTCGGCCAGTTCGCGGCCCAGCTCCTGCGCCTGGCGGGTGCCGACGTACGGGCCTATGACCTGGCGTCCAGCCGCGTCGAGCTGGCGCGGAGCCACGGCATCGACGCCGTGGTCGGGCTGCCACCTGACGAGGAAGGGAAGGACTCGGCCGACATCGTCATCGAGGCGATCGGCAACCCGCGCCTCGTACCCCGGGCGGTGACGATGGCCCGCAACCTGGGCGAGGTGGTCCTGCTCGGCACGCCGCGCGGCCCCGGTGACGACGCCGGGCAGATGCTGAGCGACGTCCACTTCAAGGGTGTCAGCGTCATCGGCGCCTTCGAGTGGCTGCCCCCGTTCCGGGCCAGCGAGGCGGGCTGGGGCCCCTCACTCGAAGACACCGTGATCACGCTGCTGCACTGGATCCGCGAGGGCCGCCTTCACACCGAGGGGATGATCTCCGACGTCGTGGTGCCGGAGCGCTGTCAGGAGATCTACCGGAGCCTGGCCGCCGACCCGAACGCCCACCTCGGCGTGATCTTCGACTGGCAGTAGAGGCGGAGACGGCGGCCCGGCTGGAACGCGCTCGCGGCTACGCTTGCATCGTGAGGCTGCAGGCCTTGCTGGCCGATCCGAACGCCGAGAACCGGGTTCACAACCCCGAGATCGCTCGGGGTCTCGGCTTCGCCGGCGGTCTGGTGCCCGGCGTGGACGTCTACGCCTATCTGACCCAGCCGGTGGTCGAGCGCTGGGGCCTCGAATGGCTGCGGCACGGTTGGGGTGAGCTGCGACTGCTCAAACCGGTGTACGACGGCGACCAGCTCGAGATCGAGTTCGACGGTGACGCCGTGAGCGCGACGAAGGTCGGCGGCGAACTCTGCGCCCAGCTCGGAGTCGGGCTCGACGGCGGCCCGGTCGACCTGCTTGAGCTCGAGAGGCGCCCGCTGCCCGCGCGCCGATATGAGGCCTCGGAGGCGAGCTTCAGGCAGCACGACTTCGGCACCTACGCGCAGACGGTCACCGAGGAGCAGGCACAGCGTCACCTGGGCGATGTCCTGGAGTCGCTGACCGTCTACGACGAAGAGGCGATCCTCCACCCGGCGCACCTGCTGCGCTTCGCGAACACGGCCCTGAGCGCGAACTACCGGCTGGGGCCCTGGCTGCATGTGGGAAGCCAGGTCCGGCATCTCGGCCTCGTGCGGCGCGGCCAGCAGGTGGAGGCGCGGGCCCGGCTGGCCGGCTGCTTCGAGAAGAAGGGACATCGCTTCGTCGAGCTCGACGTGCAGATCACGGGAGCTTGGGTCAGGCACACCGCGATCTACGAGCCGGCCTTTGTCAGTCATGACGGCCCGCTTGGTGCTTGAGGGAGGTTGATGATGGCGGCGGTGGAGCGACTGGCGGCGGAGCTGGACGAGCTGATCGATCCGGCGGCCGAGGTGGAACAGCTGGCGACGGGCTTCACGTTCACCGAGGGGCCGATCTGGCACCCGAGGGGCGGGTACCTCCTCTTCAGCGACATCCCGGAGAACCTGCGCCGGCGCTGGGCGCCGGGCGAAGGCGCGTCGATCGCACACCAGCCGACGAACAAGAGCAACGGGATGACGCTCGACGCCGCCGGCAATCTCGTGATCTGCGAGCACCTGACCAGCCGGGTGGTGCGGGAGCAGCCGGACGGGACCCAGGAGGTGCTCGCCTCCCATTACCAGGGACGCGAACTCAACAGCCCTAACGACGTCGTCGTTGCCGAGGACGGCTCCATCTACTTCACCGACCCGACCTACGGCCGGCACGATGGTCCAGTGGGCCTCGAGCGCGACCTCCAGCTGTCCTTCCGCGGCGTCTACCGCATCGCTCCCGGCGAGATCGGGAACCCGCGGCTGGTGGTCGCCGAGGATGAGTTCGAGATGCCGAACGGGCTCTGCCTGTCTCCCGACGGGGGCACGATGTATGTGGATGACACGTCCCGAGGCGAGGTCAAAGCCTTCACCGTGGCGGACGACGGCTCGCTGCGCGACGGCCGGGTCTTCGCTCCCGGAGTCGGGCCCCACCCGACCGGCTCCCCGGACGGAATGAAGTGTGACGAGCGCGGCGACGTCTGGGTGACCGGGCCCGGCGGGGTCTGGATCTTCGACCCTGCCGGCCGCCGTCTGGGTGTTCTCCAGGTGCCGGAGAAGGCGGCCAACCTGAACTGGGGCGGCCCCGATTGGCGTGAGCTGTACCTCACGGCGCAGACCTCGCTCTACCGGGTCGCCACCAGGGTCTCCGGCGCCCGGGCCGGCTACATGCAGCTCCGCTGAACCGGCGCTACTCCCCCGGCGGTGCACCAACGGGTTTTCCGCGACAAGCGGTCGCACGATCGGCGGCATCGCCCTCCAGGAGGCAGGCCGCGCGCCGGTATCGAACCCGGCCGAGCGGAGAATCCCCAAGGTCGGGAGATTGCAATGGCACCCGGCCGCGGCGCATGCCACGGCCGCTCGAGCAGATCCTGAGCCCAGGCCAGTCGTGGAGAGGTCGCCCGCACGTGCTCGATGAAGAGGAGCTGTCCGGAGGGGGCCAGGACGCGCCTGATCTCCCGCAGTGCGGTCTCGGGGTCGGGCACCGGCCGCCTCCAAGCTAGCCCCGGGTATTCCGGCCGCCAGCCTCCGCCCGTGCTCAAACGGGATGGCAGGGTCGGCACGTCGGTGGACAACCAGAGTCGGGGCGCGGATGCGGCCGAGGTCCGCGCGGACGTCGGTCTCATACATCACCGCAGCAAGGCGATCGCCGTGCCGGCGTTCACCGTCTCCCGCTGATAGCTGCCGAACTGTTCCTGTTCGGTGCTGGTGGCGGGACCCAGGAACAGGTCGCAGAGGAGCCCGACCCCAGGCCTCAATGTGTGCGGATGGTGGCCAGGATCGCCTCCTGCAACGCACGAGTACGAATCCAATCTCGGCCTCGCCCACGCGACTCAGCTTATTCGCGCCGGCGGCGGCCGCAGACGGGATTCCGGTCGAGGCTCAGTTCAAGCGCCCGCGACGTGTCCGAACAGGGCCGGCGACGCGATGAACGCGACCGCCAGCAAAGCCGCCGCGGCTGCCACGCCGCGCGAGATCGCGATCCCATGGGGCAGTAGCTTCTCGGCCGCGACGACCGCGGTCAGGGCGAGCATGGCCCATAGGTTCATGGTGCCGACGGCCACCAGGAGCAGGAACAGCGGCCAGCAGCAGCCGGCGCAGTAGAGACCGTGGTGCACCCCGACGCGGAAGTCGCGCAGCGGCCCTTGGTAGGAGGCGTAGCGCATGAGCTGGCCGAGCGGGGAACGGCAATGGCGCAGGCAAAGCTGCTTGAGCGGTGTCAGCTGGTAGATGGCGAGGGCCACCAGCACCCCGATCACCGCCCAGCGGAATGCCCCCGGCGCCGCCATCGACAGCTGGTCGGCCGCGGCCGCGACGGCGTAGGCGGGCAGCCCGATCAAGGCCCAGACGACCAGGTATCCGAGCGAGAACTCCACCAGGCGGCGGCCGGCGGGCGGCGCGAAGGTCGCGACGTAGAGGCCCGCCACCGGAGCGACGGCGGGCAGCATCATCGCCGCCATCATCAACGTCCACGCGCCGACGAAGGCGCCGATGGACAGGCCCATCGTGGAGCCCATGCTCATGCCCGAGCCGCGCACCAGCCAGATGACCCCCACCCAGGCCACCGCGCCCGCGAGGGCGACGGCGGCCACGTCTCGGGGACGCCGGGCCACCGACTGGGCCGTCACCGGCTCAGCCTCGCCAGTTGAACGGCGCCGAGAAGGCCGACTTGCCCCCGTTCTGGAACGTCATGCCGAAGGCCTCGATGCGCGAGGAGACCGGCCTGGCCACGGTCAAGGTGGTGTTCGACGGGTGCCCGACGCCCTGCACACGCGTCGGCTCGGAGAAGCCCTGGGGCACGAAGTCCTCAACCTCGATCGCCACCCCTTCGCCGATCCTGACCGAGTGGCGGAGGCCGTCGTCCCGATAGTCGATGGGAGCGCTCTCGACGCCGAGGACGGAACCGATCAGCGGCGCCAGCGCGGCCATAGGACCGCCCTGCTGGCCCGAGAAGATGCCGGCCAGCGCCTCGGTCTGCTGGGCCGTGGCGGCGTCGTCCACGATCAACCCAACGTTCCAATTGCCGTCGGTCATCTGGGGCGGAGTGTCGGCGACGACGGCGACGGTGCGGCCGCCAAGGTCGAGCCCGTCGGCGGTGCCTCGGGCGACGTGGTACACGAGGACGACATGGCAGCGGTCCTCCGTCCCAGGCGCGACGAAGCTGGTGACGGAGCAGGGGCAAACCCACTCACAGTTGCAGTTCTCGAAATAGGTCCCGTTCAACTCCCAGGCCATTGCCGTGCCTCCTTGCGGACTGTCCGTCTCCCTACGTCTGGCTGCGTCACCGGGGCCGGCCGTGCTGAGCCCACAGTCGGTTTCTCCTGGATCGGTCGAGCATAAGTTCCCTTTCTCAAGCCCACAACGGGACAAATGCCCCAGTCGTCGCTCTCCGGCGCGCCCTGGGTACCCGGCGGCCTCGGTCGCGCGCCCCGGGTTCGAAGGCCGGGCGCGCGAACGGGCCGTGCCGATCCTCAGCACGGGCGGGCTTGCTTCTGGATTGGGACGGGGACGACCGCACCCGGCGACGGGCCAGAGAACGACCGCTTCGCATCCTCAATCAGTCCGGCAGGGTGATCGGGAAGGTCGGCGACCAGGTCTCGCTGGGCGGCGGCTTCGCTGAGGTCAACTCGGCGAGCGCGGACCTGCGGGCATGCGGCGCGCCGCCGCCCACCCACGGCTGGATCGTGGCGTCCACCGGCGGCGGCTGACGTCCCCCACCGGGTGGAGGCGATGGTGGTCCCTATGCTCACTTGGTGTCGACCCCCAGGGAGAGCCTCGTCGGAGGTGCCGGCGATGGCTCTGAAGGCGACCGCACTGCGCCCGGTCCGGTCACCTCGGCCGGGGCGCCGGCACCAGCCGCGGCGGCTCCGCCGGCGCCATCCTCACGGGTCGACTGGAAACGAAACCTGGCGGCGCTCTGGGTCGCCGAGTTCCTGGCCGTCTTCGCCTTTTCCCTGGCACTGCCCTTTGTGCCCCTCTACCTGCACCAGGACCTGGGGGTCACCGGCTCCCACGACCTCCCGCTCTGGTCGGGCCTGATCGCGGGAGCGGACGGGATCGCGATGGCCATCGCGAGCCCGATCTGGGGCCTGCTCGCGGACCGGTACGGGCGCAAGCCGATGCTGCTGCGAGCCATGGTCGGGGCGGCGATCACGATCGGGCTCATGAGCATCGTTCAGACCGCGGGCCAGCTCCTCGTCCTCGGCATCGCCGAGGGCGCAGCGTCGGGCACGATCGCCGCCGGCACCGCGCTCACCGCCGCCGAGACGCCGCGCAGCCGGGTCGCGTGGGCGATGGGGGCCTTGAGCTCGGCGATCGCTCTCGGAGGTGCGCTGGCACCCCTGCTCGGTGGCCTCATCGCGGCCGCGGTCGGTCTCCGCCCGCTCTTTCTGGGCGCCGGTGTCATGCTCGGGCTCTCGGCCATCCCGGTCCTCTTCATCGTGCGAGAGAGCCCCCGGCCCCACGCTCGGGAAGAGACCCAGCCGAAGACGACCGGCGCGGGCCTGCTCAGCAAGGCCCTCGTGCTCAAGGGCATCCTCGTCTTGGTCGGCGTCCTGGTCCTCTGCCAGGCGCTCACCCAGTTCTCGTGGGCGGCGACCGAACAGCTGACGGTGCTCCGCATCCTCCAGGTGAGCCCGTTGCGTGCCACCGTGGTCGCCGGTGTCGCGCTGGCCGCCATGGGCCTCGCCACCAGCGTGGCCTCGATGACGTACTCACGGGGTGTGAAACGGATCGGGTACCGCCGGCTGGCCCTGATCGCCGCCGTCACCTTCGCCGTCTGTGTCTCCGCGCTTGGACTCGCCGCCTCGGTCCTGGTCATTCTCATCGCGCTGACCTGCTTCGGCCTCGCCTACGGCAGCCTCTACCCGGCGCTCTCGTCGATGCTGAGTCTGCGGGCCCCGCGTGATGTTCAGGCCACCGTCTACGGCCTGTTTGGCAGTGCCACCGCGGTTGGCTTCGGCCTCGGGCCGCTCTTCGGAGGCGCGGTGGCGGCCGCCACGCAGGTCCGGGTCGCACTCCTGGCGACGGCCGGCGTGGCGGTCGTGCTCTGTCTGGTCGTCGGCACGCTGGTGCGGGAGCCGCGAACCGCCTCCTGATCCGCGCCGGGCAGAATCAATTCCCGGAGTGTCCGCACTCCGGGCCTACGTCCCCGCGCTTTAGCCCCGTCGTGGGGACACTCTGGGATTCGGCCGCGCAGACTATGCCGCGGGCCCCGTCCCCAGCTCGTGGACGAGCGCGACCCCCTCGCGCAGGGCTTGCTGGTAGAGCCACAGGTCGCCGCCGTAGGCGATCGCGCGGTAGCCCTTCCCCAGCACCAGCTCCGCCTCCTTGGGGCTCGTGACCATGAAGCCCGCCGCCTTGGCGTGCCGGCGCGCCGCCCCGGCGACCCGGTCCAGAGCCGCAAGGTAGGTGGGATGGTCGAACTGTCCGGGAATGCCGAGCGAGGACGTGAGGTCGAACTGCCCCACCCAGAGCACGTCGATCCCGTCCACCGCGGCGATCTCCTCCACCTGCTCGAGGCCGGAAGCGGTCTCGATCTGCGCCGCGAGCAGCACCTCCCGGTTGGCGCTCGCCATCTTCTCGTGCACGTCGCCGCCCAGGTAGTCGTCGTGGGCGATCCCGAAGGCGGCGCCTCGCCGCCCCTCCGGCGGGTACTTGGCGAACCGCACGATCCGCTCGGCCTGTTCGGGGCTCTCGACCATGGGGAGGATGAGGCCCATGGCGCCGACGTCGAGCGGCTGAGAAAGCAGGTGGTACACGGTCCCCGCCGGCCGCACCAGCGGCACCAGCCCCGCCATGTGCGCGGCCGTCACCAGGATGCGCACGACGTCGGTGCTCCAGCCGGTGTGCTCGGTGTCGAAAAACGCGAACTCGGCGCCGGCGGCCGCCGCGGCACGCGGCGCGCCCGGCGTGCAGAACTCGAAGAACGCGGTCCCCACCGCCAGTTCCCCGCCGGCCAAGGCCCGCTTCACCGGGTTCTCTCTCATCTGAGTTCTTCCTCCCGTTGCACGGCGATTGGTGGCAGGATCTGTCAAATCCTGGACGCTTCGCGCGTTCGCCTTGACGGAGTGCCACGGATATACTCGGCCCGCCATGGGAGCCACTCCTGGGCAGGTTCCACCACCGCCTGGCGGCCAGGGTCCGACCGGTATCTGGGGGACGCTCCGGAGGCTGCCCTGGTGGGTGAAGGTAGGAGCACCGGTGCTGGTCGTCCTGCTTCTGATCGGCGCCTTCGCCGGCGGGAGTGCGCTCGGACGCTCGGAAAGCACCGCCTCCGTCCAGGCCACGCCCTCACCGGAGCCGACGATAAACTCGCCGAGCCCCTCGCCGACACCAGAACCTACCAAGACGCCGACCCCGATCACTCCCGCTCCGAAGACCCCTACGCCGACCGCTCACCCCACGCCGACGCCCGCTCCGGCGGCACCGGTCACGACCGCGCCCACTCCGACTCCGGCGCCGACGGCGGCCGCCACGCCGTCGCCCACGGTGGCCCCGACCCGGTCGCCCAGCCCTGCGCCGACTTCCTCACCGACGTCCCCGCCCACCGGACTGAAGCCGACCTTCGGCGACGGGACATGGATCATCAACATCGACGTCGCGCACGGGACCTACACGGCCCCGGGCGGGAAGGCGTGCTATTGGAAGCGCTTGAGCGGGCTGTCCGGTCAGGAGGACGACATCATCGCGGAGAACGAATCCCCGGCCGTTCGCCCGATCATCAGCATCGGGCCCACGGACAAGGCATTCAAGACACACGGGTGCGGGACATGGAAACCGCAGCCGACCACCGGAACGCAAAAGACGTCCTTCGGCCCCGGGACGTTCGAGGTCCGAGTCGACATCGAAGCCGGAACCTACAAGGCGCCCGGCGGGGACGACTGCTACTGGGCCCGGCTGAGCGCGTTCGGGGGCACGTTCGACCAGATCATCGCCGACGATGAACCTGAGGGTGCGGCGATGGTCACCATCAATCCAGGCGACAAGGGGTTCCTCTCTCGAGGGTGTGGACGCTGGACCAAGGCGTAGGCGTCAGCGGTCTGCGTCGCGTCCCATAAGAACGGCCGGATTGCAGGGTCAGAATTGAGATTGTCATGGCTGACAACGATCAAACCTGCACCGACACCATCGCCTACGGCATGGGCCCGGGTGACTCGGTCGCGAACGCCGTCGAGAACGCGGCGGTCACGCACGCCACCGCGACCATCGGGGGCGCCACGATCGCCTACACCGCCACCGCGGGTCACCTGATCACGGTCGATCCGAGCAGCTCCCAGCCGGAGGCCACGATCTTCTACGTCGCCTTCACCGCGGACGGCGCCGCCGCGACCGGGCGCCCGGTCACCTTCTTCTACAACGGGGGCCCCGGGTCCTCGTCGGTCTACCTGCTGCTGGGGTCGTTCGCGCCCATGCGCCTGAAGACGGCGATGCCCTCCTTCACGCCGCCCGCGCCATACACGCTGGAGCCGAACCCGGACAGCCTGCTCGATCGCACCGACCTCGTGTTCATCAACCCGGTCGGAACCGGCTACTCGGCCGCCGTCGCCCCTCACGTCAACAAGGACTTCTGGGGCGTCGACCAGGATGCGGGCTCACTGTGCCAGTTCATCAAGCGCTACCTCACGCGCTACGACCGGTGGGACTCACCGAAGTTCCTCTTCGGCGAGTCGTATGGCACCGCGCGCAGCTGTGTGCTGGCGTATGCGCTGCACGAGGCGGGCGTCGATCTGAACGGGGTGACGCTGCAGTCCTCGATCCTCGACTATTCCAAGGCCGGCAACCCGGTCGGGCTGCTGCCCACCCTGTGCGCGGACGCCTGGTACCACCACAAGGTCACGGTCAGCCCCGCGCCTGCCGACCTGCCCACGTTCATGCAGCAGGTGGTTCCGTTCGCCCAAAACGACTACGCGAGAGCGCTGGCTGCGTTTCCCAACGCGGACCCCGCGACCGTGAGACGGCTCAGCGAGGACACCGGGATCCCCGAGATCGTGCTGACCAGCTGGGAGGGCCTCAATGTGGCGGACGCCGACGCCAGAGGGACGCTGCATTTCCTGACCGCGCTCATGAAAGATGAGGGCAAGGTGCTGGGCGCCTACGACGGGCGCGTGCTCGGTGTGGATACCGGGATCGCGGCGTCGATCAGCCCTCTCTCGGGCGGCAATGACGCGACCATGACCGCGGTGGGCGGCGCCTACACCGCGATGTGGAACAGCTATCTGGAGGACGGGCTGAAGTTCACGGCCACATCGTCCTTCACCGACCTCAACGACCAGGCCTTCGCGAACTGGGACTTCCACCACACGGATCCCACCGGGTCGCAGAAGGGCATCGACGCCGACGGCAACATCGTCCTCTACACCGCCGGCGACCTGGCCGCGACGATGGCCCTCAACGTGGATCTGAAGGTGCTGTCGGCCAACGGGTACTTCGATTCCGTGACGCCGTTCTCGCAGACCACGACCGACCTCCAAAACATGCCGCTCAGCGATCCCGCCGTGCGCGCCAACCTGACCACCAGGTACTACCCGTCGGGGCACATGATCTACCTGGACGGCGGCTCGCGCACCGCGATGAACGCAGAGCTGGCGGCGTTCTACCAGAGCACGGTCGCCGACCGTCCGGCGGTGGCGCGGATCCTTGCTCTGCAGCGCGCGCGCCCTCCCTCAGGAGCGTGAGCCGTGCCGGCCACCACCGAAACACCGCCCGTGGTCGCACACGGTGACCCTCCGGCTGGGTATGGTCGCGGCATGGATGCGAAGCAGGTTTTCCAGCAGCTTCGGGACAGCTTCACGGCGAGCACGGTCTTCGGCGACCCCATCGACCGGGAAGGGGTGACCCTGATCCCGGTCGCGCGCATCTGGGGTGGCGGTGGTGGCGGCCAGGGGCAGGCGCACCACACCCGCGGGCAGACCGAGGGCGAGAACCTCCCCACCCACGGTGAGGGATGGGGCGGCGGCTACGGAGGCTTCGCGCACGCCGCCGGCGCCTATGTCATCCGCGACGGGAACGTGCGGTGGCAGCCGGTGGTCGACGTCAATCGGGTCATCCTGGGGGCCCAGATCGCCGCCGCCGCGCTCGGTGCCGAGGTGGCCGTGATCGTGGCGGCGGTGGTCTTCCGCGGGCTGTTCCGCTCCGTCTTCCGCAGCTAACCCCCACGCGCCGGGCCCACCTCCCCAAACCCCAACCCCGCAAGAAGTGCCAGAGTGTCCACACTGTGACCCTACGGAGTCCGTTTTAGCGCCCGACTGTGGACACTCTGGCATTACGTCGGCGTTGCGTGCGGGGGGGGGGCAGGGTGAGGGGGGAGGGGTCAGTCGAAGGTGGGGTGCTCGTTGCGGGTTCGCTTCAGCTCGAAGAAGCCCTTGACCCCGATCACCGCGACGACGCCGTCCCAGAGCTGCCCCGCCATCTCGCCCTTCGGCGCCGGTGTGATGACGGGTCCGAAGATCGTGTTGCCGCGCACCCGGATGACGGGAGTGCCGACGTCGAGGCCGACCGCGTCGAACGCATCGTTGTGGGAGGCTTTGATCTCCTCGTCGAACTCGGTGCTCTCGGCCGCATCGATCAGCGTCGCGGGCAGCCCGCACTCCTTGAGTGCCTCCGGCAGCACGTCCGGGTCGTCGCGCCGGCCCTGGTTGTGAAGCCTGGTACCGATGGCGGTGTACATGGGACCCAGGATCTCCGGGCCCTTCTCGCGGGCCGCGGCGGCACAGACCCGGACCGGCCCCCAACCGCGCTCCATCCGCGCCCGGTAGTCGTCGGTCAACCCCTGGCCCTCGTGCTGGACCAGGTTCAGGTATGCAAGCGACATCAGCCGCCACTCGGTGTCGACCGGCCGCACCTTTTCGACCTCGAGCATCCACCTGGAGGTGATCCAGGCCCACGGACACCGTGGGTCGAACCAGAACTGGGCGGTCTCCCTGGTCCCTTCCGCGACGCTTCCGTTCATGTGCTACCTCACCTCCACCCGGCGCCGACGACTGCACCCCAAGAGTAGGGCGTACGGCACCCGCTTCTCGATGAGACCGGCTGCGCCCGCGGATTCGACTTCAATAGGGCCATGCCCACCCTGACTCTCGACCAGGCCCTGCGCGGGGTCTTGCCTCCGCTCATCACGCCGCTGACCGACGACCAGGGGCTCGACGAGGCCGCGTTCCAGCGCCAGCTGCGGCGCTGCCTCGACGCCGGCTGTACCGGAGTCTTCGTGAACGGCAGCAGCGGCGAGGGGCCCTGGCTCACGTCCGCCCAGCGCCGGCGGGCGGTTGACCTGGCGGTCGCCGAGGGGACGATCGTCCTGGCCGGGGTGATGCTGCCGGGGACCTCGATGACACTGGAGGCGGCCGCCGACGCCGAGCGCGCGGGAGCGGACGCGATTGTGGTCGCCGCTCCCTACTACTTCGGCGCCGGCGACAGCACCATCGTGCGGCACATCGAGGCGGTCGCGGCCGCGGCCGGCGTCCCGGTCATCCTCTACAACATCCCGCAGTGCACCCACAACCCGCTGACTCCGGCCGTGGTCGCCGAGCTGGCAGCGAACCCGCGGGTGGTCGGGATCAAGGATTCGAGCGGCGACATGGCGCTCTTCAAGTCGCACCTCGCGCTCCGAGAGCGCCACGACTTCCGGGTTCTGCAGGGCGCCGAGGAGGCCATGGGGGAGAGCCTGCGACTGGGTGCGGACGGGTTGGTGCCCGGCACCGGAAACGTGGCGCCGGAGGTCTTCGTCCGTCTGGTGCGGGCGGTCCGCGAAGGGGACCAGACGACCGCGACGAGCGCGGAGCAAATGATCCACGAGCTGACCCGCATCTACGCGATCGCGCCCTCGTTCGCCGCCGCGATGAAGGCGGCGGTCTCGGCGCTTGGGGTCTGCTCCCGCACCACGGCGGCACCCCTGCTGCCGGCAACGGAAGAGCAGACCGAGCAGGTCGCGGCCGTCCTCCGCGAGGTCGGCCTCTCCGCTTCGGCCGTCGGGTGAGGGCGGCACCACTGCTCGAGCCGCGGGCCCAATCCCGCCCCCAAGAGGGCAGGTACGCTCGTGGAAGGCGGCCCCAGCGTCTCCGGTGTAGCCTGTAGCGCGCCTGCCGAAGCGCGGTGATCGGAGGGGCATCAGGGGGCCGGCCGCCGGGGATGAACGAAGCGGACGCACCACAGCGGCACCGGCATGAGTCTGGGCCCTCCCGCCACTCCTCGACCACCATCGGTGCGCGAAGGGGGCCCCGCCGGGGAGCGCGGGGAGCAGGCGCCCGAGCGGGTGCGCCCACCAATCCCCCGTCAGCGTGAAGTGAGGAGGAGTGGAAAGATGAAGTCCACCACCAGCAGGTGGGCGCCGTGATGCGCCGGGTGCTCGCGCTTTGCGCGCTCGCGGCCCTGTTCATCGTGGCGTGCGGCGGCAACACCTCGGGATCGAGCGGGAACCAGAAGGGCGGCACGCTGACGGTGGGTACCGGCACCGACGCCGACACGCTGGACCCGGCCGCTCAGACCACCACCATCGTGGGCGGGATGGTGGCCATGGTCGTGCAGCCGCTGGTGCAGCTGAACCAACAGGGAAAGATCGCGCCTGACCTGGCCACCAGCTGGTCCATGTCGTCGGACGGCCTGACCTATACCTTCAACCTGCGCCCGAACGTGAAGTTCTCGGACGGCGAGCCCCTCAACGCGGCTGCCGTGGTGAAGAGCCTGGACCGGCTCAACGCCCCCCAGACCTACTCGTCCCAGCCGGGCAACCTGAAGGTCATCAAAGACGTGACCGCAGTCAATGGCTCCAAGGTGAATGTCCAGCTGAAGTCAGCGTTCTCACCCTTCATGGGGGCGATGACGCAGGTCACGGCCGGGATTTTGGCGCCCAACTCGTTCGACCAGCACGGGAACACGCTGGCCAGGGTGCAGTGGCCGATCGGCACCGGGCCCTACACCTACACCGGCCGGGTGATCGGCGAACAGCTGAGCTTCGGCCGCAACCCGAGCTACTGGGGGACGAAGCCGGCCTACGCCAAGCAGGTCTACAAGGTGGTGCCCGACGCGGCCTCGCGTGAGGCGCTGGTCAGGTCCGGGCAGGCGCAGGTGATCATGACGCCGCCGCCGAACGACCTCCCCGACCTCGAAAAGAGCGGTTCCGGGGTGAAGGTGATCCTGGCCCCCGATGACAGGATGATCGGAGTCAACATCAACACCCAGGATCCGAGGGTTCCCCAACTCAGCAACCCCCTGGTCCGCCAGGCGCTGAACTATGCCGTCAACAAGACCGCGCTCATTCAACGGGTCCAGTTCGGGGCCGCCAAGCCACTCACCGCGCCGCTTGCCTCGTCGGTCTTCGGCTACTGCGACAGCACCGCTCAGAACACGTACAACTTCGACGTCAACAAGGCCAAGCAGCTGCTGCAGCAGGCGGGAGCGACCAACCTGAACCTGACGCTGGCCTCGCCCAACGGCCACTATGCCAACGATTACGAGGATTCCCAGGCCGTGGCGGCCGACCTGGAGGCGGTCGGCATCAAGGTGACGGTCCCCAACCCGCCCACCTGGCCCACCTACGTCTCCGTCTTCAACGACCCGCCCTCGCAGATGCCCTCGGACCTTTACCTCCTGGGCTGGGCGCCTGCCTACCTGGACGCATCGCAGGCGGACGAGCTCTTCCAGAGCTCGGAGATCCCACCCGGCGGAGGCGCCAACAACACCGGCTGGTCGTCACCACAGACCGACAACCTGATCGATCAGGCGACGACGGCGACCAGCAAGTCGACCGCGCAGTCCGACTATTGCCAGGTCGACAAGCAGGTCTGGAACGCCGCCCCCTGGATCTGGCTCTATAACCCCGAGAACCCGATCGTGACCAGCACCTCGGTCAAGAACGTCTACGGTCTGCCCAACGAGCGGGTGGTCACCACGTTCGCGGAGCCGGCCTCCTCGTAAGACGCAGCGGGCGGGGACTCCCCCGAGTCTCCGCCTGCGACCGCACCGACCGCGGGGCCAGCGGCGCGCTACCCGGAGGACCCGGCGGTGGTGCCGGCCAGCGCCACCTGCGCGCCCGTGCTGAGCAGATACCAGACCCCGTTCTGTGACTCGTAGACGTTGCCCAGGTTGGTCAGGACGTAGACCGTGTGGCCGTCGCCGCTGAGAGCGACGGAGAGGACGGCCTCACCCGCCGGCAGTCCCGGTCGGGCCTGCCAGGTGACGCCGCCGTCGCTGCTCTCCAGTACCGCGGGCGCCGCCGTCCCCCCGGAGGTGGGGGAGGCCGCCCAGATATCGAGCCCGTGGACCGCGAAAGGTCCCGCTCCCGTGACCGGCGGCGCGGTCCATTTGGTGCCCTTCAGTACGAACGTTTGACCGCTCGAGCAGCCGGCGACGACCAGGAACTGACCGATCGCGAGAGAGGTGACGGAGGCGCCGGCCGGCAGCGGTGGTCGCGGGTTCACCTGAGCGCCGTTATCGACCAGCTGATACACATTGCCTCCCGCGCCGACGAAGAACGTACCGGGCGCGTTTCCGATCGCCATCACCGGCTGGCCCCCCGGCGGGACCCCGACGTTCTGCCAGGTGCTGCCGCCGTCGGTGGTCACCGCGACCTGGCCCCCCGCGGAGACGAACAGGACATGCGAATCCCAGGGGCTGATCACCAGTGGGACGAAGGGGCCGGTGGCCGCGGGCTGAGTCGGCGTCGCCGCCCAGTGCTTGCCGCCGTCAGTGGTGGTCTGGACGCTGGCTCCCCCCGCGGCCAGGGCGCCGGCATTGGCGCGATCGACAATCAGCCCGCTCGCCCCGCGCGGCACCGCGATCTGCACCCAGGCCGTGCCCAGGATGCTCATCGCCGCACCGGTCGAGGTCAGGGCCACCAGCTCATCCGTCCCCACCGAGGTCAGGTCGGTGGTAGGAGCGGACCCGGTCGCCGGAGCCGGTGCGGGAGCCGAAGCCGAGGGCGACGGGGCCACCGGACTCGCCGTCGCGGGCGGGTTGGTGGGAAGGGGAAGCGGTGTGCCGCGCGCAGTCAAAGGGACTTGCCCGGAGCTCGAGGCCAGCACGACCAGGGAAGCCACGACCAACGTACAACCGACCGCGACCGCCGCCAGGATGTACCCGCCCGACGGTAGAGCTCGCCAGGGCCGCGGGAGGTCAGTCACGGCGGGACGGATTCTACCCGCCACCCCCGCCGAGCCAGTTCTGGAGCCGGAGCGCGATCCTTCGCGGCCGTTCGACGATGCGCGCGTCCCGCAGCGAGCGCAGGAAGCTCTCGGCGTCGTCGAAGGGGTCCATCTCGACGTAGACGGCGCCTATGTCCTCCAGCCGGTGTGCGTCCGACCCCGCACCGGCGGCGGCCCCCAGCGTCCTCCGCAGGCCCCAGGCCAGCCGATTCGCCTCGTCGTCGCACCGACCGTTGAACACCTCCACGATGTCGACGTCGCGGGCGATGCGCTCCACCGCGTCCTCCCGCAGGTGCTTGCGGTAGCGGTCGTACGGATGCTGGACATAGACCAGGCCGCCCTGCCCCTTGATCGCGCGCACCGTCTCGGTCGCGGGCAGGTCGGGCGGCACGGCTTCCTCGAGGAAGAGGCCGATCAACTCCCCGTCCGCGGTCGTGATCTCCTGGCCGACGATGACCGGCAGACCGGCGTCCCGGAGTTGGAGGGCTCCGGCAATGGTGTCATGATCAGTGAGCACCGTGGGGCTGAACCCAAATCGCCGCGCTGCGTCCGCCATCCGATCCGGCGGAACCGCGCAGTCATATGACGCGTTGCTATGCACGTGGAGGTCGACGCGAAGGCGAGGCGGCATTGGGGACACTCTGGGATTCGGCCGCGCAGACTATGCCGCGGGCCCCGTCCCCAGCTCGTGGACGAGCGCGACCCCCTCGCGCAGGGCTTGCTGGTAGAGCCACAGGTCGCCGCCGTAGGCGATCGCGCGGTAGCCCTTCCCCAGCACCAGCTCCGCCTCCTTGGGGCTCGTGACCATGAAGCCCGCCGCCTTGGCGTGCCGGCGCGCCGCCCCGGCGACCCGGTCCAGAGCCGCAAGGTAGGTGGGATGGTCGAACTGTCCGGGAATGCCGAGCGAGGACGTGAGGTCGAACTGCCCCACCCAGAGCACGTCGATCCCGTCCACCGCGGCGATCTCCTCCACCTGCTCGAGGCCGGAAGCGGTCTCGATCTGCGCCGCGAGCAGCACCTCCCGGTTGGCGCTCGCCATCTTCTCGTGCACGTCGCCGCCCAGGTAGTCGTCGTGGGCGATCCCGAAGGCGGCGCCTCGCCGCCCCTCCGGCGGGTACTTGGCGAACCGCACGATCCGCTCGGCCTGTTCGGGGCTCTCGACCATGGGGAGGATGAGGCCCATGGCGCCGACGTCGAGCGGCTGAGAAAGCAGGTGGTACACGGTCCCCGCCGGCCGCACCAGCGGCACCAGCCCCGCCATGTGCGCGGCCGTCACCAGGATGCGCACGACGTCGGTGCTCCAGCCGGTGTGTTCGGTGTCGAAAAACGCGAACTCGGCGCCGGCGGCCGCCGCGGCACGCGGAGCGCCCGGCGTGCAGAACTCGAAGAACGCGGTCCCCACCGCCAGTTCCCCGCCGGCCAAGGCCCGCTTCACCGGGTTCTCTCTCATCTGAGTTCTTCCTCCCGTTGCACGGCGGTTGGTGGCAGGATCTGTCAAATCCTGGACGCTTCGCGCGTTCGCCTTGACAGAGTGCCACGGATATACTCGGCCCGCCATGGGAGCCACTCCTGGGCAGGTTCCACCACCGCCTGGGGGCCAGGGTCCGACCGGTATCTGGGGGACGCTCCGGAGGCTGCCCTGGTGGGTGAAGGTAGGAGCGCCGGTGCTGGTCGTCCTGCTTCTGATCGGCGCCTTCGCCGGCGGGAGTGCGCTCGGACGCTCGGAAAGCACCGCCTCCGTCCAGGCCACGCCCTCACCGGAGCCGACGATCAACTCGCCGAGCCCCTCGCCTACCCCGGAACCCACCAAGACGCCGACCCCGATCACCCCCGCTCCGAAGACCCCTACGCCGACCGCTCACCCCACGCCGACGCCCGCTCCGGCGGCACCGGTCACGACCGTGCCCACTCCGACTCCGGCGCCGACGGCCGCCCCCACGCCGTCGCCCACGGTGGCCCCGACCCGGTCGCCCAGCCCTGCGCCGACTTCCTCACCGACGTCCCCGCCCACCGGACTGAAGCCGACCTTCGGCGACGGGACATGGATCATCAACATCGACGTCGCGCACGGGACCTACACGGCCCCGGGCGGGAAGGAGTGCTATTGGAAGCGCTTGAGCGGGCTCTCCGGTCAGGAGGACGACATCATCGCGGAGAACGAATCCCCGGCCGTTCGCCCGATCATCAGCATCGGGCCCACGGACAAGGCATTCAAGACACGCGGGTGCGGGAAATGGAAACCGCAGCCGACCACCGGAACGCAAAAGACGTCCTTCGGCCCCGGG
Source organism: Candidatus Dormiibacterota bacterium (assembly GCA_963808785.1). Classification (GTDB taxonomy): domain Bacteria; phylum Chloroflexota; class Dormibacteria; order Dormibacterales; family Dormibacteraceae; genus CAVTSA01. The sequence goes on along the minus strand of CAWEGH010000009.1, from coordinate 308,535 downwards.
ACGTTCGAGGTCCGAGTCGACATCGAAGCCGGAACCTACAAGGCGCCCGGCGGGGACGACTGCTACTGGGCCCGGCTGAGCGCGTTCGGGGGCACGTTCGACCAGATCATCGCCGACGATGAACCTGAGGGTGCGGCGATGGTCACCATCAATCCAGGCGACAAGGGGTTCCTCTCTCGAGGGTGCGGACGCTGGACCAAGGCGTAGGCGTCAGCGGTCTGCGTCGCGTCCCATAAGAACGGCCGGATTGCAGGGTCAGAATTGAGATTGTCATGGCTGACAACGATCAAACCTGCACCGACACGATCCCCTACGGCATGGGCCCGGGTGACTCGGTCGCGAACGCCGTCGAGAACGCGGCGGTCACGCACGCCACCGCGACCATCGGGGGCGCCACGATCGCCTACACCGCCACCGCGGGTCACCTGATCACGGTCGACCCGAGCAGCTCCCAGCCGGAGGCCACGATCTTCTACGTCGCCTTCACCGCGGACGGCGCCGCCGCGACCGGGCGCCCGGTCACCTTCTTCTACAACGGGGGCCCCGGGTCCTCGTCGGTCTACCTGCTGCTGGGGTCGTTCGCGCCCATGCGCCTGAAGACGGCGATGCCCTCCTTCACGCCGCCCGCGCCATACACGCTGGAGCCGAACCCGGACAGCCTGCTCGATCGCACCGACCTCGTGTTCATCAACCCGGTCGGCACCGGCTACTCGGCCGCCGTCGCCCCTCACGTCAACAAGGACTTCTGGGGCGTCGACCAGGACGCGGGCTCGCTGTCCCAGTTCATCAAGCGCTACCTCACGCGCTACGACCGGTGGGACTCACCGAAGTTCCTCTTCGGCGAGTCGTATGGCACCGCGCGCAGCTGTGTGCTGGCGTATGCGCTGCACGAGGCGGGCGTCGATCTGAACGGGGTGACGCTGCAGTCCTCGATCCTCGACTATTCCAAGGCCGGCAACCCGGTCGGGCTGCTGCCCACCCTGTGCGCGGACGCCTGGTACCACCACAAGGTCACGGTCAGCCCCGCGCCTGCCGACCTGCCCACGTTCATGCAGCAGGTGGTTCCGTTCGCCCAGAACGACTACGCGAGAGCGCTGGCTGCGTTTCCCAACGCGGACCCCGCGACCGTGAGACGGCTCAGCGAGGACACCGGGATCCCCGAGATCGTGCTGACCAGCTGGGAGGGCCTCAATGTGGCGGACGCCGACGCCAGAGGGACGCTGCATTTCCTGACCGCGCTCATGAAAGATGAGGGCAAGGTGCTGGGCGCCTACGACGGGCGCGTGCTCGGTGTGGATACCGGGATCGCGGCGTCGATCAGCCCTCTCTCGGGCGGCAATGACGCGACCATGACCGCGGTGGGCGGCGCCTACACCGCGATGTGGAACAGCTATCTGGAGGACGGGCTGAAGTTCACGGCCACATCGTCCTTCACCGACCTCAACGACCAGGCCTTCGCGAACTGGGACTTCCACCACACGGATCCCACCGGGTCGCAGAAGGGCATCGACGCCGACGGCAACATCGTCCTCTACACCGCCGGCGACCTGGCCGCGACGATGGCCCTCAACGTGGATCTGAAGGTGCTGTCGGCCAACGGGTACTTCGATTCCGTGACGCCGTTCTCGCAGACCACGACCGACCTCCAGAACATGCCGCTCAGCGATCCCGCCGTGCGCGCCAACCTGACCACCAGGTACTACCCGTCGGGGCACATGATCTACCTGGACGGCGGCTCGCGCACCGCGATGAAAGCAGAGCTGGCGGCGTTCTATCAGAGCACGGTCGCCGACCGTCCGGCGGTGGCGCGGATCCTTGCCCTGCAGCGCGCGCGCCCTCCCTCAGGAGCCTGAGCCGTGCCGGCCAGCGCCGAAACACCGCCCGCCGTCGCACACCGTGGCCCTCCGGCTGGGTATGGTCGCGGCATGGATGCGAAGCAGATTTTCCAGCAGCTTCGGGACAGCTTCACGGCGAGCACGGTCTTCGGCGACCCCATCGACCGGGAAGGGGTGACCCTGATCCCGGTCGCGCGCATCTGGGGTGGCGGTGGTGGCGGCCAGGGGCAGGCGCACCACACCCGCGGGCAGACCGAGGGCGAGAACCTCCCCACCCACGGTGAGGGATGGGGCGGCGGCTACGGAGGCTTCGCGCACGCCGCCGGCGCCTACGTCATCCGCGACGGGAACGTGCGGTGGCAGCCGGTGGTCGACGTCAATCGGGTCATCCTGGGGGCCCAGATCGCCGCCGCCGCGCTCGGTGCCGAGGTGGCCGTGATCGTGGCGGCGATGGTCTTCCGCGGGCTGTTCCGCTCCGTCTTCCGCAGCTAACCCCCACGCGCCGGGCCCACCTCCCCAAACCCCAACCCCGCAAGAAGTGCCAGAGTGTCCACACTATGACCTTACCCAGTCCGTTTTAGCGCCCGACTGTGGACACTCTGGCATTACGTCGGCGTTGCGTGCGGGGGGGCAGGGTGGGGGGAGGGGTCAGTCGAAGGTGGGGTGCTCGTTGCGGGTTCGCTTCAGCTCGAAGAAGCCCTTGACCCCGATCACCGCGACGACGCCGTCCCAGAGCTGCCCCGCCATCTCGCCCTTCGGCGCCGGCGTGATGACGGGTCCGAAGATCGTGTTGCCGCGCACCCGGATGACGGGAGTGCCGACGTCGAGGCCGACCGCGTCGAACGCATCGTTGTGGGAGGCTTTGATCTCCTCGTCGAACTCGGTGCTCTCGGCCGCATCGATCAGCGTCGCGGGCAGCCCGCACTCCTTGAGTGCCTCCGGCAGCACCTCCGGGTCGTCGTGCCGGCCCTGGTTGTGAAGCCTGGTTCCGATGGCGGTGTACATGGGACCCAGGATCTCCGGGCCCTTCTCGCGGGCCGCGGCGGCACAGACCCGGACCGGCCCCCAACCGCGCTCCATCCGCGCCCGGTAGTCGTCGGTCAACCCCTGGCCCTCGTGCTGGACCAGGTTCAGGTACGCGAGCGACATCAGCCGCCACTCGGTGTCGACCGGCCTCACCTTTTCGACCTCGAGCATCCACCTGGAGGTGATCCAGGCCCACGGACACCGTGGGTCGAACCAGAACTGGGCGGTCTCCCTGGTCCCTTCCGCGACGCTTCCGTTCATGTGCTACCTCACCTCCACCCGGCGCCGACGACTGCACCCCAAGAGTAGGGCGTACGGCAGCCGCTTCTCGATGAGACCGGCTGCTCCCGCGGATTCGACTTCAATAGGGCCATGCCCACCCTGACTCTCGACCAGGCCCTGCGCGGGGTCTTGCCTCCGCTCATCACGCCGCTGACCGACGACCAGGGGCTCGACGAGGCCGCGTTCCAGCGCCAGCTGCGGCGCTGCCTCGACGCCGGCTGTACCGGAGTCTTCGTGAACGGCAGCAGCGGCGAGGGGCCCTGGCTCACGTCCGCCCAGCGCCGGCGGGCGGTTGAGCTGGCGGTCGCCGAGGGGACGATCGTCCTGGCCGGGGTGATGCTGCCGGGGACCTCGATGACACTGGAGGCGGCCGCCGACGCCGAGCGCGCGGGAGCGGACGCGATTGTGGTCGCCGCTCCCTACTACTTCGGCGCCGGCGACAGCACCATCGTGCGGCACATCGAGACGGTCGCGGCCGCGGCCGGCGTCCCCCTCATCCTCTACAACATCCCGCAGTGCACCCACAACCCGCTGACTCCGGCCGTGGTCGCCGAGCTGGCAGCGAACCCGCGGGTGGTCGGGATCAAGGATTCGAGCGGCGACATGGCGCTCTTCAAGTCGCACCTCGCGCTCCGAGAGCGCCACGACTTCCGGGTGCTGCAGGGCGCCGAGGAGGCCATGGGGGAGAGCCTGCGACTGGGTGCGGACGGGTTGGTGCCCGGCACCGGAAACGTGGCGCCGGAGGTCTTCGTCCGTCTGGTGCGGGCGGTCCGCGAAGGGGACCAGGCGACCGCGACGAGCGCGGAGCAAATGATCCACGAGCTGACCCGCATCTACGCGATCGCGCCCTCGTTCGCCGCCGCGATGAAGGCGGCGGTCTCGGTGCTCGGGGTCTGCTCCAGCACCACGGCGGCACCCCTGCTGCCGGCAACGGAAGAGCAGACCGAGCAGGTCGCGGCCGTCCTCCGCGAGGTCGGCCTCTCCGCTTCGGCCGTCGGGTGAGGGCGGCGTCACCGCTCGAGCCGCGGGGCCCAATCCCGCCCGCAAGAGGGCAGGTACGCTCGTGGAAGGCGGCCCCAGCGTCTCCGGTGTAGCCTGTAGCGCGCCTGCCGAAGCGCGGTGATCGGAGGGCCATCAGGGGGTCGGCCGCCGGGGATGATCGAAGCGGACGCACCACGGAGGCACCGGCATGAGTCGGGGCCCTCCCGCCACTCCTCGACCACCATCGGTGCGCGAAGCGGCGCCCCGCCGGGGAGCTCGGGGAGCAGGCGCCCGAGCGGGTGCGCCCACCAATCCGGCCGTCAGCGTGAAGTGAGGAGGAGTGGAAAGATGAAGTCCACCACCAGCAGGTGGGCGCCGTGATGCGCCGGGTGCTCGCGCTTTGCGCGCTCGCGGCCCTGTTCATCGTGGCGTGCGGCGGCAACACCTCGGGATCGAGCGGGAACCAGAAGGGCGGCACGCTGACGGTGGGTACCGGCACCGACGCCGACACGCTGGACCCGGCCGCTCAGACCACCACCATCGTGGGCGGGATGGTGGCCATGGTCGTGCAGCCGCTGGTGCAGCTGAACCAGCAGGGAAAGATCGCGCCTGACCTGGCCACCAGCTGGTCCATGTCGTCGGACGGCCTGACCTATACCTTCAACCTGCGCCCGAACGTGAAGTTCTCGGACGGCGAGCCCCTCAACGCGGCCGCCGTGGTGAAGAGCCTGGACCGGCTCAACGCCCCCCAGACCTACTCGTCCCAGCCGGGCAACCTGAAGGTCATCAAAGACGTGACCGCGGTCAATGACTCCAAGGTGAATGTCCAGCTGAAGTCAGCGTTCTCACCCTTCATGGGGGCGATGACGCAGGTCACGGCCGGGATCTTGGCGCCCAACTCGTTCGACCAGCACGGGAACACGCTGGCCAGGGTGCAGTGGCCGATCGGCACCGGGCCCTACACCTACACCGGCCGGGTGATCGGCGAACAGCTGAGCTTCGGCCGCAACCCGAGCTACTGGGGGACGAAGCCGGCCTACGCCAAGCAGGTCTACAAGGTGGTGCCCGACGCGGCCTCGCGTGAGGCGCTGGTCAGGTCCGGGCAGGCGCAGGTGATCATGACGCCGCCGCCGAACGACCTCCCCGACCTCGAAAAGAGCGGTTCCGGGGTGAAGGTGATCCTGGCCCCCGATGACCGGATGATCGGAGTCAACATCAACACCCAGGATCCGAGGGTTCCCCAGCTCAGCAACCCCCTGGTCCGCCAGGCGCTGAACTATGCCGTCAACAAGACCGCGCTCATTCAGCGGGTCCAGTTCGGGGCCGCCAAGCCACTCACCGCGCCGCTTGCCTCGTCGGTCTTCGGCTACTGCGACAGCACCGCTCAGAACACGTACAACTTCGACGTCAACAAGGCCAAGCAGCTGCTGCAGCAGGCGGGAGCGACCAACCTGAACCTGACGCTGGCCTCGCCCAACGGCCACTATGCCAACGATTACGAGGATTCCCAGGCCGTGGCGGCCGACCTGGAGGCGGTCGGCATCAAGGTGACGGTCCCCAACCCGCCCACCTGGCCCACCTACGTCTCCGTCTTCAACGACCCGCCCTCGCAGATGCCCTCGGACCTTTACCTCCTGGGCTGGGCGCCTGCCTACCTGGACGCATCGCAGGCGGACGAGCTCTTCCAGAGCTCGGAGATCCCACCCGGCGGAGGCGCCAACAACACCGGCTGGTCGTCACCACAGACCGACAACCTGATCGATCAGGCGACGACGGCGACCAGCAAGTCGACCGCGCAGTCCGACTATTGCCAGGTCGACAAGCAGGTCTGGAACGCCGCCCCCTGGATCTGGCTCTACAACCCCGAGAACCCGATCGTGACCAGCACCTCGGTCAAGAACGTCTACGGTCTGCCCAACGAGCGGGTGGTCACCACGTTCGCGGAGCCGGCCTCCTCGTAAGACGCAGCGGGCGGGGACTCCCCCGAGTCCCCGCCTGCGACCGCACCGACCGCGGGGCGAGCGGCGCGCTACCCGGAGGACCCGGCGGTGGTGCCGGCCAGCGCCACCTGCGCGCCCGTGCTGAGCAGATACCAGACCCCGTTCTGTGACTCGTAGACGTTGCCCAGGTTGGTCAGGACGTAGACCGTGTGGCCGTCGCCGCTGAGAGCGACGGAGAGGACGGCCTCACCCGCCGGCAGTCCCGGTCGGGCCTGCCAGGTGACGCCGCCGTCGCTGCTCTCCAGTACCGCGGGCGCCGCCGTCCCCCCGGAGGTGGGGGAGGCCGCCCAGATATCGAGCCCGTGGACCGCGAAAGGTCCCGCTCCCGTAACCGGCGGCGTGGTCCATTTGGTGCCCTTCAGCACCAACGTTTGACCGCTCGAGCAGCCGGCGACGACCAGGAACTGACCGATCGCGAGAGAGGTGACGGAGGCGCCGGCCGGCAGCGGTGGTCGCGGGTTTACCTGAGCGCCGTTATCGACCAGCTGATACACATTGCCTCCCGCGCCGACGAAGAACGTACCGGGCGCGTTTCCGATCGCCATCACCGGCTGGCCCCCCGGCGGGACCCCGACGTTCTGCCAGGTGCTGCCGCCGTCGGTTGTCACCGCGACCTGGCCCCCCGCGGAGACGAACAGGACATGCGGATCCCAGGGGCTGATCACCAGTGGGACGAAGGGGCCGGTGGCCGCGGGCTGAGTCGGCGTCGCCGCCCAGTGCTTGCCGCCGTCAGTGGTGGTCTGGACGCTGGCTCCCCCCGCGGCCAGGGCGCCGGCATTGGCACGATCGACAATCAGCCCGCTGGCCCCGCGCGGCACCGGGATCTGAACCCAGGCCGTGCCCAGGATGCTCATCGCCGCCCCGGTCGAGGTCAGGGCCACCAGCTCATCCCTCCCCACCGAGGTCAGGTCGGTGGTAGGAGCGGACCCGGTCGCCGGAGCCGGTGCGGGAGCCGAAGCCGAGGGCGACGGGGCCACCGGACTCGCCGTCGCGGGCGGGTTGGTGGGAAGGGGAAGCGGTGTGCCGCGCGCAGTCAAAGGGACTTGCCCGGAGCTCGAGGCCAGCACGACCAGGGAAGCCACGACCAACGTACAACCGACCGCGACCGCCGCCAGGATGTACCCGCCCGACGGTAGAGCTCGCCAGGGCCGCGGGAGGTCAGTCACGGCGGGACGGATTCTACCCGCCACCCCCGCCGAGCCAGTTCTGGAGCCGGAGCGCGATCCTTCGCGGCCGTTCGACGATGCGCGCGTCCCGCAGCGAGCGCAGGAAGCTCTCGGCGTCGTCGAAGGGGTCCATCTCGACGTAGACGGCGCCTATGTCCTCCAGCCGGTGTGCGTCCGACCCGGCACCGGCGGCCGCCCCCAACGTCCTCCGAAGCCCCCAGGCCAGTCGATTCGCCTCGTCGTCGCACCGAGCGTTGAACACCTCCACGACGTCGACGTCGCGGGCGATGCGCTCCAAAGCGTCCTCCCGCAGGTGCTTGCGGTAGCGGTCGTAGGGATGCTGGACATAGACCAGACCGCCCTGCTCCTTGATCGCGCGCACCGTCTCGGTCGCGGGCAAGGCGCTCGGCACAGCTTCCTCGAGGAAAAGGCCGATCAACTCCCCGTCCTCGGTCGTGATCTCCTGGCCGATGATGACGGGCAGACCGGCGTCCCGGAGTTGGAGGGCTCCGGCGATGGTGTCATGATCGGTGAGCACGGTCGGGCTGAACCCAAATCGCCGCGCTGCGTCCGCCATCCGTTCCGGCGGAACCGCGCAGTCATATGACGCGTTGCTATGCATGTGGAGGTCGACGCGAAGGCGAGGCGGCATAGGCAAAGGTGGCCTTCGGAGGTCCGGCATCATAGACTAGGCGCACCGATGGGAGGTTGCCAATCCATCGATAGTCGCTCACCAGAGGGAAAGACACCAGATATGCAGCAGATGCGGAGCCGGACGAGGGTGAAGGCTCCTGCCCTCGGGGGCCCCCAGGACAAGGTGTGGGCATGGAGCTGAGGCGCTATGCGCGAGCACTGCGGAGGGGCTGGCTGCTGCTGATCCTGTGTCCCCTGCTGGCGGCCCTGGTCGCGGGGCTGGTGAGCTGGCGACTGCCGGCCGTCTATCAGGCGCAGGCGTCGCTGCTCGTCCGGCCGGCACAGCCACTGGCGGTGCAGACGGGTACTGTGAGCGAGACGGCGGACGAGATCACCCAGACCTACGCACAACTCATGATCGAGCGTCCGGTGCTGGAGAAGGTTATCTCCGGGCTGGGGCTCAAAACGACGCCAGGTCAGCTGGCGCGGGACATCCAGGTCACCCCGGAGAGCAACACCACGATCCTCGACATCACCGTCAGCAACACCAACCGGGTGCTGGCGGCGGCGGTGGCGAACCGGCTGATGAGCGAGTTCATCAGCACCATGAAGCAAGTCCAAACGCAAGAGAACACGCCCGGGACCGATCAGGACAACTTCGTCATCATCTCGCCGGCGGCAGTGCCGACCAGCCCCTCCTCGCCCAACATCCCGCGCAACGTTCTGATCGCCGCCGTGGCCGGGCTGCTGCTCGCGGTGGGCGCGGTCCTGCTCCGCGACTACCTGGATCAGAGCGTCAAGTCGGGTGAGGATCTCCTGGAACGCACCGGGCTGGTTACCATCGGCCACATCTCCTACACCCCGGCACGCCAGGAGAGGCGCGGGGAACTGATGGTCATGCAGGAGCAATCGCCCGCGTCCGAGGCGTACCGCTCGCTGCGCACGAATCTGCTGTTCTCGAACGTCGACCGGCCCCTGCGCACGATCATCGTGACGTCCGCCGCCCCCGGCGAGGGCAAATCCCGGACCGCCGCCAACCTCGCCGTGGTGCTCGCCCAGTCGGGGCGCCGGACGGTGCTCGTCGACGCGGACTTCCGGCGTCCCGAGCAGCACCGGAACTTCGGCTTTGTTCGCAACACCGGCCTCTCCAACCTGGTCATCCAGGAGATGCACAAGGACGATGCGCTCCTTCAGGTCGAGGGCGTGCCTGACCTCTGGGTGCTGCCCTCAGGTCCGCCGCCGCCGAACCCTTCCGAGCTTCTCGGTTCCGCCCGCGCGCGGGCCCTTCTGAGCTGGCTGCAGGCGCAGTTCGACTTCGTCGTCATCGACACGCCGCCGGTCAACGCGGTGACCGATGCCGCGGTGCTGGCGACGTTCGTCGACGGCGTGATCATGGTCATCGAGAGCGGACGGACGAGCTACGGAGCCGTGACCCATGCCAAGCAGACGCTCGACCGCGTCGGTGGCCACGTCATCGGCGCCGTCCTCAACAAGATGCGGGCGGGCAGGGCCGGCGAGGGCTACGGGTACGAGTACTACTACGGGTACGCGTACACCACGCGTGGCGATGGCGAAGGCTCAGCGTCACCGGGCGCGGCGCCGGCCGAGCGCGCGGTGGGCGCGAGCACGAGGCGGTCGAGCGGGGGCGACTGAACGAGCACCGGCCGGCGGCCAGAAGGCGGGGTTGAGGATTGACGAGGCGAGCGTTCGACGCGATCCTGGCGGCGGGAACGCTGCTCCTGCTGTCTCCGCTGCTGCTCGTCGTGTGCGTCCTCATCCTGGCCCTGGACGGCCCACCGGTCCTGTACCGCGGCGAGCGGGTGGGTCGGGGCGGCACGCCGTTCCACATGCTCAAGTTCCGCACCATGGTTCGGGACGCGGCACGGGCGGGCCCCGGGGTGACCATGGGCGCCGACCCTCGCATCACGCGGCTCGGCGCCGTGCTGCGCCGCACCAAGCTCGACGAGCTGCCGCAGCTGCTGAACGTCCTGTGGGGCGATATGAGCCTGGTCGGGCCGAGGCCAGAAGATCCGCGCTTCGTCGCCCTGTACACGCCCGAGCAGCGGCGCGTGCTCGAGGTGCGCCCGGGGATCACCAGCCCCGCCTCGATCGCCTTTCGTGACGAGCAGTCGCGCCTGGCCGGCGCCACCGAGCAGGACTACGTGCACCGCGTGCTCCCTCTTAAGTTGCGGCTCGACCTCGAGTACGTGGACCACCACTCGCTCGCGGTGGACATCTCGGTGCTCGCCCAGACCGCGGCTGCGCTGCTGCCGACGGCGACCGCCCAGCGGCTGCTGCGCCGCTACCTGCCCTGGGTCGTCATCGACGGCCTGACGGTAGCGATCGCGTTCTACGCGTCCTTCGCGCTCCGGTTCGGCGGCCTGCACGGTGCGGGCGGCGCGGAGGCGCTGGGGACGCTGAACGTGGTGATCGTCCCGATCATCCTGCTCTACCTGGCAACCGAGCATGTGTGGGGCCTGAATCAGCGCATCTGGCGCTATGCGACCGCCAGCGAGATCATGCTCGTGCTCAACGTCTGCCTGGTGGCGACCGCGATCGCCGTCCTGGGAGACCTGCTGGCGGGCCTGGTGTTCGGCGTTCGCGATCTGCCGCTGAGCGTGGTCGTGCTCGGCGGCTTCTTCACCTTCATGGGGATCGTGCTGACGCGGTTCCGGGGCCGGATCTTGCGGGCCGCCTGGCGCCGCCGCCCGGGCAGCCCATCGACGCCGACGGCGACGCTCATCTACGGGGCCGGCGACGCCGGGCACTTCGTCGCGTGGAGGCTCGTCACCCTGCCCGAAGGTAACGCCTATCACGTGATCGGATTCATCGATGATGACCCCCGGAAGTGGGGGCTCCGGATCCACGGGCTCCCGGTGCTCGGCGGCCGTATGGTGCTGCCCGAGATCGTGCGGCGGCGCGGCATCCAGCTGGTGGTGGTCGCGATCGCCAACATCCCGGGCGAGGCGCTCCGCGACCTGGTCACCGTCTGCCAGGCGACCGACGCGCAGGTCAAGGTCGTGCCCAGCCTGGTCGACCAGGTGCGGTCCTCGAGTGGCCCGCTGCTGCGCGAGATCGGCGTCGGAGACCTGCTCGGACGGCGTCCGGCCGAGGTCGACCGAAAGGCGTGCGCGGAGATCCTGGAGGGAGCCAACGTGATGGTGACCGGGGCGGCCGGCTCGATCGGTTCCGAGCTCTGCCGTCAGGTCGCCAGCTTCCGGCCTGCCCGCTTGCTCCTGCTCGACAACAACGAGAGCGGACTCTTCGATCTCACCGTCGAACTGCGCTCGGGGACCGCCGGACGTGAGGTGCGGCCCGTCGTCGGCGACGTCACCGACGAGGTCAAGCTCGACCACACGCTCGCGCGCTGGCGACCCTCCATCATCTTCCACGCCGCCGCCTACAAGCACGTCCCGCTGATGGAGGAATACCCGGAGGAGGTGGTGCGGGTGAACATCGGCGGCACCCGGACGCTGCTCGCAGCGGCCCGCCGCCACCACGTGTCGCGCTTTGTCCTCGTCTCCACCGACAAAGCGGTAAACCCGACATCCTCGATGGGGGCCTCGAAGCGCATCGCCGAGGCTCTGGTCCTGGATGCGGCCGCGCGGGCTCGCGGGAGCATGCTCTGCACGGCCGTCCGGTTCGGCAACGTGCTCGGGAGCCGGGGCAGCGTGGTCCCCACCTTCGCCCGCCAGATCGACCTCGGGGGCCCGGTCACCGTCACCCACCCCGACATGACCCGATTCTTCATGGAGATACCGGAGGCGGCGATCCTCATCCTGCAGGCGGCGACGCTGACCCGGGGCGGTGACATCTTCATGCTCGAGATGGGGGAGCGCATACGCATCGACGACCTGGCGCGCAAGATGATCCGGATGCGCGGCCTGCGCCCGGGCGTCGACATCGAGATCGTCTACACGGGAGTGCGCCCGGGCGAGAAGATCCACGAGGAGCTCACCTTCCTGAGCGAGGAGGCCGAAGCGACGTCGCACCCGATGATCTGGCGACTGCGGGCGGGTGGTCCCGCCAAAGATCTCACTCGACTCTCCAGGCTGTTGTCGCAAGATGGGCACAGGTCCGACCCGGACGGAACCCGTCGCTGGCTGCTGGCAATCTGCCACGAGCTCATCGACGATGGGGGGAGTCGTGAGACCCGTCCACTGTTCGGCTCTGCCATGCCGGCAACCGAGTCCGCCGAGTAAGAGATTCAGCTCAGCCGGAGCGCACTCAACTGGGGGGGCGCCAAGGTCGCAACGCCGCCGTGCAGGAGAGCACTCTGCAGAGAAGCCGCCGCTCCATCCACGCTCAGGGCCTCGGTAACCCGAACGATCGCGGGAAACTCAGGTGCGCTGCGGTCAATCGAGATCGCGGTGCTCGCAGACTCGATGCTCGTGTTGTAGAAGACGAGATATGTCTCCTGCCCCGACCCGTATCGCGCGACTAAGACCTGCGACTTATCAAGCAAAGCACCAGTGACAGGCTGCCAGCCGGCGGCGGCGAGCCTCTGGCCCAGCGCCACGTACTGGAGCTCGCTCGGTAATGGAGATTTGTTCCCGGGCAGCCGAGTCGAACGGAAAGGACGCGAGGAACAGGTTCTCTAGCACTTTGACCTTCTCGATGTTGTCACGGGTCAGGGGGTCAATGTGCTCCCACAGGCCGTCCTCGACCAGGAAGATGACCGGCTTGCGATACGCGAGGCAGCGGTAGAGCGCCGCGTTGACCGTAGTGCCAATGATCCCGGACACCTCCGCTGCCACTATGTCCAGCGCGAAGGAGGCGAACGGCAGCACCTTGGAGGCGATCAGAGGAGGGACTACCTGTACGGACGCGTCGTTGCCCATCACGACCCTCCCCCCCGAGCTCATCTCGTCTCGTAGCGCCCACAGGAACTCGGTGATCGACCGGTGGTTCAGGATCCCCGGCTGCAGCACAGTGTCCTCGTGCGCGAGGGGGACGCGTTCCGAGGCAAAGTGCTCCCGTCGATAGTTGTAGTACCGCCCCCAGCTTCCAAGCGAGTCTACATAGAAACCGTCGACCTCGGTGGACTGCATCATCATCGGGACATATGTCTCGAGGAGATACCGTCCCAGCGTCTGCGTTACGTCTCCCTTCCGGTGCATCGGGTTGGGATTGATGACGAGCGTAACCTCTGGCTGGCCCAGGCTACTGAGCCGTGGCACGACTTCGAAGTCGCCTCCAATTGTGAAGATCCCAGGGCTCTGGATCCACTCTTTGAGGGATGCGGCGCTGGGATAGCTGTTCGACATGAGATACGACGCAAACTTGACAGGCCTGAGCTTCGCCTGGTTGAAGGCAGCCAATGGATTGGTCGTACTTCGTGGCCAACGGTGCATCGGTAGGGACGGACAATTGCCCGGGCATGATATAGGGCAGCGTGTATGCATGCCGGCGGCTCTACTTCCCCGCCACGGTCGAGATGTTATCCGCCCCGATGCTGTCGCGCTATTTCGGACACCGAATCGCTCAGCGTGCTGTACTCGGCCACCTATCGAAGGTTCTGTCCCGCGACCGCTCCCTGAAACGAGTCACCGCCTCCGCGTCTGGGCGTGATCGAGCCGGCCGACCTCCTTCCCGCTACGACGGGCGGCTCAGCGTTCCCGCACGTCCCTAGATCTATCCGCCGCTATGTCGGTGCGCTACTTCAGTCACCGCGGCAACAACGTCGTCGACGTCCCGCTGACTCATACCCGGATGGATTGGAAGTGAGATCAGCCGTTGATACTCGCGAGTCGCCACGGGAAAGTCGCTGGGCCTCAGCTGGTACCGGTCTCGGTAATACGGCTGCAAGTGGAGTGGGATGAAGTGGACGCTCGTCCCGATGTTCCGCGCCCGCAGCTCTTCGATGAACCGGGACCGATCGATCCTGAGGCGATCCAGGTTCAGCCGCAGCGAATACAGGTGCCAGGCGTGCTCGACGTTGGGACGGCTGGGCGGCGTCTCGACCTCGTCCACCGTGGCCAGCCCGGTGTGGTACCGCCTGGCGATCTGAAGGCGGCGCTCGTGCATCTCGGGTAGACGGCGCAACTGCACCAGTCCCAAAGCCGCTTGCAGGTCGGTCAGGTTGTACTTGAAGCCCGGAAGGACAACCTCGTAATACCAGCTGCCGTGCTCGGCATAGCGATCGAAAGCGTCGTGCCTCATCCCGTGGAGGCTCCACACCCGGGCGCGATCCACGATTTCGCGAGGGCCCACCAGCATCCCACCCTCAGCCGTGGTCAAGTTCTTGGTGGCGTAAAACGAGAATGCGACCAGGTTGAGGACATTCGGGTGGTCCGCCGCGGGCGCACCGATCCGCCGTCCGCCCACGGCGGCGGGGAGGGCATGGGCCGCATCTTCGAGCACCAGCGCTCTGCTGCGCTCCGCAATCTCCAGCAAGGCCGGCATATCGCAGGGATGGCCGTAGAGGTGTACGGGGAGGACGGCGCGGGCAGTCGTCGCCACCGCGGCAACGCGCTCGGGATCGATGTTCAGCGTCTCGGGGTCTATGTCGACGAAGACCGGAGTCGCCCCCAGGTGCTCGATCACGTGGGCGGTCGAGGAGAATGTCATCGGCGTCGTGATGACGCGGTCCCCATGTCCGACCCCGGCACTCGCCAGCGCGATGTGCATGGCCGCGGTCCCCGAGTTGACAGCGTGGGCAGCGGGTGCGCCGATGTACTCCGCGAATTGCTCTTCGAACCGATGCGTCCGAGGCCCTGTGGTGATCCAACCCGAGCGCAGGGTCTCGACGACCTCCGCGATTTCCTCCTCGCCGATTGTCGGAGGCGAGAAGTTGAGAAACGTGTCACGCACGCCGTAGCACCCCCAGGTAATGGCTGCAGAGGAATGGAACGGCAGCGAGTGGCCGGTAGAGCGCTCCGGTGAGGGGCCCCAACCTCCTCGCGAGCGGAGGAAGTAGCGTCGCCGGTCGTAGCTCGTCACGTAGATCGGGGAACAGCTTTCGGATCCGGACGCGCGTCATCGCGATCGTGTTTGGATTCCCCGGATTGGGCATGCGCACGTCGTACCAGAGGACCGCGCCGCCTGGCGCGAGGACCCGGCGGGCTTCTGCGGCGACGGCGGCGGCGACGTCGGACTCAACGATGGATGAGAAGATGGTGCTGCAGATGAGGAGGTCCAGCGAACCGTCGTGGAACGGGATATGCCGAGCGTCGGCGCAGCGCAGATCGAGTCCGGCATGCAGTCGGCGAGCGTCCGCGATTCGGTCCTCCAAGAGATCGATACCGTGCAGGTTTTCAGCTCGCGCCCCCCGCCCGAGAAGCCATTCGAGTAGCCCGCCGCGGCCGCACCCAACGTCGAGTACGCGGACCGTTGCTAGTTCGGCGCCAAACGTCGAAGAGAGGGCGTGCGCTATGCGACGGTCGCGCTCGAGCACGATCGCGGCGTTGCCACGATTGGCAGAATCGCGTTTTCTTTGTTCGGCGGGTGTCGCGTCATAGTGCGAGTAGACAGCCCGAATCCTTTCGGCGTGGCGGCTCTCATCATCTCTCGGGTTCACGGCCGTGATCGGTTCGGAAGATGAGGGCACGAGCCGGCCTCGCCGCCGCCTGCGTGCTGCTGGCACTGGCGCTGCTGTCGGCCTCGTGCGGCTCTTCGGGTTACACCCGCTCCCACCAATCCGGCCCGTCGCGCCAACCTGACGCTGCTGCGCCTCCGCGCCCCCTTGTCGACCAGTTGGGGGCCTTCAACATCGGGACGGCGGCTCAGGCGCGTGCGGCCGCCACAGCCGGAGTACGACTCGATTACTCCTATGATGCGCCGCCCCCGTCGGGCAGCAGCCTCGGGAAGCAGCTCACGCAGTCGGGGATGACCGTGGTCAGTGGTCGGGTTTCGGGCTGGGTTCTGGACTATGAGTGCCAACGTCTGCTAAAAAATCCCTCGCCGAGCATCAAACGTTACTGCCACGGCGTAACGGGACCTGCGATGACCGAACACCGGCTCATGGCTACGGTGCGTGGGTACGCGCGGACGAGCGCTGCCAACAGCTTGGTGACGGGGTACTGGATCCTGGATGACCAGCCCGGCACCGACTTTGGAAGCCTGCGGCAGATCGAGATCGAGATCGCCGACATCCTGCACCACTATGCTCCGTCGCGCCCCACCATTTGCGGCGTGGCAGCCTACATCACCAAAGGTGGAGGGTACAGCTTCGATCCCGCCCTGCTCCGCGATGTCACCGCCACCGGCTGCGACGAGTTGGGGATTTATGTCTTCGGCGCACCGCAGACGCCGCCCGGGGTTGTCGCCAGCACCACGTACAACTGGAGCATGGGCCCGCTCCTCTCGACCATTCGGACCTCGCTCGAATCCGCGGGGCTCGGGAAGCTGCCTTGGATCGGCATTGGACAGGCGTGGGGCGGCATCAATCGGCTGGACGGAACGGTAGTCGTAGCGCCCAGTACCGAGCAGATGGTCGAGCAGGCGGGAGCGTTTTGCCGGGCAGGCGCCTCCGCGATGACGTGGTACGGCTGGACCCTGACGGCGTTCCGAGATCTGAGCAGCCCCGCGACGGATATCCGGCTCGAGACAGGCGTGGTGGAGGGAGGCCGGGCGTGTGACGCTGCGTGGGGACTTGCCACGCCAGATGTTGGTCAGCCAGCAATGGCGAATCGGGCCCCTTGACCAACCGCGCGTCGAAGGACGGCCTCGTACCGAGTGCTCCGAAGTGCCCGTGAGAAGCGCCGCTCAGCGAATCGCCGTCCGTTAAGGCCCATCTCCCTCCTGCGGTCGGGGTCCGCCCGCAGCTCCCTAAGTGCCTCGGCAAGGCGGTCGGGCTGTTCGGGTGGCACGGCCAGCCCAGCGTTGGCCTGCAGGACAAGGTCCGCGGTCTCCCCTTCGCCCGCAACGATGATCGGGACCCCCGCGGCCATCCCCTCGAACACCTTCGTAGAGAGGGTGGCGCGTCGCACGAACTCCGCCTTGCGAAGACTGACCAGGCAAATATCCGAGCATTCGTAGAGCGCCGGCATGCATTCCCGCGGGATTTGGCCGGTGAACCGCACGTTGGCCAGGCCCAGTTCCCGGGCGCGCTCTTCCAGGCGCGGTCGCTCGGAGCCGCCGCCCACGAAGAGGAGCCGCAAGCCCGGCTCCTCGCGACGAAGCCGCGAGGCCGCGACCAAGACGCTGTCCAGCGCATAGGCTTGGCCGAGGTTACCGGCGTACGTCACCACGAAATCGGAAGGGTGACGCGAGGGGACGGAGGGAGGCAATGGCCGCCAGAGTGATCGCCGAGCAAACAACTCCTGGTCCACCCCGTAATGGATGAGCTCCATGCGCGAGGAGGGGATGCCGCGCTCCTCCAGCATCTGTAGGAGGCCGGTCGTGAACGGAACTATCATCGCCGCATCGGAGCAGACGAAGCGGGCCATCCACCGCAGGCCGGCGATCACCACCGGGTTGGACACGAAGCCATACGCGACCGCCTGCTCCGGGATGAGATCGCAGGCGTTAAGCACATAAGGTGCTCGCCAGGCGCGCCCCATGACAACGGCGCTCAGGCAGAGGAAGATCGGGTGCATGTCGACCGCGATCACGTCGGGTCGAAAACCCAGCCGGATCGCAGTGATCAGGCTACTGGCGGCGAACGACAGATGGCTGAGAGAAACATGAGCACTACCTCGCTTGCCGGATGTGTAGAGCCAGGACCGGACAACCGTTATACCGTCGATCTCCTCCCTCAGGAACCGCTTTCCGCGATAGCCTGGCAGAACGACTCCGCTCGGATGGTTCGGGAAGGTAGTCAGGACGAGGACCTCGTGCCCGGCCGCTTTAAGGTCGAGGGCGGTCTCGAGGAGTCGGCCCTGAGCGGGGCCGATCTCGGGAGGGAAGAAGTGCGTCAAGAGAAGGACCTTCATCGGCGCCCCGACTATAACGTGCCCGGGCGTCAGTCGGCTCTCAACGATTGCTCAACTGCGCGTCCGATTGTCTCGACGTCCTCGGGTGAAAGGTCAGGATGGACGGGGAGGGAGAGCACGGTCTGGGAGAGACGCTCGCAAATCGGCAGGTGGGGCCGCTCGCCCTCTTGCCGCAGCACCGGTTGCTCGTGGAGCGGATGGGGATAGTGAACCGCGGTTTCGACCCCCCGGTCTAGCAACTTCGACGCAACCCGGTCTCGGGCCGACCGGTCCTGGCCTCCGTCGACCACAACCGTGTACTGGTGATACGCGTGTTCCGTCCCGGCAAGCTCGGTCGGCGGCACGATACCGGCCACGCAGGACAAGAGCTCTGACAGCCGGCGCGCGTTCGCGCGGCGCCGGCGGAGGAGATCGGGGAGGCGCTCGAGCTGCACGAGGCCGATGGCCGACTGGACATCCGTCATCCGATAGTTCAGGCCGACGATCGTGTGGTAGTACTTGCGCTCCTGGCCATGGCTTCGGAGGAGGCGCAGCTTGCGGTCCAACTGGTCATCGTCCGTGGTGATCATGCCCCCTTCGCCCGTGGTCATGTTCTTTGTCGGGTAGAAGCTATAGCAGACCAGATCGCCGAGGGAACCCACATCTAATCCTCGGTAGGTCGTCCCGTGCGCCTGAGCCGCGTCCCAGACAATGCGAAGGCGGGCGTCTTCGGCGAGTCTCTGGAGGGCCGCCACGTCGCAGGCCTGACCGTAGAGGTGGACGGGTGCGATGGCGACCGTGCGGGGCGTAAGCCGCCGGCGCGCGTCCTCGACATCGATGGTGAAGGTGACCGGGTCTACATCGCAGAGGATGGGACACCCACCCGCGAGCAGAACTGTGGTCGCGGTCGCGACGAAGGTGAACGCCGGCACCAAGACTTCGTCGCCCGGGTTCAACAGGGCCAACCAGGCCAGGTGAAGGGCTGCCGTGCCGCTGCTGACCGCGACCGCGTGTGCTGCCCCCGTGGCGGCCGCGAACCGACACTCGAACTCGGCCGTCACCGCACCCTGGCGTAGTTTCCCCGAACGCAGCACGCCCACTGCGGCCGCTATCTCTCGCTCTGAGAGATTGACGCGAGCGATTGGGATCATCCTGTGGTCGGACACTCCTCTCATGGGCGGGCCTCGCCGATGACGTTTTGATGGGCAGGTGGTCCGCTGAGCGGGAACACCCCTACAACAGGGTATTGAGCGCGCGACCCCTGTGGACTCCGGCCCGCTCCCGCCGAGCCTGCTGTTTGGCGGGACCCAAAGCGCCGGGCCTTGGGAGGTCCTGGTGACCTCACCGAGGACCTTGCAGTGCGGTGGAAAAACCAGGCGGACGTGCACCGCGACGCCATCTCGTTTCTCGACTCGGAACCAGGGAGTCGAAGACCTACCCTCAGCCCGAACTCAGGCGCGTGGCCCCGCCGAGCCCGTTCCCGCGCCGCCAGTGCGGGCCCGCGGCTTGCACACGCGCGAGTTGCACCACAGTCGGCACCCAGGTATGCTCGCCTGCGATGGGCTCTCCGACGGAGACCTCGCGGGTTCTGGCTGGCATTGAGTGGATCGGCCGCCGCGTGCCCTCCTCCGTTGTTAGCAGGATATATGCGCGTCCCTGGTGCTGGGCCCGTAAGACACGCACTGAATGTTGCTTATGGCACCGGCTTCCGTGAGGTGCAGGTGACCTCCGGCGCGATTGCGGGGTCGCGACTGCTGCTCGATATGCAAGCCGAGAAAGGCCTTTGGCTTGGGACATGCGAGCCCTGGGTTCAGACGGCCCTGCTCGCGAGACTCCATTCCGGAGATGTGGCGTGGGAAATTGGGGCCAACATCGGATATCATACGCTGCTCCTTCGACGCCTTTGCGGCCCCGGCTGTGTGGTCGCCATTGAACCCGACCCCGACACTGCGGGGCGGCTGCGGCAGACCTCGCGTTGAATGATGCGACCGACGTGACTATCGTGGAGAAAGCCATACTGGGAGACGCCGGGGCCGCACATCTGATTCGTGGAACGCATAGTCGTCAAACTTCGGTTGCACTCGGTGATAATGGAACCGTCGGAAGGCCGGTCGAGGCAGTCACTCTCGACGCCCTCCTGCCGACCTTCAGGACGCCTTCGCTATTGCTTATCGACGCCGAGGGAGCGGAACTCCAGATTCTCAACGGCGCCGAGAAGGTGCTCTCTGAGCTGAGGCCTCGAATGGTCATAGAGCTTCACGGCGTAGCCGGACAGCAGGCGCAGGAGGTTCTCACCCGAGCACGGTACGCGATCACCACGATTCACGTCGAACCCGAGGCTGATTTACGGTATGTTGTTGCGGATCCATGATAGAGACGTTGCCCGGCCGTGAAGGAAGCTGCTCGGTTGCCGGTCTTAGGCTTCATGTCGCGCGGTTTGCGAAGGTCGCACTGAACCGGATCGTCCGGGACAGGCTGCTGGACCACCCGGTTCCGCTCCGAGTATCCGTGGCTCACGGTTGCATCCGTCATCAACTCCAGAGCAAGCCACGGTGTGTCCACGGCCCCCGTCTTATGCGTCCGCGATTACTGGGGTGCAACTATTGATCGGGGCAACGACCTTGAGAGTTCTCTTGCCACTCCCGTCGAGGTTGCATCGTGTCGAGGACCTGATACCTATGGAACGGTTGGCGCGGGGAGCTCGATAGATGTCGGACAATGGTCACACCGACGGAAGGCTGACCACCACCGAGTTCTGGTCGGGCTGGTGGGATTCCATCTCGCTGCCAAGCCGAATCGATCTACGAACGGACTATACGAGAGCATGCTTCGACGCAGTCTTCCGAATGGTGCTGACCCCTGGTAAGAAGCGGTTCCTGGAGATTGGCTCGGGCGCTTGCGAATGGTTGGCGTACTTTGAGCATGCCTTTGGATACGAGTCGTATGGCATCGACTACTCACTTCGCGGCTGCATGGTGGGGCGACGGAACCTCCAACTTCAGCATGTCCCACAACGCGTAGTGTGCGCGGACCTTCATCAACCGCCGTTTCCAAGAGGCTCCTTCGATGTGGTGTTCAGCGGAGGGGTCATCGAGCATTTTGACAACGTCCACCGCCCGCTGTACGCCATTGCCAGCTTGGTCGCTCCCGGCGGCTGGCTCGTGACGATAGTTCCGAACATGGCGGGCTGGGTTGGTGCCTGGCGTCGGGTCACCGACGTGACCATCTACCAGATGCACAATGTGCTGTCGGCGGCAGATCTCCACGAGGCACATACTTCGCTCGGCCTGGAGAACGTCCGTGCGGGTTACTTTGGGTCGCTCCGAGTGCCGGATTTCCTTGCGGCACATCGGAGATCGCCGTGGCCGCAAAAGAGGTTGGCGTGGGCGGCCAGCCGCGCTGTGGACAGAACGCTTACCGGCCTTTACCGGAGAACCGGCAAGGGGCTCGACTCCAGCCGGCTCTCCTCGTACGTCTATGCCGTGGGGCGTCGCCCGTCATAAGGTCAGAGTTCACTGGCCGGTCAGTTGTGGCGCCAGGCCGAAACACTTCTCAATGAATTGCAGCAAGTGGTCGACTTGTGCTTCGAGTGTGAACTCGCGCGCGCGCTCACGGGCCCGTCGAGCCAACTCAATGCCACATTGGGGGTGCCCCAGAATCGTGTCCAGCGCGGCGGCCAGGGCTTGGGGATCCCCAGGTGGGACGAGCAGACCGTTCTCGCCCTCGGTGACGATGTCTGGAATGCCACCCACCCGGGAGGCGACGATTGGCAGACCAGCTGCCATCGCTTCCACAAGCACCTTCGGCGTTCCTTCCGAGAGGCTCGGATGGGCGAAGATCTGAGCATCTGATACTCCGCCCATATGCGGGGGCCGTAGGGCATCGCCCCCGTGAACGTGACTCGCTCCTGCAGACCGAGCGCGGAGGCGCGGCCCTGCAGTTCGGCGACGTGCCAATCGAGCGTTGGTCCGACGATGCGAACGGTGGTGCGTTCCTTGCTCTTGAGCAGCGCCAGCGCCTCCAGCAACACCGCGATGCCTTTCCCTGGTGCGACTCGACCGACCACGAGAATTCTGTGTTCCTGGAGGTGTGAGGCTCGCGGGATTACCCGCAGATCCTTCTCACGGACGACCGTCGAGACCCACACGTGGGTGCGGCGTGCCTCTGGGACGAGGGCCTGTCGAAGCTCCGATCCTGTCAGGACCACCGGAGTTGTGCGGGCCATCTGAGGAAGTTTGTAGCGAAGCCACCGTTTGAACAGAAATGCGGCGACCTTTCGGAGACCCCGCGCGTGCTGCCAATGGACAAGAAGGTCGTATCGGGCTCGCAGGTAGAGGAACGAAGGGACCGCCGCCCGTATGCACATCGCGTGAATAGCCTGAGCGTACGGATCGACGTCGAGGATCCAGACCACATCCCACGCAGCATGGTGGGCGCGGAACGCGCGTCGTAGTGACCAGAGCACGGCTGGCGCGCGGGTCAGGTAGAACTGGAACGCGCCATCGAAGCCGGCAAGAGGAATGATGCGCACCCGCTCGTCCACCTCTTGTGCCTGATTGCCGTGGTCCAGGACGGGGGCGATGAGGTCGACGCTGATGCCTTGATCGAGCAAGTTGGGAGGATGTGTTGGAACGTCGCAGCAGTGCGATAGCCTTCGGGCGTGCGAACTAAGGGTACGGCCGTGAATACTGCGACCCGACGAAGAGTGCCCGGGTCTGCCGCTTCGGAATGAGCCGTATCAGGAGAGGACATCCTGAGGCCGTTCGAGCGAAGCCAATATCCCATCAGGCCCTCGGCGGCCACTGGAAACGAAAAGGACCGGCTGCGTTCCCAGGCGTTATGAGCTCGCATGCGGATCCCCCTCGAATCCGCCAACGCTGATCGAATAACGTCGGCGATACTGGCCGGAGTTGGGTTCCTGATCAGATATCCGCATGTACCTTGGCATAGCATTCGGGGATGCCTCCGACTCCGGACGCTACGGGGCACAATCCCATCCCCATCGCCTCTGCGAGCGCCCGCGGAGCGCCCTCGGTAAGGCTGGGCATCACGAATAGGTCGTGATTCAGATAGACTTCGCGAAGGGCCTGATCGTGGTTTACTCGGCCCAGAAACGACACCCGCGATTCGAGCCCGAGTGTCCGTGTCAGGCCCTCGAGCTCGCCCTGAAGTGCTCAATCTGGCCACCGTCATAGTCCATGACGGGTCGGCCTCGAGCGTCTTGATGGCCGAAGCAAGGACCGAGGTTCTTCTCCCCCGAGAGCCGTCCGACGTAGAGGAGGCGCCGGCCATTGGACCGATCACCGCTGGGAGGCGCTTCGAGCCGAAAAAGGGGATCCAGCACGGGTGACACGACTGTTGGCTTGCCGCGAACCATAAGTTGGCGCTCCAGCCGGATGCCATCGGTATACACAGGGTCCCGGTTGCGACGAGCAAGGCTCCGTAGAGTTCCATGAGTCGCATCGCCGCGAGCATCGCGCTCCTTGTCAGTCCACGGCGTCGCCCGGTCGCGATGGTACGCCGAGGGAATCCACGGACGAGCGCGAATGTAGGTCGCCCCGAGGCACGGGCCAGTGTGAGAAACGCAGCTCCGGTGAGCCCGGGCAGCGTAGTACCCACCATGTCCGAATCGCGGACGGCGGGGGCTGCTGTGCGAAGAACCCGGGAAAGCAATCGCGGGGCGCGATGTATGAGGTCGACCTCGTCGGCCAGTAGGGAAGCGGGATGACGCGCACGCGCGCGTTCGGGGGAGTCCAAGGCGCCCCCGGCCCCCGGCCTGACTGGACGGGTAGCAGGAGGTCCAGCGAATCGACGTCGTCGCGACTGCCTACTACGGTGAAGAAGTCGATGAGGTTGAGGTGCTCGAAGTGATAGGACGATCCGTCCCAGGACCCCGGTTGAGCAACGAAGAAGGCGATCTTCACACGGGTCCCACATACGTCGGGTGCCGGTTGCCCCCGCCGCGAGCAACGACCAAGGCGTCCCTGCAGCGTCGTTGCCACGTGAGCGTAGGGAGAGGCCTGCACCGCCCCCCGAAGGCATTAGCACCATTGTCGATCGCATTCGTAACGGTCAGATCCGCTCGAGGCTTCGCCTTAAACCCAGAGCGGCGAGTGGGTCGTTGCACCCAACGGCCCCGATTCCGGAAACCAAACAATGGTTACTTCGTGCACCAACGGCTGTACCGAGAGCCACGACTTCGTCCGCCCGATCACGCCAGCCGCTCACGGGCTCCGGCCGCCCTCCACGCTCTCAGGAAGGACAGGACGGCATTGAGCCTCACCACCCGCAAAAGAACAAGGAAGGCTCCGAGAAGGAAAACATACAAGACCAGGCAGGCGGCGCCTTCGATCAACCACCGCACAACGTCGGCGAGAGGAAGGCGGTCCATTATCAGCCCTGCCGACAATGCCAGCACCTCGCGCCGGTGGTCGCGATCACCACCTTGACGAATTCCATGACCCACGGACGGACCGCACCCCGAGGACCTTGCCTGTGCGGTACACGAACCAGGCGGACGGAATCCAGAACGCGAGAACGGCGCCGATAAGCGCGCCAGGCAGGCCAAACCTCCAGACGAGAATGACGCTGCAGGCTATGTGAAGCGCGAGACGGCCGATCGCGAACACCATGGTGTCGCGGGTCATCCCCTTCGCCCAATGCGCGACCTGCGAGAGATTGGTCAGCACGAGCCCGCAGCGCGCGATCGCCAGCACCTGCAGACGGGCACGACCGACTCGAAGCTTGGCCCCAACCACAGACCGATGAACGGCCGCGCGACCGCCACCAGCATGCCCGCAAGCGCACATCCGGCCACCTGCTGGTAGGTCTCCAATCGGTGAAAAGCACCACCGACTGCCGGTCGTCAGCAGCCACCCTGATGAGGGCCGGATACGCCGCCGTCGCGATCAGCCAGGACACCGAGCTGGTGAGCAGGGAAGGCCGTGCACCAGGTCGAAGATCGCGGTCGCGGAAAGTCCGACGAATACAGAAAGGATGAACTTGTCTATCGAGCTGTTGACGATCGTTGCCACCCAGCTGATCTGGATCCCGGCACCGAATCTGGCCATCGAGCGGAACGTCCGTCTGACCCGGCGGGGAAGCCAATGGGTCGGCCGGCAGACGACGCCATACACGCCTATTGAAATGTGGCCGTGAGAGCGGTGGAGGCGACCATACCGAGGAAGACCGCCTCCGCGCCAAGCTGCAGTACGCCCTCCAGCACCACCGCAGCCACCAGGTTGCCGGCCGCGGTGGCCAACGACACGATGCTGGTCAGATGCAGCGCTTCATCGACTCACCGTCCCCTGGTAGACGGCGACCAGGTTGTTCACCATGAGGAGGATGGTCGCTGTGACGAAGAGCCATCCCGCTTCGGGGCGCAATGGCGGAGGTACCCCGAGGAGCCGCGTCAGTGGGCCCTGTAGGAGACACACGAGCCCGACGAGGGCGGTCCCAGTGACAGAGTAGAAGGCTGCGGCGATCGCCGTGTAGTTGGAGAGCGCCTCGCGATCCTCCCTGGCGTTTGCCTCGCCGGCCAGCTTCACGAGTCCGCCGCTGACCCCGAGATCCACCAGGGCCAGGTAGCTCATAAAGGTCGTTGCCAGCGCCCATAGCCCGTAATAGCGTGATGCCAAGGCCGCGCGCCAGGACGGATGCGGCGATCAGGCCCGTGACGAGTGTTAGCCCTCGCGCCAGGACGCTGACGATCACATTCCGGTTGAACCGCAGGTATCGGGTCGTTAACCCCTCAGCAAGGTTTGGAGCGGAGCTGCTCACGCGAGCCCGATTGAACTACGAGAGCTGCTCGGTCGATGTCTCGCGTTCGGGCACCTCTGTCAGGGACAAAAGGGCGCGAGAGTCATACGCCGCTGCGGACTGGTCTTGGGGCTGCCCCACAGGTCATGCCAACGTCAGGCTACTCGCAGCAGGACGCCGGCGCCGCGGTGACCGCACAAGAGGCGCGACCACGACAGGAATTTTTTTTTTAAAAAAAAAAAAAAAAAAAAAAAAAAAAAAAAAAAAAAAAAAAAAAAAAAATTACTACCTTCCCGATCGTCCGTATTTGGTCTGATTGTTGAGCCCGTATATAGTTTGGAAAACGTCTCCTCCACATTTTTTTTTGGTTGTGAAAAATAAAAAAAAAAAAAAAAAAAAAAAAAAAAAAAAAAAAAAAAAAAAAAAAAAAAAAAAAAAAAAAAAAAAAAAAAAAAAAAAAAAAAAAAAAAAAAAAAAAAAAAAAAAAAAAAAAAAAAAAAAAAAAAAAAAAAAAAAAAAAAAAAAAAAAAAAAAAAAAAAAAAAAAAAAAAAAAAAAAAAAATGTCGATATCGTACGACGCGCGAGCTGAGGATGCGGCACCATTCGGAAGATTCAGATAGAAGGTCTCAGCGAGAAAGCGCCAGCAGGCGAGTCCAATTTGACGTTCGAGCGTTAGGGTCGCGTGCCCGCGCCCGCGCCTGTTCACTCAATCGTTCCGCGAGTGCCTCGTCGGAAGAAGACACGTCGGAGTGCGGCGGCAAGGTCCGTCGGATCGCCCCGGCTGGACCATCAGTGCCGTCGCGGCCGTCCACCAGCATCTCCGGTATGCCCCCCACGTAGGAAGCGATCACGGGAAGCCCAGCCGCCATGGCCTCGATCATGAGCTTGGGCGTGCCTTCGGTCAGGGAGGGGTGGACGAAGACGTCTGCGGTCGCGTACTCGTCCCACAGATGATCACCGAACTGGACTGCGCCAACGAAAGTCAAGGCATCCGGACAATCCCGAGATTCCTGAGCCAGATCCTTCAACTCCTGCGACGTGCTCGCGAACAGTCGGTCCGACCATCCGAATGTTTAGGCGGCACTCGTCGCGCAGGGTGGAGATCGCCTGGACCAGCGTCGGGAGTCCTTTCGCAAATTGCACGCGACCGACGACGAAGAGCGCTCTTCCGGTCTCTGTAAGTCGGGCAGATGCGACGGTTGCGGATATCTCGTTCGTGGACGAGTGTAGATGTGAACATGTGCACTCTTCGTGGCCGCCGGTGCCAGAGCGGATGGCAAGGCTGAGCCGGTCACCACGGTTGGAATCCTTCGCGTCATCCGCGGGATCGCCCGGCGAAACCATGCCCTCATGACAGCGGCGACGGGCGCGCGCGCGCCGTGAGTGTGGCGCCAGTGGAGGAGGAGATCGCCGCGGTTCCGCAGGTAGAGAAAGGTGGGAACTCCAGAAAGGCTTGCCGTGTGTGCGATGAGGGGTGTGTAGATGTCGAAGTCGACGAGCCAGATCAGGTCCCACTCGTCGCGATGCCTCCGGATGGACCGCCACATGGAGGCACCGACGGCCGGCGCGCGTGTCAGGTAAAGCTCCAAGCCGGAGCGGTACCCCGTCAGCGGCACCACGCGAAGCCTCGAATCGAGGATTTGTTCGCCATCGCCTGCGGTGAGCACAGTAGCAACGACGTCGACCTGGACACCGCGGTCGAGTATTGCTGGGAGCATGAGCAGGAACGGGTCGGTAGTGCGATAGCCGTTCGCCTGACCGGAACAGAGGCGAGCGGATGAAGACTGCAATGCGCTGCAGTCGCTTTGGTCGATGGGTCAGCGTGTCGAGCGAGGTTTGGGTCTCAGCCTCCGTCACGTTTGCGCTTCCTCGGCGATAGCGCCGCCCACTAGCCTGTTCAACATGCCCATCAGCTGTTCGGCGCCGACTCGAAACGTTAAACGCTCGCTGAGTTCCCAAGCTCGCCGGGATCTGCCTCGCGTATGGCTTCCACTCCTGGAGAACGGCCTGGAGGCAGGAGGCGACCTGGGCTGGATGCAGGTCGGCGAGGAGTGAATCTGGAGCCAGGTCCCCGATCATCTCCTGCATTCCGCCGACCTTCGACACCACCGGACACAGCCCCATGCCCATGGCCTCAGCCAGCGCTTGAGATGCGCCTTCGGTGGAGCTCGGCAATACGAACACCTCATGTGCGAGGTAGACCTGCCGCAAGCTCTTGCCGTGGTCGACGGAGCCGAGGAATGTGATGCGCGCATCCAACTGCAGACGGGCGACGAGCGCCCGGAGGGATCGGTCCTCAGGTCCGGAGCCGGCGATGGTCAAGATCCAGGAGGGCTCGTCCTCCAGCAGCTTCAGCGACCTGATCAGGAGATCGAGGTTCTTCTCTCCCGAGAGACTCCCCACGTACAGCAGGCGGACGCGATCGTCGACGTGGGGGGCTCGTGGGGCCGCGAGCCGGAAGGCGGGCGCCAGAACAGGTGTCACGACCGTGCTCCGGCAGGCTCCCAGCTGGCGTTCCAGCCCTGACGCGATCGGGAGGCATTCGGTCCCTCTGCGGACGAGAAGTGCCCCGTAGGTCTCCAGAGGTGTCATTAACGCCGGGAAGAGAATTCTCCCGACGCGACTGGTCTGCGAGCGCCGCAGGGTTCCTCCTCTGGCACTCCTCGGATGATCGCGAACGTCTTTTTCGCACAGACCTGCGCGATCGTGAGGAAGAGGGATCCGGTCAGGCCGGGGAGCGTGGCCCCGACGACGTCCGCCGACCGGATGCTGGGGAGCGCCGCGTTCACGAAGCGAGGAATGAGAAGCGGCAAGGCGTCTCAGGAGGTCAGCTTCGCTCGCCCAGAACGGCATTCTCACGATGTGTGAGGAAACCGGAATCCATCGAGTTCCAGGCCCCTGGCCGGACTGGATCGGAACGCAGAGATCGACGCGCTCGGGATCGGTTCGATGGCCGACGACATCGAAGAAGTCAATAAGGTTCAGGTGCTGAAACCAGTAGGAGGACCCGTCCCAGGAGCCGGGCTGACTCACGAAGAAGGTGATCTTCACGGAGTCCCCGATGGCCCTGGTGAACGCTCGATCGCGATCGCGAGGTAAGGAGCGAAGTCGGTCCGAAACACAGCGTTGGCGCCCTTGAAGACGGCGCGGGCGACCCGCTTGCGAGCACTTCGCCCGGTCCGATCGGAAGCGTCGTACCAAACGTCCACCAGGTCGCGGCGACCCCTAGCCAGCGGACGCAGCAACTCGGGACACCCGGCGTCGGCCCGCCGGAGTATGCAGAGGATCTCCCCGACCCGACCCCCTCGGATGCCCTTCCGGAGCAGGGACTGCCACGGCTGCCGGCTTCCCTTTTGCCGCCCGTACCGGTTAGCGATGGGTCGGACGAGCCGGGCGGGAAGGTAGTTTATTCCCGGGAGGCCTGTGGTATGAGACTCGACGGGGCTGAACCGGTGCGGGGTCTGATTGAGCAGCAGCGCGCCCCTTGGCCTCAAAGTCCGCCAGAGCTGCGGCAGAAGGACCTCACGCTCCGCTGGAAGCATGTGCTCCCAAACGGCGCACAGGGTCACGTAGTCGAACGTCCCCAGTCCATCTGGTAACCGGCTCGGGCCGGGCGACACGAGGAAGCGCACGTTGACGATCCCTAAGCTGGACAACCGAAGGCGGGATAAATCGACGAGGCTGGGATCGAGCTCAACCGTCGTGATCTCGGCGCTCGGGAACATCCGGGCCAGGATCATCGTCGACGCGCCGGCGCCGCTGCCGAAATCTAGGATCCTCGCCCCTGCCAGGCGGTCGGGGGGCACGTATGACAACAGTGCCACTCGGAGATCGGCCTCGAGGTAGTCCGGATCCTCCCCTCTCCTTAACTCATCGCAGACGTTCCCGCCCTTTTGCTCCAGGAATCTTTCGATCACGTCGGTGGGAAGAGACGTCGTGCAACTCGTGAACGGCACCAACACCGAGGGGTCGAGTGGCTCGATCTCCACACGGCGACGTTCCTGGTTCAGGTCCGTGATCGTCGCCCGAACCCCTCCGCTCTCCAGCACGCGAATGCCGGTCACGGCGCCGCACCTCACCGTACCCGCGTCCAGTCGAGGATCCCCGGCAGATCGAGACGGTTGATGGACCTTCGAGGTGACGCGGTGGCGGCGCCCTTCGTCGAGGATCGCGGCGACGACCGCCATCAGGATGAACATCGCCCGTGGGTCGTAGAAGACGAAGTCGGTGGCTAGCGAGTCGACGACGATGACGAGGACCGCGCTCTGCAAGGCGAGGATCGACAGATAACTCTCGCGCGGGCGGTCGCGCTCGTTGAAGCTGAAGGCAAGGACCAGGAGGTAGGCCGTGAAGGCAAGGAGGGCCAGGAACGCGAGGATGCCGTTTTGAGCCGCGACCGAGATGAAGCTGTCGTGCGAAGGTGAGTTGACAATGACGACGCCATTCCCCGCGAAGGTGATGATATTGAGCGTGTGGTCGAAGCCGAGGCCCAGCAATGGGTTGTGCGCGAAGATCAGGATGCCGCTCAGGTTGAGGTACAGGCGAAGCGCGAGCGACCCGGGGATTGGGACCCCGAGGATGGTGCCCGTGGGCAGGGTGAAAAGGTAGTTCGGCGTTCGCAACAGCGACTGTGGAACGAGGTTCGGAGCGACAGCGATCGTAATGCCCATGACCAGGCCCAAAACCAGAACCCAGGCGAGCACTGTCAGTTGGAGGCGCCTCGGTCGAATGCGAATCACGTAGATGAGAACGAACGATAGCGAGTGTGACCAGCGCCTCCCGCGAGCCGGAAAAGTACAACACCGCCGCGAGCACGGGGAGGCTGAGTAGAACGAGCCGTGGGCGCCACCCTATTGTCGCCAGCCCGAGGGCGGACATGAACGCGATGGCGGCGATCACACCAGTTCGGTTGGCTCCGATGTTCGCGTTGAAGGAGAGGCGGGACGCAGCCTGCGTCAGCAGGGATCCGATGTCGCCAGCGCTGGCCAGGAGTGTGGCCGCGGAGTCTGCGAGCACCGTGAGCAGGAGACAGACGAGCAGCGGCCTCGCCAGGGCAGGGCGGCCCTGGCGGGTGTCCGCGACCACGACAGGCAGGAAGAGGAAGGGCGCCAACCACTTTCCGTATGCGATCAGCACCTGCAATGCACTCAGCCTGGGATCCGGCGAGATAACTGCGTGCACCACACTGATGGAAGTCGAGGCAAACAGGGCGGCGCTCGTCAACAGTAACGGACGCCAGCCCTGGCTGCGAAGCCCCTCGGCAAGATGCCCATTGAGGAGGACGCGGAGAAACGCCACCAGCACCAACGGGTACTCGAGTTCGATCTGATATCCACGGATATCTGAGATCGGAACAAACCCGAAGACGACGCTGATCAGGAGCAGATATGTCAGCCAGCGTTCCGGCACCACAACCGCGACGATGACCATTGCAATGGCTCCTGCCAGCGCGAACGCGACCTGACCGGGAAGCAGCGCCGAGCCGATGCCAAGGAGGAAGGTGCTTCCGAACAGCAGGACGACAAGGCCCACCCAGGATCGCGGCGCGCGCTGCAGCACGCCACTGAGGCTTGAGCGGTCAGGTTGCAGCATGGTCGCCGCTCCTGCAGCTGTCCACCTGGGCATCGACCGAGACCGCCGCCTCACGCTGGACGGCTGGGGAGCCAACGAGCCCACGGCACGGCTGGGCAAGGCCCCCGCGCAGAGACCCTGCCGGCGGCGAGCAGTTTCCCAACGGTGACAACGGCTCCGTCGTCTCTCGATGCCGATCCGGGCCCAGGGGGCAAAGTTGGATCATTCGTCACCTGCTCCAAGTCCGGGCGAGGAGGGGTGCGCCTGCGACGCCACGAACCATTCCCAGGTTCGGGCAAGGCCTGTCCTGACATCCACCGTCGGCGTGTACTCAAGCTCCTTGCGCGCACGGTCGATGCGGGAGTAGTTCTTACTGATCTCACCTGGCGGTTGCGGCAGGTGGCGCACCAAAGGTTCGATTCCGGTCGTCTCCTGCATCAGCCGGACAAGGTCGGTCACGCTGGTCTCAACGCCCGTCGCGACCTGGAAAAGCCCCTTCGCCCGCTCATGTAGAACAGCGCCGACGATCGCCGCCGACACGTCGTCCACGTGGACAAAGTCTCGACTCTGCCGTCCGTCGCCGTAGACAGTGATCGGGTCCCCCTGCGCTAAGGCACGAAAGAACTTCGGAATCACGCTGGTCTTGCTCTCGAAGTGGGGGCCGTAGGCGTTCGCGAATCGGAGGGACACGGTTCGAATCGAATGGACTTGTGAGAATGCTGCGCAGTACGCCTCTCCGGCCGCTTTCGATGCGCCGTACGGCGAGGCCGGACGCACTGGAAGCCCCTCGTCAATGGGCGGCTCATGTTCACCAACCGCCGCGTTGGATGAGGCGAAGACGAAGCAGCCTACAGAAGCAGCGACAGACTCCTGCAAAACGGTCAAAGTGCCCCGAACATTGATTTCGAAACTCGGCACCGGGTTGCGCACTGAATCCAGCACGGATGCGAGCGCGGCCAGGTGGACCACCGCGTCAACATCGCGAACCGCATTGGCCACGGCGTCGGCGTCGGTGGTCGATCCCTTGATCACCCAGGCGTCGGTCGGGATCCGTTCGACATTGCCGATGCTTAGGTCGTCGAGCACGACAACCTCCCATCCCTCCGCGAGGAGTAGCGGCACCAGCGTCGCACCGATAAATCCGCAGCCACCTGTAACTAGGACCCGCATGCGGCAACTCTCTGAAGATTCACGGTGGCGGACGTCCCGGGCTGGGCGGTCACGGCCCGCGACGTAGCCTTCCTCCGGGTCGAGCTCGAAGATCTTGCCGTCGTCGTCCAGTCGGTCACGGCGCAGTAGTTGCGAATGCCGGGTGGAGTCGCTGAATCAGCGACACAAGCCGCTTCGAGTCCTCGACCGAGTCGGCGCTTGTTTCGCCGGATTGGACTGTGTCCAGAAAATGCTTCAACTCGAGCTCGAACAGGTTCACCGGCGGAAAGTGTCGGATGTCGTTTCCAATATCGTGGATGCCGCGCGCCTGGCTGCAGTAGAGAACGGTCGGCAGGTGGGCCTGGATGCTGGTGAGCAGGCTTCCATTGTCGCCATGGATCTCCGCGAGATTCACATAAGAGGGGGTGGCCAGGTCTGCCTCACACAGGACTTCGGCGGAGCCGCCGGTAAATCGCGCTACCACATAGTCTTCGGCGGTCGCGTTTACCTGATCTCCGGCGATGCGGCGATGCGGCAGCAATACCTTCCTGACCAGCAGCTCCGGGTTACTCAACGGCCCCAGCAGCCACTGAGCGATGTCGAGCATATGGACCAGCATCTCAAGAGTGGCCCCACCACCGGCTCTCGCCTCGTGCTTCCACGCTCTCGTGCTGCCGCGACCACCGAGCCGGAAGATCCCCAGGTGAGGGTCGCCTATGGCCCCCTCCGAGAGGATGTCTTTCGCGTACTGGTAGGCGGGGTGGAACCGGTATAGGTAGCCCACCATCACCTGCTTGCCGCTGCGCTGCTGCGCGCGCTCTATGTCCTCGGCCTCGGCGAGCGAGGAGCACAGAGGCTTCTCGCAGAAGACGTGCTTACCTGCTGCGAGTCCTTCCTTGACGAGGGCGGCGTGGGCGGGCGTGGGCACGCAGACGTCGATTACCTCTGTGCGCTCGTCGCCCAGGAGGTGCTCTGGCCGGCATGCCAGATCGACGCCGAACCGCTCGGCCAACCGCTGGGCCAATTCGGGGACATGGTCGGCGACAACGACGCTCGCCCCAAGCCGCCGGTATGCCTCCACATGGCGCTCCGCTATGCGGCCGCACCCGATGACTCCGACTTTCACCATCGTCGTGGTCGATTCTCCTCATGCAGCCGTTCGGGCAGCGGAGTGATCCGCCCTGGGTTGCCGACCACCAGCGACCAGTCTGGGACGTTCTTCGTGACCACCGTACCCGCCGCAACAAAAGATCCTCTTCCAACGCGCACGCCGGGAAGGAGAATAGCGCCTGCACCGATCGTGACGTCATCCTCGAGTATCACGCCCTCTGGTGTGTAGTCCGCGCGCCGGCGGAGAGGATAGCGGTCATTGGTGAGTGTCGCGCGGGGCCCAAGGAAGACACGACATCCGATCCGTACGTGGGTCGGGATGTAGACACCCGTCTCAATCTTGACCTGCGACCCGATCTCGACGTCCCCGTCGATAACCGTCCCGGTGCCGACGAGAACGTCGTCACCCACCACCGTGCGACTCCGGATCAGGACATGGTGCCCGGTTCTAAAGCGCCGGCCGCAGCGGACGTCCCCATAGATGATCGATCCAGCCCGAACTACCGAACCGTCGCCAAGCACCGCCGGCCGGTCGGCACCTTCGGTCATGAGGCCGACGACCGCGCCTGGGTCGATTCGGCACTCCTCGCCGAGCTCTACCTGGGTATCGTCGCGAGTTGTCATCTTGCGTGCCCATTCCGTCGGAAGTGCGCTAGGGGGAACCGACAACGCCTCGCCTCGTCGCACTTGCCGAAACCTTCTCGGGGGGTTGGACGGCGGCCGCGGGCGACGCGCTTTCGATCTGCTCGGGCAAGTACGGTTCTGTCATTTTGCTCACGCCCCGCAGTGATCCTGCGGCGACCAAAGCTAACACGCCAGAAAGGCCGGCGACTTTCGCGGAACAAGTGAACGACGACATTCGGACGGAGGCCGGCCCGCAAAGCGGCGGCGGATGGCCAGCGTACGTTCAACGGCGCGGAACCACGGCTGGGAGAATGCTCGGTGGTTCCCGCACCGAGCGGATACATCGAAGCCAGCACGAACCACATGCCCCCTCACTGACAGCCGCCGTCTCCCACAGCGAGCGCCATCCACGGCATAATACGCTCTGTGCTGGTTGGGACTCCATACGCACATATGTTATATCGCCGGCAGGCGCCCAGGTTACGGCGTTGGCAACTCCTATCTCGGGAGGTAGGGCCACATGCCTGGTAGAAGCGTGGTACGAGAGGAGGAGTACGCACGTTGGTATGCCTCGGAAGAGTTGGCGCACATGGAAGAGGGGACATACCACGATCGCCTGCGGTCCTGGGGAGTGGATCTCTCCGGGATGGACGTGCTCGATCTGGGAGCTGGGCCAGGCATCTGGGGTCTCGTCCTTCGTGACTTTGGAATACGGTCCTTGACATGGCACGATCGTTCCGAGGTCTTTCGAACACTGGCTGGGGAGATCCATCGGGAACGGGAATTCAGTGCGGTGGATTACCGTGTCGAGGACCTGATGACGGTGAAGTATCCCCCCAACTCTTTCGATCTCGTTGTTTGCCGACTGAGTCTTTACTACGCTAGGAACGAGTGGAGGTTGCTGCGGGATCTGCTTCCGATCGTGCGTCCTGGTGGTTATCTCTACATCGAGTCGCCCAAGTTAGGGCGGGTGCTTCAAGACCCGTTGTCCTTTCGGTCCCCTGTCCATATAGCGAGCCCGTTCATGGCGCTGGCGACTCGTCGAAAACTGGCGCCAACACGTTTTCAGATCGAGGGATTCGTCGATTGGAGATTGAACCATTTGGGGTTTCGCCGGTGCTGGCGGGATCCGTCCGCAGGAAAGAAGGCGTTCCGTTCACTATGGCAACGACCGGCTGATGGCACCCGATAACTTGACGTTGCTGTACCACAGCGTCAGCTCTCGCACGCGACCTCTTGCGGTGGACCAAGGCGACTTCAGGTGGCAGGCCGAGAAGGTGGCGAGATACGGCAGCCGTTCGGGTCCCCGCGCGCAACGGGAAGCACCTCGTTTGCGGGACACTGAGGACGTTCACTTCACGTTCGATGACGGGATTCTCGATGTTTACGAGGCGGCCATGAATGTGCTCGCGCCCTTGGGCTTGGGCGCCACCATCTTCGTGGTCACCTCCTACGCCGACCGAGGTTCCACCCCCGAGGGGCTTAAGGTGCTTAGTTGGTCGCAGATTCGCAAGCTGGCGGAGGCGGGCTTCCAAATCGGATCCCACACGATAACCCACCCCGTGCTCAACGACCTCAGTGAGGCGCGGCTGGTCGAGGAAATCCGTGACTCCAAGCGCCGCCTCGAGGACGAGGTCGGACGGCAGATCGAGTCCTTCGCCTACCCGTTCGGGCAGTTCGATCATCGGGCGTTGGAGGTCGTGGGTAGCTCTGGGTATGTGCGCGGATATGGGGTTATCGTCCCAAAGCCATTACCCCTCGGCAGGTACAGCATGCAGCGTATCTCCATCACACGGAACGATGGACGTCTCCGATTTCTCTTGAAGACCTCCCGGCCCTATCGGCACCTTGTCGAGCATCGGTACCCCTTGGCAACCGGAGGGTTGACGCGCTTGTCGGGTGCGGTACCGAGGCGCATGGCGCAATGAGCCCCAAGGGAGTCCCACGACTCGATTGTCAGGCGCCATTTGGTTCGGGATGTAGACGGCGGTCTCGATCTTGACCTGCGAGCCGATCTCGACCTCCCCGTCGATGATCGAGCCGGTGCCGACCAGGACGTCGTCGCCCAGGACGGTGTGACTTCGGATCAGAACGTGATGTCCGGTCCGGAACCGCCGGCCCGCGCGCACGTCTCCGTAGATGATCGACCCGGCCCGGACCACCGCGCCGTCGCCAAGTACCGCCGGTCCCTCGGCGCCTTCGACCATCAGGCCCACGATCGCCCCCGGGTCGATGCGGCAATCCTGACCGAGCTCCGCCAGCGTATCGCCGCGGGTGTTCATACCGCCGGCGGTGCGCGGAGCGGGGCGTCCCGAGGTCCGGCGATCCGCCGGCGCGGCCGCCCGATCACCCAACCGGTTCCTTCTCGCGGACGGGCCCGCGCCACGTGATGCGGGGGACGATCCGGTCCCGGACCACGCGGTCGCGATAGGTGCCGATGATCGTCAGCATCGACCGCACCAGCTCGTCTGAGAGGAGGTGAGGCTTCAACCCCAGGTCCAGGAGCCCGGTGTGCACCGCGTTGTAGTAGTGCTCTTCCTTCTCGACCCGAGGGTCGGGGATCGAGTGTATCGACACCGGGATCTCGAGCTCGGCTCCCGCCTCCGCCACCAGCCTGGCCAGTTGGGAGACCGAGAACTGCTCGGTGAATTGATTGAAGACCCGGAACTCGCCGGCCGGCGGCGGGTTGGTGACAGTGAGCTCGAGGCACTGCAGGGTGTCGCGGATGTTGAGGAAGCCGCGCGTCTGGCCGCCCTTGCCGTACACGGTCAGCGGGTGACCGATGATCGCCTGGACACAGAAGCGGTTGAGCGCTGTCCCGAAGCTCTCGTCGTAATCGAAGCGCGTGATGAGCCGTTCGTCGCGCGAAGTCTCGTCGGTTTCGATGCCGTAAACCACACCCTGGTTGAGGTCTGTCGAGCGAAGGCCCCAGGTGCGACACGCGAACATGATGTTGTGGCTGTCGTGGACCTTCGAGAGGTGGTATAGCGAGCCTGGTTGTTTGGGGTAGGGCAGTCGGTCCTTGCGGCCCTTGTGCTCGACCTCGAGGTAGCCCTCCTCAATGTCGATGTTTGGAGTGCCGTATTCGCCCATCGAACCCAGCTTCACCAGGTGGCAGTCCGGTACGTGAGCGCGCATCGCGAAGAGGACGTTAAGGGTCCCGACCACGTTATTCACCTGCGTGAATACCGCGTGCTCGCGGTCGATCATCGAATAGGGGGCGCTGGGCTGCTCCCCGTAGTGGATGATCGCCTCGGGCCGGAACTCTTCGATGACGCGGTCGATGAACAGCCCGTCAGTGATATCCCCGATGCGGAAGTCGACTGGTGTCACATCCGGGAGCGTGTTCCAGACCGCGACCCGTTCCTGCAGTGAGCGAATCGGCGTCAGGCTGTCCGTGCCCTGCTCGAGGTGGTAGCGGCGTCGAAGGAAGTTGTCTACGACGAGAACGTGGTGATCGCGGGCGGCCAAATGAAGTGAGGTGGGCCACCCCAGGTACCCGTCGCCTCCGAGAACCAGTATCCGCATACCTCACCCCAGCTGGTGTTAATCCTGACTGCCGACAGCCTGCGACACACGGTAACACGTCCGGGACGAGTTGCGGACGTGTTAGAAACCGAGCGAGGGCAACTCTGCGGTGGCGGCGTGTCCGTCTGACACCGTCATCCCCCCTGACGTTAGGGTAATCACCTTGTCCTGCGTCAGCGTGGTCGACGCCGTGTACGCCTGCGCGCCCACCGTCCACGAGAGGTCGACAGCGTCTCCCGCCGTCCCCGGCTCCTTCTGCCAGTAGATCTGCTGCGTGGAGCCGTCATAGGGCGTGTCATATTGAAACGTGTAGGCCCCGGTGCCGTACCCGAGCTGCTGGTTGACGCCGACCAGGATCCAGCCGTCTTTCATCTGGAGCCCGGCCGGCGGCTGTGCGGTGTCCGCGATCTCGTCTGGGGTGAGGTTCCCGACGCTGAAGTTCGTGGCGTTGGAGGGGACGTAGACCCTGACGTAGGCCTTGTAATCCTGGCCCCCTTCGTAGCCGCCCGGCGCTGAGTTTTTGAGGTCGACGGTCACCTTGTGTACCAGTTGATTCCCGCTCGCCGACAGGTCGACGTGGTAGGTCCGCTGAACGAAGTGATTCGCCTTGGTGCTGCCGAAGTTGGACTCGGTGTCGAGGAGGAAGTTGGACGCCGCGTTGGGGTTGATGGTGCCCGACCACCCGACCCGGTCCATCTCGGCCTCGAGCTGTGGATTGGTGAAGTAGGCCTGGAGGTCGCGCTGGGTGGCGGCCTGGTTGAGCACCGAGATCAGGTCCGGCCACCGGCTTGCGGGCAGGCTGGTCAGCGCGGAGATGATGGGCACCGCGGCTTCACCGAAGAACGACTTCTTGTTGGCGGGCGCGTTCGATGAGTCCTCGAACTGGAAGATGTAGTTGGCGAAGTTGGAGGCGTCGATGGTCACGTTCCAGTCCGGGACTCGCTGGGGGCCCGTGATCTTGAGCAGGTCCGCGATGGCCTCGGGGTCGATCGAGATCACGCCCTGGACCTGGATCCCGGTCTCATGCTGGAGCAAATACATTCCCGCCTGACTGTCCTGTACGAACGAGGGGTCGAAGTTGGAGTCCCCGAGTATCCAGCTCTGATCGTTCGTGAACTGCTGGAGCGGCCCGGGAGGGGTGACGTACCCGGCCTGCCCCGGCTGCAGCCGCGGCTCGTCATCCGTGACCCCGGTGTCCTCGCTCAGTGGGACCGTCATCTTCCCCTGGTCGGCCTTCATGATCGAGAAGCTCCCGATGAAGCCGCCGCCGGCGCGCAGCTCAGCCGGGTTCACCTGCTCGACCAGGTAGCTCTGCGCCCCGTTCATGCCCAGCATCTGGACCAGGACCGGCAGCAGTGTCCGAAGCTCGGCGACGCCCGTGACGCCGCCGCCGACGATGCTCCGCAGCTGCTTCACGGTGGCCCGGTCGCCGGCGGGCAGGACCGCGGGCTGCACCCGATTGAGCGCGCGCTGGGCGTCGCCCAGGCTGGACTGGATCTGGTTCAGGTAGGGCGTGGACGACTGCAGCGCATCCACCAGCTGCGCCGGGGCGGAGGCTCCGGCGGGGGGAGCGATCAGTTTGGTGTCGATCTGGGCGGCACCCAGCGCGACCTGCGCCAGCGAGCTTCCCGCCACGCTGAGCTCATCGATCGCCTCTATTCGGGGGGCTAGATAGGGGCCAAGGACCGGAAGGCCCTGCCCCTCACGTACCAGCCGGCTGCGGCGGGTCTGCTGCGCCGCGGCCAGGAAATGGGCTTGGGCGGAGGTGAATTTCGCCTCCGCGGCCGCCAGCTCGGTGGGGCTTCGCTGGCTGGTCGCCTGACTGAGCAGGGTCTTGCCCGACTCGAGGTCAGCCTTCCCGCTCGCGAACTGCGCCGCCACCTGGTCCTCGAGCGATTTGGCACTGCGGTAGCCCGCCACGCCGCCGATGGCACCGAACACGACGATGAGGAGCAGGACCGTCGCGACGAGCGCGGCGCCGATGCGGAGCCCCCGGTGGCGCGG
Source organism: Candidatus Dormiibacterota bacterium (assembly GCA_963808785.1). Lineage (GTDB taxonomy): Bacteria > Chloroflexota > Dormibacteria > Dormibacterales > Dormibacteraceae > CAVTSA01. Next base: position 269,013 of record CAWEGH010000009.1, on the reverse strand, counting down.
ACGCCGGTGAGAGTGGTGATGCCGCTGCTGATCGCTCTCATCGCTGCCCTTCACCCGGCGCCGCTTCCGCACGCGGATGCGGACGCGCTCCGGCTCAGGCTGGGATGGGGAATCCGGGCCCTGATCGCTCATCGCGAACGGCTCCCGGCGTGCTGAGACAGCGAACGATTGGAGATGACGGGGAGTCTAACAGCGCCTCCTCCGGCCATTCCAACCCGATCTCCCGGCGGTGGCCACCGGCCGGATCGAGGTCAAACCGCCCATGAACACCAGGAGACCCAACGGAATCAGGTAGAGCGGAGTCGCGCGCGGCCCTACTGTCAGTCCAGGGGGCAATCAGGTGGGGGACCGCTTCCGATTGTCTTCGAGCGCTCGGGCGATTGAGCTCTCGAAGGGCGGCCGCAGGATGCCGGCCTCGGTGACGAAGGCGGTGATGAGGGCCGCCGGGGTGACGTCGAAGGCGGGATTGAACACGGCCACCCGGGCCGCGATCTCTTGTCCGCCGGCGGTCAGCACCTCCTCGGGCGCCCGCTCCTCGATCGTGATCTCGGCGCCGCTGGGGGTCGCGGGGTCAAAGGACGAGAGAGGGCCCGCGACGTAGAAGGGGACGCCGTGCGCTCGCGCGGTGAGAGCGTGGGTGTAGGTGCCGATCTTGTTGGCCACGTCTCCGTTTCTGGCCACTCGGTCGCAGCCGACCACCACCGCGTCCACCCGGCCCCGGGCCAGGGCAGCGGCGGCGGCTCCGTCCACCAGCAGGGTGACCGGCACCCCGGCGTCGGCCAGCTCCCAGGCGGTCAAGCGCGCGCCCTGGAGCAGCGGCCTGCTCTCCGAGGCCAGCACCTCGACGGGTTCGCCGGCGGCTGCCTTGGCGTAGACGATCCCCAGCGCGGTGCCCCAACCCGCGGTTGCCAGACGCCCGGTGTTGCAGTGGGTGAGCAGCCGGCGCGCACTTGCCAGCTCGCGGCGTCCGAACTCGCCGATCCGGCGGCAGGCCTCCCGGTCCTCGGCCTGGATCTCCCGAGCCGCCTCCAGGGCTTGCCGGCGGATCTCGGTCGCGGTGGGCGCCCCCTCGGCCTGCCGCCGTACCCGCTCCAGGGCCCAGCTCAGGTTGACGGCGGTGGGTCGGGACGTCGCCAGCCGGTTGCTTGCCCTGGTCAGCACGTCGCGCGCCTCGCCGGCGTCCTTGGGTTGTGCCTCGTCCAGCGCCACCACCAGCCCGAAGGCGGCCGCCACGCCGATCGCCGGGGCACCCCTCACGGCGAGGGTGGCGATCGCTTCCCGCACCGCGTCGGTGGTGGTCAGGCGGCGGACCTCGAGGGCCGCCGGGAGGCGGGTCTGGTCGATGATCTCCAGTCCCTCCTCAGCCCAGTCGACCGCGGGGCGGAGATCGGTCTTCTCGGTCCTTTCCACAGTGATGCCCATATTGTCCGCGAGACGCGTGTCGCGACGGTCGAGGCAACGCCAGAGTGTGGACACTCGAGGCCGCGCCGGGTCTCAGTCGGTCTGTCTGGCGAGCACGACCGTCACCGCGACCCCGATCATCGCTAGGCCCCCGGCCCCGCCGACCAGCTGCAACCGGCGCGGGGAGCGGGCGAACCAAGACCGGAAGCTCCCCGCCGACAGGGCCCACAGGTTGTCGGTGACCAGCCCGATCGTGTTCGGCACCAGGGCCAAAAGGAGCATTTGCTGGGTCACGTCTCCCGCGGACCGGTTGACGAACTGCGGCAGGATGGCGCCGAAGAGGATGTAGGCCTTGGGGTTGGTGATCCCGATCACGAAGCCCTTGCGCAGGGCATGGCGATCGCCGCCCTCGGCCGCCGTGTTCAGGGCGTCCGCCAGGCGCGCCCGGTGGCGGATCGCCTGGATCCCGAGCCAGGCGAGGTAGGCGGCGCCGGCCAGCTTCACGATCAGGAACACCGCGGCGGAACGCTCGACCAGCGCGCCCAGGCCGAACGCGACCAGAGCGGCGACCACGTAGCTGCCGGCGTTGTGTCCGAGCGCGGTCAAAACCGCGGTCCGGCGACCGTAGGCGAGGGCTCGCCCGACGATGAAGAGCACCCCCGGGCCGGGAACCACGATGATGACGATCGAGGCCAGCGCGACCCCCAGCACCTGCGCGACCGAGACCATCACCAGAAGAATGGCATTCCCCGGCCCATCAGCGGGAATCCAGCCAGAGCGTCCAGGGGTAGACGTCTCTCACCCGGAGGATGCCTGCGCCCGCCCACGGGTCGGGCGCGAAGGCGGCTCGAACCCCCTGCTCGTCCAGGCCGTTGACGAGGAGGAGGGCGACCACTTCCGGAGCGCCGGTCTCGATAGGGCCGCCGAGCACCGTGACGCCCTGCTCCACCAGGCCGTCCGCGAACGCGGCGTGCTCCGTCCAGCCGGCCTGTTCGCGGATCCCGATGCGGTGGTTCCAGTTGGGCCCCTTGGCGGTGAGGACGGCGAAGGTTGCCATGCCGACATCGTCGGCCCCCATCGAGGTCACTTTCCGCCCTCCTTTGACATTATGCAGGTAAATACCTGCATAATGTTTCTGGTGGACGACGGCGACGCGGTGTTCCGGGCCCTGGCCGACCCCACCCGCCGTGCTCTTCTCGACCGGCTGCGCGAGCGGGAGGGGCTGACGCTGGGTGAGCTGAGCGGGCCGCTGGCGATGGCCCGGCAGTCGGCGAGTCAGCACCTCGCCGTACTGGAGGTGGCCAATCTGGTCACGACCACGCGGCGCGGACGGGAAAAGCTGCACTACCTGAACCCGGTCCCGCTCTGGGAGCTGCAGGAGCGTTGGATCGAGCGGTTCGAGCGTCCCCGCCTCCGCGCGCTGAGCGCCGTCAAACAGCGAGCCGAAGCGCACGCGCGGCGAGAACAACAACCTGAACAGGAGGAAGCCATGAGCGACCGACCGGCCTATCGCTACGTCACCTACATCGAAGCCACGCCGGAGCGGGTCTGGGAGGCGCTCACCGACGAGGACCTCACCGCGCGGTACTGGGGTCACCGCAACGTCTCCGATTGGGGGCCCGGCTCGCGCTGGGAGCATCAGCGGGTCGATGGCTCTGGGATCGCAGATGTGGTCGGTACCGTGCTCACCTCAGACCCGCCGCACCGGCTCGTCATCACGTTCGACGCTCCCGCCGATCCGCACCCGGACGATCCCACCGTCGTCACCTTCGAGATCGAGCCCTACCACGAGATCGTCAGGCTCACGGTCACCCACGAGAACCTCCGCACCCGGGAGGACCTGGAGGCGGTCGGCGCCGGCTGGCCCGCAGTGTTCGCGAACCTCAAGTCCCTGCTCGAGACCGGCCACGTGCTGCCGCGGGCGCCATGGGAGATGCACGCGGAACTGCGGGAGGCGCAGATGGCGCGCAACGACCCGGCGTAGTCGGCCCGGTGACCGGGCCCTAGAAACGCCAGAGTGTCGGCGGCCTTTCTGGCGGCCGCTCAGGCCGGCGCGGGTGCGGTGACGGGCCGGCCCTGAGTGGCGAGGAACTCCGCCCACGTCTGCCGGCCGGCCGCGTGGTCGGGGCAGAGGTTGGCGCCTTCCCGGGCCGCGCGTGCGCCCCGGCCCGGAATCGGCACCGAGACGACGGGGCGGCGGCGGCGGCCGGTGGCGGCGATGTAGCTCGCGAACAGCTCCCGCGTCGTGAGCACCTGGGGACCGCCCATCTCGTCCACCAGCCCCTGCGGCGCGCCCAGCGCAAGCTCGACCAGTCGCTCAGCGACCTCGGCCGCTGCCACCGGCTGGAACCGGAAGCCGGCCGGGATGAGCGCGATCGGAAGCATGGCCAGCATCCCCGTCACCATGAAGATGAGGGAGTGGAACTGCGTCGCGCGCAGCGTCGTCCAGGGCAGGCCCGACCCGGCGACCACCCGTTCGGCAGCCAGCTTCTCGTCGAAGTAGCGAAAGATCAGACGGGAAAGGCCGCGATCGCCGGGCAGGCGGTCCGCGCCCACCACGGAGATGAAGACCAGATGCGGGGACCCGGCCGCCCGAGCCGCGTCGACCAGCCGCTGCGTCAGCCGCGCGTCACTCGTCCCGGTGCCCGCGCAGTGGACGATGATCGCCGCCCCCTCCACCGCTGCCGGAATGCCCTCGCCGGTACCCAGGTCCCCCGCCACGTACTCAACGCCGCCGGCCTCCAGACGCTGGTGCCGGCTCAAGACGCGGACCTGCCGTCCCGCCGTCCGCAGCCGGTCGACCACCTCCCTCCCGAGCGTGCCCGTCCCTCCGGTCACCAGAATCAGATCCGTACTCATGTCGCTCATTCCGCTCGTCCTCCAGATCGGTGTAGATCAGTCACATCGGCACGTTCCTGCCGGTCAAGAGGAATGACCGATGACAAGCCTAAGACGTGACCCCGGGGGACCCGACTGGCTGGCGGCGCGCTTCGAGGAGCAGCGGCCGCGGCTGACGGCGGTCGCCCGGCGGATGCTCGGCTCGTCGACCGAGGCCGACGACGCGGTGCAGGAGGCGTGGCTGCGGCTGAGCCGGTCGGACGCGGGAGCGATCGAGAACCTGGGCGGCTGGCTGACGACCACCGTCTCGCGCGTCTGTCTCAATGTCCTCGAGCGGCGGAGGTCCCACGCCGAGGTGTCGCTCGACCTGGAGGGCCCCGCGGCGACCGCGGTAAGCCAAGGCCCGGACCCGGAGGAGGAGGCCGTCCTCGCCGACTCGATCGGGCTCGCCATGCTGGTCGTCCTCGACAGCCTGACTCCGGCCGAGCGGGTGGCGTTCGTCCTCCACGACGTCTTCGCGGTCCCGTTCGCGGAGATCGGGCCCATCCTGGGACGCGAGGAGCCGGCGGTGCGACAGCTGGCCAGCCGGGCGCGCCGCCGCGTGCGGCAGGACCAGGAGGGGCGGGAGGGGGACCGGCTCCGGCAGGCGACGCTGGTCGAGGCCTTCCTCACCGCCGCCCGGGAGCGCGACTTCGAAAGGTTGCTGACCGTGCTCGATCCGGACGTCGTTCTCCGCGGCGACCGGACGGCGGTGACGATGGGCGCGCCCCACGAGGTGCGAGGAGCTTCGGCCGTCGGCACCCTGGCCCGATGGGCGGGCGGCGGCACACCGGCGCTGCTCGACGGCCGGCCGGCCCTGGCCTGGGTCGTCGGCGGCCGGCCGCGTGTGATCTATTCGTTCACCCTCGCCGGCGAACGAATCGCGAGGATCGACCTCATTGCCGATCCCGAACGTCTGGCCAAGCTCGACCTCCTGCTCCTGGAGGGTTGGACCGAGTCCGATCCTTCCCATTGACAGCCGGCGATCCCGCCTGCACCCTCGGAGGCGAGGACGCAGGCGATGACGCGCGAGACAGACACATTGGTAATCGGCGCCTCCGCGGCGGGACTGGCGACCGCCGCTCAGCTGCGGCGGCGCGGGCTCGAGTTCGAGATCGTCGAGGGCGAGGACCAGGTGGGGGCGCCCTGGCGGACCCGTTACGACCGGCTCCACCTCCACACCCCTCGCTCGGTCTCGCGCCTCCCCGGACTCCCTCTGCCCCGGGGATGGCCGCGCTACCTCTCGCGTGACCAGGTGGTCGAGTATCTCGAGCGGTACGCGGCTCGGTTCGAATTGCGGCCCAGGTTCGGAGAGCGGGTGGCCAGTGTGGAGCGGCTGGCGCGGGGCTGGGAGACCATCACGTCGAGTGGCGCCTGGCGCTCCCGCAACGTGGTCGTCGCCACCGGGCTGGCCCGGGTCCCGGTGCGTCCGGAATGGCCCGGGCTGGAACGGTTCGGCGGCCGGGTGCTGCACTCCAGCGAGTACCGGAACGGGGCACCGTGGCGGGGCCGATCGGTTCTGGTCGTCGGTTTCGGCAACTCCGCGTGCGAGCAGGCGTTGGACCTGGTCGAGCACGGGGCGGCAGCCCACCTGGCGGTGCGCTCGCCGGTCAACGCGGTGCCGCGGGATGTGTTCGGCGCCGTCCCCGTCCTCTCGGTGGCGCGACTGCTGCGCCCGCTGCCACCGCCCGTCGCCGACGCGCTGTCCCGGCCGGTGGTGCGGCTCTCGAGGGGTGACCTGCGCCGCTTGGGGCTGACGCCGCTCCCGTATGGAGCGCTGACCCAGATCACGCGCGACCGCCGCATCCCGCTCCTCGACATCGGGACGCTGGCGGCGATCCGCGCCGGCCGCATCACCATCCATCCCGGGATCGACCATCTCCGGGTGCGCGAGGTGGTGTTCACCGACGGGACCGAGCTGGCCGTGGACGCGATCGTGCTCGCGACCGGATACCGGGCCGGCCTGGCGGAGGTCCTGCCCGCCTGGAGGGAGGTCTGTGACGAGGAGGGCTTTCCGCTGCGCTCCGGCACGCCGAGCGGGCTTCCCGGCCTCTACTTCTGCGGCTTTTACATCCAGCCGTCGGGCATGTTCCCGGAGATCGGAATCGAGGCGGCACGCATCGCCCGGTCGATCAGCGGGGGTCCGGCCGCACGGCAGCGAATGACCCGTGTGGATTCGATCACATCCGGGCCCTCGTGAGTGCGGTACGTTTCTCCTGATGGAGAGCGCGACCCCGGTTCAGGCGCCCCCACGGACGTACGGCCGTGGCGAATCGTTCATGCGCTGGGTGTTGCGCATTCCGGAACAGCGACCGCGGCTGACCGCCGCTGAGGCCGAGCGCTCCTTCAGCTTCGCCCTTCTCCTTTCGGCCACCCGCTGCATCGTCGGGTACGGGATCCTGCCATTCGCGCTCCCCCTCCTCGGCTTGGCGCCCGGAATCGGTCCCTGGATCGACATCCCGATCGGCATGGTGGCGTTCGGGTTCGACATTCGCGGTATGCGCCGGTTCTGGCTCTCGGAGCACCGCCACCGGATGGCGGCGACGGTCCTCTACTCCCTCGTCATGGTCTTCGTGCTGGTCCTGCTGGCACGGGACTGCATCGCCCTCGCCGGCTAGTCCGCGCGCCGCACGGCCGCCGCCCGCAGCACCAGATTCCGGACTACGATGCCGGGGCGGGTGGCCGGCACCAGGATTCGCGCCGCGACCGAGGCCCCGCGCTGCTTGCGGCGGACCTCGGCCCGATGGGTGGCCTCGTAGTGCTCGAAGGCGTGCGTGTGGTCGGCGATCTCGCCCAGCGCCCGCGCCAGGGTGCGGGCGCCGACCATGGCGAGACTCGATCCCTCGCCGAACAGGGAGACGCAGGAGGCGGCGTCGCCGACCAGGGCCACGCGGCCGCTGAACCACCGCCTGACGCGGACCTCGCAGACCGCGTCGAAGTACAGATCGTCCACTGCCGGCAGCCGTTCGAGCAACTCGGGTACGCGCCAGCCCGCGCTGGCGTAAGACTCGACCAGGAACCGCTTCTGTCCCTCCTGGTCGCGGTGGTCGAGGGCCTCCTGAGGAGCGGCGCGGAAGATGAAGGCAGCGACGGGTTCGCCGCCGGCGGGGTGGATGGTCGCCGATCTTCCGGGGGTGTTGTACATCACGACCACGTCTGGATCGTCGAGCGGTTCGGCGAGGGGGAACCCGGCGACAAAGAGCCCGCGGTGGTGAACCACGTCAGGCTCGGGCGCGATCGCCAGCCGGCGCACGTTCGAGTGCAGACCGTCCGCGCCGACGACCAGATCGAACCGCCTCCGGCGCCCGCTCGCGAACGTGACGTCGACGCCGGCCGGGTCCTGGCGCAGGGCCCGGACGGAGTCGTGGAACAGAAACTCCGCATCCACCCTCGCCGCCTCGATCAAGATGGCGGCCAGGCGGCTGCGCAGCACCTCCACCTCCTGGCTTCCCGAGCTGCGGCGGGGGGGCCTCAGGTCCATGGTGGCGCGCACGCGTCCCTGGCCGTCTACGATCCGCAGTTCGCGAACGCGCGTCGCCGCCTGAGCCAGGCGCGGCATGACGCCCATCGCGGTCGCGATGTCGACCGCCTCTCCCCGCACGTCGACGGGGCCCCCGCTGGAGCGCGCGCCGACCACTTGCTCGACCACCGACGGCTCGAAGCCCCCGCGCGCCAGCCAGTACGCGAGGGTGGGGCCGGCGATGCCGGCGCCGGAGATGAGAACCGCCTTCCGGGAGCTCACGGGTCCCAGAATAATGCACTCAATGCGAAATTGCAATAACTGCAGATATGCGCCGGACGCATTACCATGTAGTGGATGCACCTCACTCGGGAGGGCCGCCCCAGCACGCTTCGGGAGCGCAAACGGGAACGGACCCGTGCCGCCATCGTGGCCGCGGGGACCAAGCTCTTCGCCACCGCCGGCTACGACGCGACCACCATCGCCGACATCGCGGCCGCCGCCGACATCGGAACGCGCACGTTTTTCAGCTACTTCAGCGGCAAGGAGGAGCTTCTGTTCCCCGAGCACGACCGACGCATCGAGGCGGCCCTCGGCGCGATCGCGCGCCGGGCTCCTGACGATCGCCCGGTCGACGTCCTGCTCCAGGCACTGGCGGCGGCCGGGCCCGTCAGCGACGACCTCACCAGCGCCACCACCGAGCTGCGTTTGCGCCTGATGGAATCCGTGCCCGCGGTCCGGGGTCGCGCCCTGCACCTGCAGCGCCGTGCCGAGCGTGAGATCGCCGCCGCGCTCTGCGAGGCCTACCCGGACCAGCTCGACGCGGCCCGCTCGGCGGCCCTGGTCGGCGCTTTCATCGGGGCCGCCGCCGCCGCCGCCAACACGCTGCTCCACGACCCGGACGCCCCCACGCCCGATCCCGCCCGGATCGGCCGCCGCATCGCCGGGGCTGTGGCCTTCGCGCTCGGCCAGCCCGACCCGAGCGCGGAGGTGCGGCTTGCGCGGCGAGACGAGGGCGCGCGAATTGCCCAGGTGTGGCTCCGGTCGCGGGCGGCGTCGGTCCCAGCGATCCCGCCCCCGGTGCACTCGGACCAGGAGGTTCGAGCCTGGTTCGAGGAGGTTGTGCTTCCCAGCCGGGAGGTGTGGGTCGCGGAGACAGGCGGTACGATCATCGCCTTGCTCGTGCTCGACGGAGATCTGGTGGATCAGCTGTATGTCGACCCCATCTGGACCGGCAGAGGCGTGGGCTCACGTCTCCTCGGGGTGGCCAAGGAACGACGGCCGGCAGGCCTCAACCTCTGGACCTTCCAGGCCAACGTGGGGGCCAGGCGCTTCTACGAACGGCACGGATTCGTCGCCACCGAAACCACCGACGGCGACAACGAGGAGGGGGCCCCCGACGTCCGCTACGAGTGGCCGGGCTCGGACGCCGCCGGCGCCGGGTAGGACCCGTCGGTGCACCTCCGGGGGTTTCAGACCGTGGCGGGGGTTCCCCAGAGCGCCTGACTTGCCCGGCGTGCGCCTTCTGCCAGCGTGGCGAGCTTGGCCCAGACGATTGAAGGGACCACGTTCTGCCAGCCGGCGAAGGTGCCGAACCCACAGTCGGTGCCGGCGATCACCCGCTCCCGGCCGACCACGGACGCGTAGTTGAGGATCCGCTGCGCCACCAGGTCGGGGTGTTCGACGAAGTTGGTGGTGGTGTCGATCATGCCCGGGATCAGGTATCGATCGTCGGGGAGCTTCACTTCTTCGAAGACCTTCCATTCGTGGCCGTGGCGTGGGTTCGAGGCCTCCAGCGAGATTCCCGCCGGCGACGCCTCGAGAACCACCCCCAGGATGTCGCGAAGCTCTACATCAAAGGTGTGCGGGCCCTCGTAGTTACCCCAACAGAGGTGCATGCGGACGCGGTCGCGGGGGATGCCGATCAGCGCGTGGTTCAAGGCCTCGACGTTGCGGCGGATCTCGCGACGAAACTCTTCCACGCTGAGGTCTGCGAAGTGAAAACCGCGGCTCATCGCGAGGTCGGGGCAGTCGACCTGGAGCAGAATTCCGGCGGCTGCGATCGCCTGATACTCCTCCTTCATCGCGTCGGCGAGCGCCGCCAGGTATGCCTCGCGGTTGCCATAGTGCTGGTCGGGGAAGAAATGCGTGATCACCCCGGGGGAGGCGGCGCTGAGGAAGAGCCGCCCCTCGTCCACTCCGGCCTCCGCAGCGGCTTCCTTCAAGGTGGCGATGTCGCGCGTGACGGCCTCGTGGTCGCGAACCTTGATGTCGCTCGTGCAGGCAGGGGCCCGCAAAGCGGTGTTGGCGCGCATCTGGTGCCAGCGCGCGACGAAATCCGGGTGGGCCTCGAGTTCGGGCCGGCGCGGCGCGTAGGCGTTGGCGTCGCCGTCGAAGCCGGTTAGCCGCTGGCGGATGTAGGTGGCGTAGCCGGTCTTCCCCTGCTCGCCGTCGTTGAGGAGGTCGATCCCGGCCTGGTCCTGGAGGCGAACCACCTCGAAGGTCGCGGCCCGGGCCCGCTCCTCGATCCCGGAAACCTCCTTGCCGGTCGACTCCTCGATGAGCATCGCTTCCAGGTCTGACGGGCGGGGCAGGCTGCCGGTGTGGGTTGTGGCGATGCGATCCATCCGGTCATTCTCGGCGTGCGCGGGGAGGGCGCGCAGCGCCAACATGGAGACGCAATGAGCTTTGTCACGCGCGGGTTCCGGGGCCGGCGGCGGGCGGGAGCCGACTCGTCGCGCCTGCCGCCGGGCCAGTACCTCACCGGCGGTTTTCCGGTCCTCTCCGCCGGACCGACGCCGCACACCCGGCTCGAGGACTGGACGTTCACGGTCACGGGCGAGGTCGACTCGGACGTGAGCTGGACGTGGGAGCAGTTTCAGGCCCTGCCGTCGGAAGAGATCACCACCGATATCCACTGCGTGACCAAGTGGTCCAAGTTCGACACCGATTGGAGGGGTGTCCGGGTCGAGGACCTGCTGGAGAACATTGAGACGTCGGCCGAGTACGTGATGGCGTTCAGCGATGGCGGCTACACCACCAACATCCCGCTCGACGACTTGCGAGGAAGCCAGGCCTGGGTGGCGTACGAGTTCGGCGGTGAGCCGCTGGCGCCGCAGCACGGAGGGCCGGCCCGGCTGCTGGTGCCGCATCTGTACCTCTGGAAGAGCGCGAAGTGGGTGCGCGGGCTGCGGCTGATGGCGGAAGACGAGCCCGGGTTCTGGGAGACGTACGGCTACCACATGTACGGCGACCCGTGGAAAGAGCAGCGGTACCAGGGCGACTGAGCTGGCGCCGGGCCGCCGTCGAGGCTCTGCGGGCGGAGACATCGACCGTACGCACGATCGAGTTCCGGGTCCCTCAGTGGCCGGGCCACCTGGCCGGTCAGCACGTGGACGTGCGGCTCACCGCCCCCGACGGCTATCAGGCACAGCGCAGCTACTCGATCGCCTCGCCGCCCGAGGCTGGGGACCGCCTGCAGCTCACGGTCGAGCGGCTGCCCGACGGTGAAGTGTCGGAGTTCCTGGTCGACGAGCTGCAGGTCGGCGACGGGATCGAGCTGCGCGGCCCGATCGGCGGGTATTTCGTCTGGGACGGGGCCGACAGCCCACTGTTGCTGGTGGCCGGGGGATCCGGGGTCGTCCCTCTGATGGCGATGCTCCGCCACCGGTCGGCAATCGGAAGCGGCGTCCCGACCCGCTTGCTGATGTCGTCTCGAACTCGGGAGGATGTCATCTATCACGACGAGCTGGAGCGCCTGGCCGCGGCGAGTCCGAGCCTGGAGGTGGTGCATACGCTGACGAGGTCGAGCCCGCCCGGGTGGTCTGGCTTCACGCGGCGGATCGACGCGGCCATGCTGGGTGAGATCGCTTGGCCGTCGCGGCGGCACCCGTTCGCCTACGTGTGCGGCCCGACGCTCCTGGTCGAGTCGGTAGCGGGGACGCTGGTGGAGCAGGGGCACGATCCACGACGAGTCCTGACCGAGCGATTCGGTCCGACCGGAGGTTGATGGGTGTGGACGAAAACGAACTGAGGCTGGACGGCAACGCGCTGGCGGGCCGGCTGCGCGACATCTTCGCCCGCGAGATGACGAGTGCGATCCTCTCGTGCGACTCCTGCGGACACGCGGGCCCGATCGGCGCCGCCCACCTCTACATGGGGGACGACGCGCCGGGAGCAGTCTTGCGCTGCGAAGGGTGCGAGGCGGCACTCCTGGTGCTGGTGGAACACGACGACCGGTGGCGCCTGGGCACGCCCGGCCTCCGGTGGCTCGAAATCGTCTGAGGACGTTCGATGGCGGCCCCGGCCTAGAGGGTGGCTTCGATCACCGCTGCCGCGCGCTCGTCCCCTGGCTCGCGGCGCGCCCGCAGCCCGGCGATCGTCTTCCGCTTGACCTCGGTACCGGACCCGCCGGCCTTGAACTTGGCCTGAGAACGGAGGACGCGGAGCCGGATCGTCGCCAGCCGTCGCAGCCGGCCCCCGTAGAACTCACCATCCTCGATCGGCTCGTAGGCCGCCTCCTCACCCTCATAGGCCCGCAGCAGCCGGGACAGCGCGCCCGCCACGTCGGTGGGTTCGGTCGACCAGTCAGCCTCGCACTCGTACGCGACGGCCAGGAACTGCAGCGACGCCTGCCCGGCATCGCGTTCCGATTGAAAGAAATGTGGGGTCCAGGCCAGGTAGTCCTCGACCAGGAAGGTGACCTTCGGGTTCTGCTGCACCGCGGCGAAGGTCGAGTCCGCTTGCAGCGCGTGCAGCTCGATGACATCGCCGGTCTTGACGAAGGGCAGGATCGTCACCTGCGGCCAGCCATCGGCCCCGATCGCGACCAGGGTGCCGTGGTGCTGGCCCTGGACGAACGCCTCGGCGTCGGCGGGATCGACACGGTACTTGGCAGAGTCGTACATCGCCTCAAGGGTGCTCCGGTCGGGCCTCCTCGTACGCCCCGAGCGCTCGAGTCACCGCTCAGCCGTCGGGTCCAGAACGGGTTTGATGTCGATGATCGGCGTGCGGTCGAGCGTCTCGAGATTGCTGACCCGGATGCGGAGTCCGTCGATGGCCAGGATCCGGACCCGGTGCATGCCGATCGGGTTGGGCCGGTTGGGTGAGCGCGTGCTGAAGACCCCAAGCGGTGGACTGTTCGGCTTGTCCCCCGGGATGGTGGAGAGCTCATCGCGGCGGGCCCGGTCGAGCCAGCTCAGCACGATGATCTGTTCGCCCACCCGGAGGTCGCGAATCGCCTCGGCCAGGTCTTCCCTCAGCACCAGCCAGGCCGGCGGTGCCCCTTCGGCCTGCCGCGGAGCCTGGGCCCGATCGGTCAGAGGCGACGCGACCCACCCGACGGGTGTGACTTCGTATCGCTCCACGTCGCGGCCGGCACCCTGTACCGATCCGTTGGCGTCTGGCGGGTCCCCCGGGTTCATCTCCTGAGTGGCCTCCTCCCCGTCCATGCTATGGGCGAGCTGTGCCGGCCCGTGGTCCGATGACGGAATGGACATCTCCCGTGACCCAGCACCGACCGGTACCAGACCCCGGATGTTCGGAGGTCACCTCGAACCCGTGCGCCTCCCCTGGCAGTGGGCGTCAACCCGCCTGGAGGAGGCGCGACGCTACTGGATCGCCACCACTCGGCCGGACGGAAGGCCGCACAGCCGTCCGGTCTGGGGCGTGTGGCGGGAGCAGCGGTTCTTCTTCAGCACCGGGTCGCTGGCGGCCGGCAACCTGGTCGGCAACCCGGAGATCACCGTCCATGCCGACAACGCGACCGACGTGGTGATCGTGGAAGGGACGGCCGCGGAGGTCTCCAGCCAGCCGCTCATCGACCGTGTCATCGGGGACTACAACCGCAAGTACCGCTGGGACGTCGACCCGCGCACCCCGCCCGGCACCCTCTACGCCGTCGTGCCCAGGGTCGTCTTCGGATGGATCGCCGACGACAGTGGCCTGGACCGCGGCGCGACTTTCCACGGCACCGCAACCCGCTGGAGGCTCTAAGGAGGTGGCGCCGGCGCCATCCCGTGCAGGATGGCGAGCGATTCACGGATGTGGCGGGTGGGGCTGAACTGGTTCGAAAACAGGCCCCGCACGGTGCCGGCGCGGTCGATGACGTAGGTGACCCGGCCCGGCATGAGTCCGAACAGGTCGCGTGCTCCGTACCGTCTGCGTACGGCGCCCCCGCGATCGGCGAGCAGCACGAAGGGCAAGCTGTTCTTGCGGGCGAACGACGCGTGGCTCTGCTCGGAGTCGGAACTGATCCCGACCACTTCGGCGCCCGCCTCTTTGAACGCCTCATAGCTGTCCCGGAAGCTGCAGGCTTCGGCGGTGCAGCCGCTGGTGTCGTCCTTGGGATAGAAGTACAGGACCACCGGGCCCCGAGCCAGCAGCCCCGAGAGGCTGACCTGCTTTCCTTCCGCGTCCGGCAACGTGAAGTCGGGTGCCTGGTCGCCGACCCCGATCTTGCCCGCTTCGGTCTCCGCCATCACTCCTCCCCGATGTCCTCCACACGTGAGCCGTCGCTCGCACACGATACGTGCGGGGGTGGTTTCACCAAAGACTTCAATACCGCTTACCGGAATCTTCGTCGCCGGCGTCGACAAGACATGCTCAGTTCATGCCCGGGTGGTCACACTGGGAGGTACGATGCGCGACCGCAGTCCCGGTTCGACGTCACGTTCCGCAACGGACGTCCTGAAGCCGGCTCCCCGCGTCGACCTCTTCCTGGCCCCCGAGCTCGGCAACACCAGCTACCTGGTCTCGGATCCGGACGCCGGCGTCGCCGTCGTCGTCGATCCGATGCGCGACGTCGCCCAGTACCTGGATGCGGCCGCCCGGCTCGGGGTCCGCATCACCCATGCGCTGGAAACCCACTGTCACAACGACTTCATCTCCGGGGCCCGCGAGCTGGCCGGCGAGGTGGGAGCCCGGATCGGCGCCGCCGAGGGCGCCTGCCTCGCCTTCGACCATCTCCCGCTGCATGCGGGCTCCGCGATTCCGCTCGGGCGCTGGCAGCTCGACACCCGACCCTCGCCGGGCCACACGCCGAGCCACGTCAGCTACCTCCTGGCCGGCCCCGAGCCCCTCGGGCTTTTCAGCGGCGGTGCCCTGATGGCGGGCGCCATCGCCCGCACCGACCTGTTCGGCCCCGATCGGGCGGCGTCGCTCGCCCTCGAGGCGTACCGAACGCTCCACGTCCGGCTTCGCGACCTGCCCGACGACGTCGCGCTCTATCCCACGCACGGCGGGGGTTCCTTCTGCGCCACCGGCGCGCCCGCCGGCCAGACCTCGACGTTGGGGGACGAGCGCCTCACCAATCCCTATCTGCAGACGACCGACCTGATGGGCTTCATGGCGCGCGCCCTTCACCAGAGCCGCCACCCGGACTACTACGCCGAGATGACCGAACTCAATCGCGCCGGCCTGCGCGTGGCCGGCCGCAACCTGCCGCGTCTGCGCAGACTGACGGCCGACCAGGTGGCGGAGGCGTGTGCAGGGGGCGCGGTGGTGGTTGACCTGCGAGCCGGCCGCGAGTTCGATCGGGAGCACATTCCGGGCAGCCTCTGCGTCGGCCTGCACGGGTCCTTCAGCGCCTGGGTCGGCTGGCTGGTGCCGCGGAAGCGCGCCATCGTGCTGACCGGAGGGACTGATCGCGAGCACCAGGAGGCGCGGCGGCAACTCTTCCGGATCGGCTACGACGAGGTGCTGGGCGCCCTCGACGGTGGTGTCGACGCCTGGCGGGCGAGCGGCCGTGAGGTGGGCCATTTCGAATCCGCCGAGGTCGCCGACCTTGCGACCTGGATCCTGAGCGGCGACCGGCTGACCGTCCTGGACGTCCGGAACGAGGACGAGTGGGTCCATGGGCACGTGCCGGGAGCGCTGCGGCTGCACGTGGCCGACGTGCCCGACCACGCCCACGACCTGCCCCACGACGCGCCGGTCGCCGTCTACTGCGCCTCTGGTTACCGGTCCGCGATCGCCGCCAGCCTGCTGGGACAGGCGGGCCTGCCCCACGTGGTCCACGTCGACGGCCCGCTGACCGACTGGAAGCGGCTCAACCTCTCCCAGACCATTCCCGGATAGGGCGCCTTTCTGCACACCCCGTGCCTACCTGCGGCGCCTCAGCCACGGGGTGGGCAGGAACGGCGGCTTGAGGGGCCCAGGCGGGGTTAGGGAACCACCGGCAGCAGCACGTGCGAGCGGTGCTGGGCGTCGTGGTGGATGGTGACGTCGGCCGGGAGAGAGCGGCCACTCACCCCGAGCGGACCTCCCGTGTTCGGGTTGAGGTCGAAGCGCGGGTAGTTGCTGCTGCTGAGATCGAGGCGGATGCGGTGACCGCGGGCGAACAGATTGCTGGTCGGGGCGAGCACGATGTCGACCTGGTAGATCTCCCCCGGCGTCATCAGCTCCGGGCGTGAGCGATCGTTGCGGTACCGCAGGCGGAGGACGCCGTCCTGCAGGTTCAGCGCATACCCGTCCGGATAGTCGGCGCTCGGCGGGTAGACGTCGAGCAGCTTGGCGGTCAGATCGGTGTCGGACACACTCGTCGAGACCCAGACTCGAACGCTGAGCGGGCCCGTCACCTCGACCTCCTGCGTCAACGGCTCGGTCTGGAACGACAGCACGTCGTGACGCGCGTTGAGCGGCAGCTCGTCTTCACACCCGAACAGGTCCCGCCGTCCCCGTTGGTCGAACCCGCCGGGCGGCATCACGGGAGACGCCGCCGAGATGCTGCCGCCGATCGTCGGCACCGGGTGGTCGGGATCGTAGCGGTAGGTTTGCGACGACGGTCCGGTGGGAGGCGGGTCGGTGCGCAGCGAGCCGTCGGGCCACAAGTGGTAAGGAGTGGGCCGCGTCCGGCGCAGCGGCCACTCCTCCTCGTCGCGCCAGCGGCCGCCGTGGTCGAGCCGCCCGCTCGGCAGCCTTCGACCGCTGCCGCCGCCCATGACGAAGAGGCGCACCGGGGGCTCCTCGAAGAAGCCGGTGTCGAGCCCGCGCAGCGCGGCGTCGAAGAAGCGCAAGCGGTAGCCGTCGTAGTCGTCGAGGGGCGCATCGATCCCGAAGTCGGCGTCGCCCGACCAGCTCTCCCCCAGCGTGCCGACACCGTGGATCCAGGGACCGATGATCATCCGCACGGGGCCTTTCTTGCGGCGTCCCAGCTCGACGAAGTTCTCGGCGGTCCCGCGCGTGTAGGTGTCGTACCAACCGCTGAGGAGACAGACGGGGACGTCCGCGTACTCGTCGTAGTGCTCCTCGATGCTGTAGCCGCGCTGCTTCCAGTACTCGTCGTAGTCACCGTGGCGCACCACGTCGAGCACCCAGCGCTCGATGGAAGGGAAGTTGCGCAGGATCGAGACCCCCGGCTTGAGCGGGGTGCGGCGCAGCCAGTCCTCGACGGCGTCGAATTCGGCCAGGGCCGCGGCCCGCAGCACCGGGTCGCGCAGCGCCTCCGGTGAATCTGTGGCCATCTTCAGCGCGTAGACCAAGAAGCGGAGCTCGGCCGCGCCGCCCTGGCGCATGGAGCCGGTGTGATAGTTCGACATCGCCTCGGAGGCGAAGACGGCGGCCAGGTGGGGAGGGGCGAGGGAGGCGAGGGCATGCTGGTCACTGCCGGAGTAGGAGAGACCGACCGTCCCCACCTTGCCGTCAGACCACTCCCGGGACGCCAGCCACTCCACGGTGTCGTAGCCGTCCTCAGCCTCGAGCGCGAAGGCATACCACTCGCCTTCGGAGTCGAAGCGTCCCCGGACGTCCTGGACGGCGGCGGCGTATCCGTGGCGGCAGAAGAACTTGGCCGCCGCCACCACGCCCAGGCCCTGCCGGCTGTAGGGGGTGCGCTCCAGGATGGCGGGGAAGCGGCCGGGGGCGGGACGGCCTTCGAGCGACGGGAGATAGAGGTCGGTGGCGAGGCGAACGCCATCGCGCATCGTCACCATCACGCCGCGCTCGGCGTGAACGTCGTAGGTGGCCGCCGATCCCTGCCGCTGCTGCGTCATCGCTCCCTCCTCCCCATTCGATGTGCCCTTTTCTCGCGCCAGGCCCGGAAGTATGGAGAAAGCGGTGCGGCCCAGCGGAATGACACGAAGTCAGTGTTACACTTAATCCGTGCTACGCAACATTACCATCACGCTGGATGAGGAGACCGCCCACTGGGCCAGGGTCGAGGCAGCGCACCGCAATTTGAGTGTCTCCCGGTTCGTCAAGGAGCTTCTCGAGGCGCAGATGCGCGGCGACGAGTCCTACAAGCGAGCGATGGCGTCTTACCTGGCGCGCCCGTCGCGCGCGTTGTCCCGTGCGGACGAGCCCTACCCGAGTCGCGATGAGCTCCACGATCGAGCCGGTCTTCGTTGACACCAACGTCCTCGTGTACGCACGCGACGGACGGGACGCGCAGAAGCACGGCCGGGCACGGGAGTGGATGCGGTTTCTCTGGCAGACCCGGCGCGGCAGACTGAGCGCTCAGGTCCTGAACGAGTACTTCGTCACCGTGACCAGGAAGCTGCCGCACGCACTCGCGGACGTTGAGGCGCACGACGAGGTGCGGGAGCTGATGGCCTGGGCCCCGGAGCCGGTGGACGGCGATCTCATCGAACGAGCGTGGATGGCCGCGTCGAACTGGCCGCTGAGCCATTGGGATGCGCTTATCGTGGCCGCTGCTCAGCGCGCCGGCTGCATCTACCTTCTGACGGAGGATCTGCAGGTAGCACAAGACTTCGGTGGCCTGCGGGTAATGAGCCCGTTCCTGTCTTCGCCCGCGGTCCTCTCTTGAAGCGCACCGCCAAGACGGCTGTTCCGGCACACCCCGAGGCCACCGCCGGCGCGTGCCGTCCAGCTCCCTTCGCGCAGGATTGCACGCTCGAACTTGAGTAGTCGCGTGGCGTTGATAATGGCCGTGGCCGCCGGGCCGGTACTCCGGCTTCTGCGGGGTGTCGAAATCGTTCGGCGCCCAGCCGCCGCCCTCCGTTGGAAAGTGGACAGACACACTGGTCGCCCGCTGGGCACGCCTCCCGGGTCGCGACGCGAACCAGGTCGGGGGACAGGGCACGCGAACAGCACCGGCGCCCGCGAACGTGCGGAACAAACGCAGGTCGGCCTCCGGTAGGTGGCTGTCGTATGGCAGCCACTCCTCCCGCGTCGTATGTCGACCTTCTCGAGCGTCCGCTCTTCGCGAGCTTCGCCACCGTGCGTCCCGACGGGGCGCCGCAGGTGAACCCGATGTGGTTCCTGTGGGACGCCCAGCGGCAGGTGATCAAGCTCACCCACACCAAGGTCCGCAGCAATTACCGGGCGCTGCAGCGGGAGAAGCGGATCGGGCTCTGCTTCACCGACCCCGACGACGGCTACCGCTACCTCGCCCTGCGGGGCACCGTGACCGACATCGAGGACGACCCCGAGGGCGACTTCTACAAGGTGCTCCAGAAGCGCTATCTGGGTCGCACCGACGCGGTGGTCGAAGACCGGGCGGTGCGGGTCATTCTCACGGTCACCCCGGAGAGCTTCCGCACCCACGGGTAGGCCCGTTCCGGCCGAAACGGGTGCCAAACCGAGCGCGATGGTACCCGTTCCGTGCGAAACGGGCGCTATGGATCCACGCCGGCTTCAGCCGATGACGAGCGAGGTCGCTCCGTCGATCCAGACCTCGGAGCCGCTGATCGCCGACGCGCGCGGGGAGAGCAGGAACAGCGCCAGCTCCGCCACTTCCTCCGGCCGGTGCGGCACCCCGCCGGTGAGTGGAATCGCCGGCCGCTCGAACTGCACCGGGAGGTGGATCTGGTCCAGGTTGCGAGGGAACGTGCTCTCCCCGATCTGCGTGTCGATCCAGCCCGGGCAGATGGAGTTGACGCGGATCCGATGCTCGCCCAGCTCGACCGCCATCTTGCGGGCGAACGTCTGCTGCGCCGCCTTGGTGCACGCGTAGGCGGTGCTCCCGGGCCCGGACCAGATCCGGGTGCCGTGGACGGAGGCGGTGACCACGCCGGCGCCGCCCTGCCGCTTGAGCCAGGGCACCGCGTACCGGAAGGTCAGGAACGTGCCTCGCAGGTTGACCGCCACCGTGCGGTCCCACTCCTCGGGCGCGAAGTCGTCGATCGGCGCCCAGACCCCGTTGATGCCCGCGTTGGCGGCCACCAGGTCGAGACGCCCGAAACGCTCGCCGAGGCCGTCGATCGCCTCCCGCATCTGCGCCGCGTCGGCCACGTCCGCCGTCAGCGCCACCGCACGGCCGCCCGCCTCTGCGATCGCCGCCGCCGTCGCCTGCGCCCGGGCCTCTTGCAGGTCGAGCGCACCCACTGCCGCGCCCTCCTGCGCCAGCCGGAGCGCGATCGCCCGCCCGATGCCGGCGCCGGCGCCGCGTGACCACCGCGACCTTGCCCTCGAGCTCGTTCATGCCCTCTCCTCAAGCTGCGTTCCCAGCCGCTCCACCTCGTCGATCAGCACGTTCAAGGTCGCTCTCCCGGGTGGCGTCGCCGAGGATGCAGGCGCGGAGCCAGAACCGGCCCTCCAGCTCGGCCTGCGTGACGAACACGCGGCCCCCCTCCTGCAGGCGGTGCATCAGGGTCTGGTTGAGCTGGTCAGAGCCGCGGCGCCGGAAGCAGACGATAGAGAGCGGCGGCTCCTCGAACAGCTCCAGTTCCGGCGCCGCGCGCACTCGAGCCGCCAGGCCGCGCGCCAGGCGAACCCCGTGCTGGATGTGAGCGGCGGCACCGGTCCGCCCCGAGGCCGCCAGCACCATCCAGAGCTTGAGCGCGCGGAAGCCCCGGGTCTGCTGGAAGCCGAACTCGCTGAACCAGGGGAGCCCGCCGATCCCTTGCTCGGGCTCGGTCCGCAGGTAGGCGGGGACGAGGCTGAAAGTGGCGCGCATGGCACGGGCGTCGCGGATCAACACCGCCCCGCACTCCACCGGCACCGAAAGCCACTTGTGCGGGTCGAGGGCCAGCGAGTCAGCCCGCTCGAGGCCCCGAAACCGGGGCGCGGCATCCGGGTCCAGCAGCCCGAAGGCGCCGTACGCGCCGTCCACGTGACACCAGAGCTTCTCCTCCGCGCACACGTCTGCGATCTCGTCCAGCGGATCCACCGCGCCGGTGGCGACCGTGCCCGCGCTGGCGGCGACGCAGAAGGGGTGGAACCCCGCGGAGCGGTCGGCGGTGATCGCTTCCCGCAGCGCCGGCACCGGCAGCCGGCAGTCGTGGCCGGCGGGGATGACGCGCAGGTTCTCGCTTCCCAGCCCCAGCAGCTCCACCGCCTTGCGCAGCGACGAGTGGCCCTCGCTCGACTGGTAGAAGACGAGCCGGGTGCCGGACGCCTGCAGACCCTGCACCCGCACGTCGCGACCCAGTCCGTCCAGGGCGCGGTGCCGGGCCACGGCGAGCGCGGTCAGCGAGGCCATCGAGCCGCCGCTCAGCAGCAGTCCCGCCGACCCCTGAACTGGGTACCCGACCAGCTCCATCAGCCACCGGACCACCGCGTGCTCGAGGTAGATCGCGGCGTGGTCGCCGCCGGCGCAGCTCGGGTCGAGGGCTGCGGCGAGCAGGTCGCCGGCGATCCCCACCGGCTGGGGTGGTGAGTTGACCCAGCCGAAGAAGCGGGGGTGGCCGTTGCCCATCGGGTGAGACAGGACCTGGTTCTGGACGGTGGCCAGCAGCGTCTCTGGATCCGCACCGCTCTCCGGCAACGGCTGCTGCAGCAGGGCGGCGCGCTCCGCGGGTGTCATGGGGGTGAAGACGGAGCCGTCGGCCAGCGCCGCGAGGTGGTCCGCCGCGAGGTCGACGGCGCGATGCCCGAGCGCTCGAAAAGCCTCGGGACCGAGCGTGGGACCGCCCGTCATCGAGGCCGCTCGGTCAGCGCCTCGATCAGCCGGGCGTTCTCCTCGGCGGAGCGGACCGTGATTCGCAGGTGGCCGGGGAGCAGCGGGTGGTGAGCCAGGTTGCGGACCACCATCCCTCGTGTCTCCAGGTGGTCGTACGCCGCCTGAGCGGTCTCTGGCGACCCCCAGCCGGTGAGCAGGAAGTTGGTCACCGAGGGATACACGGTCGCTCCCACCTCCCGCAGCCCGTCCGCCAGCGGTTCCCGCTGCTCCAGGACACGCCGTACGTTCGCACGCATCCCATCCAGGTCCCGCAGTGCGAGGGCGCCGAGATGGGCGGTGACGCGGCTGACGCTGTTGGGAGGGCGCACCCGGTGCAGCAGGTCCACCACCTCCGGCGCCGCCAGCGCCCACGCCAACCGCATCCCGGCCATGCTGAACGCCTTCGACATGGTGCGGACCACGATCAGGTTGGGGTGGCCGGCGATCAGCTCCACCGCCGAGCGGCCGGCGTACTCCGCGTAGGCCTCGTCGACGACCACCATGCAGGGCGCTTCCGCGAGCAGGCGGCGCAGGACCTCGGGGGGCGTCGCGGTCCCGGTCGGGCTGTTCGGGCTGCAGTGCCAGATCAGCTTGGCGCCGCGGGCCGCGTCGAGGGTCGCCGGCATGTCGAGCGCGAAGCCCTCGCCGAGCGGCACCTGGCGGATCACGCCGCCCATCTGGGCGGTGACGATCGCGTACATGGAGTAGGTAGGGGGAGTGAGGACGGCCGCGTCTCCGTTGTCCAGGAACGTTTTGGACACCATGTCGAGGATCTCGTCGGCGCCCGCCCCGACCACGATCTGGTCCTCTGCCACGGCGCAGTAGCGTGCCAGCAAGGGCGTCAGCTCCGCGTAGGCGGTGTCGAAGTACTCCTGCGGCATCGCCTCTCGCCGCGACTCCTCCATCGCCTCCTGCCAGACCGGGGGCGGGAAGGGTGAGGTGTTGAGGTCGAAGCGGACCACTCGGCCGGGCGGCAGCCCGTGGCGGCGCGCGACCTCCTCGGTCGAGAGCTCCCACTCGTAGGGGGCAAGCTCGCGCACGGTGGCGCGCGCGAGCGCGGCGGGGTCGGTCACCGGCCCAGTGTATGCGGGCGGCCTGGCCAAGCCCCTCGGGTCCTACGGGGTCGGGACGGCGGCCTCCATCTCGGCGATCAGCGGCGCCGGCCACCGTCCACCGCAGAAGGCGGTGTCGGATGCCACCCGACCGTCGCGCAGGCGAAGGATGTGCGCCTGGTGGACCATGTGGGGAACCCCGGCCTCCTCCCAGGTGAGGGTGAACTCGACGAGCTCTCCGCCGCCGATCGGGGTGCGGCGGAGCTCCCGGAACGAGCCCGGGTCCGCATACCAGCGGGAGAGCTCGGTCTGTACGGCAGGGGCGCCCCGGGTGGTGAACCGCCAGTTCGGCACCGTGGCGTCGAGGACGGCGTCGTCGTCGAACACGCCCGGCGGCACCGCTCCGGCCTCGATCCCGGCGAGCAGGGAATCGATCGCATCCATGTGATTAGTCCTCAGCTCTCAGCCTTTGACGTAGGCGAGCTTCTCTGCCACCTTGCCCTCGCGCACGCGGAACAGGTCCACACCGCGGACGTGGCCGCCCTCGTAGTTGTAGCGCCACCGCTGGACCACGCGGTCGCCGGCCACGATCGTCTCTTCGACCTCGAAGTGCGAGGCGCGGTCGGCGAAGATGGGGACCCAGGCGGCGCGGATCGCGTCGACGCCGACGCAAGGGGTACCGTCCGGTGCCGGCCCGGTGGCGTCGAACAGGCAGTCGTCGGTGACCATGGCGAGCGCGGCATCCAGGTCGTGGTCGGCCCACGTCGCCCCGAACGCCTCCACCACGCTCAGCGCGTCCGCCTGGGTGACCTGGCCCGATGGGTCGGAACCGCGATGTTCGGTCTGCTGCATGCCACGCCTCCTGGATGCAATCCGCTTATGCCACGAGCGAGGTGTATTCTGACCTACTAGTAGGTCAGTTGTCAATACGGCGGATGAGGCCCGCTAAGCTGACGCGGAAGGAGAAGAGCATGGCGACGCGCAGGAACGGGGAGACGGACACGGCGTCGGCGATCCTCGACGTCGCCGAGCGGTTGGTGCAGACGCGCGGCTTCAACGCCTTCTCGTACGCGGACGTCGCCACCGAGCTCGGGATCACCAAGCCCGCCCTGCACTACCACTTCTCTGGCAAGGCGGAGCTGGGTCAAGCGCTGCTGGCCCGCTACGCAGACCGGTTCAACCAGGCGCTGGAGGCGATCGACGCCGACCCGGACGGCGCCGCGCGCAAGCTGAGGCGTTACGCCGACCTATACGGCCAGGTGCTCGCCCAGGACCGGATGTGTCTCTGTGGGATGCTCGCCTCCGACTACCGCACGCTTCCGGAGCCGATGCGGCAGGCCGTGACCAGGTTCTTCGACCACAACGAGACCTGGCTCGCCGGTGTGCTGGACGAGGGGCGCGCCGACGGGACCTTACGGGTAGAGGGTGCGAGCCGGGAGGAGGCCCAGATGATCATCGGCGCCCTCGAGGGAGGGATGCTGGTGGCGCGCACCTACCGCGACCCCGACCGCTTCGCCGGCATCGCCCGGCGACTGCTGGCCGAGATCACCGCCCCCCCAGAGCCATTGGTGCACCCATAGCCCATTCGGCTCGTTCCGAGTGGGCCGTTGGTGCACCAATCGCCGTTTCGGCGCCTCCGAAGTGGGCCATTGGTGCACCAATCGCCCCAGGTGGACTATGTGGTCAGGTCTGGGCCGAGACTCCAAGCCCGATCGGGCAGCTGACCCCGGTGGCGTGGTTGGGGCAATACCCATTGGGCACCCGGATCAGGTACTGCTGGTGATAGTCCTCGGCGTAGTAGAACTCGCCGGCGGGCTCGATCTGGGTCGTGATCTGTCCTCGCCGCGCCTCGGTCAGGGCCTGCTGGAACATCTCCTTCGACTGCTCCGCGTCCCGCGCCTGCTCCGGACTGTGGGTCAGGATCAGCGAGCGGTACTGGGTGCCGACGTCGTTGCCCTGGCGCATACCCTCGGTGGGGTCGTGGTTCTCCCAGAACACCTTGAGCAGCTGCGCGTACGTGATCCGGGCGGGATCGAACGCGACCTGTACCACCTCAGCGTGCCCGGTCCGGCCGCTGCAGACCTCTTCATAGGTCGGGTTGGGCGTATAGCCGCCCGCGTAGCCGACGGCGGTGCTGATCACGCCCGGCAGCTTCCAGAAGAGCTTCTCGGCTCCCCAGAAGCAGCCCATGCCGAACGTGGCCAGCCGAGTGCTGGGGGGAAACGGTCCCTTCAGCGGCGCGTCCAGCACCAGGTGCCGCTCCGGCACCTCCATCGGCGTCGGACGGCCCTCGAGCGCGTCCTCCGGCGACGGCATCTGCGTCTTGGTCTTGGACCAGAACATGTGGTTTTTCTCCTTCCTCGCTAGGACGTGGCCTTGTCCGTTTCCGCCGGGTTGAAGTCGAGCGCCAGGCTGTTCATGCAGAAGCGGTCGCCGGTCGGGGTCTGCGGGGCGTCGTCGAACACGTGGCCCAGGTGGGAGCCGCAGCGGCCGCACTTGACCTCGGTGCGGACCGTGAAGAGCGAGCGATCCTTCTCAAGTTCCACCGCGTCCTTCGAGATCGGCTCCCAGAAGCTGGGCCAGCCGCTTCCCGACTCGAACTTGGTGTCGGACCGAAACAGCGGGTTGCCGCACGCCCGGCAGCGGAAGATCCCGGTGCGATGCTCGTGCAGCAGCGGCCCGCTGCCGGGGCGCTCGGTGGCCGCCTCCCGGAGGACTGCGAACTCCGCCGGCGACAGCTCGGCCCGCCACTCGGCCTCCGTCTTGACGACCTTGTTTTCCATGTCGTTAGTCATACCGTTCTCACCTTTGGTTCGCACGCGCAATGGGCGCGTGGCGGGTTGCGTTGATTGGAACCGGAGTGCGAGGCTCCGCGTTCCCGAGTTCGATCGCTGGAGGAGGTAAGCCCATGTCCGTCGACCACATCGTCTACGCGGTGCCCGACCTCGACCAGGGCGTCGCCGCCATCGAGCAGCGGCTGGGCGTTCGGGCCGCACCGGGGGGCCGGCACGAGTCGACCGGCTCGCATAACGCGCTGCTGGGCCTGGGCGGCGCCAGCTACCTGGAGATTATTGCCCCCGATCCGACCAATCCAAACCCCCCGCAACCGCGCGCGTTCAATCTCGACGAGGGCGGCGCGCCGAGGCTGGCGGGATGGGCCACCCGCTCGACGGCGATCGACGACCAGGTGGCCCGGGCCCGCGCCGCCGGCTACGACCCGGGCGCGGTCCAGGATCTGAGCCGGCGCCGCCCCGACGGGGTGCTGCTGGAGTGGCGGCTGACCCGGAGCGATACCGGCGGTGAGTTCGTGCTGCCGTTCGTGATCGACTGGGGCGCCGCGCAGCACCCGTCGACGACCTCGCCGCAGGGGGCGGTGCTGCGCAGGCTGGCGATCGAGCACCCCGACCCCGAGCGGATCGAGCGGGCGCTGGCCGCTCTCGGCGTCGGGGTCGAGGTCCGCGAGGCAGCGAAGCCGGCCCTGGTCGCCACCATCGAAACCCGGGGCGGCGGCACCGTCGAGCTGCGCTGACCCCTCCGAAGAAGTCCCCCTTTCGCACGGAACGGTCGCCATTCGCCTTCTTTTAGTGGCCGTTCCGTGCGAAACGGGGGATGTCGGGGGCGTTACGCCGGCTGCTTGACCGCGTCGAAGAAGCGCGGCAGGACCTCCTCGGTCAGCCGTTTGAACTGCCCGCGCTGATCGAAGCTGGTGATGCGCAGCGTGATCTGGGTCGCCCCCAGCTCGGCGATCCGCACCAGGTGCTCGACCGCCTCCTCCGGCGACCCCGTCGCCACCCATTCCTCCACCAGCTCCCGGGAGAACACCTGCGGTTGGTAGTAGGTGTCCAGGAACCGCTTCGACTCGTCGACAGCATGCTCGCGGTCCTCGTTGATGTTGACGTTGTGATAGACCGAGAGCGGGAACTGCGCCGGGTCCTTGCCCGCCTCGGCGACCAGCCGCTTCAGCTCCGGGATGCGCCAGCCGAGCTCCTCCAGCGAGCTCACCGAGGTCTGCCAGCCGTCCGCGTGGATGGCGGCCCGGCGCAGCGTCCGCACCACCAGCTCCCGTTCGCCGTAGGCGTTGTTCGCGAACCAGATCGGCGGATGGGGTCGGGCGGCCGGCTTGGGATCGATGGAGACGTGCTCGAACCGGTACTGCCGGCCGGAGAAGGAGACGTCGTTCTCGGTCCAGAGGCGGCGCAGGATCTCTGTCCACTCGATGAGACGCCGGATGCGATCGCGATTGGTGAGGCCGTAGAGCTCCCCCTCGACGAGGGCGCCGGGCTGTTCGACCAGGCCCGTGCACGCGATCAGGATGGTGCGGCCGCCCGAGATCAGGTCCAGGCTCGCCCACTGGTAGGCGAGCAGCACCGGGTCGCGCAGCGGGTAGCTGGCCATGCAGGCCGGTCCCAGCTGCACCGTCTTGGTACGCGCCGAGACCGCGGCCAGCAGTGAGATCGACTCCAGGCGCGGCTTGCCGAGCAGGCTGTCGCCCACCCAGATGGCGTCGAAGAGCCCCGAGCGGTCGGCCGCCTCGGAGAGATCGAGCATCTCCTCGACGGTGGTGACGCCGAACAGCACGCCCCGGTTGGGCAGGGTGAAGCTCACGCGAACGGCCATGCGTCCCTCCAGACCTCAGTCCCGGTTTCGCGCGAAACCGGCCTTACGACAGCCAGACGTACTCCTCCTCCTCCTCTTCCATGCACTCATAGTCCCCGTTCCGCGCGAAAGGGGGACCATGACGCCCTCCATAGTCCCCGTTTCGCGCGGAACGGGCTTGGCGGGTTTGGGCGCTCATTCCCAGCGGAAGGTGAGCGCCGCGCCACCCAACCCGACCACCCCCCAGGCGGCCAGGATCACCACCGCCGCCCAGGGGATGCCACCGGAGGCGGCGAAGGCGGTGCGCAGTCCCGCGGTCAGAGCGGTGATCGGAAGGACCGAGGAGATCGCCTCCAGCCAGGCCGGGAACAGCCGGATGGGGATCGCGACCCCGCCCAGCACCAGCAGCACCAGATAGATCAGGTTGGCCGCGCCCAGCGTGGCCTCCGCGCGCAAAGTCCCCGCCAGCAGCAAACCGAGACCGCTGAACGCGATCGTGCCCAGAATCAGGAGCGGGACCGCGACCGCCCAACCGCCACCCGGTCGCCACCCGAGCACCAGCGAGATCACCACCAGCACCAGGATCTGGAGCAGCTCGGTGACGAGCACCGCCAGCGTCTTCCCGGCCAGCAGACCGGTCCGGCCCAGCGGAGTCGCGGCGAGCAGCTTGAGGACGCCGTAGCGGCGCTCGAAGCCGGTCGCGATGGCCTGCCCGGTGAACGCCGCGGAGAGGATCGCCAGCGCCAGCACACCGGGGGCGACGAAATCGATCCGGGGTCCGGGCCCGAGATCCAGGATCGGCACCAGCGTGAAGAGCAGCAGCACCAGCACCGGGATCGCGAGCTGCAGCAGGAGCTGCTCGCCGTTGCCGAGCGTCGTGCGCAGCTGGACCGCGGTCGCCGCGCCCACCCGGCGCCAGAACGGGGCGGCGCCGGGCGCGGGGACGAAGGAGACCTCGGGCACGGCGCTCATCGCCCGGCCTCCGTCAGCGTCAGGTAGGTCTCCTCCAGGCTGCGCCGCTCCCCGACCTCCAGCCGTTCGACCAGGATGCCGTGGTCCGTGCACCAGCGCGTCACCGCCGCCACCGCGTCCGGGCCGACCGCTCCCAGCAGCCGGTAGTGGCCCGGTGAGGGCTCGCTCCCCATCCATTCGCCGGGCAGCGCCGCCGCCAGCTCGCCGACCGGCACCCCGGCCCGCGCGACGAAGCGCAGGCCCGGCTCGGCGCTCGCCGCGGCCAGCTCCCCGGGCGTCCCCGCCGCCACCAGCCGCCCTCGCGCGATGATCCGGACCTGGTCGCTGAGCCGCTCCGCCTCCTCCAGGTAATGGGTGGTCAGGAGCACCGTGACATCGTCCGCGCGCAGCCGCTCGAGCAGAGCCCACGTCCGCTGCCGGCCCTCCACGTCGAGGCCGGCGGTGGGCTCGTCCAGGAAGACCAGGCGGGGCCGTCCCACCACCGCGACCGCGAAGGCCAGCCGCTGCCGCTCGCCGCCGGAGAGGCGGCGCACGCGCGTGCCTACCACCGCCTCAAGTCCGAGCGCGGCGAGCAGCGACTCCACCGGCAGCGGGGCCGCGTACTGGCGGGCCGCCAGCCGCAGCATGTCGGCGCAGGCGAGGGTGGGGTAGAGGCCGCCTTCCTGCAGCATCACGCCGACCTCGCTGCGGAGACGGCGCCGGTCCCGAGCGGGATCGCGACCCAGGACGCGCGCGGTGCCTCCGTCGGCGCGGCGGAACCCCTCCAGGATTTCGATCGTGGTCGTCTTGCCGGCGCCGTTGGGGCCGAGCAGGGTGGTCAGCGAGCCGCTTGGGACGGTGAGGTCGAGGCCGTCGAGCGCCGGCCGCTCCCCGTACCGCTTGCGCAGTCCTCTCACCTCGACCGCGAGCTCGCCCATCCCCCGAGTCTATGAACACCCTCGGTCTCAAGCCCCGTTTCGCACGGAAGGGCCACTAAACCCCGCGTGATAACGCCCCCTTCGTGCGAAACGGGGGACCGCCGGCGTACCCGTAGACTCGCGTGCCATGTGTGGTGGGCACAGCGGCCTCCCCCGACCTCGGCCGCGCCTGAGGGTGCTTCTGGTCGCCGTGCTGCTGCTCTCCGCCGCCTGCTCCCAACCGGCCGCAAGCCACCATCCGAGATCCTCCTCCACCCCCACCGCCGTGCCGACTCCCACGCCCACGCCTCCCCTGCCCGCGTGCGCGAGCGCGCAGACCGCGACGCCCGCCGGAGGGGTCACCTCGTCGCTCCCGATCCTGCAGCTTGCCTCCGGCCTCGATCTCCCCGACGACCTCCTCGTCACCGCCGACGCGATCTACGTCGGGGAGTACGGCAACGGGAAGATCGACCAGCTGGCGGGTCTGGCGGGCGGGGCGCCCAACCTGCTGCCGGTGACGATCCCCGAGGTCGAGGGGTTCGCCTTCATCGGCACCACCATGTACGTCTCCGACCAGGCCAATGACCGCGTGGTGACGGTGAGCGGCAGCCAGGTGCAGAGCTTCCTGCAGCTGCAGCCGGTGGCCGGGATCGAAGGAGTGGACAGCATCTTCGCCGACGGCAGCACGCTGGTGGTTCCGGACAGCCCCCACGGCGACGTCCTGCTGGTGGGCACCAACGGCCAGATCCAGAAGACTCTGACCGGCTTCCTGCGGCCGGTCGGTGGGTGGCCGCTGGCGAACGGCGACCTCGCGATCCCTGACGAGAACCGGGCCGCGGTGATCGAGGTGAACCCCGCCACGGGGGCGGAATCCGTCCTCGCCGGAGGCCTGGGCGAGGCCGACGACGTGGTCCAGGACACGACCGGCAAGATCTACGCGATCTCGATCGACCAGGGGCGGCTGGTGAGCATCGCCGGCGGGGCGGCGCAGGACGTGGTCACCGGCCTCGGTCAGCCCCAGGGCCTCGGCCTCGACGCCGCCGACAACCCAATCCTTACCGAATACACGGTGGGCCGGCTCGACGTGGTCGTCACGACCTTCAAGCTCCAGTCACCGGCGGCCTCCGCACCGGAACTGACCACCGGCCAGCCGCTCTGCGTGCAGCTCACCCGCGCGCCCGGCTACACGAGCCCGGTCACGATCGACCCCGGCACCGGTTATCAGGTCCTGCAGCAGCCGGGCGCCGGCTCCGAGGGGTCGATCGAGCCGGAAGGCTGCACCGGTGCCTGCCAGGTCGAGGTGCATGTCGAGAGCGGCGCCCGGCACGACACGGTGCTGCTGAGCTACCAGGCGGCGCCCCCGACGCCGTCGCCCACTCCCTCCCCCTCCCCGAGGCACACCCCGAAGCCGCGTCCTTCGGCCGTCGTGATGAGGCCGCGCGCTTACTCTTCAGGGATGACCGACGTGCTGCCCGTCGCCAGAACGGCGAATCCCCACCCCGCCAGCGCAGCGCGGCGCGCCGAGATCCTGGCCGCGCCGGGCTTCGGCGCTCACTTCACCGACCACATGGTCCAGATCCGGTGGGACCGGGAGCGCGGCTGGCACGACGCCGCCGTGCTGCCGTACGCGCCGATCGCGCTCGATCCGGGCGCGATGGTCCTCCACTACTCGCAGACCATCTTCGAAGGTATGAAGGCCTATCGCCAGCCCGACGGGTCGATCGCCGCCTTCCGGCCCGACCGCAACGCGGCCCGGTTCCGCAACTCGGCGCGCCGCCTCGCCCTGCCAGAGCTGCCCGAGGATCTGTTCCTGGAGTCGCTGCGCTGGCTGGTCCAGGAAGATCGGGACTGGGTCCCCCCGGCCGGGGGTGAGGAGTGCCTCTACCTGCGGCCGCTCATGTTCGGCACCTCGGCCGGGCTCGCCGTGCACCCGGCCGAGGAGGTCCTCTACCTGGTGGTCGCCGCGCCCGCCACCACCTACTTCAAGGGTGGGAGCCTGAAGCCGGTCAGCGTGTGGATCTCGGAGGACTACGTCCGCGCCGCGCCTGGCGGCACCGGGGAGGCCAAGTGCGGCGGCAACTACGCCGGGTCTCTGGTGGGCCAGGAAGATGCCCAGGCCAGGGGCTACGACCAGGTGGTCTGGCTGGACGCGGTCGAGCGCCGCTACATCGAAGAGATGGGCGGCATGAACATCGCCTTCGTGTACGGCACCGGGTCGAACACCAAGGTGGTCACCCCGCAGCTGACCGGGACCCTGCTGCCCGGCGTGACGCGGGACGCGCTGCTGCAGATCGCGCGCGACCTCGGCTACCAGGCGGAGGAGCGCCGGATCACGGCTCAGGAGTGGGAGCAGGGGGTGCGGGCGGGCGACATCACCGAGACCTTCGCCTGCGGCACGGCGGCGGTGGTGACGCCGATCGGTCGGGTGGGCCATGCGGGCGGCGCGTTCACGATTGGAGACGGCGAGCCCGGGCCCTCGACGATGCGTCTGCGCGACGCGCTGACCTCGATCCAGCGCGGCACCGCACCCGATCCGCACGGCTGGCGGGTGCCGCTGGGGTGAGCCCCTACCGCTGGGAGATCTCGGCCCGCATCGCCGAGGAGAAGGTGCTGGCGGTCATTCGCTCCAGCGGTCCCACCGAGGCGGTGGAGGTGGGTCGAGCGCTCGCCGGGGGCGGGATTCGCGTGCTCGAGGTCGCCTTCACCACGCCCCGGGCGCCGGACGCGATCGCACAGCTCTCCCGTGAGCTGGGTGACCGCGCCCTGGTGGGGGCCGGCACCGTGCTCGACGAGGCGAGCGCGGTCGCGGCGATCGCGGCCGGCGCGCGCTTTCTGGTCAGCCCCAACGTCGCGCTCGACGTGGTCCGCACCGGTGGCCGCTACGGCGTCCCGGCGCTGCCCGGCGCCGCCTCGACCACCGAGATCCTGACCGCGCTCGAGGCCGGGGTCGACATCGTGAAGCTGTTCCCGGCCTCGGTGCTCGGCATCGACTACCTGAAAGCGATCCTGCCGGTGCTGCCCACGGTGGCGCTGCTGCCGACCGGTGGCATCAACGCGGAGACCGCGCCGCGGTGGCTGGCCGCGGGGGCGGTCGGCGTCGGCGTGGGCGGATCTCTGACCCGCGGCGACGCCGAAACGATCAGCGCGCGGGCGGCGGAGATCGTCGAGGCGGTGCGGCCGGCCCAGCTTGTCTGACGTGGCGCCGCCGCCGCTGGACGTGGTCACCCTGGGGGAAGCCATGCTCCGGTTCTCGGTCCGCCCCGGGGACCTGATCGAGACCGCCTCCGCGTTCGACGTCCACGTCGCCGGCTCGGAGGCCAACGTCGCCTTCGCGCTGGCCCGGATGGGCGTGCGCTCGGCCTGGGTGTCGGCGCTCCCACCCAACCCGCTCGGCCAGCGGGTGGCGACCACCCTGCGGTCGGCGGGCGTGGACGTGGACTCGGTGGTCTGGACCCCCGGCCGCCTCGGCACCTACTTCGTGCAGCTGGGCAGCCCGCCCCGACCGACCACCGTGACCTACGACCGGACCGACTCCACGATGGCCCTGGCGACGCCCGACCAGTTCGACTGGTCGGTGCTCGATCGAGCACGCCATCTGCACCTCTCTGGCATCACCTTCGCCGTCTCCGAGGTCGCTCGCCAGGTGGCGTCGGCGGCGGTGGTCGAGGCGCACCGCCGCGGCTGCACGGTCTCACTCGACGTCAACCACCGCGCCCGGATGTGGTCGGGGGCGGAGGCGGCGCGGACGTTGGAGGCGCTGGCCGGCACGCTCGACCTGGTCATCTGCAAGGGTCAGGACGCGAGTGACGTGTTCGACGCGCGCGGCGACCCGCGCGAGGTTGCCGAACGGCTCGGCGCCCGCTTCCAGGTCCCGGCCGTCGCCTGCACCTGGGGGGCCGCCCCCGCCACCTTGCTGCTGGGCAGCGACTGGTTCGAATGCCCGAGCCTGAAGGTCGACATCGTGGACCGGATCGGGGCCGGTGACGCGTTCGCCGCCGGTCTGCTGTGGGGCCACGTGGAGAACGCGCTCCCGCTCGGTCTGCGTCGCGGGGTCGCGATGGCCGCGCTCTCGATGACGGTCAGGGGCGATCTCATGGATCTTCCCCGCGCCGCGGTGGAGGCGCTGCTCGAGAGCCAGGGCCGGGATGTCGACCGCTGATCGCGGACCACGGGTGGCGCCGACCCGGACGTCCCGCCCGGCTGCGTCGCGCCCGGGCATCGCGCCACCTGCCCGGCGGGTAGGATGGCGCGCATCGCGGTACACGTGATGCACGGGTGGGACATGAACGCACAGGCCGGCCGGACGACCGGGCGGCGCGCTGGCACGCTCGCCGGCGAGGTTGGGGCACGAAGGTCTCGCCGGAGCGCTCGGAGGGAGACGCAAGGCCATGGGTGATCAGCACTCGCCGCCGCCCGGCTCGGGCTGGGGAGCGCCACCTCCGCCCCCGAACGACCCGGAGCCAGGTCCCGCGCCGGCTGGTGGAGAGAAATGGCAGGCGCCTCCGCCGCCGGTTCCGGCCGGATGGGGTGCCCCGCCGCCGTCAGGGTCGCAGCCGGAGCGGCCAGAGCAGCCTCAAGAGCCGCGGGAGCCGGGCTGGGGCGCACCGCCGCCACCGTCCGGGGCGCCGCCGGAGCAGCGACCGCGGCCGCAGGAGGTCTGGGGCGCACCGCCGCCGCCGCCCGGGGCGCCGCCCGAGCAGCCGCAGGAGGAGGGCTGGGGCGCCCCGCCACCACCGCCCGGGGCGCCGCCCGAGCAGCCGCAGCCGCAAGAGGTGAGTTGGGGCGCCCCGCCGCCGCCGCCCGGATCGCAGGCGCAGCCGCTGCAGGAGCCGAGCTGGGCGCCTCCACTGCCGCCGGCCCCCCGGACGCGTCAATCTGAGCCGGCCGCCTGGGCCGCGCCGCAGCAGCCGCCGGGCGCGTACCCGCAATGGGACGCGCAGCAGCAGTTCGCGTGGGGCCAGCCCTTGGGGTACGGCGCCACTCCTGCCTACGGGGCAGTCGCGGCGGCCCCCCCGCCGTCGCGCCGCCGGCGGCTCTGGATCATCCTGGGTGCGGTGGCGGCCGTCGTGGTGGTGGTCCTGGTGGTGGCCAGCATCGGTATTTACGCGCTTGTCAACCGCGTGCCCCCGGCCACCGGCCCCACGGTCTCCACCGCGTTCGTCCAACTCAAGGTCGCCTCGGGCTGGAGCGAGGCGCAGACGCGGGGCGGTGAGGTGGAGCTCAAGAACCAGGGAGACGGCGACATGCTGGTCGGGTACGGCAACTCCGACCAGGACGGCATTGCCTCCGACGATTCTGCGTTCAAGAACCTGCAGACGAACTTGATGGCGAACTTCGGCGGTTCCGTGAGCCAGTGCGTGCCCCAGCATGGCGTGACCGTCGGCGGCAAGTCCGGGCAGGAGGAGGGCTTCCGCTACGACTTCCAGGGGTCAGACCTCTGTGAGATCGCGTGGGTGGACGTCGTGTCCTCCTCTCGTTACTACTACTGGAACATCGCCGACGACTACTCGCGACTGGCGGTGCTCCAGAACGAGAACTCGGCCATGCAAGAGACCGCGAGCTGGAGGGTGTAGGACGGGGGCGCCGGAACCGGGCGGCAGCTGACCGACACGGTTCCGACACAGGTCGGGCGTAGCCTTCCTCGCGTGCAGCGGCCAGAGGAGCGGGCGGCTCCGACCCCGGCACTTCAAACGCCGCCTCCCGGGCCTGCCCTGCCCGGCCCGCCGGCTGGTCCTGGCGCGTCCGCGCCGCCGCCGACGTGGCCGCCCCCGGATCCCGGCTTCAACCTGCCGCCCGACTGGGCCAAGATGCGGGCCGCGCGGGGAAACCCGCTGCGGATGGTGGCCACGTTCTGCCGGATCGCGGTCGAGCCTCGCGCGTACGCGCGCGCGCTCTACCTCTTCCTCTCCCTTCCGCTGGGAGGACTGTACTTCGTGGTGCTGGCGGTGGGCGCGTTCTGCGGTGCGGCGCTCTCGATCGTCCTGGTCGGCCTCCTGCTGTGTGTCGTGACGCTGATCCTGGCGTACATCTTCGCGGCCTTCGACCGGGAGCTGGTCATTCACCTGTTGGGCGTGCCGGTGCCCCCGATGTCGACCCCGGAGCCACTGGCGGTCTCGCCGGCGCGGCGGCTGGTCCACCACCTGCGCCGTCGCAACACGTGGACCGGAATGGTGTACCTCTGCCTCCTGGGCCCGTTCGGAGCCGTCGCCTGGACGGTCGGGGCGGTTCTGGTCGGGCTGCCCTTGGTCGGGGCCGTCAACGACTTGCGCTCGGTGGGCGGGCTGTCTCCCGTCTTCCCCCTCTTCTTCTTCTTCAACTTCCACCTCCTGCTCCTGGTCCCACTGGCCGCGCTCTTCATCTCCGGCCTCCATGTGCTCGACTTGATGGGCCGGGGGTGGGGGCACTTCGCGGCCAGCATGCTGAGCACCGCGCACGAGGAGATCCGGGTGGCGCAGGCCGAGCGGCGCGCGGAGTCGGCGGAGCGCGGTCGCAAGGAACTGATCCTCAACGTCTCGCATGAGCTGCGGACCCCGATCGCCAGCATCCAGGGCCACCTCGACACGCTGCTGGTGCCGGGGACGGTGCCCGACGAGACCGAAGCCTGGCGGCCGTACGTCCGGACCGCGGCGTCGGAGGCGAAGCGGCTCGGCCGGCTGGTCGACGAGCTCCTGGTCCTGGCTCGCGCCGACGCCGACAATCTGCGGGTCGACGTGGTGCCGGTGCGGGTGCAGCCGGTCCTGGAGGACGTGGTCGAGGCCCTGCGGCCGCTGGCCAAACGGGAGCGAGACGTCACGCTCGTGTGCCGGCCGCCGGACGCCGACTACTGGGTGCTGGCGGACTCGGGCCGGCTCACCCAGGTGCTGACGAACCTGGCCCGCAACGGGATCACGCACACGCCGCCCGGGGGCGCGGTGGCATTGAGCGTCGCCCCGCGGGGGCCGCAGCAGGTGGAGCTGGCGGTGGCCGACACCGGCGTCGGGCTGCGGCCGGACGAGCTGGGACGGATCTTCGACCGTCTCTACCGGGCGGACTCGGCCCGAACCCGCGACTCCGGTGGCTTCGGCCTCGGGCTCGCCATCGCCAAAGACCTGGTGGAGGCGATGGGGGGCACGATCACCGCCACCTCCGAGGTCGGTATCGGGACCACGATTCGGGTCCTGCTCCGGCGGGCGGATCCGGCGACTCCGCCCGCTCCTGCCTCTTCCGCGCCTCCACTCCCGTCGCCCCCCCAGTCGTAGACGAACGGCGATGGCGCGCATCCTTGTCGTGGAGGACGAGGTCGGGCTCTGCAACCTGCTTCGTTTGCACCTGGAGCGGGAGGGTCACGAGGTGACGCAGGCGTTCGACGGGATCACGGCGCTCCGCCTCGCCACCCAGACCGACCCCCAGCTGGTGGTGCTCGACTGGATGCTGCCCGGCAAGGACGGCATCGAGGTCTGCCGCGAGCTTCGCAAGACCCGCCTGGCGCCGATCATCATGCTCACCGCTCGCGACCAGGAGTCGGATCGGGTCCTGGGGTTGGAGGCGGGCGCCGACGACTACGTGGTGAAGCCGTTCTCGCTCCTGGAGCTGATGGCTCGCGTCCGTGCCATGCTGCGGCGGGTGGCGCTGGACACGGCGAGGTCGCAGCCTGACTCCGACGGTGTCATCAGTGAGGGACCCCTCGTGCTGGAACCGAGCGCCCACCGCGCCCGGCTGGACGGAGCCCCCCTCGAGCTCACCCGGCGGGAGATGGAGCTGCTGGGGCTCCTGGTGGGCAACCCGGGCCGCACGTTCACGCGTGATTTCCTGCTGGATCGCGTCTGGGGCAGCGACTACGACGGGATGGATCGCGCGGTCGACACGCAGATGGCCCGCCTGCGCCGCAAGTTGGGTTCGTTCGGCGACCGCTTCGAGGCCGTGTGGGGCGTGGGGTACCGCTATCGGGCACGCTGACCCGGCGGTGTCGGCGACGTCGCACGCAACGCCAGAGTGTCCACACTACGTCCCTACTGCGCCCGTTGTAGCGCCCGAGTGAGGACACTCTGACGCTTCCGGGCGCGTTGTGGGGCATGAAAAAGGGGCCATCCGTCGGACAGATGGCCCCCGGTTGGGGTAGGGAGTGAAGTTCTGGTTCAGCCCTGGGCGGCGGCCAGCCTCAGCCCGAAGCGGACCAGCCGGCGGCCGATGACCGCGCGGAGGGGACGCCGGGCGCGGAGACCACGGTGCTCACGAGCCAGCCGCGCCTGGGCGGCCGTCGACTCCAGCTCGCTGATCATGAGCTTCACTACGTCGTACTGCTGCATTCCGAGCACCTCCTTTTGCGGGGTGCCGGCCAGCGTCCCGGCCGCCATCCTTTCCCGGCGGTCTGCGAGTAGCCAACCAGCGTACGTAGCAATATAGCTAATTTGCTCAGAATATTCCACCTCTTCCGGGGACGTGTTAACGTTCAGAGAAATGGCCCCGCTCGCGGCGGAAGGGAATGCGCCCATACCCCAGGTCGCGGTCGAGGTGTCGGCCGTGGTTGACCTCTACGCCTTCCTGAGCGGCTGCGGCCACGAGCACGGGAAGGCCCGCGAGGGTATCGACGACCCCACGCTGGTCGATCGCGCCGAAACCTTCTGGGAGGAAGGTCCGGGGACCCACATGGCTTTCGACGAGCTGGCGGTCCTGGCGGCGCTGGGCGGCTACCTTCCCGGCGGGGAGACCACCAGCGCCTTCGTGGCGGCCCTGCCCCGGCTCGCGGTCCGGCCGCCCGTCCCGCTCGCTCTCCGCACCGAGCAGGAGGAGACCCGGGAGCGGACCCTCCGCCACCTTCGGATCCTGCGCGAGGACCCGGAACGCCGCGCGGAGTATGTGGCCCTGGTCGCCGACGCGGCGGCGGCGCTTCGACCCCGGTGGCAGGCCAATCTGTCCGCCCTCCACGCCCGCGCCGGCATGCTCCGGGATCGTCTCGTCGCCGGCGAGGAACTGACATCGCTGCTGCCGCCGCGGCACATCGCCCTGCTGCCTCGGTACCGCCGGCTGGTCGAGGAGGGGATTCGCGTCGGGGATGTCCTGGTGGTGCCGACGGTGGGGCCCGACATCGTCTACGACCTCCCCGGCGTGATGCTGATCGGCGTCCGCCTGCAGGAAGACGGTTCGGTGGAGGCGGCCCGCCAGCGGACGGCCAAGATCGCCGAGCGGCTGCGCGCGCTCGGTGATCCCACGCGCCTTGCCATCGCCGCCTACCTGAGCACGCAGCCGGCGTCCGTCTCCGGCCTGGCGCGAGCCTTCGGACTCTCACAACCGACCGTCTCCGCGCACATCCGCTCGTTGCGCTCCGCGGGGCTGCTCGACTCTCACCGGTCGGGCGGGATGACCGAGTTCCGGCTCGCCGAAGGCCAGCTCACGGACCTCTTTCAGAGGGCGCAGGAGGCGCTGTTCGGAGACCACTCGTAGCCCCTCCCAGGTACCGACAAGCCGGGGAGTGACTGCGAGAATGGGGGCATGCAACGTCGGGTTCCGGTCGTCCGGCGCCGGAGCCGCGCCTGATGAACGGCGCTCCGACGCTGTCGGTCCTGTCCGCCGCCAGTGGCCTGGAATCGGTCCTCGTCGTGGTGCTCGTCATCCTCGCCATCGTGGTCGTGTTCGCCATCCTCGGATCCCTGGTGATGTTCTTGCGGAGGCGCCCATCGGACGAGCCGGCCGAAGTGCTCGACGGATCCGGCGACCGGCCACCGGTGACGCAGACCACGACTTCGGTGCCGGCGCCTGAGCCGGCACCGGCCGCGCCCGAGGCGACCACAACCGAGCCACCGCCGGCCCCGACCCCGGAGGCGCCCGCGCCGGCCGGGACTCCGGTCGCTCGGCCCTCATCGACGACGCAGACTCCGGCGGATGTCGATCAGCGCTCTCCGGCCGAGCTGGCAGCCGCCGCGCAGGTGGCCGCTGCGGCGGAGGAGCGCGAGGCCACGGCGGACGCCGGCGCCCCACCCGGGGCCGCGATTCAGCCCCAGGTCACGGTCGGCCCGCCGCGTCCCGCGGGGCCGGCGACCGCGCCCGACCCGGCGCGTCTGCGCATGCTCGGCCTCACGCTGGGCATGCTCACCGAACGCATGCGCCGTGAGCATCCGCCCCAGCTCGGCACGGCGCTGGCCCGCCTCGTGGACACGGACCAGGAGGGGGCGCGGGCACAGCTCTCCACGCTCGCGCTGAGCCTGCTCGGGGAGGACGAAGAGCCGTCCACGGGGGACGCCCAGCTGAGTCTGTTCCTCGAGGAAGCGTTGGAGGGGGAGGCCGAGCGCGGCTTCTCGCTCTCCTCCATGCCCGAGTTCCAGCAGGCGCTGGCCGCGGTTGCGCCGGAGCTGCATGAAAAACTGCAGACCATCGTCTGGGCTCGGAACGCGGATTCGGTCGCGATCCTGACCACCGAGGACGTGGAGGCGCTGGAGCGGGTGGCGATGGCGATGGCGACCGCGTTGATGCTCGACACCTCTTATGACGTCCGTCGCCTGCCCGGCCAGGCTCCCCCTGGCCGGCCCTGAACCTGGACCCGCCGCGGTGTATTCGAGTCGGGATCGGCGTCTCGCAGCGCCTACCCTGTCCGGACGCGACCCAGATGGGGTGGGGCGTGCGCCCGGCAGCGGTGCGGACACCCCCTCGCCGCGTCCCCTTCTGAAAGCAGACCGCTCATGACCGATCACCACGACGCCCATCGGCCGGACGGCTCGCACTCCCCTCTGCAGGAAGGCGAGCCGGCCTCGCCCGAGCAGATCGCCTCCCGGCTCGACGCCGTCATCGCCGAGGTCCAGAAGGTCATCGTCGGGCAGCGGCGGGTCATCGAGCGCACGTTGGTCGGGCTCCTCGCCAAGGGTCACCTCCTCCTCGAGGGCGTACCGGGCGTGGCCAAGACGCTGACCGTGAAGACGCTCGCCGACACGGTCGGCGGCACCTTCGCGCGCATCCAGTTCACGCCCGACCTGGTGCCTTCCGACATCGTCGGCACCCGCATCTACCGCCCGGGCCGGGAAGAGTTCGAGACCGAGCTGGGCCCCGTGTTCGTCAACTTCCTGCTCACCGACGAGATCAACCGCGCCCCCGCCAAGGTGCAGTCGGCGCTGCTCGAGGTGATGGCGGAGTACCAGGTCTCGATCGGAGGCACGACCTACACCGTCCCCTTCCCCTTCATCGTGCTGGCGACCCAGAACCCGATCGAGTCCGAGGGTGTCTACCCGCTGCCCGACGCGCAGCGGGACCGGTTCCTGATGAAGATCCCGGTCGACTATCCGACCGCCCGGGAGGAGCGTGACATCGTCTACCGGATGGGCGGTGACCCGCCGCGCGCGAAGCAGATCCTGACCCCGCAGGAGTTGCTGCAGCTGCAGCGTCTGACCCAGCGGGTGTTCGTCGACGACGCGATCATCGACTACGTGGTGCGGCTGGTCCTGGTCACACGCACCCCCAAGGAGCACGGCCTGGACGACGTGGGCGCGTGGCTCACGTACGGGGCCAGCCCGCGCGCCTCGCTGGGGCTGATCGCGGCCGGCCGTGCGCTGGCGCTGGTCAGGGGCCGCGGCTACGTCCTTCCGCAGGACGTGGTCGACGTCATCCCCGACGTGCTCCGCCACCGTCTGATCCTCTCCTACGACGCGCTCGCCGACGGGGTCCCGGTGGAACACGTGATCGCCCGGGTGATGCAGACCGTCCCGCCGCCGCAGATCGTCCACCAGCAGGGGGCCTACTCCCGCGGGGGACAGCGGGTCACCCAGCACGTGCACCCGGCGAGTCCCCCGTATCCACCCGGGCCGCCCGGCTACGGTTCCCCGCAGCCCGCGCGGGGGCCGGGCGCACCGCAGCCGGGCTGGCAGTCCGCGGACGGCAGCTGATGAGCGTCGTCGCCGGTCAGGACCATTCCGCCTACTCCACCGAGCGCTTGCTGCGCCGGCTCGAGCTGACGGTGCGGCACCGCCTCGACGGCCTTCTCTACGGCAACTACCTGGGGCTGATTCCGGGCCATGGCTCCGAGCTCGGAGAGTCCCGGCGCTACGTGGCCGGCGACGACGTGCGGCAGATGGACTGGCCGGTGACCGCCCGCACCATGGAGCCTTACGTTCGGCAGACCATCGCCGACCGCGAGCTCGAGACCTGGGTCGTGTTCGACGGCTCAGCCAGCCAGGATTTCGGCACCGCCCGCGCCGAGAAGCGGGAGGTGGCGCTGGCCGGGGTCTCGGCGCTGGTCATCCTCGCCGTCGGCGGCGGGAACCGGATCGGGGCCCTGGTCGCCGGGGGGGCCACGGTGCAGCGCCTGCCGGCCCGATCGGGGATGCCGGCGGCGCGGGTGCTGCTCCGGCAGATCGCCAACACCCGGCCCGCGGCGGCGGGCCGCTCCCGCGCCACGTTGGGCCGGGCGATCGAAGACCTGCGGCGGTCGCCACGCCGGCGGGGCCTGGCGGTGGTGATCTCGGACTTCATGGACCAGGACGACTGGGAGGAACCGCTGCGCGCGCTGGGAGCGTTGGAGGACGTGCTCTGCCTGGAGATCGTCGACCCGCGGGAGCTGGAATTGCCCGACGTGGGTCTGGTCCAGTTCGTGGATCCGGAAAGCGGGGAAG
Organism: Candidatus Dormiibacterota bacterium; assembly: GCA_963808785.1. Lineage (GTDB taxonomy): Bacteria > Chloroflexota > Dormibacteria > Dormibacterales > Dormibacteraceae > CAVTSA01. The sequence continues at coordinate 227,350 of CAWEGH010000009.1, read as the reverse complement.
AGCTGGAGGTACAGACGTCCTCCCGCCAGGTCCGTGAGAGGTACGCGCGCGCGGCGCGGGAGCAGCGGGAGCGGATCGCGTCCCGGATCCAGCACGCGCGCGCGGGCCACATCGTGCTGCGCACCGACCGCGACTGGGTGCTCGACATCGTGCGCTACGTCGCGGAGGAGCGGCGGAGGCGGCTGCGGTGATCGTGCTCGCGACCGGCGTCGGTCCCCAATCCGGTCAGCAGTTCACGTTCCTGGCACCGGCCTGGCTCTGGCTCTTCGTGCTGCTGGCGGCGATGGTCACGGCCTACGTGGTGCAGCAGTTCCTGCGCCGCCGCTACGCCCTCCGCTTCTCCACGCTCAGCCTGCTGCGGTCGGTCGCGCCCCGGCGCCCGGGCTGGCGGCGGCACCTGGCGGCGACGTTGATGTTCTTCTGCCTCGGCTGGGGCATCATCGCGCTCGCCCGACCCGCCGGGGAGGTCAGGGAGCCGACCCAGGTCGGCACCGTGATGGTCGCCATCGACGTCTCCCTGTCCATGCAGTCGACGGACATCAAGCCGACCCGGCTGCGGGCGGCGGAGTCGGCCGCGACCGACTTCGTGAGCGACCTGCCGCCCTCGTTCAACGTGGGGCTGGTCTCGTTCTCGGGTGTGGCCTCGGTCCTGGTCCCGCCCACCCAGCAGCACCAGCTGGTGGTGCAGGGAATCTCCGAACTCCAGCTCGCCGACTCGACCGCGATCGGCGACGGCATCGTCGCCTGTCTGCAGGCGATCAAGATCGTGAAGGGCCAGAACGGGGGCAAGTCCCCGCCGGCCGCGATCGTGCTGCTGTCCGACGGGGCGACCAACATGGGGACGCCCAACGATCAGGCGGCGGCCGACGCCAGGGTACAGGGGGTGCCGGTGTCCACGGTGGCGCTGGGAACGCCCAACGGGACGGTGACGATCGACGGGCAGACGACGCCGGTCCCGGTCGACGGCCCGGCGCTGCAGCGGATCGCGAACCAGACCGGCGGGGAGTACTTCCGGTCCACCTCGGCCTCGCAGCTGCACTCGATCTACAGTCATCTGCGGCAGCAGCTCGGCTTCAAGACGGTGCCCCAGGAGCTGACCGCCTACTTCATCGGGCTGACGGTGCTGTTCGGGTTCCTGTGCGCCGCCGGCTCCCTGCTCTGGCAGCCGCGCATCCTCTGAGGGGCCGCCTCCGGCCCGCCCCGCCGCCCCGCCGCCGCCCGCCCCGCCTCGCCCCCGCCCCACCCGCCGCCGCCCCCGCCTTCACCACCGTCCGCACACCGTCCGCAATCCCCCGTTTCGCACGGAACGGTGCTCATGGGGCGGGGTATAGCGCCCCTTCCGTGCGAAACGGGGGTTGTCCGCGAGAAGTAGGGTGGAGGCATGCTGAAGCTCGGGTACAAGGCGTCCGCGGAGCAGTTCGGGCCCCGCGAGCTGTTGGACTTCACGGTGGCGGCGGAACGCAATGGCTTCGACTCCGCCTTCATCTCGGACCACCTCCAACCCTGGAAGCACACCGACGGCCACGCTCCCTTCTCGATGGCCTGGCTGGGCGCGGTCGGTGAGCGCACCGAGCGTCTCATCCTGGGCACCAGCGTGCTCACTCCCACGCTTCGCTACAACCCGGGCGTGGTGGCGCAGGCCTTCGGCACCCTGGGCCTCCTCTTCCCCGGTCGCATCGTGCTCGGCATCGGCACCGGCGAGTCGCTCAACGAGCACGCGCTGGGCATCGAGTGGCCGGAGTCGAAGGAGCGCTTCGCCCGCCTCCGCGAGTCGGTGCGGCTGATCAAAAAGCTCTGGAACGAAGACCTGGTGACGTTCGACGGCGACTACTACCACACCCGCAACGCGACCATCTACGACAAGCCGGAGCAGCCGGTCCCGATCTACGTCGCCGCCTCCGGTGAGCAGACCGCGCGCTACGCGGGTCGCAGCGCCGACGGGTTCATCTGCACCTCGGGCAAGGGGATGGACCTCTACACGCAGACGCTGCTGCCCGCGGTCGCGGAGGGCGAGGAGCTGGCCCACAAGGCGCCTGGGTCCGTGGAGCGCCTGCTCGAGATCAAGGTTTCGTACGACCACGATAAGAACCGCGCCTTCGAGGACACCAAGCTGTGGGCGGCGCTGGCTCTGCCGGCGGAGGACAAGGTGGGGGTGGAGGACCCGCGGGAGATGGAGCGGCGCGCCAAGACGGTGGAGGACGTGGCCCACCGGCGCTGGCTCGTCTCCAGCGACCCCGAAGAGCACGTGGAGCAGATCAAGCCCTATCTCGAGCTGGGGTTCACCCACCTGGTGTTCCACGCGCCGGGCAACGACCAGCAGCGCTTCCTGGAGGTCTACGGTCGGGAGATCCTGCCCCGCCTGCGCGAGATCGACGTCAAGGTCCCCGCGTGAGCTCACCCATCGAGACTCCGGCGGCGGCGCCACTGATCCCGGTCTTCGATGGCCACAACGACGCCGTCCTGTCCTACTACGGGGCCAGTGGCCGCGGTTCCCGGCGCAGCTTCTTCGAGCGCGGCACCGAGGGCCACCTCGACCTGCCACGCATGCGCGAGGGAGGCTTCGTGGGGGGCTTCTTCGCTGTCTGGACCCCCAACGACCCGGCCGGTCAGCACCCCGACCTGCGCCAGGTCGACGAAGATGGCGACGGCCCTGATCCGCGGATGCCGGCGCCGGTCGATCCCGGCTTCGCGCTCCGCATGGCGACGTCGCTGACGGGCACCCTGTTCCGCCTCGAGCGCGAGTCGGAGGGCGCCTTCCGCATCGCGCGCGACGCGGCTGAGCTCCGGCAGGGGATCGCCGAGGGAGCGGTGACCGCGGTCATCCACTTCGAGGGTGCGGAGCCGATCGACCCCGGACTCAACGCGCTGGAGGTGTTCTATCGGGCCGGTCTTCGCTCCCTGGGACTGGTCTGGAGCCGGCCCAACCTGTTTGCCGAGGGGGTGCCGTTCGGCTATCCGAGGTCGCCGGACACCGGTCCCGGGCTGACGTCGCTGGGCAAGGACCTGGTCCGCGAGTGCGACCGGATGGGGGTCATGTTGGACCTCTCCCACCTCAACGAAAAAGGCTTCTGGGACGTCGCCGGCATCTCCGCCAAGCCGCTGGTCGCGACGCACTCCAACGTACACGCGATCACCGCCTGTACCCGCAACCTGACGGATCGTCAGCTGGACGCCATCCGGGATTCGAACGGGATGGTGGGCGTCAACTTCGCCGTCGATTTCACGCGCCCCGACGGCAAGCACGACGCCGACACGCCGCTCACCGACTTGGTGCGACACGTCGACTACATGGCCGACCGGATCGGCATCGAGCACGTAGGCCTCGGCTCCGACTTCGACGGCTGCACCGTCCCCAAGGAGTTGGGCGACGCCGCCGGGCTGCCTCGGCTGGTGCAGGCGCTCCGCGATCACGGCTTCTCGGAGGAGGACCTGCGACGGCTCGGGAGCGAGAACTGGATCGACCTGCTGGAGCGGACCTGGGGCGGATAGGTCGACGGCGGCGCCAGAGCCTCGCGCCAGGTAGGATTCGCCCGACATGTCGACGCCGAGGAGGGGAATACGCCGGCCGCAGTCCCAGCGGCCGCCGGCGACCCAGCGGCCCGCCGGCCAGACGCAGCCGCCGGCGCCGCCGGCGCCCCAGGACGGCTCCACGGTTCGACCGCCGGCTTCCGCCGCCGGTCAACCCAGCGTGCGCCTGTGGCTGCGCGTGCTCGAGTGGGTCGCCTGGATCCTGCTCTGGGTATCCGCCCTCGGCGCCGGCTACGCGTTCGGGAAGATCACCGTCGCCAAGGTGCTTTTCATGGCGATCATGCTGGCGATCACCGGGCTGCCCTGGCTGCGCTGGGTCAGGGCCGACAGCGTCCGGCACCTCCCTCCCGACCGGGTCGCCATGGTGCAGGGATCGCTCGCGATCTTCGTCGGCTTGGTCTTCGTGCTCAGCGGCGCCTGGCGTTGGGCTCTGGCGGTGGTGGTCGTCCAGCTGGCGCTGGCGCTCGTGATCCTGATCAAGGCTCCCCGCTCGGCGACCAGCTGACGCTGGGTCAACCGCGCAGGCCCTGGGCGCGAGTGGCGATGCTGGGGACCTGCCGTTCGGTGGCGCCGAAAAGGCCGCAAACGAGGCCGGCCGCGGCGACCACCAGGAAGGCGGCCAAGGGCACCAGCCAGCTGTTGGTGGCGTGGAAGAGCTGGCCGATCGCGAACGCGCCGGCGGAGGCGGCCAGGTAGCCGACGCCCTGGCCCATGGCGGAGAGCCCGGCCGCCGTCGGGGTATCGGCCGCCCGCACGATCAGGAAGAAGAGGGCCAGCGGCAGCAGTCCGCCCTGCCCCAGCGCCAGCAGCACCACGCAGACCGGGGCCAGGGGGAGGGGCGCCAGCACCAGCCCGGTGAACCCGATCCCTTCGAGCAGGAAACCACCGATCACCACCAGGCGCTGGCCCCCGAGCCGGCCCGTGAGCAGGGGGGCGGTGGTCGCGGTGACCAGGCCGATCAGACCGAGCGCCGCGACCAGAAACCCCGCCTGCACCGCGCCCACGCCCCGGCCCTGGAGCAGCGTCGGGGCCCAGGAGAGGGTCGCGTAGTAGCCCAGCGACTGCATCCCCATGAAGAACGCCAGGGCCCAGGCCAGGGGATGGCGGCAGACCCGGAACGCTCCCAGCCCCTCTCCGGGGTGACGGGGCTCGTCGTTGGGGCGTGACACCTGCGGCAGCCAGCAGGCGATGCCGAGCAGGCCGAGCAGCGCCCACACTCCAAGGGCCACGCTGAGAGATCCCGACCACTGCGCGATGGGGACGGCGAGGGCGGCCGCGATCGACGCGCCGAGGTTGAGGCAGAGCATGTTGAGGGCCAGCAGGCGGCCCACGTTGGCGAGGGCGCGGTGCCGGATGAGGCTGGTCAGGAGCACGTTGAGAAGCCCGATCCCGCACGCCGCGATGACCGTTCCCAGGAAGAGCAGCGTGGTCGGAAACAGGGCGCGCAGGGCGAGTCCGGCGGCCAGTGCCACCATCCCCACGAAGAGTCCCCGCTCGTCCCCCAGCCAGGCGCGAAGCGGTGTGGACGCGAACGCGAAGAACCCGAAGCAGATGGGGGGAAGCGAGATCAGCAGTGAGGCTTGAAACCCGGTGAGGGGGAGCTCCCGCGCCATCTGCGGCAGCAGTGGTGGAACGCTGGTCACGCCCGCGCGCAGGTTCAGGCTCAGGGGTACGATGCCGACCAGCAGCAGCCCGAGGGGGGCGCTGGGGCGCGACCGCCGGCTCATCCGGCCGCCGGCCCGGCCACCAGGTCGAGTGCCCGCGCCAGGCCCCGCACCGTCCCACGTGGCACCATCGGGAGCAGCAACACCGGCATCCCGACCAGGGCGGCGGCGCCGTCGGCGACGTAGGAGTCGCCCACCATCAGGGTCTCGGTGGGGTCGCTGCGAAGCGCGCGGCAGGCGATGCGGAAGAGCTCCGGATCCGGTTTCTCCCGCCCTTGCTCGTAGGAGAGGGTGTAGCCGTCGACCGCCTGGGTGAGCTCGTAACGCGTGAAGAGAGGCGACAGCGGTTCGGCGACGTTGCTCAGGACCTGGACCGGGACGCCGCGCCGCCGAAGCTCACGCAACACTGGCGCGGTGTCCGGATAGGGGACCCAGGAGGGGGTCAGGATGGTCTTCTCGTAGAGGACCTCCGCCATGCCGGGGGACCGGTCCTCGATGCCCTGGAGCAGCTCGAGCCAGCCGCTCCGGTGCGACTCGGGATCGCGGTCGCGGTGCTTGGAGAGCGCTTCGGGGGTCTTGGATTCGCGCCACGCGTCCTCGATCGCCACCTCTCCCTCCTCCGCCGTCCACCCCCGGTCCACCAGCAGGTGGGTGCCGTCGGGATGCGTGAACAGCGTGTCGCCGAAATCGAAGACCACGGCACGTAGGGGGCGGGCAAGCGGGACCGTCATCGCCTCCCGAGCCTACCCTGCGGACGCCCCGCTTCCCGGGGTAGGTGCCTAAAGCCCAGACTGCCGGCTCGGCAAGTCTGCGCCCCCGCATTTGCCCCGCAGGCCGGCACTGGGGAAAGTCTGCGGCTCGCTGACCGGATACTGAATGCGTTGCCCAAGGTCAGAAAGCGCAAGCTGCGGGACGAGGTGCTCCGGCGCTGGCCGGAGCTCGAGACCGCGGTCGACGAGCTGATCGAAACCGGCAAGGTCTTCGTCGACGGGTTGCCCCGCACCAACGTGCGGACCGTGGTGACCGAGGGCGCCTCCATCCGTGTCGAACGCACGCCCCGCCGCTTCCGGGGCTACGAGAAGCTTTCCGGGGCGCTCGACCTGCTCGGGATCTCGGCCCAAGGGGTGATCGCGGTCGACGCGGGGGCGGCCGCCGGGGGCTTCACGCAGGTGCTGCTGGACCGCGGCGCATTGCGCGTGTACGCGGTCGAAGTCGGGTACGGGCAGCTGCTCGGGTCGCTGCGTCAGGATCCGCGCGTCGTCAACCTGGAGCGCACCAACGTTGGTGCGCTGACCAGGGACCGGGTGCCCGACGCCGTCAGCGCGGTGACGCTCGATCTGGGGTATCTGGCCCTCGCCACGGCGGTCCCGCAGCTGAACGCGCTCACCTTTGCGCCCGGGGCCTGGCTCGCCGCCCTGGTGAAGCCGATGTCCGAGCTCGGCGCGGGCGAGCTCCCTCTCGACGACGGCGCGATCGACGAGGCGACGGAACGCGCGGCCAGTGCCATCGCCGCCGCCGGGTGGCGGGTGGTGCGCACGATCCGATCACCGGTGCGCGGGACCCACGGCGCCATCGAGGCGTTCGTCCACGGCGTCCGAGCGCCGTAGCCAGGGACCTTGGCGAGGTGTTTGCCTTTGCTCACACTCGACATTTGTTGATAACAACGGGCTAACGTAGAGGGCGTAGTGCTACCGACGATCCGGATCGCCGCCGCCGGCTGCACGAGTGCGACGGCGGACCGGGGCGGGAACCGGCGCAGCGACCCCCGGCCTCGGGCATGATCCATCTGTACGCGATTGTGGACGGCGATCACCCGGGCCTTGACGGCGTGCCAGGGGTCGGTCCGCACGCCGGGCTGGTCCACCTGGTCGCGGTCGGTGGCGTGCAGGCCGCCGTCAGCGAGTTCCCTTCGGAGGCGGCTCTGTCCGACACCGATGTCGTCCGGTACCGGGACGTCGTGGACCGGTTGTTTCGCCATGGCACCGTGCTGCCGGTCCGCCTGGGCACCGCGTTGGCGGACGAGGCGGCTCTGCAGGAGCAGCTCAGTCCGGCAGCGGAGGGGTTCGCGCAGCGGTTGAAGAGCTTTGCCGGGAAGGTCGAGGTCGAGGTCACCGCGACCTACGAGGATCAGTCGTTCCGGCACAACGAGTTTCGGGCGAGACTCTCGTCCGCGAGCCCGGAGGGGGAAGGGCCTTCGCTGCTGCTGGAACGCGGCGAAGCGGTATCCGCCGACCTGGAGCGCCGGCGCGCCGAGGACGCCCAAAGCTTCCTGGAGAGGATTCACGAGATCGCGGTAGCGGCCGCTGAACGGCCGTCGGAGCCTGAGATCGCGCTGCGCGCCTCCATCCTCATCGATCGCGACCAGCGGACCGACCTGGATCGCCTCATCAACCGCCTGCGGGAAGACACCGAAGGGCGGGTGACGTGGGAGCTGTCGGATCCCCTCCCGCCGTACGCCTTCGCGGGGCTTGCGCTGGAGGAGAGCAAGGCGCGAAGCGAACCGGACATGACATGAGATGCGGCCGGTCGTCAGGGCCGATCTGGGTGCTCCCCGGGCATTTGACGCGACCGGGTACGATCTGAAGGGAGCCGGTCGTGCCACCGGGCCAGGGAATCCGGTTCAAAATCCGGAGCTGACGCGCAGCGGTAGGGACCCGCGGGACGGCGAAGTGCCACTGGGCCGGAAGGTCTGGGAAGGCCGCCGCCTCGATCGTGTCTGAGCCCGAAAACCTACCGGCACCGCTCCGCCAAGCCACTGCCGAGCGGAGCTCCTGACAGCGCGGTCTCGCGAACAAGCCGCTTGACAGAGGAGCAGGAACCATGGCGCGCACCGCCGTACTGGGGCTCGGTCGCATCGGGCCAGATCGGGAGTTGAAGTTCGCGGTCGAGGCCTTCTGGGCAGGACGGCGGGATCAGGAGGAGCTGGACGAAGTCGCACGCGGCCTGCGCGCGAGCGGCTGGGAGAACGCGCATCGAGCGGGCATCGACGTGATACCCAGCGGTGATTTCAGCCTCTACGACCACGTGCTCGACACGGCCTGGGCTCTGGGGGCGATCCCGGAGCGATTCGGCGACCTGAATCGTCGGGACCTGGGCGCCTATTTCTCGCTCGCCCGGGGAACGGAGAGCCAGCGGCCGCTCGAGATGACCAAGTGGTTCGACACCAACTACCACTACCTGGTGCCGGAGCTGAAGCGGCGCCAGACCTACCTTCCCCAGGCCACCCACTGGACGGAGCCGCTTCGGGAATCGGCCGCCCTGGGGATCCAGACCCGGCCCGTCATCCTGGGCCCGTTCAGCTTCCTGCTGCTCTCGAAGGGACTGGAACGGCCGCTGGAGGCCCTCGACGATTTGGTCCCCGCGTACGAGCAGCTTCTGGGGGAGCTGGCGGCCGCGGGGGCGGCAGAGGTCCAGGTCGACGAACCCTGCCTGGTGCTCGACCGGACCGCCTGGGAGCTGGATGCGTTCGCCGAGGCCTGGGCGGCCCTGGAGTCCGCTACCGATCTCGACCTGTGCCTCGCGACCTACTTCGACGGGCTCGATGGCGCCGGCTCGCTCGACCGCGTGCTGGGACTGACGATGAGCGAGATCCACCTCGACCTGGTCCGCGGCCGGGCACAGCTGGGCCCCGCGCTGAAGCGTCTCCGCGACCGGCCGACCCGGCTCTCGCTCGGGGTCATCGACGGCCGGAATGTGTGGGCGGCCGACCTGGAGGCGGCGCTCGGTCTTCTCGACACCGCTCGGGACGCGCTGGGCGGCGACCGAATCACCATCGCCCCGTCCTGTTCCTTCCTGCACGTGCCCTACGACGCGTCTCGGGAAGACAAGATCGGCTCCTCGATCCGGCCCTGGCTGGCGTTCGCGGCGGAAAAGCTGGTGGAGCTCCGCACGCTGGCCGACGCCCTGGAGGTGGCGCCAGCCCGCCGCGCGCAGCTGCTCGCCGCCTCCCGCGAGGTGGTGGCGACTCGCCGTGCATCCCCCCAGACCAGCGACCCGGCCGTTCGGGAGCGCGTCCGGGCGCTGGATGCGGCCGCGTACACGCGAAGTGCGCCCGCCCCCCGCCGCCACACCGCACAACGGGCGCGGCTGGGCCTTCCCGACCTGCCGACGACCACGATCGGCTCCTTTCCACAGACCTCAGAGATCCGGTCGATGCGGAGAGGACTTCGGACCGGGAAGATCGACCAGGCGGCCTACGACCACTTTCTGGAGGCGGAGATCGGGCGCGTCATCGAGACGCAGGAACGCCTGGGCCTCGACGTCTTGGTCCACGGTGAGCCCGAACGTGCCGACATGGTCGAATACTTCGGGCAGCAGCTGCGCGGCTTTGTTTTCTCTGAGTTCGGTTGGGTTCAGTCCTATGGCAGCCGGTGCGTGAAGCCGCCGATCCTCTACGGCGATGTTTCACGCCCGGCTCCGATGACGGTGCGCTGGTGGCGACACGCACAATCCCTGACCCGGAAACCGGTGAAGGGCATGCTCACCGGCCCGGTCACGATTCTGCAGTGGTCCTTCGTCCGCGACGATCAGCCCCACGAGGAGACCTGCCGGCAGCTCGCGCTCGCGATACGGGACGAGGTGATCGACCTGGAGGACGCGGGAGCCCGGGTGATCCAGGTCGACGAGGCGGCGTTTCGGGAGGGTCTTCCGCTGCAGCGGCGTGCGCAGGAGAGCTACCTCCGGTGGGCCGTGGATTGCTTCCGGCTCGCCGTCGCACCGGCCGGCGAGGACACTCAGATCCACAGCCACATGTGCTACTCCGAGTTCAACGAGGTGATCGCGCACATCGCACGCCTGGACGCTGACGTGATCTCGATCGAGGCCTCCCGCTCCGGGATGGAGGTGCTCGACGTCTTCGGGGGCGGGCTGCAGGGCATCAACGACATCGGGCCGGGCGTGTACGACATTCATTCCCCACGGGTCCCGTCGGTCGAGGAGATCGACCGGCTGCTGGCACTGGCCGAGCGCCACGTCGGGCGTGAGCGCCTCTGGGCCAATCCGGACTGCGGACTCAAGACCCGAGGCTGGGAGGAGGCGCTGCCGGCGCTGGAGCACCTGGTCGCGGCCGCCCGGCGGAGGCGGGGCGCGCCGGTGGCGGCGTCGACGGGGGGGAATGGGCTGTAGCTCGGTTCCCCGCGATGCCACGGCTTGACGATGGCCTTTGTCCGGCTTACGATCAGCCCGCAGAGGGATTGGCCAGGGTTATCGGTAGCTTCGGAGGAGTGTCGAAGTGTCCCGTGTGAAGAGTGCCCTGATGGGTGCGGTGCTTCTGATGATGACCCTGGTTTTGTTCGCTTGCGGAGGAAGTGCGGCCGCCCGCGGCACCCAGAGTCTTTCCCGGCAGCACATTGTCTCCGTCGCGCCTGACATCAACATGATCATGGCAACGGGCGCCTGCAAGCCCGGCAGCTCGGGCGGATAGAGGTCCAGGAGCGGCTACCGGACCGTACCCGACTGCGGCCACGGACTGAGCCGCTGGCCAGACCCATGCCATGCGAACTGCTCCGCTGCTGCGGAGACCGAATGCCGTCATGGTGCGGGCGCCGGACCTGGACGGCGGCCTGCGCTTCTACTGGGGCGCTCGGGGTCAGGCGGGTGTCCCGGGTGGAGCCGGGATGACGGCCGTGCTCAATCGGTCTGCCCCTATGCCTGAGCACCTTGTGAGCCGAATCCGCAGTCAGGGTCAAGCTTCGGGACTCGCCCTCTGAGCGCGAACGAGCCACGCATCTTGTCTTCAGGGAAGATCCCCTACTGTGGATCAATCGACAGGCGGCGGACCTCAGTCGCCTGGACCTCGCGTGCGACGGCGGCCGTGTCGCGCTCCAGGGTCCTGCGACGTCGCTCCAGCGCCGCCTCTGAGCTGGGGGCGCCCCCTCGACCACCAGGAGAGCCACGCGCGGGTCCCGGAGTTCGTGGAGCCGGCAGTCGCGTGGCTTCCTCTGCCTCGGTCACTCCTCCAGACCCTCCGTGAACGCGCGTCGGTACACCTCGGACAGCCGTGTGCCCAAGAGCAGCTCTGCCTCGATGGCGGTCGCCTTCCCGGCCCGGCGGCCGGCCTCAACCGTACGCTGCCGTAGCTCTTCCGCCAGCGTCGCGAGTGCCGCCAGCTCAGCCACCTCGGCATCCATTTCCGCCACCTCGGCCTCGACTTCTGCCTCCTCCACCGTCTGCTTCCCGGCCATGCGGGCCTCAACCTCCGCCTCCTCGACAAGGTCCTCAACGGCCTCCTCAAGGGCCCCTTCGACCGCTTCCTCAACCGCGTCCTCGACAGCGTCCTCAAGGGCCTCCGCGACAGCCTCCTCGAGGGCCTGCTCGACCGGCTCTCCGAGCCCGGGCTCCGGTTCATGGACCGCCGCCATCTCGTTCGCGATCTGCTCCTCCATCTGCTGGTCGCTCATGTTCAAGCCTCTCTGCCCTCCACCAGGCCAGGAGCTCTCGAGCACGCGCTCCAGAGCCGCTCGCATGCTGGCCGGTGGCTGCCACTTGCCCAACTCATAGCCCCCGACGGTGGCGGCGCTCACATGCACCAGCTTTCCGAGCGCGCCCTGGCTCAGCCCCGCCGAGCGCCGCGCCTCCCTCAGCTCCGACGGCCACTCTGAGGCACTTGGGACCTCTTCACCAGGACCTCGACGCGGCATCCGTGTGCCCTCCTCTGCGATGTATGCGACCGACCGCCGTAGCTGAGCGGCGGTCGCTGCGGGTACGAGACCGTGGTGCGGTGGCAATTGAGCCCTACGCTTGCGAGCAAGAGTGTAAAGGGCGTCCCGGCGTGCGGGACACCCTACGGCAGCCGATCGGGCCGGGAGATGTCGAGTCTCAGTGCACGTGAGATCGAGGTGGAGACAGCTCAAGCCGAAATACCGACCCGACCCAGGACGTGTCCACCCCAGGGTCAGAGGGCCGCCATCGCCTCGGCAGACTGTCTAGCGATGTAAAGCCCGATGCTCGACCCTGGACGCTCCTGATCATCGGGGTGCGCACGAAAGCCCCTATCGAACGCACGAGCTGCCGCCTCGGGTTCGAAACCGACTCCCGCATCACGAACGCGTATGAAAGGCTGGGGATCGTGACCGGTCTCGAGCACGAGCCGGGGGGTGCCGGGCGAATAGGAGAGGGCGTTGTCCAGCAGATTGTCGAGGATCCGCGTCGACAACACGGGATCGGCGTGGCCCAGGTTTGGCACGCGAGGTGGAAGTCGACGCGGGCCCGGCGAAGCTCGCTCTTGTAAAGCGCCCGATCCACAGCGTGTCTGACCTCGTCCTCGATGGTGAGGTCCGCGGGATGGGCGCCGGGATGCGGCGCTCGACCGATTGCTTCCAGCTGACGGCCGGCCTGGCGGATCTTATCGTCGGTGCGTTTGAGGGCTGCGCTTAGGCGGTCGCTCAAAAGCCCAAGGTCCCGTCGGCCACGGTTTCAAGGTAGGCTCGGGCGGGCGCGAGGAGATGTCGGGTTTCGTGGAGCTCGACGACGAGGTCTGACTGGCCGGCCTCGCCGTCCATCCAGGCCATGGTGTACGAGCTGCACCTCGCCTACTGGACCGACCGCCTGCATCGGCTTCGTACCGGCTCCGACGGAACGCGACCCCTTTGAGTCGAGACCCGAGAGGGCTGCTCCCGGCTACCCGAGGTATCGACGTTTAGGCCTCCCGCTACTGGGGGTAAGGCTTCGTTGCCGCGATCTTCTGAGCTCCTTTTGAACAGCAGGAGGTGGTTTAGAGTGTCGATGATGGGTGCCGGTTGGGATCCCTTCGCTGACCTGGCGAGCATGCAGCGGACGGTCGACCGGCTGATGAACAGCAGCCTGGGTGGAGGTGAGCGCGATCGCCGGCCGGGAGTGCTCTATCTACCGGTGAACGTGCGCGAATCCACGACCGGCTACGAGGTAGAGGCACCGGTCCCTGGCTTTGCCCCTGGCGATGTCGATGTGACGTTCGCGGACGGTGTGCTCACCATCAAGGCCGAGCGCCAGGAACAGAACACGGTCGAGGAGGGACAGACCCTGGTTCGGGAGTTCGGATGGGGCAGCGCCCTCCGCCGCTTAAGTCTTTCCGGTGACGTGGACACCGAACACATCGAGGCCAACATCGAGAATGGCTTGTTGAAGGTATTTCTGCCTAAGGCGTCGCGCTCCCTACCGCGGCGGATCCCGATCGGCGGCAACAGGCAAGAAGGCGAAAGCAGCGGGCAGCTGACCGGCTCGTCGTCCTGATCGGCCGCCCGGCCCGGTCGCGCTCTCGATCGCGGTGCGCGGCCGGGCCGCCTGCTCGGCGCCGGTGCCACCCCGAATGGCAACGGGCGGCGTCGCTACCTGTCGGCCAAACAATTTACCTGAGTCTAGCCACAAACTAAGGGCCACCCTCGCCGGCCGCCTGAAGCGACAACTCAGACAGTGTAGTCGTGGAGGGCCACGGTCAGGATGGTGCATCACGCGGCGCGCCCGGGCTTCTGGCGGGAGCGGTAGGAGGCGCCGTCGAGGATGAGTTCGTAGGAGGAGTTGACGATGCGGTCGACCGCCGACTGGGCGAGCATGGGGTCGGCCATCATGGCCAGCCACTCCTTGGGCTCGCGGTTGGAGGTGAACACGGTGGAGGAGCGGCGGTGCCGCTCGACGACGACCTGATAGAGGTCGTGGGTTTCGGTCCCGTCGAGGGGTTCGAGGGCGAAGTCGTCGATGATCAGCAGATCAACGCGGAGCAGGCGTCGGAGTTCCTGCTCGTAGGTGGCGTCGATGCGGGCTGCCTTGAGGCGTTTGAGCAGTTGGTCGGCGCGCGAGAAGTGGACGGAGCGGCGGCGTCGGCATGCGATGTGCCCGAGGCAGTTGGCGAGCATGGTCTTGCCGACTCCGACCGAGCCCAGGATGAGGACGCCCGCCAGCTCCTCCAGGAAGCGGAGGCTGCAGAGATCGTTCCATCGCTGGTAGTCGAACTTGGCCGGGGTATTGTCGTCCCAGAGTTCGAGTCGCATCTGGGGGTCGAGGTGGGCCGCGCGGGCGCGCAGGTCGGCGCCCACGCGGTCGCGACGCGAGACCTCGTCGGCGAGGACCAGCTCCAGGAAGTCCTGATGGGGCAAGCTCTGCTGACGCGCCAACTCCAGACGCTCGGGGAGCGCCTGGAGGATGGGCGAGAGCTTGAGCCGCCGAAGCACCTGGCGGAGTTCGGGCGAGATGGGTTCAGGCATGGTCGTTTCCCTCCGGGAAGTGGAGCTGGAAGGCCGAAGCGTCGCGGGCGAAGCGGGGCCGCAGGATGGACGCCGAACGGTGCGGCCGCTACTCCTCAGGAAGAGCGCCCTCGACGATCCGCTGCACCTTGATGACGTCCACGACCTCGAGCGCCAGCGTGCGTCGGCAGGCGTCCTCGACCGGCTCCGCACCAAACCGCCGGCCAGGCTGAGCAGCCGGTAGACCTTGCGCATCCTGGTCCAGGCAAGTCGTCATCGAGTAGCTGCGCCGCGTAGATGCCGATGTGGTCACCCTGCTCGGCGGCCTGCCTCTTCAGGTACTCGACGTCGCGCATGGCGTAGGCGCGCTTGTCCTGAGGCAGGTCCTCGACGAGTGTGCTCCGCCCGCCCGGCCCCTTCCTCGGGTGCTCGCGCAGGAGCACGCCGTGCTGCGAGATGCGCACCAGCCTGCTGTCCGCCCGCACGTCGACTTCGGAGCCGTCAATCTCGGACCCGGAATGGCCTGTCGCGGGCATAAATCGCCATCTCACGGGATTCTGTCCCGATTTCGGCCTGGAGCTACGGACTCTCATCGGTATCGGCTCGCTCGCGCCAATAGGCGAGGTGCCGTTCGAGCAGCGGGGCTTCTTGTTCGAGCGTCTCGATCGGCCGCCCGTGAGGGGGCCGCAGAGAACGGATGAAGGTCACCAGCTCCGAGTAGGTGCCGACCCAGTGCCGCGCGTCCTCCGGATCGCTGCTCGCTGGGTCCTCGCCGGGCAACGGACGGCGACGCAGGTCATCTTCCTCAGGAGCAGCTTGGCCGTCCCGTGAGCCGACGGTAGCAGCCGGAAGTTCGTCACCCTCCATGGTACCAAAGGTACGTCTTTTAGACCCATTACCTAGAGGGCGGCTCGTCCAGCGGAGGGTCAGCTCGGAGACCAGCGACACCGCCTTGGTCGCCTGGACGAGTTGGCGCCGGCTTCGCCAACGTTGACCACGGCACTCAGTGTGGCGGGGGGTCTGCCTCCGGCGCGAAGATCTGTCGATAAGCGGCAATCCAATCGCTCAGCCGCGTCGGAGGTCTGCCGGTGAGCTGTCGGTAGGTGTCGGTCACCAAGTCGGCATCGCCCCGCTGCCAGGCGGCGAAATGCTCCATGACTTGCACGTCGACTACGTCGTCAGGCACGCCGCCCCGCTCCACCAGGAGAGCTCGGAATTGCGCGGCCGGCAGGTCCCGGTAGGCGATCGGCCGGCCGAGCACCTGGCTGAAAGCGGCGGCGACCTCAACCATCGTCAAGGCGGTCGGTCCGGTGATCTCGTAGTTGGCGCCTGGAGCCCCCGGCTCGGCCAGGACCACCGCCGCCGCCTCCGCGACATCATCGGCGGCGACCAGTCCGACCCTGCCTTGCCCGGCGCAGCCGAACAGGGCGCTCGCCTCCCTGATCCCGTGGGCCTGTCCCAGGAGACTCGTCTCCATCACTGAGTTGGGCGATACCAGTGCCCAGTCCAGCCCCGACGCCTTGATCGCGGCGATGCTGGCGCGGTGCAGACGGTCGAGAGAGCGGCCGTGGTGGCGGACGGCTCCGTAGAGCTTTACCACCCGGCGCGCCCCCGCCTGCTGCGCCGCGCGGAGGGCGTTCGTCTCCCGCTCCTCGATGAGGTGGTCCATGGGAGAGACGATGAACGCCGTCTCGACGCCGGCGAAGGCGGCGGTCAGGGTTTCCGGGCGGTCGAGGTCGCCCACGACAGCCTCGACGCCTCGCTCCCGCAGTCTGGCGGCGCCCGCCGCTGAGTGCGCCAAAGCGCGGACCGGGAGCCCTCGACGCAGGCTTTCCGCCACCACGCGACTCCCGAACATTCCGGTCGCGCCGATGATCAGGATCAATCTGTCCTCCCCGACTGAGAAGAGGGCGCCGTCAGTGCCTCGGTCGCCGCCCACAGGCGTCGAGCCATGGGTTCGTCATGAGTGGGAGCATCGGTCGAGACCTCTCGACGGCGCTTCAAATAGCGGCCGGTGACCCCGTTCAGCGAGGGATCGCACGCGGCCCACACGATCGTGTCGGCGCCTTTCTCCACGCTCGCCATGAACGGCTGCATGAGCCTTCCGACGAGCTGGTAGGTCCATGGCAGCGTGGTTCCGATCTGAGTGCCGCGCACGAAGCCGGGATCGACCGCATTGACCGTCACCCGATTGTCATTGAGCCGGCGGGAGAGCTCGTAGGTGAAAAGAATCAACGCCAGTTTGGACGTGTTGTAAGCGCGCTGGCCACTGAAGCGCCGCTCGCTCTGAAGGTCCTCGAAATCAAGCTTGCCGCCTTTGTAGCCGGTGGAAGCTACGTTGAGAATCCGGGACGGAGCGCCGGCGCGCAACATATCGAGCAGCGCGTTGGTGAGCAGGAACGGCGCGACATAGTTGACCGCGAATGTCGATTCGAGCCCATCCACAGTCACCTGGCGCTGTCCCACGTCGATGCCGGCGTTGTTGATCAGGACGTGGAGAGCGTTCACCTTGGCCTGGACGTCGTGAGCCAGCTTGCGCACCTCGCTCGCCGAGGAGAGGTCGGCAACCACGAAGTCGACATGGGGGTTGCCGGTCGTCTCGGTCACCCGCGCCGCCGCCCTCCGACTGCGGTCCTCGTTGCGTGCTCCGAGAACCAGGCGCGCCCCCTTCGCCGCCAGCGCCCGCGCGGTGGCGAGGCCAAGACCGGAGGTCGCACCCGTGACCAGGATCGTCTTGCCCGACAAGTCTTCGGGGGCCCCGCCAGGCTTGGGGTCGCTTTGCGATTCCGGCGGCACCACCCGGGTCACGCCTCCTTGTTGGGTGCTGGTGGCCGTTCCACTACCAACCCTTCGTCGTTCATCGTCTCAGACCGGGCGCGTGAACGCAATTGGGCCGATCGTGATGGAAGTAGGCTGACACAGATGACCACAGATCCCATGGAAGGCCGCATCGCCCGCTTTACCGACCTCAAGCAGAGGGGCGTGCCGATCCTCTTCATCGACAGCGTCCTGCCCGGCCACCACCGCATGAACTACTCGGTGGTGGGCGACACCGCCGCCGAGAACCCTGATCTCCAGCCGGCGCTGACGGCCCCGCATCGATTCCAGATCGGGATGTTCGAAGCCCCATCCGGAAACGGCCCCGCCTGGCACACTCATGACTACGTTGAGCTTTTCATCCCACTCACGGGTCGGTGGCGGTTCTGCTACGGCCTGCACGCGGACAGTCCTGACGACCTTCTCGGTGACGTGCTGCTCGAGCCCTGGGATGCGGTCTCCTTCCCGCCAGGTCTCTGGCGCCGATTCGAGAACGCGGCCGAGGCCAACGCCTGGTGCCTGGCGGTGCTGGATCCCCATGAGCAGTTTGCGGGGCGCGATCCCATCTGGCCGGCCTGGCTTGAACGCGAGGCGGCGGATTTGGGCCTGCGCTCCGATGCGCAGGGGCGCATGGTCAAACCCGAGAACTTTCGCGACCTGGAGCAGCAGGTGCTGACCCGGATCGCGTCACCGGACTGATGCCGACGTTCGACCCGCCGCCTGACCACACCATTTCGATACGGGCGCGCCAGAGGGCGGCGGGGGCTGCTCGCACTCAGGCACAGTCAATGCCCGGATACGACCCGACATACCGTGACATCGTCGACTACATAGTCCGCATCACTGAGCGGATCTGGGAGCACGAGGACGTCGGGTACATCTATGAGACGTATACTGCCGATTGCCGGGTCTACGACGATTCCGGCCCCCACTACGGCGTTGATCGGGTTATGGACGACACTCTGCAGTCGATCCATGCCTTTCCGGATACTCGCCATTACGCGGCCGATGTGATCTGGGCGGGTGGCGAGGATCAGGGCTTTGCCACCTCACATCGAGCAGTGAACGTCGGACATCACCTTGGTCCCTGGCGGTGGGGACCCCCCTCCGGGCGGCGTGTCAACCTCTGGGTGATAGCGAACTGCGTCTCGCGCGCCAACCGAATCTATGAAGAGTGGGTGCTGTACAACACCACCGCCAGGCTCGCGCAGTGCGGCATCGATGTGGAGGCCGCAGCGCGCGCCTACGGTAATAAGGGGTTGAGCCCACCGCTCAGCGAGCGTGAACTCGGCGAGATCACCATGGTCAGCGAGGGCCGCCAACCCGCTGTTTCATCAAGTGGGGACGGCTTCAACGTCGAGCAGGCCCTGCGGTCGATGTATCACGAAGCATTCAATCGGCGCAACCTGAGTGCGCTGGGAAGGCTCTACGCTCCCGACGTGCGCTGGCACGGCGCCGGCGATCGACAAGGACACGGCGTGGAGGACGTGCGTAACTTTGTGCGGAGTCTCCTCGCCACGTTCCCCGATCTCGGTGTCCGCGTGGACGACGTCTACTGGATGGGCAACGAGAACGAGGGATTCAGCGTCTCCGTTCGCTGGATGGCCCTTGGCACGCACCGCGGGCACTGCCTATACGGCGCTCCGACCGGGCGTCGCGTGCACCTCTGGGGCCTCTCACAGATGTACCTGGAAGGGAACCGCGTGGTTGAGGAATGGACGCTCTTCAACGAGTTCGACGTACTAGCGCAGATCCTGCGTGACGAAGCGGAGGAAGGGGCACCCGGCCATGCCTAGTCGCACGGTGCGGCGCGCAGAGCGACGGTGGAGAGACTTCGATGAGGCACGGGATATGTTCAAATCGCCCTTTGGAACAGTGGTGCCCGCGTACGGCATCGAACCGTAGGCGACCCTTCCTCAGCCAACCCTCTTGAGTCACTCCCAAATCGCGTAGAGGGGCACGTAGCCGAGTTTTCGGTTGATGTCTTATCCGGTTGACTCCGCTACTATCTCTTACGTGGCGCGTCCTTGGTATCCTGTCAGCATCGTTGAATTCCATAACCAGTTCCCGGACGTTGCCGCATGCCGCCGCCACCTTTTTGCGTCGCGCTGGCCAGAGGGCTTTCGCTGCCCTCGCTGCGGTTCGTCGAGCGCTTACACCTGGAGCGACTACTGCTCTGGCAGTGCCTCGACTGCCGGTACCAGGTCTCCGTTACCGCGGGCACCGTGCTGCATCGGACGAGAACCCCGCTCCACCTTTGGTTTTGGGCGGCCTATCTGGTGACGACGGCGACACCAGGCATCTCGGCCCTTCAGCTCCAGCGACAGCTCGGGCTGAGTCGATACGAGACCGCGTGGACGATGCTTCACAAGCTCCGACGCGCCATGGTGGCTCCGGAGCGATCCCCGCTCCAAGGTTCGGTAGAAGTCGACTAGTCCTTCATCGGCGGCCCGGAGGCGGGTCGTGATGGCCGATTTTTGGGGGCCAAGGAACTGGTTGTGGGCGCGGTGGAGATCCGGGGGTCGGGATCGGGACGGATCCGCATGAAGGTCGTAGAAAGCGCATCCAACGCCGACCTCGTGGGATTCGTCAGGGCGAATGTGGCTGCCGGCGCCGCCGTCCACACCGACGCCTGGTCCGGTTATCTCACATTGCCCGAGTGGGGCTACGATCACCGGCCCCGGAGCCAGCGCACTCACCTTCTCGCGGGTGGCTTCCCGGACCAGATCTTGCCCCGAATGCATCGGATCTTCAGCCACCTGAAGACCTGGCTCGTCGGCACTCACCATGGTGTATCGGGCCAGCACCTACAGGTGTACCTCGACGAGTTTGTCTTCCGATTCAACCGGCGACGAACTCCGATGGCCACCTTCCAGACGCTGCTCGGCCTCGAAAGTCAGCAACCACCCACCACCTACCTCCAGATCAGGTCGAAGTCCACGTAAGTCTAGCAGAGCTCCGCGGATAAGGATGTCGGTTGATAGCGAGCATTGGCCCATTCTGGGAGTCGTTGCCGGTGCGGATGCGTGTGAGCCCGAGTTCGACGGCCTGCCCTACCGACTCGTTCTTGACCGCCTGCGCGATGCCGCGGCCCCGGTATGCGCGGTCGCTGGCAGTGTTGTGGGTGTGGACATGGCCGCGCTCGACGGGGAAGTCGAGATAGCTCATCGCGACCAACCGATCACCATCCCAGGCCATCCAGAACCGGTCGAGGTGGAACGAGGGCGATCGCATCCCCTCCTCGACCGCGGCCCGGTCCGCATCTGGCTCGTCGACGGTGTCGCGCACCTCGTGCCGCGCATTGTTGGATAGCTGCACAACCTGATCGAGCAGCCGCTCCCTGGTCACCTGACGTCCGTGACACAGCACGATCCCCTGCTCCGCCATCCGGGCGCGCGTCTGCTCGCGCAGCGCCAGTAGCCGATCGCGACCTGCCATCAGATCAAGCTCCTGCTCGACGCCGCTCCCGGTGTGCTCGTAGCCCGCCGCGACAAGGGCGCCGTTTAGATAGCACTCGGCGTTCCGCGACCAGGACCTGAGCCGCTTCGGGTGATCCGCGAGTGCAAGCGCTTCCAGGCGGCCTAGAGCCTCGGAGGCCGACGCACCGGCTTCCGGCACCAGGACCAGGCGCAGGGTAGTAAGGCGGCCGGGGTTCCATGCGACGCCGTCAGGATGCCGGTAGGTTGCCACGCCGATCGGGGTCGCCCCATCCAGCACCAGGTGCAGGTGATGGTGACCTTTCGCTCCCGGGTGCTTCAGGTCGTACGCGAGCGTCGGTGGGTCGATCGGCTCCTGCGGGCGGGCGCGGGTCTCGAGGTCTGCGGCCAGACGGGCCTCGGCTGCGGCGGCCGTTCGCAACTCAACGGACATCGAAGGGGCGATGGTATCGTCCGCGGTGCAGGCCGCGCCGAGGGGACTGCGAGCGCTTGTGGGCCTCGGGGCCGCAGACCAGGTCAGGACCAACCTTGGGATTAAGAGTCCAACCCAAGTGAAGCTGGCTTGGCGGCCGTGAGTTCCATCGGGGTGCGTCGAGTGCGTGCAGGCGATGGTCTGGGCGCCGGTCTGGTGTCAGTTCTGTTGCCAGCCGGAACAGCGGCTTGCCACTCTTGCGAGGTCGCGCGCCAGGTCGGTGGCCCACGTTCCCTCGCGGAGTGGGTGGACCTTTACCCAGGCGTTGCCTGCGCACTCGCTGAGCTCCAGAGTGCCGGCACGTCCAGGCCTCTGGAGATGCCAGTGGTGGCTTCCAGGGCGCCCCGCGAGTTCGCGGTGGCTCGTAATGACGAGCCCGCGGCTACGACACTCGGCGAGTGCGTCCTCAGCTGAGATTGCAAGAGGCAATTCGAGCAAGCTCGGCCATCGTAACGCGGCCGGTGTTGGCCCATGCCCCAGCCTTGCGGTCCGGAGCTGCGAAGACCGCAGATTGCCGGGTGCTGACCGCTGTCGCGTGTGGTCGTTTCGAACCGCATGGTCGGCGGCCGGCCGGAACCAGGGAAATCCCTGATCCTCGAATCAGGGCCCAATGGGACACTTGGCTCGCAGCCCGATCCTTCGTGGAGCCAAAGAGCACTCGAAGCCTGCTCGTCGTCGGGATCGCTCCGTTCGTCGGAGACGGACGTGCTCTCGATCGCGTTAACCCACCTGCTGGAGACGCTGGAGCGCGACCAGCGGCTGCACCTGACTGCCCCAAGCGACGAGCCCCAGGAGGGATGGCACGCGACCCACGCGGTGAGCGGACTGGGGGTGGCAACTCCGTTCGCCGCCGCGCAGCTTCCGCACGCGGTCGTCGGCGTCCTGACCGGCCCGGCTGCTGACATCGACCTTCTTCACGGCTCCGGCATCGCGGGGTGACCCACAGCGTCTGGGCGGCCGCCGTGGTCGCCCTTCTGATCATTACCGTCGCTCTCACGTTCCGTGTGCCGGCGGCTCCGCTGGTGGCCCTAGTCGTGGTCGTCGCTTCGGTCAGCCACATTGCCGTTGATCTCACCAGCGTCAGCCGGGTGGCGGTCCTCTGGCCGTGGGTTTTGGTGGGGTCACCTCCGCTGGGGGGCCCGTGAGGGCTCGCTCCCGTCACTGCTCGAGGAGACTGGCGTCTGGGTTGCCGTCTTGCTCTTGGTCGCCATGCAACTACACGGCTACTTAAGAGTCGTCCGCTTGGTGGTGTGACGGCGTCCGAAAGGACCTCCTTGCGGCCCGCATGAAGAGATCCGTGCGAAAGGGAGATCGCTGAGACCTGGCGTCTGACGACCTCCGCACCGCACCTAGACCTAGATCCGCGAGCACCTGCCTCGCGCCGTGAACACCAGACGGAGTCCGCCGCGGTCAGGTGCTAGCCCGATCATTTTCATCAAGCGTTCGCCAGCTCTTTGAAGTCGTACTTGATGGTGTGCACGGTGATCTGGCCATCCTGGAAGATGAGGGTGTCCACCCCTACGCACCGCCGGTCACCCAGATCGGCCCACCACTCAAGGTAGAGAACGTTGTCTTCGAAGAGCTTGACGGGCTCCTCATAGGCTTGCATCTCGCCAAGGTCTGATAGGAAGTCGGCGAGTCCTTCTCGTACACCTGACTTTCCCCGCTTAGTGCGGCCGTTCCAGATTTGAATGCAATCATCGGAGTAGGCTTCAGAGGCCTTTTCAAGATCTCCGCTTCCAAATGCCGCTGTTAGCTCTTCGAATACCTCTTGGGGTGTCCTGGACATGGGGTCGATGCTCCTTCGGATGAGAATGCCGGACTGCCACCAGCGCGCCGGGCCGGGGGATCCCTCGATTGCACGGGGCAATGAACAGTTCCTGCGGCGCCGGGCGCAATACAATAGCGGAACCGTCTTGGCCGTGGCCGATCGCAGACGGATGTGCTCTCGATTGCGTTAACCCACCTGCTGGCGACGCTGGAGCGCGACGAGCGGGTGCACCTGACTGCCCCAAGCGACGAGCTCCAGGAGGGATGAGGCACGCGACCCGCGCGGTGATCGGACTGGGGGTGGCAACTCCGTTCGCCGCCGCGCAGCTTCCGCACGCGGTCGTCGGCGTCCTGACCGGCCCGGCTCCTGACATCGACCTTCTTCACGGCTCCAGCATCGCGGGGTGACCCACAGCGTCTGGGCGGCCGCCGTAGTCGCCCTTCTGATCATTACCGTCGCTCTCACGTTCCGTGTGCCGGCGGCTCCGCTGGTGGCCCTAGATTAACCCTAGTTGGTTATGTCGCGCTCAGACGTGAGCAGGGCGGCGGCTGTCGCCAACACACCGATGTATCCGGCGATCACGACCAGGCTATGCGTGAGGTCTGTGGGCAACTCTGGACCGACAAGCTGAGCTGCCGGCCTCCCCATCAACACCGCCGGCAACTGGTTGAGCGTGGGCCCGAGCAGGTATGTCGTCGCACTCGCCCAGACCTGCTCTTGAGTCGCGTTCTGGATCAGCGGGAGCAGGTACCCGAGGATGTTGTCGACGGGGAAGAATCCCGCGACGACCACCATCGCGAAGGTCATCGAGCGCCCGATCGCACCCGCCGCGGCGCCCAGCACCGCGCACACCGCCGCGCTGAGCAGCACCACGGCGGCGGAGAGCCAGATCTCCGACCACACTGCCGGCGCAGAACGCTGCGTGACGCGGACCGCCAGATCGCTCGCTCCGCCCAGTCCCAGAAGCGCGAGCACAGGAACCGCCACGATCGCCACCGCGGCTAGCTTGGCGCCCAGCAGTCGGACGCGTCCGACCCCACGCCCGATGACCACCCTGATCGTGCCCCATCGGTATTCGGCGGCCACCAGTTGCGCCGAGATCCCAAGCATCATCACGCCAATCGCCGCCGCGGCGAATGTGCGGTAGGTGTCCAGGACCAGCTGGAAGGGACTAAGTCGAGAGGCCGCGTCGCCTGCCGCCTTAGCCGCCAGAATCCCAAGGCCCATCGCAGCGCCTCCACCCCGACGTCGTCCTGATGGACATCCGAATGCCCGGCATCGACGGTCTGGAGGCCACCCGCCGTCTGCTGGAAGCCGATCCGCGCTGCCGAGTGATCGTCTTGACCACCTTCGACCTCGACGAGCATGTCTTCGCCGCAGTGGCGGCGGGCGCCAGCGGATTCCTGCTCAAGAACGTGACCGCCGAGCAGCTCGTCGCCTCGATTCGCCTCGTCGCCACCGGCGAGGCGCTGCTCGCCCCGAGCATCACGCGACGTCTGATCGAGCGCCATGCCGGCGCGATCCGCCGTCCGCCGGCAGACCGATGCGCGTTCGATGGCCTCACCGACCGCGAACTGGATGTGCTGAAGCTAGTGGCCGGAGGATTGAGCAACGGCGAGATCGCGGAAAAGCTGCATCTGAGTACGACGACAGTGAAGTCACACGTGGGGCGGCTGCTGGACAAGCTCGATCTTCGCGACCGGGTCCAGGCGGTCGTGTTTGCCTACGAAGCGGGGCTCATCGCTCCGGCCGCACCGCATCAGGCACCTGGAGCAGCGCCGCCCGATCGACGGCACAGTTAGCGGGATCGTGCACGCCTCGTCCGACCCAAGCATCATGATCGCCCCCGAGCTTCACGCCACTGTCGCAACCCTTCCTCACCGTGGGCCGGAACTCCGATGAGCCGGGGCGTCTGGAGTTCTTTAGTAGCGCGACTGTCCGATGGCCGACGATCCCCTTACGGGAGCGGCGGTCGGCCGTCGACTGGCATCTCAGATTGGGACCATGCGACGACCAGCTCGACCGGCTGGACGTACCCGCGAGCCGAGATGAGGTTGCGCTGTAGGCGCCGGTGCAGCAGAGCCAGGTCAAGCCGGCGACCCCGCCCGGCATCTGCGGTGATCAATTCGCAGAGCCGCGCAAGGTCGTTCACGGTGCCGATCACGCTGCGAAGTGGGTGGGAGATCCGGCCAAAGCCCCAGGTTGGGCCGGACACCTGCCGTACCAGGAGCACGGGCAACCGGAGACGGCGCGAGCGGCGCCCAGCAGGACCTCGACGCTAACTCCGGCGGTGTCGCGAGACATCGGTGGAGGCAGCCACTCGTTGCGGGCTGTCGAGCCCTCGCGAGCGGGGGCTACCCCGACCGCTCGTTCAGGAGTGCGCTGGCCAGTAGGTCGGCTAGCCAATGTTGGTATTGGTCGACGGTCCATCGACGTTCGCCGACGAGGGCGCGGTACGTGCGGGTGGTCGCGATGGCCCAGATGATGTCGGCGGCCTGGGTTTCGGAGAGTCCGGCGCGTAGGGCTCCTTTGTGCGCGAGGGAGCGTGCGATACGACGTTCATCCCTATACCGATGCTCCCGTTGCTGCTCGTAGACAGCGGCGATCTCGACGTCCGCGCCGGCGGCAGCGGCGAGAACCTCGTTGATGGCTGCGCTGCGAGTCCCAACGCGAGTGGCGATGGCGGCGAACAGCGCGACTTGCCGGCGCGGATCTCCCTCGCGTTCCATCGCCTGCCAGTCCTCACGGAGTGGCAACGGCCCGGCTTGATCGTCTCCGACAACGCGGGCATCGATCAGCTCGGTGAGAAGTGTGCGTTTGCTGCCGAAGACGGCGTAAAGCGTCTGGACCGCGACATCGGCTCGATCGGCGATGGCGGTCATCGTCGTAGCGGCGTAGCCGTCGCGCGTGAAGAGGGCCTCGGCAGCGTCGAGCACGCGTCGTCTGGTCTCCAGCGCCTTGCGCGCTCGCCGACCGGAGGTGCGCTTGACACGAGCGTCCATATATCAGTAGAGTAGCACTCTAATGATGGATTATCACTCTAGCATGCTGGGAGGCGCAGGAGTCAGGACCGGGACGGGATGATCACGTGGACATCTCTGGCTGGGTAGCGCATTGGGCAAGCTGGACGCCGGATAAGGCCGCCCTGCGCTTCGAAGGCCGCACCCTCAGCTATCTCGAGCTCGAGCAAGGCGTCGCGTCTGTGGCTGGCTGGCTGCGCGGCGCCGGCGTCTCGCTCGGGGACCGGGTGACCTATCTGGGGCCGAACTGTCCCGAGCTGCTCGAGGTTCTGTTCGCCAGCTCCCGGCTGGGCGCGATCTTCGTCCCACTCAACAACAGGATGCCGCCTGCGGAGCTGCGCGTGTTCGTGGAGGCCACCCGGGCGAGGGTGCTCGTGGCTGAGGATGGGCTTCGCGAGGTCGCGAGGGACAGCGCGGGTGACCTGGGGCCGAATGGGATAAGGACCTTCGCAGTCGGCAGCGACTTCTCGGGCCGTCCTCTGCAGGGGGAGCTCGCGTTCCCCGACGTCGATGCAGCGGCGCCCGCTCTCATCCTGTTCACCTCCGGCACCACGGGCCGTCCCAAGGGCGCCACCTTCACGCACGAGAACATCACGTTCAACGCGCTCAACGTGATCACGGCCACCGGGCTGTCGGCGTCGGACGAGATCCTGACGGCGGTTCCGATGTTCCACACGGGTGGGCTGTTCATCCACACCTTGCCCGGCCTGTGCACCGGGGCGACAAATACCATTCATCGCCAGTTCGACCCAGGCGACCTGCTCGAGGAGATCGCGCGCCAAAGGATCACGCTTCTGGCCTGCGTCCCTGCGATGACGTTCGCGCTAGCCGCCCATCCGGCCTGGATCAGCGCCGACCTCAGCAGCCTGCGCTCGGTGTGCACGGGCTCGACCCTAGTAACGCCCTCAGCGATAGAGCCGTGGCAGGCGAAGGGTGTTCGGATCGGTCAGGGCTATGGCAGCACAGAGGTCTGCCCAACCGCCACCCTGATGCCTCCCGGCAGTCCCGACGAAGCGGCGTTCACCGCTGGCAAGCCCACCCTCTACACCTGGCTGCGCGTCGTCGACCAAACAGGCGCCGACTCGCCTGTCGGCCAGCCGGGAGAGGTGTGGTTCCGCGGCCCGTCCGTGATGCAGGGCTACTGGGAAAACGAGCAGGCCACCCGGGAGGCGTTCAGCGACGGCTGGTTTCGCAATGGCGACGTCGGGCTGCTCGACGCCGACGGGTATGTGCACGTCGTCGGCCGGATCAAGGACATCATCATCGTCGGGTCCTCGAACGTCTACCCCAGCGACCTCGAGGCCGTGCTCGAGGACTGCGACGAGATTCGAGAGGCGGCCGTGGTCGCCCGGCCCGACCACGAGCTGGGCGAGGTGCCGGTCGCCTGCGTCGTGCCCACGCCAGGCGGTTCACTCACCTCACAGCAGGTAATCGCCCTCTTCAAGAATCGGCTCGCGGCTTACAAGCATCCCCGCGACGTGATCTTCTTCGACGCACTGCCACGGAATTGGCACGGCAAGGTCGACCGCCTGCGTCTGCGGGATCTGGTTACTGAAGCACTGATGCGAAGCGGTTAAGTGAAGGAACTGGTTCGGCCCGAGACGTGCCGACAATGGTTAGGGAGATGGATATGCCTGGCAATCCGGAAGTGCCCGTTAACCCGGATGACATCGTCAGCCGGGATGCGATCGTCGTCTCGATCGAGCCTACGACCCATACCACATTACTCATCTGTACGGGAACCGCGGTCTTCGATTTCGAGGGCACTGGTCATGGAATCAGCAACGGCACACTACTCTTCGACATCCCGGAGGAGCGCGACGACGTCGACCCTCTGACGCATCCACTGGACGTCAGCCGGTTTCTGCAGACGCCTGGCACGACCTGGCACGAAGCGACCGTGGGCTCGCTCGCAAGCTTCACGGGGGATACGGGTCCATGGGCTGTCGACAACGTGGAGTTGAGCGTCACGACAAATCCGGTCAAAGGAGGGCCGCCCACGGGAAAGTTTCTCCACCTCCAAGCCCATCTCGCAGTGGGCGAAGGCAGCCACTTGCTGAGAGTGGCGTACCAGGCCAACGTCTTGTTCTTCGTGACCTGAAAGCGGCCTGTCTACCTCCCCGTCTGCCCGCGCCATAGGGTCCATGCCTCGCTGGGTCCACCTTCATCAGGAAGTAGTCCATGACATCTGGTCCCAGGGTGTACAGGTTGACCACAGCAAGGCGTTCCTCCAACGTGAGCAATGACGGTTCCTCCGCGGTAGCGGTCGTGGACAACCGCACCGTAGGGGAACCGTCGCTCCCTACGACGACCCGCACGGGCCGTCACGTCACCGAGGGTGGGGAATATTCGTGTCGCTCTCTGGGGAGTTTGACCTGTCGCGGGTCAGGCGGTACTGCGAATACCGCTCGGCCACCTGGCGCTCAGTGAGCAGCTCTGCCTGCAGGCCATAATTTCTGATGGAACACAGGACGTTGTCCATCTCGGCTTGTTCCGGATCACCCATCATCAATGCCCCGTTAAGGGTGAGGAGCTCTCGCCCAGCCGCGGACTCCAGTTCACGCCAAGGGCGCAAGGCGTCCTGGAGCAGGGGCACGTAGCTGGGCTCCTCCTGGTTGGCGGTGTGGAAGACCCTGCGACGTGACGAGCTGCTCGGGCTGCGGTGGCTGGACATCGACCTGGACCGAGGATCGCTGCGCGCGGTGCGGTCGCTCCAACGGGTGAGCGGGCGGACGGCAGTCGTGGAGCCGAAGACCGCTCGCAGCCGGCGCGTCGTGGGGTTCGCGCCGTTCGTCGGTGAGGTGCTACGCGCACACCGGGCGCGCCAGGCCGAGGAACGCTTGGCGAGCGTGGAGGAGTGGGATGATCCCGAGCTGGTCTTCACCACGGAGAGCGGGAAGCCCCTCGACGGCATGAACTTGACGCACCGTTTCCAGCTGCTGTTGAAGCGAGCCGGTGTTCGGCGGCGTCGATTCCACGACTTGCGGCACTCGTGCGCGACCGTGCTGCTGGCTCAGGGCGTTCCGGCCCGCGTCGTGATGGAGATGCTGGGGCACTCCCAGATCAGCGTCACGATGAACACCTACACGCACGTCCTGCCCGCGCTCCAGCAAGAGGCGGCGGAGCGGATGGGTGCCTTCGTGCAGGCCGCGAGAGCGTCGCGAGTCAAGATCGAGAGCAATTGAACCTGCTGTCAGGCTTTGTCGAACTGCGGCGGCGGCGGCAATCGCAGCATCTGGGCCGTGGCAAGCCCGCGGTCGCGGATGATGCGCAACCTCGCCGGCTACTGCTGAGGCTGCGTCACCGCGGTGAAGAACAGACGCAGATCGTGGATCAGCAGATCTGGGGCTTGGTGGGCGGCATAGTGACCGCCGCGGTCGTAGACGTTCCAGGACACAATGCGGGCGGCCTGACGCTCCGCCAGGGCACGGTCCGACGGCCAGTCGTTGGGGAACTGGGCCAGCCCGAGCGGCACTGGAAGGCCGGGCGGAATCGTAGTCGGCCCGCTGGGTGGCTGTTGCCGGTCTTCCTCGGCGTAGATGCGCGGTGCCGACCCGGCGGTCCCGGTGAGCCAGTGGATCATGACGTGGGTGAGCAGCGCGTCGGGGTCGAGGTCACTCATCGCCTGGCTATTCCAGGCCAGCAGTCCGACGGGAGAATCGGCGAGCGCGTGGGCCAGCGTCTGCGGCTGCTCCGCGTGGACGTGCCCGTACGAGGCGTTCCGCACTTCGCCAGGGCCCGCCGGGAATACCTGGGTAACGTGGACGCCAACCACCGCGTCGGGCGCCACCTGTCCGACCTCGGGAGCGATGAAGGAGCCCCAATCGTTGCCGGCCACTCCGTACCGCGCGTAGCCCAGTCTCTGCATGAGGACCGTCCAGGCGCGGGCGACCCGGCGCGGGTTCCACCCCACATCCGGTGTGGGTCCGGACCAGCCGAACCCAGGGAGGGAGGGGATGACGAGGTCGAACGCGATCGTCGGGTCGAGTCCATGGCCGCGAGGGTCGCTGAGTGGCCCGATCACATCCAGGTACTCGGCGACCGACCCCGGCCAGCCGTGAATCAGCAATAGCGGCAGCGCGCCAGGCTTGGGGGAGCGCACCTGCAGAAAGTGGACGTTGGTCCCGTCGATGGTGGTGGTGAACTGGGGGTACTTGTTGAGGCGGCTCTCCCAGGTTCGCCAGTCGTAGTGCTCGCGCCAGTAGGCGACCAGGCGCTCGACCGTCTCGCGGGACACACCGTACCCCTGTCCGCCGCCAAGTGGCTCAGGCGCCCAGCGGATCCTGTCCAGCCGCTGACGGAGGTCGGCCAGGTCGCCGTCGGCGATCACGATCCGGAAGGGTCGGAGCTCTGCTTGTCCGGTATCAGGCATCGGGTCGCATGCTACGGGGTATGTGGACATCGTCCACAAGCTTTGTGCCTGCCGAGTGGGGTGATGTAAGCACGCCGAGCGGAGCGCGGGGCCCGGGGCCCGGGTCGTGATGAATGCTGCGCTTCCAGAAGAGGCGGCGGATGGATGCCTTTGTGGAGGCCGCGAGGGCGTCCCGAGCCAAGATCGAGAGCAAGTGAAATTGCTGTCAGAATTGCTGTCAACCTTGGACGAGCTGCGAGCGAGCTGGCGGCGCAATCACAATATCTGGGGTACGGCGAACTCAGGTTTCTCAACATCCTGTGGTGCCCGCGTACGGAATCGAACCGTAAACCTTGGGATTAAGAGTCCCCTGCTCTGCCAATTGAGCTACGCGGGCAAGCGTAGGGATTGTACGGGCGAGTCGTCCCCTCCCGCCGGTGCGCCGGACCCGGCCGCGCCGCTCCCCGGCGGCCGGCTGCCATCGTCTCACACCGCTCTTAACCGCCCCCGTTGGCGAGCCGGCGTCCCGGCGCGAGGATGGCGGCATGCCGGCACGCGTACCGCAGGACGTCGACCTCGAGGATCGCCTCGTCTTCAACCTGACGGCGATCCAGTTCGGCTACCTGGTGATCGGGGCGCTGGGGGCCGGGATCACCTGGAAGGTGCCGTGGGCTCCCGGCCCGGTGCGCCTGCTGGCCGCGGTCCCGCTCGCGCTGTGTGGAGCGGCGCTGGCCTGGGGTCGCTGGCATGGCCGTGCGTTCGACGCGTGGGCCGGCGACGCCCTCCTCTTCCTGCGCCACAACTTCCATCTCCGCTGGAGGCCGACTGGCCTCGAGGGTGCGCTCCGCCGCGCCGCGATGCGCCACCGCACCCGCGCGCCGCGAGCCTGGCGACGCCGCCGCCAACCCCGTCCACGGCCCCTGGCTCTACCTGAGCACCACGAATGAATGGACGGCACCGGCTGCAGGGACCGCCGCGCGCGCTGCTCCCTGCGATCCCGGAGGCCGAGGTCCTGACGACAGGTGCGATCGGTTTTCTGGATGCGGCGGCGGAGGACCGTGAGCGCTGGTCGCGCGGCTTCCGGCAGGTCCTGGACGGCCTCGACGCGCCTCTCCAGGTCGTGGTCGAGGTCACCATCGGTGAAGGCCACCCCGAGGTCCCTCCACCCGTCCCGCCGGACCTCGCGTCGGCGAGCCTCAACGAGCGCCGCACCCTCGACCTGGCCCACGCGGCTGCCCTCCGGGGCCTCCCCACCGCCCAGCGCAGGATGGTGTCGCTCGTCACCACACCCGCCGCCGCCCAGCTGGTGGAGCGGGGCCTGCGCCTCCTGGGCGTCCCGCAGGTACGGCGATCGATCGTGAGCCTCGACGGCGTCGGCCCCCGGTCCGGTGCCGAAACTCCGGCTGGATGGTGGGACGAGACCGGCCTCTATCGGACCTGGTACCTCGACCGCTTTCCGGGCCATGACCTCGATCCGGGCTGGCTCCTTCGGCTCGTCCCCGAAGGGCTCGAAATCAGCCTTGCCTGGCACGCCGAGCGTCTGGGCACCGCGGGCGTGGTCGAGTACCTGCAGCGGCAGCTGATCCGGCTTCGTGCTCGCCAGCTGGACCGAGGCGAAGTGGGGGAGCCGGAGGTTGAGGGAGCCCTGCCCGCCGTGGAGCGGCTGCAACGCCAACTCATGGCCCGTCAAGAGCAGGCCTTCCACGTCAGCCTCTACCTGACCGTTCGCACGCACGGGCCGCGCCAGCTGGCGGGCGCGGCGAGCCTGATCGAGGCCGCCGCCCGCTCCGCCCTCACCGTGCTGCGCCCGGCCACCTTCCGGCAGCGCGAAGCCAGGGTGGCGACCCTGCCCGTCGGACTGGATCCGCTGCGGCGCCGGCGCGTCCTCGACTCCTCGTCGCTCGCCACGCTGGCGCCCTGGTGGGACGGCGACCTGCAGCAGCCCGACGGCCTCCTTTGTGGGGTGAGTCGCGCGACCGGGCAGCCGGTGCTGTTGGATCCCTTCGACGACAGCCGCCACCAGAACGCGAACATCGGCGTCTACGGGCACAGCGGGGCGGGCAAGACGTACCTACTCTCCACTCTGGCGCTGGGGGCACTCGATCTCGGCGTGCAGGTGCTGATCATCGACCCCGAGCACGAATACGGCGGTCTCGCGGATCGGCTGGGTGGGCGTCAGGTGCGTCTGGCGCTGGGCTCTGACGTCGCCGTCAACGTCCTCGACCTCGACCCCGCCGCGGTCGACCCGGACGGCCTGGGCTCACGCATCGCCGACGCGGTCGATCTTTGCGATGTCATCTGCGGAGGGCTCGACCCCGCCGAGCGGGCGGAGGTCGAGGACGCGGTGAGGCGGGTGGTGGCGGACGGGCCATCTCCCCTGCTGGGGGACGTCGCCGCGCGCCTCGATGCCACCTCGCGGCCCGCCCGCGTGATGCGGCGGTGGGTGACCGGAAGCCTCGGCCGCCTCTTCAGCCGGCCCACCAACGTCGACCTCTCGGCACCTCTGATCGTGTTCGGCATGCGGGAGCTGCGACCGGAGCTGGTGGGTCCGGTGCACTTTCTTCTCGCCCAGGCGCTCTGGGGCCGGATCCGCCGCCGCGATCGCCGCCGCCTTCTGGTGGTCGACGAGCTGGGACTCCTGTTCGAGGACCGGACCATGCGCGGCTTCGTGGTTTCCCTGGCCCGGCGCATCCGCAAGTACGACGGGGCATTTTGCTTCGCCACTCAGAACCCGGGCGACCTTCTCAGCAGCGAAGCCGGGGCGGTGGTCGCGACCAACCCGGCGATCCAGTTCTTCGGCGCGCTGCGACCGGGCGAGGCGGTGCGGGTGCAGCGCCACTTTGAACTCAGCGACCGGCAGCGGGGAGGTCTGGAACAGGCGGCGCGGGGAGAGTTCCTGCTCGCCGCGGGCGCGGATCGAATCCCCCTGCGCGTGACGGCTCCCCCCTGGCAGGCGGCGCTCCTGGACCAGCTTCGCAGGCGTGCGGCGCCACCGCCGGCGGGCCCCGGCACCGAGCCGTACAGCCGTGGCTCGTAGCCTGGGTGGGCGATGTCGCGGGTGGTCCAGTATCGGGTGCACGGACTGCGGGAGGGTCAGGAGACGGCCCTGGACGCCGCCTTCGCCGGCCTGCGCCGATCCCGCAGCTGGCGTGCCGAGCCGCCCTGGCTGGCGCTCCCCAGCAGCCGCTCCCTCTTCGAGATGGAGTTCCTGCGTCACGTCCGGGAGGAGGAGGGGGACACCGTTGATGCGGCGGGCTTCTTCGAGCTCCAGGGCGACGAGACCGACGTCCTGATCCTGGTGCTGTTCCTGCGCGATCTGAGCGCCGACCTGGGGCTCCGGATCTCGGTCCGCGACCCGGACCACCCGCTCAGCAAGCTCCGGTATCTCGAGTTCAGAGGCGGCGCACTTCCTTCCGGCAACTCGCTGGAGCAGCTGCTGAGCCGGCGCCCGATGACCAAGAAGGTGGACGGCCGGCCGATCGCCTTCTATGCGCCATCCCACCCGCTGAACTCGCGGCATCCCGATCAGCCCGTGCGCTGGGGCTACCGGGTGGGTGCGATCCGCGCTTTTGCGCCCACGCTGTTGGAGGCCGAGCGGGAGGCCCTGCGCCTCCATCGGGCGCTCTCTCACCTCGGCGCGTGAGCAGCGCCCGAGAGGGCGAGGTCCTCTCGTCCGGCGGCGTCTGGCTTCATTTCCACGCCTGGGAGGCCTTCCGTCCGCGCCGGGTGCTGGCGGTGGTGCACGGGCTCGGTGAACACGGCGGCCGCTACGCCACCTTGGGCAACTGGCTGGCCCAGCGCGGGACGTCGGTCTGGGCCATCGATCTGCGTGGGATGGGGCGGAGCGGAGGGGGGCGGGGGCAGCTGCAGAGCTGGAACGACTGGCTGGACGACGCGCGGCGGCTTTGGACCCTGATCGAGCGCGCTGCGCCAGGCCTCGAGATCGTTCCGCTCGGCCACTCGGTGGGTGGGGTGGTGGTCGGCAGTGCCGTGCTGCGAGGGGTCCTGATGCCGCGCCGGTTCGTACTCTCCAACCCCGCCTTCCGGATCCGGATGCCGGTCCCTGTCTGGAAGCGGGCGCTGGGAGCGGCGGCCGCACGCGCCACCCCGCGCCTTTCCATGCCGAGCGGCATCGACCCTCGCTTGCTGGCACGCGACCCGCACGTCGGCGAGGCCTACGTGGCTGATCCCTGGGTCCACGGCCGGCTGTCGGCGCGCCTCTACGGCGAGTGGACGCGGGCGTCCCGGGAGGTCCTGGAGCGCGCTCGCGACCTGCACACGTCCTACCTGCTGCTGCTCTCGCCCGAGGACCCGATCATCGACGCGGCCGCCGCGGAGGAGTTCGACCGGGCGGCCGCCGTGGGTCAGACCGTCCGCCGCTACCCCGACAGCTGGCACGAGCCGTTCCAGGATCTAGGCCGGGAGGAGGTGTTCGCCGACCTCCTCGCGTGGCTGGAGTCGAGTACTACCGTCGCGGCATGACCGCACCCGCGCTTCCGCGCTCTCGACCCTCGGCCCAGGACGTCGACGCCCAGGGGCTGCTCGGCTTTATCGACGCGGCGGAAGAGGCCGGGCTCGACCTGCACTCGCTCCTCGTGGTGCGGCACGGAGCGGTGGTCGCGGAGGGCTGGTGGGAGCCCTACCGTGCGGACCTGGTCCACCTCCTCTACTCGCTCTCCAAGAGCTTCACCTCGACCGCGGTCGGGATCGCGCAGGCGGAGCGATTGTTGTCGATCGACGACCTGGTCCTCGACCACTTCCCCGACGAGGCACCCGCCGACCCGTCGCCCAACCTGCGCTCGATGCGGGTGCGTGATCTGCTGGCGATGGCAAGCGGGCACGAGGAGGACACCGCGCAGCGTGTCATGGCCGGCGCGCCGGACCTGGTTCGCGCGTTCCTCGCCCTGCCGCCAGAACACGCGCCGGGCACGGTCTTTACCTACAACCAGGGATGCACGCACACCCTGGCGGTGCTGGTGAGCCGGCTCAGCGGCGTCTCGCTGGTCGACTATCTGCGCCCGCGGCTGTTCGACCCCCTGGGCATCGACCAGGCTCTCTGGACGCTGGCCCCGGACGGCATCGAGCAGGGCTTTTCCGGCCTCCACGCCACCACCGAGTCGGTCGCCAAGCTGGGCCAGCTCTATCTGCGGCGGGGGCGCTGGGACGGGCGCCAGCTGGTCCCCGAAAGCTACGTCGAGGAGGCCACCCGCAAGCACGTCGAAAACCGGGACCGCAACGAGAACCCGGACTGGCAGCAGGGTTATGGGTTCCAGTTCTGGCGCTGCCGCGGCGACGCGTTCCGGGGCGACGGAGCGTTCGGACAGCTCTGCGTCGTCATGCCGGGCCGGGACGCGGTGGTCGCTTGCACCGCCCAGACCGCGGAGATGCAGACGGAGCTGAACCTGGTCTGGAAGCACATCCTCCCCGCCCTCCAAGACCGGCTCGCACCTGGAGCGGCGACGAGCGACGCCGAGGACCGCCTGGCCCACCGGCTGCGGCACCTGAGCGCCGCGCGGGTCGAGGGGATGGCGCAGGGCCCAGGCCGTCCGGTGGTCTTCGAGCCGCGGGGAAACACCGAGGGCTTGCGGACGATTCGCGCCGAGGCCGTGGATGGTGGGATTCAGCTCTCGATCGGTCACGCGGAGGGGGAGACGACCCTGGTGGCTCACCCCGGGAGTTGGAGCAGTGCCGAGCTGCCGTCGGTCGGGAGGCTCCGCCCGCCGATCGCGGTGAGCGCCGCCTGGACCCGGGACCGCGAGCTCCGCGCCGACATCGTCTTTCTGACCAGCCCGCACCGCCTCTCGGTGCGAGGAGTTGTCGATGCCCACCACCCGTGGTACCGAGCCGACTGGATGCAGGCGCCACTCTGATGCGGGCGGTCGTCCAGCGGGTCTCGGGCGCCTCCGTCTCCTGGGCCGAGGAGACGGGCGAGAAACGGAAGAACGCGATTGGCGCCGGCCTGCTGATACTGCTCGGAGTGGGTCCCGGGGACACCCCGGAGAGCGGCGAGCGGCTGGCCGGCAAGATCGCCAACCTGCGCATCTTCGAGGATGATCGCGGACGCTTCGACCGCAGTCTGCTCGAGACTCGTGGCGAGGCGCTGGTGGTTTCGCAATTCACCCTCTTCGCCGATGCTCGGCGCGGGCGCCGGCCCGGCTTCACCGCTGCCGCCCCGCCGTCGCTGGCAGAGCCCTTGTGCGAGAACTTCGCGGAGTCGCTGCGGCGGGCCGGCCTGGTCGTTCGGAGCGGGCGCTTCGGCGCCCACATGATGGTCGATCTGGTCAACGACGGCCCGGTCACGCTGGTTCTCTCCACGGAGCCCTGGGAGAGCCGTATCGACTGAGCCCGCATACTGGCCGGAAATGAGCAGCGACGCGCCCACCGAGACGCAGCAGGAGTACCTGGCTCGGCATCAGGCCGAGATCCGCCGGGCCGCCGAGCGGATCGCGCCCTACGTCCGCCGTACCCCGTTGCTGCGCACCGACCTGGACCCCGATCTGCGGCTCAAGCCTGAATCCCTGCAGGTGACCGGCGCCTTTAAGCCGCGCGGCGCGTTCAATGCGGTGCTGTCGCTTCGCGAGCGGCAAAAGAGGGGGGAGGCGGAGGCCTGGGGTGTCACAGCGGTCTCCTCGGGCAATCACGCGCAAGCCCTGGCCCTCGCCGCCCGTACCGCCGGCTTGCCGGCTGTCATCGTGATTCCCGCTGACGCCAACCCGCTGAAGGTCGCCGCCACCAGGGCGTTTGGCGCCGAAGTGCTGCAGGAGGGCGTGACCTTCGCGAACCGCGAGCATCACCTGCGACGGGTCGTCGAGGAGCGCGGGCTGACCGTGATCCATCCGTTCGACAACTGGGACGTGATCCACGGTGCATCGACCGCGGCCGACGAGGCCCTGGCCGACGACGCCGAGATCGGCACGATCGTGATCCCGGTCGGAGGGGGAGGTCTCCTCTCCGGAACCGCGCTCGCTGCCAAGGCGCGAAATCCTGACATCCAGGTGGTCGGGGTCGAGCCGGCGGCGGCCGACGACGCCGCGCAAACGTTGGAGACAGGTCGAATCCAGCGTCTGCCGGATTCGCCGACCACGCTCGCGGACGGCGTGCGCCCGATCTCCATCGGCCGGCGCACGTTCGAGGTGATGGTGACGCACCGGCTGGTCGACGGCATCGTGCGAGTCAGCGAGGAGGAGATCGCGGAGGGAACGCGTGCCGCCTGGCTGCAGCTGAAGCTGGCGCTGGAGCCGACGGGAGCCCTTCCGCTCGCCGCCTGGCTGGCCGGGAAGCTGCCGGGACGGTCCGCGCCTACCTGTCTCCTGTTCAGCGGCGGGAACTTCAACCCTGAGGTGGTGGCCGGCATCCTCCGCGGCGGTGGAGGACCGCGCGGCCAGGCTTAATTAAATTCAGAGGTCTGGACATCACTGGTCAAGCAGCCAGCTCGGAATGGTGCAGCGCGACCGCGTAGGTGACTGGGAGGTCGGTGCCGGGGAAGACGACGCCAAGCTGGTTGAGGTCCTGGCAGAGCCCGCGCAGCGCCCGCCGATGTAGTGGCGTGTCCGGTGGGTCGAGGATGACCTCGACTTGCTCGCCACGGGTCGATATCTCACCGGACAGTTCCGCGAAGGAGCGCAGCAGGCCCCGGATGTCGTGGCGTTCGGGATAGTGGGGGGCCAGACGGTCGAGAAGCCACTCTTCAGCGTTGTAGGCCGTGATCTTGATGCGGTCGAAGATCGCCTTCTGTTCGAGCCGCATCACATGCTGCTGTTCGACCTCACCGACGGGGACCTTCACGGGAACGGCCCGCCGCCTGTGCACCAAGCCGGCGAGCTGGCCTTCGAGCTCGCGGGCGCGTTGCGCCTGCTGGGCATCCTCGGCAGACCCGGCGAGCGTTGCCTGACCGAGGCGAGCCTGGAGGGCGGCCAGGTCCTGGCGGAGGCTTTTGATCTGACGATCCAGCTGCCTGCGTTCAGGGTTGGCGACCATCCGGGTGCCGTCCGCCTCCTGGTAGGCGCTCCCGAGCAGTTGGTCCAATCCGAGGTGCTCACGCATGTAGCGAAAGAAGTTCTCCTGACGCCAACGGGCGAAGATCAGGGCCGCGATCCGGGCTGCCCCGAGTTCAGGCCCCAGGCTGGTCAGGATCGGCGTCTGTTTGCCGTCCTTGGTCAGAATCACGATCCGTCGCCAGGGACCGGATTGGCCCACCTTGACCTCGTCCTCGGCCAGCCGCATGCGCAGCCGCCGACCTTCGAAGCGACACTCCCGGCGAGTAAAGAGACTGACTGCCAGGTCGGGGGTGCCCCTCTGGTAGGTGATGAAGTCGATCTTCTCCTGCCTCATCCAGTCGTAGAGCTTGCCGTCGTAGCCGCCGCGGTCGAAGATGATCGTGAACCGCCGCTCTCCCAACACCTCTCGAATCGCCGCCA
Source organism: Candidatus Dormiibacterota bacterium (assembly GCA_963808785.1). Lineage (GTDB taxonomy): Bacteria > Chloroflexota > Dormibacteria > Dormibacterales > Dormibacteraceae > CAVTSA01. The sequence goes on along the minus strand of CAWEGH010000009.1, from coordinate 188,718 downwards.
CGATCCTGGGCATCGCGTTCCTCAGCCGAGCGTTGGCCTCCTCGGTGATGAACAGCAGCGGCCGACCCTGCTGGTCGTTGACGAAGTAGCTCAACATCCCCGGTAAGGGCATCCGTCGCTGAGAGTTCCAGACCTCCGGCAGCCGGCGCTTGCCGGTGTAGATCTTCATGTGTCCGTCCACATAGAGGTAGGCGGTGGCGATCAGGCCCTGCTCGACCCAGCGTCGCGACAACAGCTCGGCAAAGCGACCGGCCTGACCCTGCTTGACCAGTTCTGCAAGTTTGCGGCGGAGCGTCTTGACCGCCGGCGCTCGACCACTTCCCACCAAGGGGCCGAACTCCCAGCGCGGCAGGTGCTTGGCGCCCTCCACCGTCGTCTTCCCGAACAGGCTCAGATAGAACAGCGTCAGGGTCACGGCGCGAACCCCGAAGACTTCCGAGCCGGGCAGCCGAAAGCAGTCGCGCGCCGCTTCCAGCAACCCCAGTGCCTGGAGCGCCGGGTAGTAGAGCGTGGCGCCCATGTAGCGGCCGCGGTCCCGCTCAGGAAGCACGGCCGCCGGCTCGCCGAGCTCGACAACCTCTGCGGTCTCAACCGCAGGGCCCGCGTCCGCCGCCCGAGTCTCCCTCTCCGCCGGCGCCTCCGTGGGCGCCAACGGAAACTCGGTCTGCCGGCTCTGGGCCTCCCGCCGCAGCTGCAGAATCCGGACCGCCGACAACTGCACGCGCGTCCGCTCGGCCACCAGTCGTCGAACCGCCTCGTGTCCGAGGCTGCTGTTCTCGAAGATCAAGCGACGGACCTCGGGGGTCACCTTGTGAGGTCCCTTGGGCCCTGGCTTGGCCGGCACCACCGCCGCCATACCGCCGCGCTCCAAGCGGTCGCTCAGCCGGGCCACCGTGTTGCGGTGCAGGCCGAACGCCTGTCCCACCTCGATCATGCTCGCGGCACCGATGCGAGCCAACATCGCCACTGCGGCAGATCGTGCGGCGCGGTCGTCGGCCGCGAAGATCTGGATCGGCATGGCGCCCGCGAAGAGCGCCACCTGGTCTCCATCACGCACCAACCGGTAATGCCGGCCGATGGCAGTACCCGGCTCCGGGGCCAGGTCGATCAGCTCTTCTTGAACGCCAAGCTCAGGTGTGCTGATACCCCCATTCTAGCACCCTCTTGAGTCAAAATGCAACTCGAATTATTTAGGACGGTTGATTACGATGTCCCGACCTCTGAAATTAACACCCCCGGTTGGCGAATCGTGCCGGGCGCGCGAGGATCGGGGACATGGAAGTCGTACCCACCGGAATCTCGAGGCGGCGCCTGGCGCTGGTCGCCATCGTCGAGCTGGCCGTCGTAGCCGCGTTCGGCATCGCGGTGTGGCAGGTATGGCAGTCGCGGCAGGGTCCCGCCGCCGCCCCGGCCGGACCCACCCTGGCGGCGCCGTCCTCCACGCCCACGCCCGCCGCCACCCCGATCGGGCTGCCCCAGGACGGCAACGCAAGCCCGCCCGCGGCCGCCCCCGCCTCGGCCGGCGAGACGGCGTCCACCCTGCTCCAGCATCTGCAGCAGTTCAACGGCCTGGTCAGGTCAATCGAGGATGGTGAGACGAGCGTGCTCCAGATTCTGATCCCGGGGAGCGTGTGGTACCTGCAGCACGTTGTGGTACCCCGCGTCGAAGCCGCACTGCACGGAGGTTGAGTGTGTGGAACAGACCGGCTGCCGCTACCGTAAGAGGCGCTCATGAGCCAGGACGAGCACGACACCTACACGCCGATCGAGAGCGGCACCCGCATCGGCCACGTCCACCTCAAGGTCAGCGACCTGGAGCGGGCGATCGCCTTCTATCACGGGATCCTCGGCTTCGACGTGATGCTCCGGTGGGGGGAGCAAGCGGCGTTCCTGAGCGCCGGCGGTTATCACCATCACCTCGGGCTTAACACCTGGGAGAGCCGGGGCGGTCCACCGCCGGCCCCGGGCACCACCGGGCTCTATCACGCCGCGATCCTCTATCCCACGCATCAAGCGCTGGGCCGTGCGCTGCGCCGGCTCGTCGACGCGGGCTGGCCGCTGGAAGGAGCCGCCGACCACGGCGTCTCGGAAGCCCTCTACCTGAGCGACCCCGACGGCAACGGTGTCGAGCTCTACCGGGACCGTCCCCCAGAGGAGTGGCCGCGCGACGAGGCCGGCAACCTCGCGATGTACAACCGCCGTCTCGACCTGGAAGCCCTCCTGCGAGGCGCCGACGAGCCGGAGGCGACGACGGAGCCCGTCCGCACGTGAGCGAGCCCTTGGAGGCACCGACGCTCCTTGACGTCCTCAACGCCAGGCGGGCGATCGCGCCCTACCTGCCGCACACGCCGCTCCGGCGCACGCCGCCGCTGTCCAGGCTGGTCGGGGCCGAGGTCTGGGTCAAGCACGAGAACTTCCTCCCCACCGGCGCCTTCAAGGTGCGCGGCGGAGTCAACCTCGTGTCGCGCCTGAGTCAGCCGGAGCGCGCGGCCGGGCTGATCGCGGCGTCCAGTGGCAACCACGGGCAGTCGATCGCCTACGCCGCGCAGCAGTTCGGGGTATCGGCCATCATCTGCGTCCCGGAGCACGCGAATCCGCTCAAGGTGGGGGCGATCCGGGACTACGGCGCGGAGACGGTCCTCGACGGACGAACCTTCGACGAGGCCCGTGCGAACGCCGAGCGAATGGCGCGAGAGCACGGCTACCGCTATGTCCACTCCGGCGACGAGCCGCTCCTGATCGCGGGTGTGGGCACCTACGCACTCGAGATCCTGGAGGAAGAGCCCCGCATCGACACGCTGATCGTCCCGATCGGCGGCGGCAGCGGCGCCGCCGGGACGCTGACGGTGGCCCGTGCCCTCAACCCCGCCATCCAGGTGATCGGCGTTCAGTCCCGCCAGTCGCCGGCCGGCCATCTCGCCTGGGAGGCTGGGGAGCCGCGCACGGCGGCCAATGAGACCGTGGTCGAGGGCCTGTCAACGGGGTCCTCGTTCGACCTCCCGCAGCGAATCCTGCGCCAGCTGGATGATTTCGTGCTGGTCGACGATCGCGACATCGGGCGCGCGACGGGAGCCATGATCGCCGGGACCCGGACGCTCGTGGAACCGGCCGGGAGCGCCGCGCTGGCGGGCGCGCTCCAACTCCGGGACCGCCTGCGGGGGCGCCGGGTGGCGCTCATCGCGAGCGGAGCCAATCTGACGCCGGCCCAGCTGCTCGGAGTGCTGCAGGAGGGCTAGCGAACCCGGGCGTCAGCGACCCGGGACCCGGCTCAGCGCTCAGCGCGGTCCGAGCACGCGGGCGAGCAGCCGCAGGAGCAGCGGTCGCGATCCCACCCCACCGCTCTGGGCGCGAAGTGCGCGGCTCGGGGCCGCCTCCCGGGCGGCGCGAAGCAGTTCCTGCTGGTGCTCCCGAACCAGGGCGCTGAACAGGTCGTGCTGCATCGATAACCTCCTTCCGCTCGCCATCGACTACGATCACCAGGGTAGGAACCAAGGAGGTCAGGGGCCGCCCTCGTTTTCATGGAACATCCGGCAGCTCGTGTACTGGCCGCGCTGGAGGTTCTCCAGGCTCGTGGATGGGTCGGAGCCGACGAGCTTGCGCGCCGCCTGGAGGTCGACCGCCGCACCGTTCGCCGCTACATGACGACGCTCCGCGACCTCGGCTTCCCGGTCGAGGCGAGGGTGGGCCGGGAAGGTGGGTACCGGCTGCGGCCCGGCTTCCGTCTACCGCCACTGATGCTCACCGAAGACGAGGCGCTGGCGGTGGTGCTGGGGCTGCTCGCCGCGCGGCGGATCGGGCTCGCCGCCGCCGCACCGGCGAGCGAGTCGGCGCTGGCCAAGCTCGAGCGGGTGCTGCCGCTCGCGCTGCGCGACGCGGCGCTCTCGCTCGACCGGACGGTGGAGTTCACCCTGCGGCGACGGAAGGCCGCGCCCGCCGCCAGCCCGGTCCTGCTCACGCTCGCCCTGGCCGCCAACGGGCGCCAGACCGTCGAGGTGGGGTACCGCAACTTCCGCGGGGAGATGAGCGAGCGCCGAATCGACCCTTTCGGGCTCGTCTTCCACACCGGCCGCTGGTACGTGGTCGGTTGGGACCACCGGCGCCAGGCCCAGCGGACCTTCCGCATCGACCGGATGGCGAGCGCCGCTCTGACCGAACACTCCTTCACGCCGCCCTCCGGCTTCGACAGCGCGGAGGAAGTGTCGCGCTCACTCGCGTCCGTGGCCTGGGAGCAGTCCGTCGAGGTCCTGCTCGAGACCGACCTCGAGACCGCCCGCCGCCGGGTGTCGCCGGGTACCGGGCTCCTGGATCCGGTTCCCGGAGGCGTGCGGCTCCGGGTCGGGGTCGACGACTTCGACTGGGGCGCTCGCTATGTCGTCTCGCTGGGGCTTCCGTTCCGGGTCATCGCACCCCCCGCGCTCCGCGACGCGCTCCGAGCCCTCGCGGCGGGGATCATCTCCGTCGCCGATCAGGCCGGGTAGGAGAGCGGGGGCTGCGCGCGGTCCTTACGGATCCCTGGACGGAGCGGGGTGGACGCCCTTGCCGTCTCGGGAATAAGGTGCCCGGATGCGCAGGCTGCCGGTCCTCCGCAATGCGGCGGTGCTCGTTGTCCTCACGCTCATCCTCGCCTCATGCGGGGAAGGGCATTCGCCGGCCACCGGCGAACGGGTGAGCGGAGGCCCGACCGGCTCTTATGTGGTGCCGACCGGCATCCACAAGATCAAACACGTCATCGTCGTGATGCAAGAGAACCGAAGCTTTGACAGCTATTTCGGGACCTATCCCGGCGCCGATGGCATCCCCATGAGTGAAGGGGTGCCCACGGTTTGTGTCCCCAACCCTCTGGGTGGCTGCACCGCGCCCTATCACGACACCGCGGACGTCAACGGCGGCGGACCGCACGGCAACGCGAACGGGGTGGCCGACGTCGCGGGCGGCGCCATGAACGGCTTCATCGTCGAACGTGACCGGGCGAAGCCCAGCTGCACAAACCCTGACGACCCCGCCTGCTCCCTGGGCGCGACGCCGGACGTCATGGGTTATCACACGGGGGCGGAGATTCCGAACTATTGGACCTACGCGAACGACTTCGCCCTCGATGACCACATGTTCGAGCCGGTCGAATCGTGGTCCCTGCCCGACCACCTCTACCTCGTCTCGGCCTGGTCCGCACGCTGCAAGAACCGCTCCCCGTCCAGCTGCGTGAATGACATCGTGGGCCCCTACGGAGCCGCCCAGTTCGACCAGGCGGTCCACCAGGAGCTCACCACCGGCACCACGTCCGTCGACCTGGCCTGGACCGACATCACCTGGCTGCTCTACGTGCATCACGTCAGCTGGCGGTACTACGTCCAGACCGGGACCCAACCCGACTGCGACAACAATTCGGCCGAGACGTGCCCCCGGCAGCCACAGAGCGCGAGCACCCCCGGCATCTGGAACCCGCTTCCGCTCTTCGGCGACGTGCAGTCGGACCATCAGTTGAACGACGTGCAGTCGCTGTCCTCCTATTTCGCGGCCGCGCGGTCCGGAACCCTGCCCGCGGTGAGCTGGATCACACCCTCCAACCCGGACAGTGAGCACCCGCCGGCCAGCATTCACCAAGGGCAGGCGTACGTCACCTCGATCGTGAATGCCGCCATGGAAAGCCGCGACTGGGACTCGACGGCGATCTTCCTCTCCTGGGACGACTGGGGCGGCTTCTACGACAGCGTGGTTCCGCCGGCGGTCGACCAGAACGGCTACGGCTTGCGCGTGCCCTCGATCACCATCTCGCCCTACGCCAGGCGCGGCTATATCGATCCCCAGACGCTCAGCAGCGATGCTTACCTCAAGTTCATCGAGGACGACTTCCTCGACGGTGCCCGTCTGAACCCGAAGATCGACAAGAGGCCCGACCCGAGGCCGGACGTCCGGGAGGACGAAGCGCCGCTGGGCACCATGGATCGGGACTTCGACTTCGATCACGCGCCGCGAGCGCCGGTCCTGCTCCCCACCAACCCGCCGACCGACTCTCCATCCCTCCCCGCCTACTTCCGTGGCCAGCCGCCCTGCATCGGGTGCACGACCCCGCCGCCGGGCTGATCAGCCGGCGAGGCGACGGAGCATCTCACGCAGGCGCGGCGTTTCCTGCAGCGCCGCCCGGAGCCCGTCGAGGGAATCCTCGCCGTCGATCATCATCGGGCTCCGCTGGAACCTGCCTTCGTGGTTGTAGTAGCAAAAGCGGATCCCGCACGTCCCGTCCCCGCCCTCGTACTCGAGGAGCTGGATGGCAGGCTCGGTGTACTTGCCCTCGTACGCCGCCTCCTCCACGATCTGGCCCCGACCCCAATGGAATTCGAACGATCTCGGTACCGTCCGGCGCCGGGCTGCTCGGCTCGCCATCGTCTGCCTCCTCCATCGATCCGCTCCGGCCCTCGCCGGGCGGGATCCGATCCACCTCGATCCAGGTTATGACGCGGCGGAAGGCCGGGGAAACCGGACTGCGAGTTGATTCGGTGGCGTGATCAGCACCGCCGCAGATCGGGGCGAACCGGTCCCCCCAGGATGCTGAGCCAGCTGCGCCGGCGCTCATGGTCGGGAATCACCAGCACCGGGCGACGGTGCTTCCGCATCAGGTGGTGGGCTACCGACGACCCGGGAAACATGCCGAACCAGGAGCCGTGGCGCGCGAGAACGATCACCAGGTCCGCATCGAGGTGATCGGCGCGATCGGACGCCACCAGCGCCTGGTCTCCATACGGCGCCAGACGCACCTCCCCGGTCGCCCGCACGCCCTGCTCGACCAGGCTCGACGTCACCTCCCGCACGCCCTCTCTGACGCTCCGGAGGTTCGCCCGATCGACGTGATCGAGACTCCCCTGGTGCGGGAACACGGCCGTGATCAGCAGCTCCGCCCGAATCCGCTGGGCCAGGCGCGTCACCTGGCGCACCGACCAGGGTGCGGGGTCGGGCCGCTCCAGCAGCACCATGACCTGGAGGGGGCACCTCGCGTCGCCAGACCCCATCGCGCCCACCGGCGGCCGTTCCGCAAGCTCCGTCTTCATGCCTCGTGCCACGTTCACCAGGCTAGGTTTCAAGGAGGTCAAAGCACGCCCTCGTTTGTCAGAGAAAGCGTACCGCTGTTCGACCACTTCCGTGACCGCAGAGGGGCCGGGCCGGCAAAGACTCAGAGCCCGGCCGGGCGCAGCGTACTCAGGCCCTGCAAGACCAGCAGCTCGGGCACCCGGAGCAGGTCGCTCAGGTTGAGCAGCGCCCCGTACGCGACCTGGTTGATGCCAGGGATCCAGAGCAACAGGAAGAGACCCAGGATGATGAACGTCCCGTAACGCATCGCCGTGTACTGCACGCTCGGCGCGAGGTAGGGCGCGATCGCCCCCCAGCCGTCGAGCGGGGGGATCGGAAGCAGGTTCAGGATCAGGATCGCGAGCTCGAGGAAGCAGAGCGCCGCCAGACCGGCCCAGAAGTAGAGCGTCTGGTCGGTTATCTCTCGGAGCCAGAACCCACTCCAGAATGGAGCCGACAAGATCAGGAAGCAGATGATGGTTCCGACCGGGCCGGCCAGGGCGACCGCCGTCTGCCAGGCCCGGGCGCGGAGGTTGCGCGGATCGAAGAAGATCGCGCCCCCCGGGAATCCGATTCCGCCCAGGAGGATGAAGACGAGGGGGATCACGATCGAGAAGAGGGGGTTGACGTAGCGAAGCGGGTTCCAGTTCAGGTATCCGGACGCCAGGACCGAGCGGTCACCCCCCCAATAGGCCGTGATCGCGTGGCAGAACTCGTGGACGCAGATGGTGAGGATCCAACCGCCGAGCACGAAGAGCAGCATCGACAGCCAGCGCACAAATCCGATCGAGATCCCGCTCCAGAGGCCGACGCCGCCGAGCACGAAGGCTCCGATCGGGACCAGGATGACCGGACTCGGCCGCATGTTGGCCGGTCGCGAGCCGGTTCGCGGGCGCGGTCGAGGCAGCTGCACCACGTTCGACGGGCCTGAGCGGCCGGACGAAACTCGTCCCCCGCCGGCCCGCGCCGCGTTGGGCGCGGAGGCCCCCTGGCGCGCATGGCGCTGAGCGAAGAGGCGGAGGTCGACGAGGGTGACGCCGGCCCCTTCCAGCGTTTGGAAGGCGACGCCGGAGGTGCGGTAGGCGAGCGCGGCCAGGAGGTGGAGTCGCACGGGGGGCTGCTGGGAGAGCAGTCGCGCCTCCGACGACGTGTCCTCCAGGACCCGCTGTGCCGGTTCGCCGATCACCGGCGGCTGCGCGGCCGGCGGCAGCTGGGGCAAGCGCGACCACGCCGACTGCACCACCGCCTCCGGCTGTGCCCCCAGCTCTCGCAGCGCGGTCGCGATCTCGCCCCCGCTCTGCACGACCGCCACCAGGAGGTCGCCCGGCGTGACCTCGGCCGCGCCCCGGTGGCCGGCCACCCGGCGGGCCTGGTCGATGCAAGCCCGCAGCCCGGCGGAGAAGTCAGCGCCGAGGTCGGGCTCGAGCATGTCCGGGCTACGGTACCCGGTTCCGGACCGTGTCGAGCGGAGCCTGTTCGGCCAGACGCAGAGCCTCGTCAGCGGGCGCGTCGCGGGGCCCGGCGCCGGCCCGGACCGCGATGCGGATCGGGCGGTCGGTGAACACGTACTCGTACGCCCACTTGACGAACACGAAGAAGCGGGCGCGGAAGGTCATCACGTTGAGCAGGTGGACGAAGAGCCACATGACCCAGCCGAGGAATCCTGTCAGGCGTACTCTGCCCAGCTGGGCAACGGCGTCTCCCCGACCGATGGTGGCCATGATGCCCGGGTCGCGGTACCGGAAAGGAGCCTTCGGTCCGCCCGCCCGGATCGCCGCCGCCACGTACTTCGCCTGCTGCATGGCGACCGGGATCAGCATCGGCAGGTTGTCCTGGTGGCCTCCGACGTCCCCGATCACGAAGACCTCGGGGTGTCCCTCGATCCGCAGCGTGCGGTCGATCGGGATCCGGTTGGAGCCGCGCTGGTTGGTCGGCAGGTCTCCGGCCACGACGACACCCCGCACGCCCGCCGTCCAGACCACCGTCCCGGCGGTGACCGTCTCACCGCCGCGAAGCACCACCTGGTGCTCGTCCAGCCGCTCGACCAGGGCGTGGAGCCGGACGTGAACTCCCTTCTTCGTCAGCTCGTCGAACGCCGTCCACGAGAGCTTGGGGACGAAGTCGGCGAGCAGCCGGTCGCCGCCCTCCAGCAGCTCGACCGTGATCTCCCCCCGGTGGAGACGGCGGAAATCCTTGTGCACCATCAACGCCATCAGCTCCGAGACGGCGCCCGCGAACTCGATCCCGGTTGGCCCGCCGCCGACCACGACGATCGTGAGCAGCCGCCGCCGCGCGTCCGGGTCGGTCTCCCACTCCGCCTGCTCGAACTGGGTCAGGATGCGGTTGCGCAGCGCCAACCCGTCCTCCAGCCCCTTCAGCGGATAGCTGCGGTCATGCAAGGTGGGATTGCCGAAGTAGTTGGTTTCGCTGCCGGTCGCGATCACCAGCGTGTCGTAGCTGACGGTGCCGCGGTCGGTGACCACCCGTCGGTGGTCCAGGTCCACGCGCTCCACCTCGGCCTGCATGAAGTCGCAGTTGCGGGCTCCGCGGAGCAGGCGGCGAATCGGCTGCGCGATGTCGGAAGGGTCGAGCATGGCCGAGGCCACCTGGTACACGAGCGGCGTGAAGAGGTGGTAGTTGTTGCGGTCGATGAGGAGCACCCGTGCTCGGGCCCCGCTCAGGCGCCTGGCGACGGTAAGCCCGCCGAAGCCGCCACCCAGGATCACCACCGTGGGTGGCGTCGAGCCGGCCGAGGCGGTGGGCATCAGGCCTCCTCCGGAAGCCGCTGGCGCAGGTTCAGGACCGGTGCGAACAGATCCCCCTGCTTCTCGACCCGCTCCAGGACCGCGGCCGAGTCGAACACCAAGCGGTTCGGGTCTCCCGCTTGCGCGCATTCGTCCACCTCGTCCCAGGTGACCGGGGTGGAGACGGTGGGCCGATCACGGGCGCGCAGCGAGTAGACGTTGACGGTGGTCTTGTTGGGGTCGTTCTGGCTCCAGTCGATCAGGACCTTCCCGCCCCGCAGGTCCTTCACCTGGCGTGAGACCACCTCCTTGGGGTGCTCTCGCTCCAGCTTGGTGGCGATGCCGCGCGAGATCTTCTTGGTCACGTCGTACCCGGCGTCGCGGTTCAGTGGGACGTAGAGCTGCAGCCCCTTGGAACCCGAGGTCTTGCAGAAACCCTTCAGCTTGTGGCTGTCCAGCCAGTCGCGCACGAGCCCGGCCACGCGGCAGCACTCGACGATGGTGGCCGGCGGCCCGGGATCGAAGTCGAAGACCAGGGTCCGGGGGTGCTCGAGGTCGGGCTTGGTGGAGAGCGAGGTGTGCCATTCCACGGTCCCGAGCTGCGCCACCCAGACCAGGCTGGGCAGGTCGTCGACCACGCAGAAGTACATCCAGCGGTCGTTGCCACGGCTCCAGACCTTGGCCGTCTGCATCCAGTCGGGGCGGTGCCGGGGACAGTTCTTCTCGTAGAACATCTCGCCGTCGATGCCGTTCGGGTACCGCTTCAGCGTCAGCGGCCGCCCCTGCAGGTGGGGCAGGAGGTGCGGCGCCATCCGCGTGTAGTAGTCGATCATCTGGCCCTTGGTGAAGCCGCTCTGGGGCCAGAACACCTTGTCGAGGTTGGTCAGCCGCAGGGACCGTCCATCGACCTGGACCTCGACCGGCTTCTCCGGGCTCATCCGCGCACCCCCTCTACCCTCACGTACTCCCCGTTTCGCACGGAACGGACGCCATCGCGGCCGGAATAACGGCCCTTCCGTGCGAAACGGGTGTTTCCACCGGTGGGGTGGTTCATGGCACCACCTCCCGCACGACGTCCCGAGGTTCCTTGTCGTCGCGCAGACCCTGGAAGCTCGGCGCTCGGAGCAGTCCCTCCCCCGTCCACTCGGCGAACTCCACCTGGGCCACCAGGCGCGGCCGCACGAAATGCACGTCCTTGCGGGGAAGTCCGCGCGTGGGCGCGAACGGGGAGTCGGGCTGCGCCAGCGGCGCCATCAGATCCCGCAGCTCGGCCAGCATGCGGTCCGTGAACCCGGTCCCGACCCGCCCGGCGTAGCGGAAGGTGTCGCCGCCGTCCTCGTAGTAGCCGACCAGCAGCGACCCGGGAAGGTCCTGCCGGCGTCCCTGCCCCTCCTGCCAGCCGCCGATGACCAGCTCCTGGCCGGGCCGGATCTTGACCTTCACCCAGGCCCCTGTGCGCGCTCCCGGCTCGTAGCGGCTGTCGGCGCGCTTGGCCACCACCCCCTCCAGGTGACGGTCGCGCGCGGCTGCCAGGAGATCCTCGCCGTGGCCCACCTGATGTTCGGGCACCGCCCAGGACTTGCTGCCCAGCTCGAGGCTGGTCAGGAGCTCCCGCCGCTGGAGATAGGTGAGCCCGGTGGCGTCGTTCCCGTCCAGGTTCAAAAGGTCGAAGATCAGGTAGGAGACCGGCACCCGGCGCATGGCGGTCCGGACGTCGGCCTCGGCCGTCAGACCGAGTCGCTGCTGGATCTGCTCGAACCGCGGCACGCCGTCCTTGTCGAAGGCGACGATCTCGCCGTCGAGCAGCATCGAGCGTCCTCCCACCTGGTCCATCAGGCGCCGGATCTCGGGATAGCGCTCGCTGATGTCATGGCCGGTCCGGCTCTGCAGCCGCACTTCCCCCGGTGTGCAGTAGGCGAGAGCGCGCACACCGTCCCACTTGAACTCGAACGCCCAGGCGCCCTCCTTTCCCTTCGGCAGTTCGGTGGCGGCGCGCGCGAGCATCGGCGTCACGCGCTCCGGCAGCCCGGCCACGGCCGCGTCCATGCGGTGGATCATCCAGTTCTTGCCGTCGGTCTGAAACAGCACGTAGCGCCCCTGGGCCCGTTCCCCGTGGAGCGTCACCATCACCTCGGGGCGGCTGCGCCCGCCCTCCAGCTGCCACTTCTCGGTCTCGTACGTCCCGTGGTCCCAGATCCCGACGCTGCCGGCGCCGTACTCGCCGCTCGGGATCTTGCCCGCGAAGTCGATGTAGTCCAGCGGGTGGTCTTCGACGTGGACCGCGAGGTGATTCCGCTTGGGGTCGGTGGGCAATCCCTTGGGGAGCGCCCAGGAGACCAGCACCCCGTCGCGCTCGAGACGGAAGTCCCAGTGCAGGCGCCGGGCGTGGTGCTCCTGGATCACGAACCGGAGAGTGTCCGTCCGTCGTTTGCCGGCCTCCCCGCGCGGCTCGGGGGTTTTCTCGAACGACCGCTTGCGCCGATAGTCGGCGAGATCGCTCGACGAAGTGGACCGGCCGGAGGTGCCGGGCATGCTTCGAAGACTACGAACTCGGGCTGTCAGGAGCCCGGGTTCTCCTGTTCGCGTGGCTCCAGGCCCAGCCGGCGCCGGAAGAACTCGACGATGAGATCGGCGCGCTGCAGCCGGTGCTTGGGCGATCCGCTCCGCGAGAGGTCATGGTTCTCCGCCGGGAAGCGGTAGTACTCGACATCCCGCTTGAGCCTGCGCAGCGCCACGAACAGACAATCCGCCTGCTCGATGGGGCAGCGAAGGTCGTTCTCGGAGTGAAGGATCAGCAGCGGGGTCGTGATCTGCTTCACGTAGGTGATGGGGGACATCCGGGCATATTCCTCTGCATTCTCGAGCGGGTCCACGCCGAGATCCCAGTGGAACGTGCCCGCGGCATCGCTGGACCAGTCCTCGCTGAGCAGGTTGTTGACAGCCCGCTCCGAGCAGGCGGCGGCGAAGCGGTCCGTATGGCCGACGATCCAGGAGGTCATGAAGCCCCCGTAGGAGCCGCCCAGGACACCCAGGCGCTCGGGGTCGATGGCCGGCTCGCGCTCGAGGGCGGCGTCGGTCACCGCCATCAGGTCCTCGTAGTCGACGCCACCCCAGCCGGTACCGGGGTCGATCGGCGAGAGGGGCGAGAGGATGGCACGCCCGAAGGCCTCGGTGACGCCGGAGGCGCCCCGCGGGTTGGTCCAGAAGACGACGAACCCCGCGCCCGCCAGGAACTGGAACTCGTCGAACCACCGCTCCGCGTACTGGGTGGCCGGTCCGCCGTGGATCGAGAGCAGCGCCGGGTACTTCTTGCCCGGCTCGAACCCGGGCGGACGCAGCAGCCACGCGTCGAGCTGCTCTTTGCCGTCGCGCGTGCACACGGTGAACCGCTCGGGTGAGAGCGCCGGCACCGCACGCAGGAAGGCGTCCTGGTGGCGCGTCAGCCGCCGTTCCTGGCCACCGACCAGCGAGTACAGCTCGGTCGGGTGGGTGGCGTCGGTCGCGGTGAAGGCCAGGGTGCCGCCGGCGACATCCCAGGCGGTTACCGTGCGCAGGCCCTCGACCACCCGCGTCAACTTCCCGCCGGAGCCAACCCTCAGCACGTGGACCGACCCCCGGTCCTCCACGCTTACCAGCAGGTCATCGCCCTCCCAGGCCGGCGGCCGCCCCTCCGGGAAGGGAAAGAGCGATCGGTCCAGCTCGAGCGCCAGCCTGGTCACCTGGCGAGAGTGGAGATCGAGCACCTCCAGGCGCCAGTGGTAATAACCGGGATGGGTGGCACCCCCGTGGAAGGCGAGGTAGGCCAGGCGCTCGCCGTCGGGGGAGAAGGCCGGTCCCAGATGCACCGACTCGGTCTTCGTCAGCTGCAGCGGTGCCGGCTTCTCGTCCTCGGACCCGGTGACGGCGACCGTCCAGAGATCGTCGACCGGGTTCAGATCGGGGTCCGGCTGGCGGGCGGAGACGAACGCGAGGAGCCCGGAGTCGGGTGACCATGCGAGCGGGCCCGAAACCTCGGGGCCCTCGGTCAGCTGGCGGGCTTTGGCGGCGGCCTCGGCGTCGACCACGAAGACCTGAGTGGGGCGGTCGATCGTCCAGTCCTCACCGTTGAGACGGGAGAAGAGCCGGTCGATCTTGCGCGGCGGCCGGGCCGACTCTTCCTTAGGCTCGTAGCGCGGGTCCCGAACTCGCGAGGTGAAGGCGATGCTGCGGCCGTCGGGCGACCACACCGGGTGCTCGATGGCCTCCTCGCGGTGAGCCAGCGCGACCGGTTCGCCAGGCCCGTCGACGGGGAGGACGAACAGCACCTGCTCCGGCGGCGCCTCGCCCTCCGCCTCGCGCTTGCGAGTGAACGCGAGACGGGTCCCGTCAGGCGACCACGTAGGCTGGCCGTCTCCCCTCTCGCCGGCGGTGAGCTGGCGTGGGGGCGCGCTGCCATCCGCCGCCGCCAGCCAGATCGCCGAGCGGTACCGATTCTCGTCCATGTCGACGCGTGTCACGGTGTAGGCGACGCGCGTTCCGTCGGGCGAGACCGCGGGCGATCCGACGGTGACGAGGCGGCCGATGTGGTTCGTTCTCATCCGTTCGAACCTTAATATCCTCGCGGCCGATGGCAGTGGGCAGGAGCCGGACGATGCGTGCGGTCGAGTTCTGGGGCGGCCTGATGTGGCTCGCGACGGCCCAGTTCTTCGTCGTCCAGGTGGTCGTGCAGCTGGCCTCGCCGGTGCCGTACAACCCGATCGCCGACCCCATCTCCGATCTGGGCCGGGTTACCTGCACCCCCACCCAGTGCTCACCCTGGCACGGCTTGATGAACGCTTCGTTCATCGCCCTCGGCCTGTGCATGGCGGCCGGCGCGCTCGCGGCCGAGGCGTCGAGTCCACGGGTCTCGGCCATCTCGCGCGCGGCGGCTGCGATTCTGGCGCTGGCCGGGCTCGGCACCTGCGGGGTGGGTCTGGTTCCCAACGACACCATCGTCTGGCTGCACACCACGCTGGCGGCGTTCGCGATCTGCGGAGGCAACACCGGCACCGCGCTCACCGGATGGGCGCTGCGTCGAGCCCGGGGGATGACGGTGGTCGGAGCGCTGGGAGTTGGTGCCGGGGTCCTGGGTTGGGCGATGACGCTGGTCTTGGGCGCCGCGCACCTGGGGGCCTCGGCCCTGCTCCCGTACCAGGGCCTGCTGGAGCGCGGAGCCGCCTATCCGATGCTGCTGGCGCTCATCGTCTCCGGCGGCGCGCTGGTGCGGGGCGACTGGGTCGACCACCTCGCTGTCCCATGCCCGCCTGCGTAGATTCCCTCTGCGATGAGGCTGGGCGCGGGCCGCTGGGTGGAGAAGGCCGCCGGCGTCGGCTGGATCGCCGTGCTCATCTGCCTGGGCGCGCAGATCGTGACCGAGTGGAGGCTGAGGACGCCCTACAACCCGCTCGTCGACGCGATCAGCGACCTCGGCCAGACCACCTGCACAGCACAGTTCTGCTCGCCCTTGTTCTGGCTGCTCGACCTGTCCTTTGTCCTGCTCGGCTTGTGCCTCGCGCTGGGCGGCTGGCTGAGCCACCTCTCCGCGCCACGTCTGTGGTGGGGGTCCTGGGTCGCCACCGTCGCGCTCTCCGTGGGCGGGGCCGGAATGTTGATCGTCGGCCTCTGCCCCGAGAACGTCTTTTTCCCGCTGCACGCGGTCGCGGCGGTCGTCGGCCTGGTGGCCGCCAACGTGGGGACGGCGTTCGCGGGCTGGGCTCTGCTGCACGTCCGGGGGCACGTCCCGACCGGCGGCTCAGCGATCGTGGTGGGAGCGGTTGGGGTCGCCGCTTCGGCGCTCTCGGTACTGATCTTCGGTCGCCTGCTGCCGATGCTGCTCGGCGTCGGCGGCGGCCTGGAGCGGCTGGGGGTGGAGCCGCTGCTGCTGGTCATGGCCGTCTCCGGCGGCGCCCTCCTGCTGGGCGAGGATGTCTTTGTCGCCACGCTCCGCCGGGTTCGACGGACCGCCCTCACCGTGAGGCGACGACCAGCGTGACATCCCGCCAGGGCCCGGGCAGGGGGCGGGGCTCGACGTCGAACCCCTGACGGCGAAGCTCCTGCGTGACCTCGGGCAGGAGGAAGGTCAGGTAGTACATCACGAACGGCGGGCGCACCAGCGCGTTGCGGACGTGCATGAGCGCGTTGAAGGTGCGCGCGGCGAGATGGAGGGGTGAGAACAGGGGAGGCATGGGCGTGGTCACCAGGCAGAACGTCCCGCCCGGGCGCAGGGCGTGCCAGACGCCGTCGAAGAAACGCGTCTGATCGGCGGCCCTGATGTGGCCCAGCGCGCCGAAGGTGACGATCAGGTCGAACGCCTGGTGGAAGGGCAGCTCCAGGGCGTCGGCGCGGACCCAGGCCGCCTCGCAACCGTGGCGCAGGCGGGCCTGCTCGAGCATGCCTCGGCTGCGATCCAGCCCCGTGATGCGGTAGGCGAGGGGTCCCACCGCGCGCATGCCGGCCCCGGTGCCGCAGCAGAGGTCGAGCGCGCGGTCCCACGGGCCTTCCGAACGCAGCTCCTCGCGGACCGCGTCGAGCAGCCGGTCGGGAGTGCGAAACCAGCTGGCGTCGAAGTTTGGAGCCAGCAGGTCATAGCCATGCTCGGTCGAGCTCAGGGCCTGCCGGGCGAGTTCGAACAGCGTGGGCGGGCGAGGTCGTCGAGCGAACCCGGGTGCCGCCGGTTCATCATAGTTGCAGGAACTCGAAATAGCGCTGCCTATATTGCGCGCCGGGTGCCGGGTGCGGGCCCGACCGCTGCGAGGTTCACCCTCCGAGGAGGAATGGGATGAGGTTCTACAACCTGCGCACGAAGGAGACGACCGAGGTTCCCGACGACCAGATCAAGAAGCGGCGCACCAAGCGGACCACCAGCCGGGGCATCGTGCAGGAGCGCTACGCGGCGGTCGCCGAGGTCGAGGCCAGGGGCGGCCCGGTCACGCTCTACAAGTTCATCGATAAGAAGACGTTCGACTCGCTGAAGGTGCCCGAGGTCAACTAAGGGGCCGGATAGCCGGCCTTCGTCGGCACCGCGACGTCATTCGGGTGCGGATAGCGTCGAATTGCTGGCATTCTGACGCTACGGACGTTATTCGGGCCTGTTCGCACGGGTGGCGAGCATGCGCTCCTCGAGCTGCCACGTCCGGCCCTCGTCCATGGACTCCTCCCCCAACCAGACGAACGAATGGTCACGGATCTCCGTAAACCGCCAGCGAAGCAGTGGGGCGCCGTCGAGGCTGATCAGGACGATCTGTCCGTCCTGCTGGCGCCCGATGAACTTCCTCACCCGCCCGTTGACCGGCTCGACCCAGGTCGACCGCCAGGCCGCGAGATCGGAGTCATAGAACCGGATGGTCGAACCGTGGAACGCGTGTGGCGGCACCCCTTCGCCGGGTTGCCCGGGTCCTGGCACGATCCACACGTCCTGGATCGCCCGACCGCCGAGCACCCACCCGAAGTGCAGTTCACCAACTGCCTCGAGGTCGTCGCGCACGTGGTGCCAGCGCAAACGCCAGGAACCGACGAAACGCCCGAACGTCTCCAGCACACGCTCTCGCCCCGGGGCCGGACCCGTCCCGTGCAGCGCGGCGACCAACCGGTCCTCTTCACGATCCACGCCTGCCAGGATGCTGCACCTCCCTCAGATGCGCAACGGCCTCGGGTCCAGACTCAGATCTGCGGCCACGGGTTGGCGAAGCCGGAGCACTAGGCGGACTTCCATGCAGGACCGGTGGAACACGTCCACATCACTCGCGGGTCACGATGTCGGGGCGAAGCCACGCATCTTCACCCGCCACGGTGACGCCGAGTCGAAGCAGGAAGCCTCCAAGCGCCCACCGAAGACCTCCGGCAGCCTCCTGTGCCTGGGTCCGTCGGCATGAGCGAACAAGCCGGTGCAAGTCCGCATGACGGCGCCGCCCTTCGACATCGAACAGCACCGCGTCCACGTTCGGGTCAGGGAACACTTCGGACCACCTCCTCGTCGGCGGAATGGCTTAGCGCGGTCCTGCCACGCGATTGAGAAGCCGCACCAGCAGCGGCCGGCGCACGGCGACTCCGGCTTCCGCGCCGGTCTGGCTGCATCGCGCGCGCGGTATGCCAGTTCTGTAGAGCTCCCGATGGTGCTCACGGACCAATGCGGCCATCAGATGGTAGGGATAGAGCGGCACGGACGACCTCCTTGTGCGCGATCGGCTACCTCATCACCGTAAGGACCAAGGAGGTCAGAACCCGCCCTCGTTCTTGGCGTCGCTCGGGAGCCGATGAACGACGGTTCGCACACACCTTGGGCCTGGCAGTACGTGATGCTCGGGCTGTACGAGCCCGCGCCGTTACCACCGGAGCGTCCCTGCCGCCCGAGCCCACCGGGGGCCTTTACAGGGGGTGTTCCCCTCCGGCCGCACGGCCCCTACCGTGACCTCCCGTCGCAACCCAGCCGCGGACAAAAGGAGGTCACGAGAAGCATGTCCATGCAGTTGCAGCCGATCCAGCAGGTGCTGCAGAACTGGATCCTTGCCGGCCAGGCGATCGTCGGGTCGGTGGGGGCCCTCGCGTTCATCGCCGCTTTCATCTGGAAGATGACCGCGGTCAACAGCACCTCGGTGAACGCGGCCAAGCAGTGGATCGGTCGGATCGTGGTCGGCACCATCGGGGTGGAGATGGCCGGCACCCTGGTCCAGATCCTGACCAGCTCCCTCGGATCCCACTGAAGACCGCATCGTCGTGGGTGATCTCGTCAACCAGCTGCTTTCGTCGCTGTTCCAGACCGCGCTCGCGGCGGTGGGCGGCCTCGCCAACGACGCGGTCTGGATGTTCGGCTCGTTCGTCCTGATCACCGCCGACCCGACCAACAGCCAGACGCCACTCACCCAGATGGCGGTCATCCAGCACCTCGTCCCCCTGACCCAGACGCTGGGTGACGCCGGGCTCACCGCGGCCGTGATCTGGAGCTGCTACAAGGAGATCTGGGGCGGGGGGCAGTCCAGCAGCAGCCGGAGCCGGATCAGCCTCCGGCGGGTGATTCCCCGGCTGGCGCTTTCCGCGCTCCTGATCAACACCTGCCTGCCGCTGATCCAGCTTGCGGTGGACGCCGACAACGCGATCTGCCATGCCATCGTCAATGTCACCGAGATCTCGGCACAGGCGTTCGTGGGCCACGAGCTGACAGCGGATGTCGGGGTGCCGAGCGCGGGCTCCGTGGTGGCGGCGGTGCTGATCGTCTCCTACGTCCTGCTCGGCGTCTCCTACATCCTCCGCTTCGCCCTCTTGGTGCTGCTGACCGTGCTTTCGCCACTGGCGGCCCTCCTCTTCGTGCTCCCGGAAACGCAGCACTGGTCGCACAGTTGGGCGTCGCTCTTCGTCTCCGCGCTCTTCTCCCAGCCCCTCCAACTGCTGGTGCTGGCGCTCGGCCTCAGCCTCGACGCCTACATGGCGTTGCCGGTCGGCCACCTCTTCGCGCTCGCCACCGTCCTCATCTGCTTCCGGATCCCGGGTGCCCTCCACGCCACTTCCTCGATTGGCCGCAGGGCGATGAGCACGGCGCGGATGAAAGGCAAGCGGTACCTCAAGCTGGCGTTCAAGTAGCGCCGGCGTTCTCGACAAGGAGTCCTGCCGTGTACAACCGGATCATCCTCATCGGCCACCTCGCCAACGACCCCGAGATGCGGGCGACACCGACGGGGACGCGCGTGACCACCTTCCGCCTCGCCACCAACACCTACCAGGGCGTGGACGAGACGGGGGCCCGGCGGGAGACGACGGACTTCCACACCGTGGTCCTGTTCGGAAAACAGGCGGAGACGGCTGCGACCTACCTTCAGAAGGGTCGCCTGGTCCACGTCGACGGCCGTCTCCACCACCGGAGCTGGGAGGGTCAGGACGGGCAGAAGCGCTACACCAGCGAGGTGGTCGCCGAAGCCTTCTTGATGTTGGGCGCGCGTCCGGATGCAGCAAGCGGCGGCGGGTCAGCCGGTGCTCAGCTGTGATGTCTCGCGTCGACTCCAACGACGCACGGGTGCTGTAACACCGTGCCCTGTATGTCCAAGGGGAGTGAGTGATGGGTGACTTACGGGTGCTCTCGTCCGGTGTGGACACCTTGCACGTGTCCGCCGGGGGGACTGTGCGAGCTGAGGTGTGGGACGAGCTGGACGCGGCCAGGAACGAGGCAGCCGCGGGTGAACCGGGGCCGGTGGAGCTCGGGGACACCGGCCAGGTGTTCGAGGTCCAGCCTCATGGCTGGCGGTTCTACGGGCTGTGGCTGCGGAGCCCGGACTACGAGCTGATGCTGGGCCGCAACGAGAAGTTCCCAGCCGCCGTGGCGCAGCTTCACTCCGCCTACCTGCATTCGATGGGGGTCTGGTCGGCTGTCGGCCTGGTCGAATCCACCTTGCGGCGGGCGGTCCTGGTCGGACCGGGCAAGTTGTGCGTCTCGCGCATCGACCTGTATGCCGACGTGCAGGGCTGGCCGCTGTGGGTGGAGGACATGGGCCGGTTCGTATCGCGCGGCCGCTACCGGGGCGGGTATCCGGTTGGCGAGGAGGATGGGTCCGAGCGATTCTGGTGCCTGGGCCGCGAGCTGACGGGGTTCGACTTCGGCCGGCGCGGCGGCCCGGTGTATGTGCGGATCTACGACAAGACGACCGAGATACGGCGGCGGGGCCTGTCCTGGCTTCCCGATCTGTGGGGCGGCCGAGAGGCGGATGAGCCGGTCTGGCGAGTCGAGGCCGAGGTTAGGCGGCGGGGCCTTGTGGACCTCCAGTTGCGCCGCCGAAAGCTCCTCTGCGGTCACTCTGCGCTCCGGCGTGACCGGAGCCGAGGGCGCGAGAGGCGGAGGCAGGGCATCTCGAACGGAACTTTCGCTCGCGTAGGGCCAACTCCTGGTCGACCGAGGACCACCCAGCGTCTCCGTACACGGTCCCCGGGTTTCGCTCCATGGTGCGGGATTTAGAGGCCGCGGACGGCGGTGTTCAGATTGCCCGGAGACGCACAATAACAGCTCTATTGATCGGATCTCCACGGAAGCGTAGTGTGCGGGCCAGCACAAGGCCACACTGGGGTCGGAATCTCCAGCCACATGGAGATTTCCCCATGGAGCGAGATACCTTTCTGAAGGAGCGGGACACGCTGCTGGAGCGCCAGGAGCAAGTCGAGGGAACTAAACGCAACATTCAGGAGCTGCCGGCCGAAGACCTCGATTCTGAGTATCTCGAGGACGCCGACCATTGGCTCGCCATCTACGGGGAGCTGATCGGGTTTAAGCGCTTCCTGCTCAAGTCGATCCGCGATCAAAGGGCAACCTCGCCCAAAGACGCGCGCGACGCCCTCGGCCATGACGAAGAGATCATGCAAATCCAGCTGACGCGATACGAGCTGCATTTCGCATACTGGACGGCCCGACAGCGGGAACTCCGCTCGCGAGGGGACGGACGCTAACGTTCTCCTGCGCGACGTGATACCGGGCCGGTGCGACCCTCGTACAGCCTCGATGGACGAATCGCTGAGCAAGCGGCGTACCATCCCCGAGGTGAGGGCTGTTCAGAGATGACCAACTCGACACGAGACGTCCAGACCCTGACTCCCGGGGATCGGTCAGTTCCGGCCGCCGAATGGGCAACCTGGACACTGCACGAAGTGCGCCGTCCGGTGAGCCTCCTCAACGGATACGTGGAGATGCTCCGAGAGAAGTCTCTGGGGCCACTGACCGCGGCCCAGGATCAGGTGCTCGAACGGATCGCCGAGAAGTCGATGGAGCTAGCTCAGCTGCTGGACGTTGTCGAGACCGCAGTGCGTCTCGACAACGGCCGGATACCGGTGTACGAGGTCAATGTGACGCACGAGGTCAACGACGCGGTGGTACGCGCCAAGTCCCGTGTCGAGCTGGAGGGCGGCGAGCTCAACGCCGCCGCCACGTGCGATGTCTCGGCTCTTGCCGACCGTATGCTGCTCGGCCGGATCCTCGACACTTTGATTGACAACGCGCTGACGTACTCAGACGGCCCTGCGAAGGTCCTGATCACTGTCCAAAAAGATGTTCATGGCGCCACAGTTCGAGTCGCGGACCGGGGTATCGGGATCTCCGCCTCGGCTGCATCGCGGCTGTTCGACCGCTCCTTCCGAGAGCATCCAGAGAATGGCGATCGGCCGGGCTGGGGTCTGGGGCTCTACATGAGCCGCCGCGCCGCCGAGGCGATGGGCGGACGCGAATGGCTCGAACGCTCGACGCCCGGCGGCGGTGCGACGTTCCGCCTCGACTTGGCGCCGATTCCCGCGTAGTCGTCGGCGTCCGCAGCCGCACTCCCGAAAATAGATCCCGTCGTCGGCATGGTCACACAGGCGGCGGAAGCCCGCCGCGACCCCGTATGTCGACACCACATATGCCACTCGAAAGGTGGCGATCAATCCCCCGTCGTAACGGTTGACAGATTGGACGTGGTGGCGGCCGTTCGCCGGAGAGCTCGCGGGCACTACCGTGTTGTGCCGTCATGCCTTGGTGTTGGTGATGACGCTGGAGGGAGCTCCTGCCCACGACTTTCACACGATTTCAAGGAGGTCGCCATAGATGTTCATTGTCTTGAAGGCCGGATAGGTCGCGCCTGGCATAAAGAATCTCTTCACGTGAGCGATTGTCGACATGATGAACGCAACCATGACTGATGATGTACGAAAGTGAGAGCAGTGCTCGATTCAGTCGGTATCAATCGACGGGGGCCACCGGACAAGCCGCTTTAACATTCCATCGTTGCGGACCCGATAGATCGCGTGAATGTCATTTCCGCTGCGCAGCACGACATAGTACCTGCCTTCGTACCCTTGCACCCCAGAGTTGAGTCTGTTGGGTTGTATCTCTCCGCCTGACCGAAAGTAAGCTGCGTAGGCTCGCCGGATGAGGTCATCTTCATCGATCATGCCTCGTACACTATATGTGGAAAAACGTAGTTTGTCAAACAGATGGAGGACGGACACACCAAGGCCAGCCTCTGTTTACGGGATAGTCGTCTGATGCACCGATCCTATTTGGGAAAAGCATGGCCGGATGCAGGCCGCGAACGTTCCGTGGGAGGCGAAGAGTGTAGCTCAGTGGTCCGATGACTCGCCCCTAATCGGCCGGGCTTGAGCGCCGACGGGGATTCATCTAACTCGTTTCCACGCGGTGCCCGAAAGGGGATTCTGCTCGCGGACCCCTTCATCGGGGCCTCTCCCCAGGTCGTTGCTGAGGTGGGTAGCTGTTTGACGGCCCAGACAGCACCCACCGCACCTGCGATCAGGGACCGAGCTCGGCGTGGTTGACACGGCTGGCCACTGTCAAATGCCGCGGATTCTACACGCTCGTGTTGATACGGCTGAAGGTTGCGGATGGCCACGCCAGCCCGGAGGCGGTGGCCACCACATAACCCCGATCCGCTCCCACCCGACGCCGTGAATGCGCTTGCCAGCATGCGGGGCACCGGCGGCGATCCAGGCGGCGGCGGTCGCCAAATCACTGGCTTGGTGTCTGCACAATCGGTAGCCTCGACGACGTGGGGTACGCGATTCCCGGATTCGGCGGTGGCAGGTTCCGACGTGCCTGGCCGGCATGATCCCTTCATGGTCAGGCGGCTGACGGAACGGTTACGACCGGTCGCGGACCGGCTCAAGACGACTTTCGTCGTGCGCGTCACCCTCAAGTACGCGGCAGACGATGGACCCAACTGGGCGACTCTGATCGCCTGGAATGCGTTCAGCGCCCTCCTACCGATCACCCTGGCGCTGGCCTCGCTGGTCGGGTTTGTCCTGTCCGGTTCGGGGGTCCGCGAGGAGTCGGTCTCGAGGTTGGTCCTGCAGATCCTGCCCAGTGACCTGAACGCCCAGGGGCAGGCGATCGGGGCGATCAAAGGTCTGGAGGACAGGTCCGGCATCTTTGCTTTGCTTGCCATTCTCGGTTTCCTCTGGATCGCTTCCAACCTTTTCGGCGCGATGGAGGCCGCCTTCGATCAGGCCCTCCGATGCCCGCGTCGCGGCGTCTTGCGGCAGAAGGCGATGTCTCTCCTGCTGATGGCCGCGTTCATGCTATTCACGCTGATCGGGGTCGGGAGCTCGGCACTCCTCTCCCTGCTGCCTATGCTGCCGGAGGCATCCAGCCTCTCCCAGGGACCGGTGGCTCCGGTGGTGCAGTTCGTGGTAGGCGCTGCCGCCGGGGTGTTGTTGTTTTCGATCCTCTACCGCGTGGTCCCCAACACCGAGCTCTCGTTCCGCACCGTTCTCCCCGGTGCGTTGATGGCCGGCGTGACGTTCGAGGTGCTGAGCTTGCTGCTGCCGCTTTACCTCGACGTGAATCGGAGCATCAACGAATACGGGAAGACGTTCGCGCTGATCTTCTTCCTCTTCTTCTTCTTCTTCCTGCTCGGGACGATTACGATGATTGGGGTGGAGATCAACTCGGTGGTTCTGGAGCGGTCGCCGCGCGAACGAGCTCCGGGGAGCGCGCTTGCCTCGGCGACTCGGGATACGAACGCTGAACGTGCCTCTGCGGCGAACGTCTCAGCCTCCGAGCGGAGCCAGGAGTCGGAACCCATGTCGAGGCGAACGACGATACTCTCTAGCAGAACCTACCGAGGAGAAGAAGTGACGTCTACAACACCGGATTTCCGGGAGTGGATTGGGAAGGAGGTACGCGACCAAGCTGGGGAGAAAGTGGGAACGCTGGAGGAGGTGTATTACGACTCGGAGACCGACGACGCGATGTTCCTGCTCCTCAAGTCGGGCTTCTTCGGTCGACACCTCACTTTCGTGCCAGTGGCAGCGACCCAACCAGGTCGAACATACCTGCAGATCGACGCAAGCGGCGAGACGATCAAGCAAGCTCCCACAATCGAGTCTGGAACCGACCTGGAGGTCGAAGACGAGGAGCGGATCTACCGCTATTACGAAACGGAGTACCGCCCGGCTCGGAGCGGAAGACGGCTCGTGCGGCGATAGGGTCAGCAGTGCCTTGCTCTCTCTACGCCTGGGCGAAGGTACCCCTCGCTACTTTATTGACGATGTAGGTCCGCGCGAGCTTTGGCGCCCCGCGCGTCGCGGTGGGGCGCCCGCCGATGTCGACGGCGTGGCGTCCGGCCGGGGGGCGGAGCTGCCGACTCGGACGAAAGACAGGACCCCAACCCGCGCTCCGAAAGCCATCGGCGATGACCCACCAGCCGGGGCCCAGCTGGGGAGGTTTATGTGGGCTGGGCTAGCGGCTGAAGATGCATGGACCGCCAATGAGTAGACCAATCCCGGGCACACAGACGTTCGATGCGTTCGCCAGCGAGGAGGCCTACCGGTGCGTCAATGAGCAGTTCGTGGATAGGATGTTCGCGAACCTGCCTCCAGCCGATCGCTACAAACTCCTGGACATCGCTGCGGCAACCGGACTGATGACTCAGCTTGCCCATTCGCGGGCTGGCGCGACACACGTTGAGATCGACTCCGTGCTTCTCGACATCGACCTTCCCACGCTAGCCCGGACCCGCGATGAGCATCCCCGGCCGGCGGCCAAGGGGTATGTCAGTGCTTCGGCAGACAGCCTGCCCTTTGGGGAAGGCTTCGACCTTGCCATCCTTGCGAACTCCATCCACCTGCTGTCTGCGGAGGGGAAGGTGAACTCGTTAGCCGAGGCCTGGCGCGTCTTGCGTCCGAGAGGCGTGTTGGGCATCAACAGTGCGTTCTACGATGGGGCTTATCCCCGAGACTGCCTGCCGTTTTACAGCCGATGGATGCGACGCGCCGTCGCCGAAATGAGCCGGTCGCGGCCTAATCGCAAGAAGGCGAGCCAGGCCCAGGCCCGACAGTGGCTC
Source organism: Candidatus Dormiibacterota bacterium (assembly GCA_963808785.1). Lineage (GTDB taxonomy): Bacteria > Chloroflexota > Dormibacteria > Dormibacterales > Dormibacteraceae > CAVTSA01. Next base: position 163,094 of record CAWEGH010000009.1, on the reverse strand, counting down.
TCCGCGGCGGACTATGAGAGTCTCGTCACCAGCGTCGGGTTCCGGGTCTGCGAAGTACGCGAGCGCCAGGTGCTGCTCAATGCTGCAGCCCTTCGCGCGATCAGCAACTACAAGGAGTTCGCGATGGGCGCCCTGCACGCCACCGAGGAAGACTCGTTCGAAGCCTGCAAGGCGCTGGAGTCCACCGTTGGCCACGCTCTCCGCGATGTGGATCTTAAGTCCCTGCCTCACAACTGGCTGGAGATCATCGCGATCAAGCCTTGAACTGCACCCCTGGCCGCAAGCGGCGGGCGATCTCGGCGATGTCAGCGCGAGGATGGCGATGTGTCGGCATCCGCTGCACGTTTGACGGGAGGTAGGGAGTCGCGGACAACGCGATGATGGGTCATCAACCTGCGCGCCGCTTGGCAATGAATGGGGGTCTTCACAACCAAGTGGGGAGACGCCAAACCGGGCTCAACTCGACCCGGACGATCGGGAAGGTAGTCCTGTCGGTCGCGCCCGTTGGCGGCGCGGAGGGTCTGGGAACCCGCGCCGATCGGGTTCCCAGGAGCTGAAGTAGCTCCCCATCGACATCAAGGGCCCCCTTGGTGGACGCGATCCAGCTCCGACCTATGTCCGCGGTATCCGACTGCTCCCCACTCCGTTGCGAAGCGCCATGAATGGACCGAGGCCAGTCACATTGTCCGGCCCCGGAAACCCCCCTAGCCTTCGCTTGTCTCCGCCGTGGCTGCCGCACCGATCGCGATCCGCTGGGGCGCGGCCTTCGTCGCCTTAGGGATGCGAACCATCAGATTGCCGTTCGCGAGCTCGGCGACAATGTTCGCCGGATCCACCTCCTTCGGCAACTCGAGCTTCCGGCTCCAGTTGCCCCAGGGGCGCTCCTGCCGAATGAACCTGCCCTGCCTTTCGAACGGCACTGCCTTCAGCATCACGCTGAGCATGCCATTGTCGAACGTGACCTCGACAGCATCCTCCGCGACGCCGGCCGCCGACGCATAGAGTTCATATGCATCCTCCGTCTCCAGGATGTCGACCGGCAACGTGTGAGTCGGAGTGCCGTCTCCTTCACTTACCGTTGGATAGCCGAAGAACTGATCGTACAGGCGCTCCAGCGAGTTAGGTACGGTCACCATATCGGATCGTGGTCCGATCCAGCGTAGCGCAGTGTTCGTGGTCATGCTGATCACCTCTTGTGTGGGATGTGGGCTGCATTGCGTTACGGTACGATCGCCGCTTCTCGTTCATACCCGCTTATTGTGAATCCAAACCCTGTGTGGTCACTTTGTTCGCGCTGGTGGTGGCTCCGCATGGACGCCGGCAGCTCTTCGTCCGTCGCCCATAGCACCTGAGCTTCCGACGAAAGGCGAGCTCCGTGCCCGGAGAGGACGCCTCGGGAGCTACTCCTCACGGGTTGACAGCCGGACAGCCGCGCGGCGGGCGCGGACCCGAACACCGGCCGCGGCATGAAACCCAGCGCTCCCGGCCCCAGTCCGGAGTGGATTGCGTCAGTCCACCCAAGAGGCTGCGGGCAGCGGTGACCCCGATGGAGAAGGCGCTTCCGAGCAGATCGCGGCGTGGGCCGGCCCACCATCACCGCCGAACGCGCAATTTGCACTCTGCTTCGGCTTGGAACGGTGAAGATCATGCTCGGCGCATACCCCGGCTCTCGTTCTACTCCTCGGAGGTCGCGGCTCTGGCGACCGTGGTGGCCGGCCTGGTCATCGTCGCGTTCGCCTGCTCGGCCGGCGCCAGCACCCGCGATGACGATCTCCGTGGGTGGGTCGATCGTGTTGTCCGGGGCCGGCCTGATCCTCCAGGCGATGGGCTACCGGCTGGCTGATCCTCACCCTGTGGTGCTGTTCGGGGTCGGGTTCGCGCTCGTCGTACGGGGGACGGTACTGTCGATCCGCCTGGGGCTGGTGTGGGTACTGGTCGTGGAGGCCGTGATCCGGCCATGACAGCCGGGATGGGGCCCCGGCAGACGATCGACAAAGACCTGCCCGGTATCGGCGCGGCGTCCGTTGCGGGAGCCTTCCGGATCACTGGTCTGGATGCGTCGTCGGGGCTGGGGGGAAGCGCCTAACACGCTGTGGACGCGCGCCCGCTACAGGAGTCACCTGTAGCGCTTCAATCGAACCGCTCTCCGCTCCGCACCCTGATGTGCCGTAAGCGGAACGACCTGCAAAACGCCGAGAGGTGATGCCTGGCTCCAGGGTTGGCGATGCGAGGCATCGTGTAAGACCCGCCCGCAAAATGCCCGGTGAAGGAGCGGTAACGCCTCAATCTTAACCGCATTGGTTGAGTCTGCCTCGGCGTGGGGACTGGTCTTCGGCTCCAAACTTCCGGATGCTCATCAGTGTTTTGCCGTACATGCCTTCATTTGGAAGATGACCGCGGTCAACAGCACCTCGGTGAACGCGGCCAAGCAGTGGATCGGTCGGATCGTGGTCGGCACCATCGGGGTGGAGATGGCCGGCACCCTGGTCCAGATCCTGACCAGCTCCCTCGGATCCCACTGAAGACCGCATCGTCGTGGGTGATCTCGTCAACCAGCTGCTTTCGTCGCTGTTCCAGACCGCTGCTCGCGGCGGTGGGCGGCCTCGCCAACGACGCGGTCTGGATGTTCGGCTCGTTCGTCCTGATCACCGCCGACCCGACCAACAGCCAGACGCCACTCACCCAGATGGCGGTCATCCAGCACCTCGTCCCCCTGACCCAGACGCTGGGTGACGCCGGGCTCACCGCGGCCGTGATCTGGAGCTGCTACAAGGAGATCTGGGGCGGGGGGCAGTCCAGCAGCAGCCGGAGCCGGATCAGCCTCCGGCGGGTGATTCCCGCGGCTGGCGCTTTCCGCGCTCCTGATCAACACCTGCCTGCCGCTGATCCAGCTTGCGGTGGACGCCGACAACGCGATCTGCCATGCCATCGTCAATGTCACCGAGATCTCGGCGCAGGCCTTCGTGGGCCACGAGCTGACAGCGGATGTCGGGGTGCCGAGCGCGGGCTCCGTGGTGGCGGCGGTGCTGATCGTCTCCTACGTCCTGCTCGGCGTCTCCGGTCCTCTGGCTGGAGCTGGCGACGCTGACGGAAGCGGCCGGCTTCGACCATCTGGGTCTCTCACGACCTTTTCTGGCATTCAGCCCCGGCGCTGGTCGCGGCAGCCGCCCGGCGAACCAGTCGCATCAGCCTCGGTATCGGGTCACCAATCCCAGCTCGGCCCATCCCGTCGAGCTGGCGATGCATGCGGCGACGCTGCAAGAACTGGCGGAAGGCCGGTTTCTGCTCGGGCTGGGCGCCGGAGCAGACGAATTCCTGGGTTGGGCCGGCATCGAGCCCACGTACGGACCGGTGCGCCGGACCCGCAGTGCGCTGCTTGGGATTCGCGCCCTGCTGGAAGGTAAGCGTCCGGCCGATGTGCTCGGGTCCGGCGCCGGCTGGCGCCGGGAGGCCTACCTCCGCACCGGCGCCGCCCCGACGCCGATCTACGTGGGCGGCATGGGCCCCGCGATGCTCCGCCTGGCCGGCGAACTGGGCGACGGCGCGCTGCCGCTGCTCTTCCCGCCCGAGCGCTTCCGGGTGGCCCTAGAACAAATCGAGGCCGGTGCGGGCCGGTCCCGCCGCGCGCCTTCCGCCGTCGATGTCGCCGCCTGCGTCTGGTGCTCCCTCGATGGCGACGCGGAACGCGCCCGTTCGGCGCTGGCACAGAAGATCGCCTATTACGGGGCCTCTTTCTCGCCTCATCTGCTGGCCGCCGCCGGCCTGTCCCTCGGCGACTTTGCACCGATCCAGCGGGCGATGTCCGCGCACCAGCCCGACCTGGCCGCCTCCCTGGTCACGCCGGCAATGCTGTCCCTGGGTATCGCCGGTGATGCCGACGAAGTCACCAAGCGCTGCCGGTGGCTGGTCGAAGCCGGAGCTCGCCACATCTCCTTCGGCCCCCCGCTCGGGCCCGACCCGGCGAACGCCATCGGCCAACTTGGCGCCATCGTGCTCCCTGCCCTTCGATCGGCCGCTGCGGCAGGTTCGGTGTGACCGCGGGCCAGGAGTTCAAGCGGTGGGCAGGGGCCGCCGCCACGGGGAGTACCCTCGACCCGATCCGGCCGGCACGCCGCCACTGAAGCAGACCAGGAGCACATCAGACCATGCGGGTCATCGACATGGAGACGTACCTTCCGGGACCGGGCAATGACCCTCCGCACCCTGGCGAGGAGCTGCCCGGGCCGCCGGGGCCGGACCGGCTGCCCCCACCGCCTGACTATGGGTTCGCCCACTACGACACGATCTTCACCCGGCCTGGCGGGCAAGAGGTGAGCTCGGAGCCGACGTCAACCGCTGAGCGGGCCGACGAGTTGGTACGCCTGATGGAGGCCGCGGGCGTGGTCAAGGGCTTGCTGAGCACCTCGCGGAATGCTGTCACGGTGGAGGCGATCAAACGCCACCCAAGCCGGCTGGTGGGCATCTGCCATCTCAGCCCCTATGACGGGATGAGAGCCGTGCGCGAGCTCGAGCGACTGGTGAAGGAGGACAACATTCGCGGCATCTCGGTCGCGTCGCTCTACGACATGGTGCCCGCCAGCGATCGGCGGTATTACCCGATCTATGCCAAGTGTGTGGAACTCGAGATCCCGGTGCGGGTCTACACGGCGATGACCTATGCCAGCGACCGGCCGTACGACCTCGGTCACCCTCGACATCTGGATCAGGTCGCGATGGACTTTCCCGAGCTCACCATCATCGCCGGCCTGGCGGGCTGGCCCTGGGTGAATGAGATGGTCGCCCTGCTGAGGAGGCACGGGAACCTGTTCTGCGACACCGCCGCCCACCGGCCGCGGCACTTCGCCACGCCCGGATCCGGCTGGGAGCAGTTCCTGCAGTTCGGAAACACACTGCTGCAGGACAAGATCACGGTGGGTTTGTCCTGGACGCTGCTCGGCATGAGCATGGAAGAGGTGATCGCGGAGTACCTGGCGCTGCCGCTGAAGGACAGCGTCAAGGAGAAGTGGCTCTACGGCAATGCCGCACGCATCCTCGACCTGGGCTAACAGGCGGTCTCCCTTCCATCCATGAAGGCGAACCGGGCAGATCCGGCCTCAGTCTCAAAAGCTATCGACGGCATCATGAGGCCGCAGACGGTCGCGGTCATCGGGGCATCCTCTGCCCGCCGTGCGCTGGGTAATCAGGTCCTGCGAAACCTGCGCGACTTCGGCTTCCCGGGCCGGGTGTGCTGCGTACACCCGCGCGCCGGCCAGATCGAAGGCTGGCCCGCGGTACCGTCGGTGGCCGACCTGCCCCCAGACGTCGATGTCGCCGTCGTCAGCGTGCCGGCGGACGGCGTTGTCGGGGTGCTGGCGGCGTTGGACCAGCGCGGCTGCCGGTCGGCGGTGGTACCGACCGCCGGCTTCACCGGAACGGACCTGGACGTCATCGAGGCTGCTGCTGCGCGCCTCTCAATGCCGTTCGTCGGGCCCAATTGCCTTGGGGTCTTCAGCGTCGCCGACCGAGCGCCCCTCTGGACGCCCCGCTTCCGCGTGGACTTCCCGAGTGGAAATGTCACCGTCATCTCGCAGTCGGGCTCGGCGGCAATCTCCATCACCACCTCACCCGGGCTGGGCTTGGCAAGGATCGTGTCGAGTGGCAACGAGACCAGCATCACCTCCGCCGACTACCTCGACTGGCTGGCGACCGATGATCTCACGGACGTCATCGGACTGGTGATCGAAGGCATCGAGGACGCCGACCGGTTCGCGGCGGCCGTGGACAGGGCGCAGACCGCCGGCAAGGCGGTGGTCGCGCTCAAGGTCGGCCGGACGCCGCAGGGCAGCCGGGCAGCGCAGGCCCACACCGGGGTGCTCATCAGCAACTACGACGCGTACGTCACGTTCTTTCGCAGGCTCGGGATCCCGGCCGTGCTCGACTATGACGAGATGGTGGCGGGCCTGCAGGCCTTGGCCGCGCGGCCCCGGCGCGCCTGCTCGGGGACCAGCATCGGAGTCCTCGCCATTTCCGGCGGTGAAGGCGCGCTGGCATGCGACCTCGCGATCGAGAATGGCCTGACCCTGGCGGAGTTCACCGAGCAGACGGCAGCCCGGCTGCGGGAAGCGTTGCCGGACGTCGACGGCCGGAACCCGGTCGACATCGGCGCCACCGTGAGGGTCGAGCGCCGCGACCCCGGCGCTGCCCTGCGAGCCATGCTCGATGACCCGGGCGTCGATTCGGTGCTGGTTGTGCAGGACGCTCATGAGCGCCTCGCGATAACGCCCGAGCACGACTACCTGGAGCAGGTCAGGACCGTGGTGGAGACCAGCCGGTCGGCGGCCAAACCCGTCGTCCTGGCCTCCAGTGCGTCGGCGGGCATTCACCCGATGCTGCAAGAGATGGTGGCCGGGTCGCCGGTGCCGTTCTTGCGCGGCCTGCGGGCCGGCGTCGTCGCGCTCCGCACCGTCGGCACCACCCGGCCGCCGGCTGTTGAGCGCCGGCAGCCCGACGCGCCCGCCGCGCTGGATCAGCTCCGCGCCCAGCTCCGCAAGTGCGCGGGACCGGTCGACTACGCCCTGACCCGTCGAATCCTGGCTGCCTACGACCTGCCTGCGGTGCCCTCGCTGCTCGCTGCCGACGCCGACGACGCGGTGGCGCTGGCACCGTCGCTGGGGTACCCGCTCGTGGTCAAGATCGCGTCGGTTGATGTTCCGCACCGTGCCGACGTGGGCGGCGTGGTCACCGGGATCGGCGGTGAGCTCGAGCTGCGTGACGCCATCCAGCAGATCAAGGCCCGGGTGCAGGCGGCGGTGCCACAGGCACGCACCGAGGGCTACGAACTGCAGCCACAGGTGGGCGATGGGGTCGAGGCCTTGCTCGGGTTCACGGTCGAGCCGCCGCTCGGAGCGATGGTGCTGATCGGGAGCGGCGGCACGCTGGCCGAGTTGACCAGAGACCGGGCGGTCGACCTGGCACCGGTTTCACTGCCCGCGGCCCGAGAGCTGATCCGCACCACGACGCTTGGCGAGGTCCTGGCCGGCTATCGGCGCCGTACCAAGCCGACCGACATCGAGCCACTGGCGCGGACGGTGCAGCGGGTCGGGGCCCTGGCCGCGGACCTGCATGACGTCCTGGCAGCCGCGGATTTCAACCCGGCGTTCGTGCTCCCGAGCGGCGAGGTACAGATCGTCGACGCGCTGTTCATCGCTTCTGGGTGACCAAGAAGCAAGCCGAAGCGGGCGATCCTACGCGGTGCTCTGCTTGACAACGCCCTCTACGGAGGTGCCGCGGATACGTTGCCATTTCGAGGTCCTCCTGAACGCCGCACTCGCTGAGACAGGGGGGACGTTAGCAGCGGGTACCCCTGCCGCCATCAAAGGTTTCTCTGGTTTTCAACTGCGTCGCGGGAGCGACCGGACACCGTGAGTTCGCGGAGTTGGTCAGATCGCCTGCCTGGCCGGCCTGCCCCATTTGACGGCGAGGGAGAAGAGCACCAGGATGTCGATCGGAATCAGGACGATCGACCACCAAGGATTGGTGCCGACGGTGAGCAGGTTCACGAATGCGGACAGGCCGACCGTCACGATGCCAAACCAGCGCCCCCATGAGCGATGGGTCATGATCGCACCACTGGCAGCCAGCTGAAGTATCCCGAAGAGAATCCAGAGCACCGCCCAGATCCAGAGCGGTCCCCCGACCGTATGGTTACTGAGCAAAGAGGACCGAAAGAACCCCGTAAACCCCTGGAAGAGATTCCAGATGCCGGCCCACAGGATCATCAGGGCTGAGAAGAGCAGCCATCCGCCCTGGCTTGGCGGCTCTTGGGTGGCATCGGAAACCGGCAACCCGGTGCTTGTCATCCTTGACATCTGATAAGCCTCCTTCCACTGGCTTATGGCCCATTGTCATGTACGTTGGTTCATCAGTGCGGGTCGGGCGCAACCGCATGCCCCGCCAAGATGCATGGTGGGCGGAGGACCTGGCGGGCGAACCCGTAACTGGCCCGCTGGTTGGACAAAACGTGATCCAAATTGGCCGCGGGTCGATGCCCCGCGCCCGTCCGCTGCCGAACGCCGCCGCGCCCCTCAGACGGCGTCGTCCTCGTACAGCTTCTCTCCGCGGTGCAGGCGCCTCGCGATTTCGTACGTCTGGCGCTGCGAACGGGTGGTCGTCGAGTGGGCGGCGAGATAGCCCGCCGCGGCAACCAGCGGCAGAGACGCGTCCGGGGTGCCCGTCAGCAACTCGTGCTGGCGTGCCGCCGCCTCCACGCACTGGATGGTGTGGAAGTTGCGGTTCTCGCGCACCAGCGCCGCCCCGAGAGCGGCGACCAGACGGCGCGGCTCTCCGCCGGCGCCCAGGAAGGAGGCCGCGAGCCGGCGAGCTTCGTCCACCTGCTGCTGCCGGTCGAACAGGCGCGGCAGCTCGGCGAGGAGCGCCTCGGCATCGGCACCGGGCTCTGGCTCGGGCAGCCGCGTCGCCGGCACGTTGAGGAAGCGGTCGAGGTGGATGCTCATGGCCGCGTCGAAGACCCCCCGCACCAGCTCCGGCGACGGTGACCGCCGCAGCCCCTGCTCGACCGCGTTCGCGAACGTGAATGTGTGCAGGGCGGTATCCCAGTCGCCGAACTCGTTCGAGGTCGGGAAGCGTGCGATCCGGGTGGCCGCGGCGTAGGAGACCGCCGAAGCCAGCTCGACCTCGGTCGCGCCGTCGCGCAGCGCCTGCAGGAGCGCCTCCACGATGTCCGCCGGTTCGCCATCGAGCACCGTCTTCACGAGCGCGCCTCGTCCTTGCCACTGACCGCGCCGCGATTGACCTTCGGCGACCGCCGCCGGAAGGTCGGCGAACCCGCGCTCGACCAGGGCGACGAGGTCGATCGGGTTGCGCCACGCGTTCGCTTCCTCCATCCGCGCGGCGCCCGCGATCAACGCGGGCAGCGAGGCGAGCACCGCCTCGGCGCGATCCCAACCCGCTGCGTCGAGTGCTTCCAGCGCCTTGTTCGTGAAGTCGAGCGTGTGCCCGCCGTCGAGGTAGCGATGATCCGTGTCAGCCGCGAACAGCATCCGGGCCAGCTGGTCGGGCGATGCACCGCCCCGAACCGCCGAGACCAGCGCCCGCTCCGCCCCTTCGGCGTCTCGCACCTCGATGAAGCGCCGGAACCAGACCTCCAGCCGCTCGGGGCTGGGCGCGCGTCCCGGCAGCGGTTCGAGCGGGAAACGCGGGGCCCCCATCGCCGAGTCGGAGGCGACGTCGGCAAGCCCCTGGTAGAGCGCCAGCGGGCGGTCCTCCGGCTCCAGGCGCGGGACCAGGTTCATCAAGCAGCTGAGCGTGGTCAGGCCGCGGAACCAGCCCTCGCCACGACGGGCGACGCCGAAGTCCAGGCCGGCGCGGAACACCTCGATTCCGCGCGGATCCACCTCCTGCAGAGCGATCGTCGCCTTCGCCACGACCAGCGAGATGTCCCGTTCGAGCCCGTCCCGCAATCGCTTGCGCTGGTGACCGACCGGATCGCGGGGCGGGCTGAGATCGACCAGCACGTCGTCGCCGTCGACCTGGACCGGGAAATTGCGCAGCTCGTCCGCGAACTGGTCGAACGTGCCGCCGGTGGCGACGTCGAACCGTGCGTGATGCCAGTGGCAGGTGAGGATGCCGTCCGACAGGCTGCCGCGCTGCAGCGGGAAGCCCATGTGTGGACAGCGGTTGTCGACCGCCCGCACCCCCTCACCGTCTGCGAACAGGCAAAGCACCGCACCGTCAAGATGAACGACGAGCCGCCCCGCGGTGCGCAGCTCGGTCAGCGAGGCGGCACGGACCAGATGCTTGGACGCGACCGAGGCCATGACTTCCTCCTTTGGTCATCTCGCGGCGGCACCGGTTCGCCCGCGGTACCGGCGACCGCGCTGTCTCTGGAGTGTTGCACACCGGGTCGGAAAGTGGGGCAGGCCCGAATCCTCCGTACCGGAACGGCCCCGGCGAGCACACTATGGCCCTCACCGTCGAGCCGGAAGGAAGGAACGGAGGACCAGGTATGGCATTCGCGGTCGCCGAAGACGGAACCCGGCTCTACCTGGAGGAGGCCGGCTCCGGCACCCCCCTGCTGTTCGTGCACGAGTTCGCGGGCGACCACCGGAGCTGGGAGCCTCAGGTGCGGGAGTTCGCTCGACGCTACCGATGCATCACGTACAACGCCCGGGGCTATCCACCTTCTGATGTTCCTGACGACCCTGAGCGCTACTCGCAGGCCCGGGCCGTCGCCGACGCGGTGTCGGTGCTCGACCATTTCGGCATCGAGCGCGCTCACGTCGTCGGCCTGTCGATGGGCGGTTTCTGCACGCTCCATCTCGGTCTCGCGCATCCCGACCGGGCCCGCTCACTGGTGGTGGCGGGCTGCGGCTATGGCGCCGAGCCCGGAGCCCGCGATCGGTTCCGGGAGGAGTCCCGGGCGAACGCCGACGCGTTCCACGCCGACGCGAAGGCGGCCGCTGAGTCCTACGCCCTCGGCCCCACCCGTGTCCAGTTCGAGGACAAGGACCCGAGGGGATGGGCCGAGTTCGCTCACCTGCTCGCGGAGCACTCGGGACTGTGGTTCGGCTCTGACCCTCCGCGGTGTACAGATGCGGCGGCCGTCGCTCTACGACCTGCGGGAACAGCTGGCCCAACTCGAGGTGCCCACCCTGATCATCACCGGCGACGAGGATGAGCCCTGCCTGGACGCCGATCTGATGCTGAAGCGCACGATCCCGTCGTCGGCGCTCGCGGTGCTGCCCCGCACCGGGCACACCTGCAACCTCGAGGAGCCGGCCCTGTTCAACCGGCTGGTGCAGGACTTCCTGACCACGGTCGACGCGGGTCGCTGGACGCTTCGTGACCCGCGCTCGGTCAGCGAGCACCTCACGATTCGCTGACCGCGTGCCCGGCGGTCCGGCCCCGGCGCGCCGCGTCAGCGGACGGCCCGGCTCACCTCGGGGAGCGCGGCGACCGCTTCCTCGATCTCCTCCTCCGTGTTGAAGAGATGACATGCGAAGCGCAGCCGGCCGTCCCGGACCGCGCACAGCACCCGGCGCTCACGGAGTTGCTCCTGAACCGTTTCAGGCGACATCCCCTCCGGGAGCACTGACACCACCTCCGACCGCTCTCCGCTCACCTCCGAGCTCGCGATCCCGTAGCCCCGCTCACGAGCGCCCGCAATCAGACGGGCGCTCAGTTTGAGCACGTGGTCCTCGATGACCTCGGTGCCGACCTCCGCCAACAGTTCCAGCGAGTCGCCCATCCCGATCACCGCCGGCAGGTTCGGCACGCTGATCTCAAAACGCTTCCCGTTGCTCGGCGGGTTGAGGCCACGATCCAGCAGCTCCGGTGTCTCTCCGCCCGCATTGCGCGCGCCGACCGTCCTTACGTGGAGCTCTCGCAGCGCTCGGTCCGAGAAGTACACGATCGAGTTGCCGAAACCGGACAGCAGGAACTTATACCCGTGGGCGGCCACCACGTCCGCGCCCAGGGTGCGCACATCGAGGTCGAGCGCGCCCATGGCCTGAATCGCGTCGCACGCGATCCAGATGTCGCGGTCGCCGCACAGCTGACGGATCCCCGCCACTGGCGCTCGGAATCCGTTCAAGTTGTTGACCAGGCTGACGCAGATGGCCCGGGTGCGGGGTGAGAGGAGCGCTTCGACGTCATCGAGGTCGAACCGCTGCCGGCCGCGGTCGGGGATCACACGCACCTGAACCCCCCGGTCGGCGAGTGACAGCCACGGTGCCACCGCGCCGGGAAACTCGTGCTCGTACAGGATGACCTCGTCGCCTGGACTCCAATCGAGCCCTTGGGCGATCAGTGTGGCGCCCTCACTGGTGCTGTGCAGGAAGGAGACCCGCTCCGGCGACGCGTGGATGAGCCGGGCCGCGTTCGTCCTGACTTCCTCAATCCGGCTGCTCGTGATGCCCAGTGGCTCCGTGGAGAGCTGCGCCGCGACCTCGGAGACGGTCTCGACGAACCGTCGCGGATGGGGGCCGTAGGTGGCACTGTCCAGGTAGATCCACGAGCGGGTGATCGGGAACTCGTCACGAGCTTGCTTGAGGTCCATTCGCCTTGGGTGCTCCTGGTGCCGGCCAACACATCAGACGCGCACCCACACCATCTCATGCGGCGGCCGCGGGGGACCGAAAAGCTCGTCGATCCAGGCGGCGTGGGGCGGGGGAGGCCATTCGTCATGCGAGACCCGGTGCCATCCTCGCGCCTGGAACCACTCCGGGTGCTCGGGGCTGATCAGCAAGATCCGGCCGCCCGGTTTCGTGACCCGGACCAGTTCGGCCAAGACCGCGGGGTCGGGGCCGAGCGACCCACAGGCCCCGGCCAGCTCGAAGGCCTCGTCCTCGACCGGCAGCGCGTCCGCCCAACCGGCGACGACCCGCACCTCGGGCAGCCGGTGGCGGAGCAGACGGCCGAGGCCGATCGACGGTTCGACCGCCAGCACGCCGCGAGCGCGCTGGGCAAGGAAAGCCGTCAGTCTTCCGCTGCCGGCCGCGACCTCGAGCACACCCGTTTCGGGGATCTCGATCTGCCGGAGAACGTCGGGGTGGATGGGTTCGGCGCCCGCGAGCGCGTCCCAGAGCTCGGGTTCGAGGTGGTAGACGCAGGGCCAGAACATCGCCTTCATCACCCGGTCCGCCGCCGAGGGGTCGCCCTCGCGGGCCCGCTCGAACTCGCCGGGCGGCACGTTTGTCAGCTCGTGGCCCCGGACACCGGCCGGCAGGCGGCCAACGTCCCCCAGCGTGTACCGCCGCCACCCGGGCGGCGCGGTGCGGATCCGCTCCGCGTAGTCCACCGTTCTCCCGCCCCCACAATAGAGCCGTGAGATCCAGGCCGCTCACGATCGCGCTGGTCGCGTCTCCGGTGACGACTCTCGGCGGGGCCGAGGTGGGCGGGGCGCAGGCAGTGATCGTCGATCTCGCCCAGGGCCTGGCGGCGCGCGGGCACGCGGTGACCGTCTACTGCGCGTCGGGATCCGAGGTGCCGCGGGTGCGGGTGCACCAGGTCGACGTCGCCGCCGACGCGGCCCGGTCGGCGCTGGTCCATCCCGGCCGCCCGGCGCCCCGGGTGGCCGAGGTGGACGCGGCGATCGCCGCCATGTTCCGGGCCCTCGATGGCGCGGGCTGTGACGTGGTCAGTCAGCACGCGTTCGACGCCGCCGCGTTCGAGGCCGTGGTCGATCGTCCCGTCCTCCACACGCTGCATCTGCCTCCCCTGGAAGGGCCCGTGGTCGACGCGGTGCGGGCCGTCCCTTCCGGGCGGCTCGTCACGGTGTCCGAGTCGTGCCGCCGTGAATGGGCCGGCCAGGGCATCCGTGTCGGCCGCGTCATCCGCAATGGGCTGCGGAGGGAGCCGGAACCGATTGCGGATGTGCCACGGCGGGCGCTGGCGGCGGGACGCCTGTCTCCGGAGAAGGGATTGGAGGACGCGATCGAGGCCTGCCACGCGGTTGGCATCCCGCTCACGATCGCCGGCAACCGCTACGACCCCGACTACCGCATCGACCTGGACGGCGCCGATTTCGTCGGTCCTCTCCCGCGACCCGCCGTCCGGAGACTGATGGCGCGGACCGCGGTGCTCGTCTGCCCGATCCGGTGGGAGGAGCCGTTCGGACTGGCGGCCGCCGAGGCTCAGATGAGCGGCTGCCCCGTCGCCGGATACCGTCGAGGCGCGCTGCCCGAGGTGGTGGAGGAAGGCGTGACCGGGTATCTGGCCGACCCCGACGACGTGGGTGGGCTGGCGAGCGCGGTCGATCGATGCCTTCGGTTGAACCGCCGGCAGGTCCAGTCGAGCACCGAGGCGCGACTCGGCATCGACGCCATGCTCGATGCGTACGAGACCGCCCTTGGGGAGCTTGCCCGGTGACGTCGGTGGCCGTCGTCACCGGGGGTGCATCCGGGGTCGGCGCTGCGGTCGTCGAGGAGCCTCAGGGCCGCGGCTGGTCGGTCACCTCGCTCAGCCGGCGCCAGGGCTGCGACGTCTCCGACGAGGCGCAGGTGGAGGCCGCCTTCGCGCGTCTGGACCGGCTCGACGCGCTCGTCAACAACGCCGCCATCCTGGTCAAGCGCCCGTTCGCCGAAGTCTCGGCCGCGGAGTGGGACCTCCAGCTGGGGGCCGGGCTCCGAGGCGCCTTCATCTGCAGCCGGGCCGCGTTCCGCCGGATGGCGGAGACGGGGGGCTCGATCGTGATGGTGTCGAGCCTGTCAGGTGTCCAGGGGCGGAGAAGTTCGGGGGCATGGCGGCCTACGTCGCCGCCAAGTCGGGCCTGGCGGGACTGACCGAAGCGCTGGCCGCCGAGGGCCGCCCCCTCGGCATCCGCGTCAACGCCGTCAGCCCGGCCGCGGTGGAGACGGACATGCTCAGGAATCGCGGGCGTCGCGGGCCCCGCCCTGCGCCCCTCCGACGTGGCTCGAGTCATCGTCTGGCTCGCCTCGTCCGAGTCGGCCCCGCTCTCGGGCGCCAATATTCGAGTCGACCCAGCGGCGGCTTGATTTATCGTGCGTAGACCAGATAAAATTGGGAAATGCTCGTGTCCGTCCTCGCCGAACCACGGCGCCGTGCCATCCTCGACACGTTCGCGGCGCGGCCGGCGGCGGCCCTGACCGTCGACGACATCGCGGCCGAGCAGCACCTGCACCGTTCGGTCGCCTTCACCCACCTGGAGCGGCTCGCCGACGCGGGTTTGCTCGTTCGCGGCCGCCGGCCCGGGCGCCGTGGCCGCCCGGCCCGGACCTATCGCTACGCGGGGTGCGCCGTCGAGGCCAGTCAGCCGCCACGTCAGCACCGGCTGCTGGCGCAGATCCTCGGTGCCGCCCTCGACGCGGAAGGAGCGCATGGCGCAGCGGTGGCGCACGAGCAGGGGAGGCGCCACGGACTCTCTCTGGCGGCGGGTCCAGGCTCGGCGGCGGCCGGTATCGAGGCGCTGGCCGCGATGGGTGGCGACTATCAGCTCCAGGGCGGAATCGTCCTGGCCCGCAACTGCGTGTTCCGGGAGGCCTGCGACAAGGCCCGGGAGATCGTGTGCAGCGCTCATGCCGGAATCATCGAGGGCGCCCTCGAGGCCGCCGGCGCGACGCTGCGAGTGCTGCCCGACGGTCCCGATGCGTCGGGAGGTTGTCGTTATCACCTGGACCTGCCGCGGTCCGGAGGTCTCCTCGCGACCGCCGGCAGCCGGTCCCGATGACGCTCGAGGTGCGGGTCACCAGGCGGGCCACCTTCGCGGCCGCTCACGTACTGGCCCGGCCGGACTGGGACGCGCAGCGCAATGAAGAAGTCTTCGGTGCCTGCGTCCACGAGCACGGGCACAACTACGTGGTCGAGGTCACCGTCACGGGACCCGTCGACCCCGCCACCGGGATGGTCATGAACTTGAGGGATATCGATCGCGTGATGAAAGAGAGGTTGATCGAGGCCGTCGACCACCGGCACCTGAACCGGGACGTCGCGTTCCTGCGAGGCGTGATCCCGACTGCCGAGAACGTTGCGACCGTCGCCTGGAAGCGGCTCGAGGAGGGGCTGAGACCGGCCCGGCTGGTCCGCCTGCGGCTCATCGAGTCGGAGAACAACTCGGCCGAGGTGCTGGCACCGTGAGCCTGGTGCACCCGGTTCCCGAGGGCGCGCCCGACGGCGACGAGCTGCGGGACCTGACGCGCCGCCTGCTGGTCGCGATCGGCGAGGATCCCGAGCGGGGGGGTCTCCTCGAGACGCCCCGGCGGGTGGCGGAGACGATCTCCGAGCTCACCGAGGGCTACGGGGCGAGCCCGCGCCAGGTGGTCGGCAGCGCGCTCTTCGAGCATGTGGGCGAGGACCTGGTGCTGTTGCGCGACATCCCGTTCTACAGCCTCTGCGAGCACCACCTGCTGCCCTTCTTCGGCCGCTGTCACATCGGCTACCTCCCACAGGGCCAGGTCATCGGTCTCAGCAAGCTGCCGCGGCTGGTGGACGTCTTCGCGCACCGCCTGCAGCTGCAGGAGCGCCTGACGGAGGAGATCGCCGGCGCGCTCGAAGACGTGCTGCGGCCGCGGGGGGTGGCGGTGATGGTCCGGGCGCGACACCTCTGCCTGGAGATGCGAGGCGTCGAGAGGCTGCACACGAACACCGTCACCTCGTGCTACCTGGGCGCACTCCGCGTCGATGCCGCGCGCCGTGAGGAATTCAAGGATCTGGTCCGCTTCAGCAGCGACGATCCGTTGTAGGAGGAATCGAAAGATGACCGACGACGCTCGTTTCGTCATCGTGGGAGCCAGCCTGGCCGGCGCCAAGGCGGCGGAGGCCCTGCGCGGTGAGGGCTTCGGGGGCCGGATCACGCTGGTCGGCGAGGAGTCGGAGCTTCCCTACGAGCGGCCGCCCCTCTCCAAGGACTACCTGATGGGGAAGGCGGAGCGTGAGACGGTCTTCGTCCACGACCGTGACTGGTACCGGGACAACAAGGTCGAGCTGCGCCCTGGAACCCGGGTCTCCTCGATCGACCCCAAACGCCACCAGGTGACGGTCGAGGCCGGCGAGGCGATCGACTATGATCGCCTGCTGCTGACCACCGGCGCCTCTCCGCGGAAGCCGCCGATCCCCGGCGCGGAGGGCCCGAACGTGCTCTACCTGCGCCGGGTCGGGGATTCGGAGCGGCTCCGGGAGCGCTTCGCCCGGAGCCGGCGGCTGGTCGTCATCGGCGCCGGCTGGATCGGGCTGGAGGCGGCCGCCGCGGCGCGGGCGGCGGACGTCGAGGTGACGGTGCTGGAGGGCCAGGAACTCCCGCTGCTCCGCGTGCTGGGGCCCGAGTGCGGCCGCATCTTCGCCGGCCTCCACCGCCGCCAAGGTGTGGACCTCAGGTTCGGTGTGCAGGTGGAGGGGATCGTCGGACAAGAGGGAGGGCCGGCACGCGTGCGGCTGGCAGGAGGCGAAGAGGTGACCGGCGACACGGTGCTGGTCGGCATCGGCGCCCGGCCCAATACGGAGCTTGCCGAAGCGGCCGGGATCGAGGTCTCCAACGGCGTCCTGGTCGACCAGGCCCTCAGGACCGCCGATCCCGACATCCTGGCCGCCGGCGACGTCGCCAACGCCCACCATCCTTTGTTGGGAAAGCGCATCCGGGTCGAACACTGGGACAACGCGATCGGGCAGGGAGAAGCCGCCGGGCGCTCGATGTACCGCGACGGCGTCGTCTACGACCGGATCCCGTACTTCTTCACCGACCAGTACGACCTCGGCATGGAGTACGCGGGATACGTGGAGCCGGGAGGCTACGACAGGGTCGTCTTCCGGGGCGACGTGGACAAGATGGAGTTCATCGCGTTCTGGCTGGACGCCGAGCGGCGGGTGCTGGCGGGCATGAACGTCAACGTCTGGGACGTCAACGAGACGATTCAGGCGCTGGTCAGATCACAACGGCCCGTTGACCCCGCCCGCCTCGCCGACACCTCGATCCCGCTCGAGGCGCCCCCAGGCACTGCGTAACCCATATATGTCCACACTCCGGGCCTACCCCGCGCGTGGTAGCCACTCCGGCACCAACCGCGACGGGCTCAGCCGGCGGAAGGTGGCTTCAGCTCGGAGCCGCTGTAGGTCGTGATGGGGCCGTTGTTGGTGCTGGTGTAGCGGGGTCCGAAGGGCACGATCTGGCTGTTCTCGATCTTGGCCATCTGAGAACCCATGTAACCGTAGTGGTTGTTCTTCGAGTAGCCGAGTGGGATCAGGCCCGGGCCGCGGAGGCTGGAGCCCTTGGTCTCCAGCGTGTTGACGATCGACTGCCGGGTGAGATCGGAGCCGTTGGCTTTGAGCAGATTCACGAAGGTGTAGCCGATTGCCATCCCGGTTGCGCTGTTACCGTCCCACGGCGCGCCCGGCTCGTACTGGTTGAGGATCCCCTTGAAGTACGTGATCCAGGGGTTGGAGCTGTCGCTCTCAGGGGGCGTGTAGGCGTTGGTGATCATCCCGTCGAGCAGCGCTGCCCCCGCCAGACCCTTGGAAAACGAGGCCAGCAGACCGGTCAGCGTGGGAGGATCGGTGCCGACGCTGGAGACCACCCAGGTCGGGTGGTAGCCGATCTCGGCTGCCGCCAGCAGGGCGAGCGTGGTCGCCGCCGGGATGGTATACATCGCGACCACCGTCGCTCCGGCGGCCTTGAGGGCTGCGATCTGGTTGCCAAGCCCATTGGTCAGTGTGGTGGTCGAGTAGGTCTGACGGGAGACGACATCGGAGCTGGGAACCCGCATGTCGAGTCCCTTCACGCCGTCCTGCCCGAACTCGTCGTCCTGGTACACGTATCCGACCTTCTGACCGGCCAGGTTGTCCTTGATGTACTGGCCCAGGATCTTGCCCTCGATCACGTAGTTGGGCTGCCAGCCGAAGGTCCACGGGTACTTGCTGGGCTGGCTCCAGCAGGCGCAGCCGGATTCCTGGAACAGCTGCGGCACCTTCTCCTGATTCAGGAACCCGGCGACGGCCAGGCCGGTGGGGGTGCCGAGCGAGCCGACGTCGGCGAAGATGTTGTCCTGCAGCACAAGCTGGCGGGTCTTGGTCGCGGTGACCGCGGGGTTGTACTGGTCGTCCAGGTAGTCATAGGTCAGCTTCCGGCCGTATACGCCGCCCTGGCTGTTGACGTAATCGAAGTAGGCCTTCATGGCGGGCGCGATCTCGCTGTAGCCGGGCGCGGCAGGTCCGGTCAGCGGGGTGGTGGCGCCGACCATGATGCTCGTCTTGGTCACCCCGGGGACGTTGGCCGAGCTGGTGCTGGGCGTCCCGCAGGCGGCCACCAGCAGCAAAGCCGCGAGGACGACGGCCATGGAGCCGATCCGGCGCCGGAACACTGATGCGTTCTGCATCTCCCGTCTCCCCCTTACGGCGCAATCTGATTGCTGACGGCGCGATTTGACGGCGTTATTTTATGGACGCGCCGTCAGGTTGGCAACAATTGCACTCGGGGGGGAGCGCCGGTGCCCGATGCGGAGGAGCGGCTGGCCGCCGAAGGCCTTCAAGTCCGAGGCCTCACGGTCGGCTTCGCCGGGCTGACCGCTCTGGAGGACGTCTCGGTGGGAGTGGCGCCGGGCGAGGTGGTAGGCGTGATCGGCCCCAACGGCGCCGGGAAGACCACGCTGCTCAACGCCGTCTGCGGCTTCGTCCGTACCCGCGCCGGCACGATCAGCTACCGGGGCCGCTTCCTGCGCCGTCACCGAAGCCACCACCTGGCCCGGCTCGGGATCGCCCGCACCCTGCAGGGAGTGGGGCTGTGGCCGGGGCTGACCGTCCTCGAGAACGTGGTCGCCGGGGCCCAGGCGTCGGTGCGCGCCGACCTCGCCTCCTCCGCCCTGGGACTGCCGTGGTCGAGCGGCGAGGAAGCCCGGCTTCGAGCCCGGGCCGGGGATCTGCTGGCCCGGCTGGGGCTGTCCGCCTTCGCCGGCCGCATGCCGGCCCAGCTTCCCTTACGGCCTCCAGAAGCGCGTGGCCATGGCCAGGGCATTGGCCGCCGATCCCAGCCTGCTTCTGCTCGACGAGCCGGCCAGCGGGCTGGGTGAGGAGGACATGGCCGACCTGCGCGGGCTTCTGGCCGGGCTGCGCCGGCGGATGGCGGCTCCTGCTGATCGAGCACCACATGGACCTGGTGATGTCGGTGTGCGATCGCCTGGTGGTCCTGGACTTCGGCCGGGTGATCGCGAACGGGACCCCGGAGGATGATCCGCGCCAACAAGGAGGTCACGACCGCCTACCTGGGCGAAGAGGTGACCGGTGCTTGAGGTGACCGACCTCTGGGTGGCCTACGGGGCGGTCCAAGCGCTCCGCGGCGTCTCCCTGCGCGCTGAGCCGGGATCGACCACGGCCGTGCTGGGTGCCAACGGAGCCGGCAAGACCACCTTGCTGCGGGCGGTCAGCGGACTGGTCAAGCCCCGTTCGGGCAGCGTCCGGCTGGATGGGGGCGAACTCACCCGGCTCGGGGTGGAGGACGTGGTCCGTCGCGGCGTCGGTCACGTCCCGGAAGGCCGGGGCATCATCGAGGAACTCACGGTGGAGGAAAACCTGCGCCTGGGCGGGCTCTGGCGAAGTGATCGGACCGACCGGCTCCGGGCGATCGGCGAGGTGTGGGAGCTGTTCCCGGCGCTGGCCGAGCGGCGGCGGCGGGCGGCGGCCACCCTCTCCGGTGGCGAGCGGCAGATGCTGGCCATTGGGCGGGCGCTCGCCGGGCGGCCGCGGCTCCTGCTCCTGGACGAGCCCTCGCTGGGGCTGGCCCCGCTCGTCACGGCCCGGATCATGGCCCTCCTCCGGGACCTGACCCGCCAGGGCCTGGCCGTGGTCCTGGTGGAGCAGAACGCGCGCTCCGCGCTCTCCATCGCGGACACCGCCGTGGTCCTCAACCTGGGCCAGGTGGCGGTCTCCGACACCGCCTCCGCGGTTGCGGCCGACAGCGCCCTGCGCCACCACTACTTGGGGTTCTGAGGTCCAATCGTGGGCCGGCTGCTCGACCTCACCTTGAACGGCGTCACCTACGGGATGATCTACGCCGCGGTCGCGCTCGGCCTGGTCCTGATCTGGCGCGCGACCCGGGTCATCAACTTCGCGCAGGGCGCGATGGCCATGTTCACCACCTACCTGGCGGTGACGATCATCGACCACGGCCTCCCCTACTGGCTTGCGTTCGCCACCGCGCTGCTGGCCGGGCTGGCGCTGGGAGCGCTGGTGGAGCGCGTCCTGATCCGCCGGCTTCAGGGCGGGACCGAGCTGAGCCCGGTGATCGTCACCCTGGGGCTCTTCATCCTGCTCGAGGGGGTGGCAGGGGCGCTGTGGGGAGGCGGCGATCGCAGCTTTCCCGCCTACTTCTCCCAGATCGGGCTGGTGGTGGGGGGTCGCCAGGTCGCCTTCTCCGCCTTCGACGCGTTCACGGTCGGAATGGTCCTGCTGCTGATGCTGCTGATGTGGGTCCTGTTCCAGGGCACCGATCTGGGGCTCAGGATGCGGGCCAGCGCCTTCGCGCCCGAGGTGGCGCGGCTGCTCGGGGTCCGGGTCGGAGGCATGCTCACCCTGGGCTGGGGCCTGGCGGCGCTCGCCGGCTCGCTGGCCGGCCTGCTGGTCGCCCCCAAGGTGCTGCTCTTCCCCAACAACATGGACGAGGTTCTGGTCTTCGGCTTCACCGCGGCGGTGGTGGGGGGGCTGGACAGCCCGGCCGGGGCGCTGGTCGGCGGCCTCGTCACCGGTCTCGTGCTCTCCTTCGTGGGCGGCTACCTGGGCTCCAGCCTGGAGACGGTGGGCGCGCTGGTCCTGCTGCTGGTGGTCTTGAGCGTGCGCCCGCAGGGCATCTTCTCCCGGGCCACGCTGCGGAGGGTGTGAGTGAGACGGCTCGCCCGGCAGCCGATGCTGCGCCACCTGGCACTGGCCCTGGCGGCCGTTGTCGCCGTCTACCTGATCACGGTCGACGTCAGCCCCTACAACGACTTCCAGATCGCCCAGATCGCGCTCTACGCGATCGCCCTCGCGGGTCTGACCTTGCTCACCGGAACCAACGGCCAGATCTCACTCGGCCACGGCGCCTTCATGGCGGTCGGCGCGTACACCACCGCCCTGCTCCTGGCCCACACCTCGGCGCCGCTGCTGCTGGCCCTGGCGGCCGCGGCGGTCGCGGGCGGCGCGCTGGGGGTCGTGATGGGGATCCCGGCGGTGCGGCTGCGCGGCCCCTACCTGGCCGGACTGACCCTGGCCCTGGCGGTGGGCCTGCCCGAGCTGGCGGTCCAGTTCCGGGCCGTCTTCGGCGGTGAGGAGGGGATCACGGTGCTCCCGCCGGTCGCACCGTTCGGGCTCAACGGCGAGCTCTGGCTGAGCTGGATCTGCATGGGCGGTGCCCTGGTCGTCCTGGTCCTGCTCGCCAACCTGATGTGGAGCGAGGTCGGACGCCGTTTTCGGGCCGTGCGCGACGACGAGGTGGCGGCCCAACTGGCCGGCATCCGGGTCGGCGAGACCAAGGTGCTGGCCTTTGCCGTCAGTGCCGCCTGCGCCGGCCTGGCGGGGGGCCTGCTGGGGTTGTGCACCGGCATCGTCAACCCGGCGGAGTTCCCGGTCTCGCTCTCGATCGGGCTGCTGGCGGCCATGGTCCTGAGTGGGGCCGGCAGTCTGGCCGGGGTCTGGTGGGGGGCGATCTTCCTGGTCTACGTTCCTCAGTGGGCGACCTCGGCCGCGAGCGGGCTCAACCTCTCCAGCGGGACGGTCTCCAACCTGGCGATCGTGCTCTACGGGCTGGTCCTCATCGTCCTCATGCTGGTCGCCCCGCGCGGCATCCAGGGCGGGCTGGCCAGCCTGGCCGTCTGGGTGCGGGCCCGGCGCGGTCGTCCCGCCGCCGCCGACCCTTCCTGCTAACGGTGCCTGCAAAGGGTCGGACTTGAAACGTCTGGGCGGATATGTTTCCGACGGCGCCGAGCCTCATCCCTTCACCGAGCCGTGCGCAAGGCCGGTCACGATGTGCCGCTGCACCAGGAGGAACAGAACCACAGCCGGAACTGCGCTGACGATACTTGCCGCCATCAACTCATTCCACTTCGGTAACGAGTAGTTCTCGGAGAGGTAGTACTGCAGTCCGACGCCCAACGTTCTCGTCGATGCCGACGTGAGGACACTCGCGTAGAGGACGTCGTTCCACGAAAGGAGGAACGAGAAGATGAAGGTCACTACCAGCCCCGGGAGCGCGAGGGGCAGGGTTATCCAGCGCACGATCTGAAACCGTGTTGCCCCGTCGACCAGTGCCTGTTCCTCGATGTCAAAGGGCAGTCCGATGATGTACACGTTGAGCATCCAGATGGCGAACGGGAGTGCGAACGCCATGTAGGTGATGACGACCCCCCAGTAGGTTCCCACCAGCTGGATGTCGGTGGCGTGGAAGATGATGACGAACATTATGTATAGAGGCAGCAGCAGCAGAATACCCGGGATCGTCAGGCTGGTGAGCAGTGAGGTTCGAAAGGCGTTACGAAACCGGAACCTAAAGCGTGCTATGACATAGGCCGAGCCCAGGGCGACGATGGACGCGAAAACGCCGGTCGCGACGGAAATAATTATGCTGTTGATAAGGTACGTGCCGAGATTCACCGTCTGCCAGATGTCGAGGAACGTACGCCATGCCCACGTGCGGGGAATGACCTCGGTCCCGGCGGCCGCCGTAGGTTGGAGCGCGACCAGCACCATGTAGACGAGAGGCAGCAGCACGAAGACGCAGAACAGGACGGCAAGCCCGTGCGCAAGGACGTCACTCATCCGGGCGCGCGCGGAACGGCGACGTGGAGTGAAGACCGCCATTACTGTGCTTCCCCCACTCGAGCGACGCGGAGATAGATGACCGCGGGCACGAGAAGTATCACCAGCGACACCACCGACATTGCCGCTCCGAGTCCGAAGTTGAAGGTGACGAAGGAGTTGATGTAGATGTTGAGGGGGAGGACGTTGACCTGGTCGGGGGGGGAGGCACCGAACATGACAAAAGGTAGTGTGAAGTTGTTGAAGTGATTGATGGTCGACAGGACGACCGCGAGGCCGAGGGTCGACTGGATCCCGGGCACCGTGACGTGCCAGAACTGGCGGGAACTGCCGGCGCCGTCCACCGCAGCAGCGCCGTACAGGTCGTGCGGAATCGTCTGCAGGGCCGCCAGCGTCATCATGTAGACGAACGGCCAGGAGGCCCATACGTCCGCGATGATCATCGCCCACAGTGAGTTGGGCCCGATCAGCCAGTAGGTCTGCCCCCACGCCAGGTGCAGGTGCCCCAGGATGAGGTCAGCCGGCCCGGTGCCGGTCATGAAGATCAGGCGCCATACGATCGCATTGACGAACGTGGGGATGATGTAAGGGAGGAGTGCGATGGTACGGAACACGCCTCGGGCCATCAGCTTTCTATTCATTACCAGGGCGGCGCCCACCCCAATGGGCAGGATCGCGGCCGTTGTCACCACGGAGAAGATGACACTGACCTTGATGGAGTTCATCAGGGATCCGAAGAGATACCCTTGGGGGGTAAGGGTTTCCACGTATTGCTGAAGACCGACAAAGGGCGCGTGGATCCAGTCGCTGATCGAATACTGGTTCAACCCCGTGAGACTGACCCAAAAGGCGAACAACATCGGTATGAAGACGATGACGGTGAGCAACAGCAGACTCGGCCCCATCATCCAGTACGGTGGACGAACCAACCTCGACCTTCTCCGCCAGCGAGGCCTGCCGGTAGCCTCCGAACGACGTGTCAGCTCAGCCATTGATCTCACACCGCCTAATGCTGCTCGGCGAGCGATGACTGAAGCTGTGAATTCGCCTGTTGAAGTCCGCTCCGCAGATCAGCCATGCTGTAGCTGCCATTGGTGGCGATGTGCGCGGCAATCTGATTTATGGCGTGACCAAGCACCACCTCGAGCTGGCCCCAGGCGCCGATGAATGGGATCGGATAGGCTTGCTTTTCAGCAGTGTAGAAGGTGTCCCAAGGGGCCTTTTGAATCTCTGGATACTTGTTAAAGACGCTCACCGAGACCGGCAGCTGACTTCGCTGCTTCCACTGCTGGTACTGGATCTCCGGGCTGAGCATGATCTTGATCGCATCGAGCGCGAGGTCCTTGTTCTTGCTGTATTTGAAGATCGTCAACATCTGACCGGAGACGAAGCCTTGGGCTGGCTTGCCCCCCCGGGGCATCGAGCTCTTGCCGTAGGGAACAGTGGGGTTCGGAGCGTAGGCATACTCTCCCGCGATCGGAGACGCGTCGAACGTGGCGATGCCGCTCTGGTCCGACATCGGCGCGAAGACCGCTTTGCCGGTTGCGAACGCCTTCTGACCGTCGGAGCCCTGGAAGGTCGCATCGGAGGGCGCGGCGATCTTGTACTTCGCGGCCCAGTCGAGCCAGAACGCTGACGCCTCGACCACCTCACTGGAGTCCAGCAGCGCCTGCTTGCCATCCGGGCTCACCATGTGGCCACCCAGCTGGGTGGTGTACATCCAGATGTGATGCCAGGGCTCGAAGCTGTCGTCGTACGCCGGCGCAGTCCCCCAGACGCCCTGGCCAGGACTGGTGGCGGCCTTGGCATCGTGAATGAACTCATTCCAGCTCGTCGGAGGCTTCGACACCCCGGCGCCCTCCAGCAGCTTCCTGTTGTAGACCATGGCGTAGGGCGCGGCGGTCTCGGGGACGGCTATCGTCTGGTGCTTCGAAGGCCCACTCATTGACAACATCGATTGGATGAACGAGCCCTTTCCTCCCAGCTGGTTCCAGAGGCCGTCGGTGAGGTTCTCGAACGCGCCCGTCGCATGCGCGGTGGGGACCAGGGTGGTTCCGAACTCGAAGATGTCGGGTCCGGACTGGCTGGCCGCGCTCGTCTCGACCTTGGTCAGCTCCTCACCCGAGGACGCGTACGTGTCCCAGGTGAGCGTGGAGCCCGGGTGCTGCTTCTGGAACTCCTGCTGAACCATCGTCATGATCGCCGCCTGCGCGGCCGGGTAGGTCGTGTCCTTTCCGACCAGGATCGAGACCTTTCCCGGCCCGCTGCCGAGGGCGCGGCTACCGCGCGCGGTCAGGATGGCGGGAAAGGCGGCGAGACCGAACGTTGACGCACCGGCTTGCTCGAGAAAGCGCCGGCGCGTGACGGAATGCGGTCCGGGATGGCGGGTTCCTGACTTGGGCATCTCCTTCATGACAAAGTCCTCCCGAAATAACCCCCGCGGCCTTGCGGATCAGGCAGATGCCCACCGGACCGGGGGCTCGCGCTGATAGCCATGCATCGCCCGTCACGTACGGGCGGTAGAGACGGGACCGCCCAGGTGCCGTGCCATGCACGTACGTCGCCTTTCGGTCGCATACGTAGTCGAACATGTTATACCATACTGACTTGATACTCGGTTCCCAACACGCATGAATTGGTGACGGGGAATCCGGCGATAAGGATATGAAGGGCACTCATGTTCGGGCCGGATTGATCCAAGGATTGAGGCCGCAAGCGTCGGAGGCGTGAGGATGGCTGGAGGTACCCACGGGTTCGCGATCGTGGGCTGTGGCGTGATCGCCCCCAGTCATGCACGTGCCATTCAGGCTCTGCCCGACGCCCGGTTGGTGGCGGCGGTCGATGTCGTCGAGGAGCGAGCCCATGCCCTGGCCGCGAAGTTCGGAGGGGACCCGGACACCGACCTCGATCGGGTCCTTGCCCGCGCCGACATCGAGGTCGTCTGCGTCTGTGTCCCCAGCGGTCTCCACGGGGAGGTGGGACGCCGGGCGGCGGAAGCTGGCAAGCACGTTCTGGTCGAGAAGCCGATCGACATTACCCTTCCGGCGGCCGACGACCTGATCTCCACGGCTCGCCGTTCACGGGTGAAGTTGAGCGTTGTCTCACAGTATCGATACGCGCCTGATGTCGAACGCGTTCGAGGGCTGCTCGACAGTGGCAGGCTGGGACGGCCGATTCTTGGCGACGCGATTATCAAGTGGTACCGAACACAGGGCTACTACGACAGCGGCGACTGGCGGGGCACCTGGGCACTGGACGGCGGCGGTTCCCTGATGAACCAGGGAATCCACTACATCGATCTTCTTCAATGGTTGATGGGGCCGGTGACCAGTGTCTCCGCCCAGACGACGACACTCGCGCACGCGATCGAGGTCGAGGATGTGGCACTTGCCATCGTTCGATTCGAAAGCGGTGCGCTGGGTCTCATTGAAGGGAGCACCGCAATTTACCCGGGGCTGCCCGAGCGGCTGGAGATCAGCGGGGAGGCGGGCACGGTCATCCTGGAGGCCGCTCGCCTCGTCCTCTGCGAACTCAGGGACGAGAAAGGAGACGTTGGAGCCTATGGTGCCTCGGGGGCGACTCGAGGAGGGCAGTTCGCCAACTCCGCCGCGGCGGATCCTGCGGCGTTAAGCGAAAGCGCGCACCTCCCCCAGATCGCCGACCTCCTGGATGCCATCGACAGTGGTCGAGAACCGTCGATCACGGGGGAGGCCGGGCGCCGGCCCCTGGAGATCATCCTCGCCATCTACGAGTCGGCACGGCAGGGCCGGCCGGTGAGGCTTCCCCTGACATGACGGACCCCAGCCCGGCCGGGATGTCCACGCCGGTCCACGTCGAGCGGGTGGATCACCTTCGTGTCCAGGTGTACCGGGACCGTCCAGCCATGGGTCGTGCCGCCGCCGAGCGCACCGCAGGGGTCCTGGGGAGGAAATCGGCCGGTGCGGAGAGGGTTCGGGTCGTGTTCGCGTCCGCCCCCTCACAGAACGAGTTCCTGGCCGCGCTGGCGGTGGCTCCGGTGGACTGGCTTCGCGTCGAGGCATTCCACATGGATGAGTACGTGGGCGTGGACCGTGAGTCACCGCAGGCCTTCTCCACGTATCTACGTGAACATCTCTTCGGCCTCGTCCGGGCCGGTCGCTTCAACATGCTCGACGGCGCCGCGGACCCGATCGCGGAAGCAAAACGCTACGGTCGTCTCCTCGCTGCCGCGCCACTCGCCCTGGTGTGCTGTGGGGTTGGGGAGAACGGCCATCTCGCGTTCAACGACCCGGGAGTCGCCGACTTCCGTGACCCCGCGGCGGTGAAAGAGGTGGAACTGTCCGAGGAGTCGCGCCGGCAACAGGTGCACGACCGGACATTTCCTGACCTGGAGGCTGTTCCGCGGAGGGCACTGACGGTGACCATCCCCACCTTGTTGGGGGCGCGGGCGGTTACCTGTGTGGTACCCGGGCCGACCAAGCGAACCGCGCTCGCGCGTTTGCTGCGGGGACCGGTCAGTGAGGAATGCCCGGCCTCAATTCTCAGGCAGCATCAGGACTGCGTCTTATACACCGACCTGGCCGCCTTCGACGGGCCGGCTTCGACGGGGGGAGAGAGCAAGTGAGGCTCGCGCTGCACACGATCAGCTATGCCGGAGTCTGGCCCGGGCAGGCGAGGCTTCCGCTGCAGGGAATACTGGAACGCGCCGCGGCGCATGGCTATGAGGGCGTCATGCTGGCGGGAAAGCGCCCCCATGGCTCGCCCCTCGATCTGGGCCCGCGAGCTCGCGACGATTTGCGAGCTGTCCTCGACCGGCAGCGACTGACGGTCCCGGTGCTCGCCGGCTACACCGACTTCAGCGCCGGCTGGGAACATCCGGACATCCCGCTTGGTGAGGCGCAGACGGCCTATGTGGTGGAGCTGGCACGCCTCGCCCACGACCTCGGTTCCGGCTTGCTGCGTGTCTTCACCGGCTTCGAGCGGCCAGGTGTTCCGCTGTCCGAGCAGTGGAACCTCTGTGTCCGCGCCGTACGCGAATGTGCCGAACGGTCGGCGGACCTGGGAGTGGTCTTAGGCGTGCAAAATCATCATGACATCGGGATTCACGTCGACAGCGCTCTCGATTTCCTGGAGGCAGTCGATCACCCCAACTGCCGGCTCTGCTTCGACGCCTGGTCAGCCGCGCTCCAGGGCCTCGATCTCAGATCGACCGCGCGCAGGGTGGCGGGGATGACGGCTCACACCACGGTCGCCGACTACTCAAGACGCCCGCGATTCACCTACCAGCCTAACCTGACGAACTACCAACGCGAAACGGATCTGATCCGCGCCGCCCCCATGGGAGAGGGATTTATCGACTACCGGGCATTCTTCACCGGACTGCGCGAGGGCGGCTACCCGGAGGATGGGTGGGCCGCCTATGAGCTCTGCTCACCTCTCGTCGGGGGAGGCGGGCTGGAGAATCTGGATCGTCACGCGATCGGCTTTGTCCAGTGGATGCGCGAAAACGGGTTCGCGCCTGCGACCGAGCGGAATTTTGGAACTGCCGCGGCCGGCCGGTCCCCGGTACCCGTCAGCGACTCGGGGGTCTGATGAATGGCTGAGACGCGTGGTTACGGATTTGCGATCGTCGGCTGCGACGCACGCGAAGGCGATCGCTGGACTGCCGGGCGCGCACCTGGTGACCGCTGTCGACGTGGCGCCGGAGCGTGCCCGGGCGCTGACCGCCCAGTTCGGCGGCGAGCCGGAGACCGACCTTCGGCGAGTGCTCGCTCGTCCCGAGGTAGAAGTGGGCTTGGTCTGCGTCCCCAGCGGGCTGCACACGGAGGTCGGTTGTCAGGCGGCGGCGGCGGGCAAGCACGTTCTGGTCGAGAAGCCGATCGACATCACGCTGGCGGCGGCGGACCGGCTGATCGCGGCCGAGGGCGCGGGCGACATCATCGCGTCCGGGCGCCTGGGCCGGCTGCTGGTGGGCGACGCGTTCATCAAGTGGTACCGAACGCAGGACCACTACGACAGCGGCGAGTGGCGGGGCACCTGGGCCCTTGACGGCGGGGGCTGCCTCATGAACCAGGGGTCCACTACGTCGACCTGCTGCGCTGAATGATGGGCCCGGTCAAGAGCATCGTGGCGCCGGTGCCGGACGGCGGCCCACCAGATCGAGGTGGAAGACACCGCGACCGCGCTCCTCGAGTTCGAGAACGGCGCCGTCGGTGTGCTGGAGGCGAGCACCGCCATCTATCCAGGGATGGGAGAGCGGCTGGAGATCAGCGGGACCGGGGGCACGCTGGTCGTCGAATCGGGCGTAATGCGGGTCCGGGAGCTCAAGGATTACCGGGGGGAGACCTCCTTCTACGGGCGCAAGGTCGACTCGCAACGGCCGGTGGCCGTGGAGGGGGAGGGGCGGCACGCGCGGGAGGTGCTGGAGCCCCATCTTGCCGGGCGGTTCCCCGACGCCGACGGGGCCCCAGCGATTCCGATTTGCGGTGGGGGCGGCGAGGTCGGCCAGCCAGCCCCGCCCACACACAGCGCATCCTGACGCTGAGCACCGACCGCAGGGCGGTGATTTCAGCGTCCTGACGTGCCCGGAAAAGGGTCCGGTAGGGTACGTATCGAGAGGGCGTGAAACAGGCGCCGCCGTCGCGGGCACGACGGTCCAACGGAGGGAAACAGGACATGAGGATCGTCGTCTACGGACCCGACCGCCGGGTCGGCGCGTGGGAAGGGGACCTCGTGTTCGACCTGGCCCGCGCCTACGAGCAGTCTCGGGGCGGAGACCTGACCGACGGCGAACGCTTGCCCCACCGCCTGCTCCCCTTCATCGAAGGGGGCCAGGGCGGACTCGAGAAGGCGCGTCAAGCGATCGCCCACGCCAGGTCCGGGCCGCGCATCGAGGGCGTGGTCTTCGACCGCCGGGAGGTGCAGCTGCACGCCCCCTGGCCGGGCAAACGGATCGCGGCCGTGGGCGGCAACTTCGCCGACCATCTGATGGGAATGTTCGCCGGCCGCCCGGGCGGTGCGCCCCGAACCCAGGAGGAGGCCACACGGGAGGCTCGCGAGTACGGGCACTGGGGCTTCTGGAAGGTCCCGGATCAGGTCGTCGGTCCTGACGGTGAGATCCCGTATCCGTCCCGGACCCGCTATCTCGACTATGAAGGCGAGCCGGGGATCGTGATCGGCCGGCGGGCCAAGGACATCTCCGCGTCCGGTTACCGGGATCTGGTCTGGGGCGTCACCCTCCTCAACGACGGCAGCATCCGCGACGGCATGGGGACGCAACAGCCCCGAGGCATCAGCTACAACCTGGCCAAGAATTTCGACGGCTCGACCGCGATCGGCCCCTGCATCGCTGTCGACGAGGTCGACCCGGAGGATGTTCAGGTCGAGACCCGCGTCAACGGCCAGGTGCGTCAATCCTTCAGCTCGAGAGACATGATCTACGGCTGGGGCGAGGTCCTGGAGTACCTGTCCCGTGACTTCACGCTGGCCCCCGGCGACATCTTGAGCGGCGGCACCGGGGCGGGCACGGCGGCCGACACGACGGTGCCCGGGCCTGATGGTTCCCGGTCCCAGGAGTTGTTCCTCAAGCGGGGGGACACCGTCGAGATCGGGTCGCCTCGCATCGGAACTCTGCGGGTACGGATCGTCTGAGGCGCAAAACGGAGGAACCAACGATGGTGTCGACGGGCGTCACGTCCAAGCAGGACCTGGAGGACTTGACAGAACTCAACCTGCGCTTCATCGATGCCTGGCGCAAGGGCTCGTGGGAGCTGCTGGCACCGATCCTGACCTCCTCGTTCCGTTACCTCGACGGCGCGCGGGGAGAGGTTTGGGAACAGCCGAGGTACATCGAAGTGCTGCGAGCCAGCGCCGAGCCGGGCCTCAGCATTGATCAGATCGCGATTCACATCGCCGGCGACGTCGCGGCGGTCTCGGCCCGCAGTCACCGGCCTCCCGACCGCTACAGCCGCTACCTCGACTCCTATGTACGGACCGACGAGGGGTGGCGATGCTTTCACGCCTGCGTGTGGCCACTCACCACATGACGGACCGGGGCTGCCGGCGATAGTGCCGTTCCGCGTTCCTTCTCGAGCGGGAGGTTCGGGTCCAAACCTGATCCTGAGCGTGCTGCTGCTGGCGGGCCTCGGCTACGCGGTCCTCAGCTCCGCGGTCATCCCTGCCCTGCCCACATTTCAGCGGAGCCTGCACACCAGCGAGCTGGGCTCCAACTGGTTGCTGACCGCGTTCCTGCTGTCGGCATCCGTCGGTACTTCGATCATCGGGCGGCTGGGCGACATGTACGGCAAAAAGCGCCTGCTGTTGTGGGTCCTCCTCATACTCGCGGCCGGTTCCCTCCTGGCGGCGGTCTCACAGTCGCTGGCCATGCTCCTGGTGGCGCGCGTGATCCAGGGTGTCGCGGGCGGCATCTTCCCGCTCGCCTTCGCGATCGTCCGGGACGAGTTCCCCGAAGAGCGGGTAGCCGGAAGCATCGGGCTCATGTCTTCCATCCTCGGGGTAGGCGGGGGCGCCGGGCTCGTGGTCGGAGGGCTGATCGTGGAGCACCTTGACTGGCACTGGCTGTTCTGGCTCCCACTGGCGATGGCACTGCTGGCCGCGATGCTGACCTGGCGGTACATCCCCGAATCCCAGGTGCGCTCCCCAGGCACCGTGAACTGGCTGGCCGCAGCACTGATGAGCGTCGGGATCTGCAGCGTGCTGATCGCCATCGCCCAGGCACCCGCCTGGGGTTGGTTCGGAGCCGGGACGCTCTCGCTGCTCGCGTTCGGGCTGGCCGTGTGCGTGCTCTGGGTCGTCGTCGAAGTGCGCAGCCGCGAGCCCCTGATCGACATGCGCATGATGCGGCTGCGGGGCGTCTGGACGACGAACCTGGCGGCCTTTCTCCTCGGCGGCGGTATGTACGCGTCCTTCGCCGTCTTCCCGCGGTTCGCCCAGCTGCCGACCAGCACCGGATTCGGGTTCGGGGCCTCGGTCCTGGTCTCCAGCCTCTATCTGCTTCCCGCGTCGCTGGCGATGGCGGTGTCCGGTGCGGCGGCGGGCCGGGTCACGCACCGGTTTGGGTCGAAGTTCGCCTTCGTCGCCGGAGGCTTGATCTCGGCGGTCTCCTTCGGCTTCGCGGCGGTCGAGCACCGCCACCCGTACGAGATGGTGATCAGCACGACGCTGCTCGGCGTCGGGATCGGACTTGCCTACGCCGCACTCGGGAACCTGATCATCCAGGCCGTGGCGCCGGCGCAGACCGGGGTCGCGACCGGGATGAACACGGTGATGCGCCTGCTGGGCGGGGCGCTGGGCAGCCAGATCGCTGCCACGTTGATCGCGGCCAACACCGCCACCGGCGGGCTTCCGACGGTGACCGGATTCACCAACACCTACGTCATGGCGACGGGCTTCCTCGTCGTGTCCGTGGGCGCCGGCTTGCTCATCCCCAACCGGCGGACCAGGTGGGAGTCGGTGAGCCTGGGGGGAGAGGAAGCAGCCGCCCCCTGACCGGGTCGGTTCCACTGGCTCCACTCGCTTAAGGGGAGAATCGACTACCTATGGACTTCATCGAAGCCCGCTTCCGGGCCCCCGACGTCCTGATCAACTATGCCGAGGGCCCGCCGAACGGCCCCCCTTTTGTGGTACTGCACGGCGGTGGCGGCCGCTGGCAGCATTGGGAGGCCTTCCTCGAGGCGCTCGCCCCCGCCTGGCATGTCTTCGCTCCCGACTCTCGGGGCCACGGCGGCTCAGGCCGCGTGCCCGGCGCCTACCTGCTGGGCGACTACGTCCGCGACACGGCCGCCTTCCTGAGCGGGGTGGTCCAGCAGCCGGCCGTCGTGCTCGGCCACTCATTGGGCGGTGAGGTCGCCGTCATGCTGGCCGCGCAGCACTCCGAGTTGTTCCGAGCCCTGATCGTCGGCGACGCTCCTCTTTCAACCGCGCAGCACGTGACCGAAGACCCGACTCACCGCGCCATGAATGTCATGTGGCACGGCCTCGCGGGCCGGCCGGCGGCCGAGATCGAGCAAGCTTTGCGCCAGACCCCCATGAGCGTGCCCGGCAGCACGCGGCCGCACCCGGCCGTAGAGGTGATGGGGGAAGACAGTCCGTGGTTCGCCTTCCAGTCGGTGACCCTCCACCAGCTCGACCCTGACATGCTGGCGGCGGTCCTGGCCGGCCCCGACGTGATGCTGGCCGGCTTCGACCCATACATCCTGCTCCCGCGGATCCACTGCCCCGTCCTGCTCCTTCAGGCCGATCCCGAAGGCCCACTGCAACCTGGTGCCCTGACCGACCAGGAGGTCGCCCTGGGTCTGCGGTTGTTGCCGAACGCGACGCACGTTCGCCTCCAGGGCGTCGGTCACCCGCTCAATCAGGCAGACGTGGTGATGGCTGCGATCAGCCCCTTCCTGGAGGCAGTCGCCTGACCAGCATCCGGGCGGCCCGGCCATGAGAAGATTGCCGGGCGCGGGCCCTGTGTCCGGGCACTGGTGATGGATCCCGATGGTTGGTGGGAGGGGAACGATGGGCGCACAGGCGATGGGTGGGCTGACCTATCGGGTGGTGGAGGGCTGGGAGCAGTTGCCGGAAGGCTTCCACCACGGCGATGTGGCCGGTGTGGCGGTCGACTCAAAAGACCGCGTCTACCTCTTCACGCGTCGGGAGTCGCGCGTCGTCGTCTACGACCGGGATGGCAGGTTTTTGTCTTCCTGGGGCGAGGATCTCTTCACGCCGCGCACCCACGGCGTTACGGTGGGGCCTGACGACTCCGTGTACTGTGTCGACGAGGGTCACCATGCGGTCTTCCGATTCACGCCGGAAGGAAAGCTGGTGCAGACCATCGGCACCCCCGACGTGGCGTCGGACACCGGCTACGACGGCTCGCTGGCCACCATCGCCCGCGGCGGACCTCCGTTCAACCGCCCGACCAACATCGCGGTCGCGCCCAACGGCGACCTCTACGCCAGCGATGGGTACGGCAACGCGCGGGTTCACCATTTCCGGGGCGATGGAACGCTGGTGCAATCCTGGGGCGAACCCGGCACCGGACCGGGCGAGTTCAACCTGCCCCACGGTATCGCGGTGGCCGAGGACGGACGGGTGCTGGTCGCGGACCGCGAGAACGACCGGATCCAGATCTTCGACCCCGAGGGCGACTTCCTCGAGGAATGGACCGATGTGCAGCGGCCCACCAACATCGCGCTCGACGCGGACGGCCTGGTCTACGTGTCCGAACTCTGGCGTCCGGCGGGCGACCAGTCGCTCCGGATGGGACGTATCGCCGAGGATCGACCGGGGCGCGTGAGCATCTACGAGCCGAGCGGACGGGTCCTGGCACGGTGGGGCGGTCGGGAGCGAACCGCGGCCGGCAACTTCATCGCCCCCCACGACATTTGTGTCGACTCTCATGGCGACATCTATGTGGGCGAGGTCACGTGGACCTTCGGCGTGTCGCGTGGGGAGGTGCCGGAGGGCAGCCACACGCTCCAGAAGTTCACCCGGATCGGCTGATCGGGAGTGCGCCGGTTTGAGCAACCCCGGCAACGATCGCGGAACTCCAGGGTGACGACGCAACCTGCTTCCTTCTGTCCGGCGGTGTCGGTTGTCACCGGTGCCGGTTCCGGGATCGGACGGGCGACCGCCGTCGCCCTCGCCTCGGTTGGGGGGCCCGACAGCACGGTGGTCCTGGTGGGCCGCCGGAGGGAGGTGCTGGAGGAAACCGCCGCCCTCTTCGAGCAGGCCGGCGCGCGACCGATCGTTCAGGCCGCCGACGTCGCCGACCCGGCGGCGGTCGACGCGGTTCGCGAGGTCGCGGAGGCCGCGGGCCCGGTGGACCTGCTCGTCAACAACGCTGGTGTGAATGTGCCCGTCCGCACACTCGATCGCCTCGCCCTCGGCGACTGGGAGCGGATCTTTCAGGTCAACACCACCGGTCCCTTTCTGATGACGCGCGCGCTCCTGGTCGGGATGCGCGCGCGCCGCCGGGGGACGATCGTGAACGTGTCCTCCATGGCCGCCGTCCGCCCGGGCGCGATCTCGGGGCCGGCGTACAGCGCCGCCAAGTCAGCGCTGGTCTCCTTCACCGAGTCGATCAACGTCAGCGAACGGCGCCACGGCATCCGCGCCTGCGCCATCTGTCCGGGCGAGGTTGCGACCCCGATCCTCGACGACCGTCCGATCCCGCCGTCGCCGGCGGCGAGAGCGTTGATGCTCCAGCCCGAAGACGTGGCGGCCACCATCCTTCACGTCGCCGGGCTCCCGCAGCGGGCGATGATCGAACTGGTCACCATCTTCCCCACCACCCAGCGGGACAACAGCGCCGAGCTGGTGGACTGAGGGCCCCCCGCTGATGCACCAGCGGGGGTTATCGCCGCCGGTCAGGGCAGGCGGTAGACACGCCGCGCGTTGCCGCCGAACGTGGCTTGGTGGTCGGCAGGCCCGAGGTCGGCGAGAAGCTCCTGCCAGCCGCTGACGATATCGTCGTAGGGCGCGGCCAGCGTGCTCACCGGCCAGTCCGAGCCGAACACCAGGCGCCCATCCCCGAACCACTCCCGCACGCCGGCCAGGAATGGCGCCAGCGTGGCGGGACGGGTCCGGAACGCGGCGGGGTAGCTGCCCGAGACCTTGCACCACACCTTGGGCAGCGCCGCCAGGGCCTCCATCGACTCCGCCCAGCGCTCATCCTTGCCATCCACCACCGCGGGTTTGCCGAGGTGGTCGATGACGATCGTCAGGTCCGGCACCGCACGCGCCGCCTGCACGGCCGCCGGCAGCTCCCTGGCATCCGCCAGCAGGTCGTACGCAAGGTGGGCGGCGGCGAGCGTGCGCAGCCCCCGCACCACATCGGGACGCGAGAGCCACTCGGGCTCGTGCGCCTCCAGCTCGACCCGGATGCCCGCCAGCCGATCGCCGCCCGGTTCGGCACGGAGTCCGGCCAGCACCTCCTCCAGGGCAGGATCGGTGAGGTCGGTCCAACCCACGACGGCGGAGACCAGGTCGTCCGCGTCCGCGATCGCCATCAGTGTCCTCGTCTCCTCGAGGGAGTGGCGGGCCTCGATGACGACCGTCCCCTCGACCTGGTGGCCGGCTGTCACCTCATGCAGGTCGGCGGCGTCGAAGCGTCGTCGTATCGGCGCCGCCTGCGCTCGATCCAGCCAGGGGTAGTGGAACCGGGCCGGATCCCAGAGGTGATGATGTGCGTCGATCACGGCGGGGACAGCGTACTGCCGCGGCCTCAGTCTGGCCGCGGCGCGTGCCAGGGCAGCGCCGGCCACAGCTGCTTGATCACCGCATCAAGCTCGGCCGTCGCGTGCTCATCCAGCGCCTCCGCCTCGTCGAGCCGGCCTCGCACCGACGACGTGATGCCGCGACGACGCAGCACCCATCGCGACCCCGCATCCCGGTAAGCGGCGATCGCCGACTCGCCCACCTGCGCCGCCGCGTGGAGCCAGCGGGCCCCTTCCTTGTCACCCAGCGTCCACTTGGCATAGGCGGCGCCCAGCACGTCGACCCAGGCGACGCCGGCCAGGTTGCCGCCCCCGCCCCGCTCCAGCTCATCGAGCAGGAACCGGCCCCCGCCGCCCCCGAAGACGAGACCCCGCTCCGTGGGCATCAGGCCGAGGCCGCGCGTGATTGTCTGCGGCAGCACCGGCGCCTCGTCCTTGAGCGCGACGATCTCCGGGACCTCCGCGATCAGGCGCCGGATATCGGCCTCGGCGAGGGCGGAGAAGCGGGAGAAGTCACTCGCGTTCTGGAGCATGATCGGGAGGCCCGCCGCGGCGAGCGCGCGGAAGAGCCGGACCAGATCATCCCCGGTGACGCGCGACATCCACGGAGGCATCGCCATCACGGCGTCGGCGCCCGCCCGACGGGCCGCCTCTGCCAGCGCCACCGCGTCCGCGGTTGTGAGTTGCGTGACGCCCGCGACGAAGGGAACCCGGCCCCGGACGCCCTCGGCAACCGGCCCGTACCCCGCCGCGATCTCATCTCTTCCCAGCAGGTAGAACTGGCTCGCGATCGCGGGCCAGACCACGCCCTGGGCGTGGGCGGCGACGAAGTCCGCCTGGCTCGTCAGGTCCGCACCGTGCACGTGGTCCTTCCCGTCGTAGGTCGTGGCGAGGATCCCGTACACCCCGCGTCCCAGCGCCTTGGTCATGGCTCAGCCTCCACATAGTCCCACCACACACACAATCCCCGTTTCGCACGGAACGGCCGCTAACACGCACTGCATAGCACCCCTTCGTGCGAAACGGGTGTCAAGACGCGACGAGGGCTAGAAGATGGCGATCGGGTTCCAGGGGGAGCCGGTGCCGCCGGGCAGGCGCAGGGGCAGTCCCACCACCATGAACTCGAACCGACCCTCCTCGGCGCAGGCCCGGGCCACGTCCTCGAGCTGGAGACTGTCCGCCGTGAACATGCCCATGGCCGCGATCTGGAGGAAGTGGATGGGGTAGGTGACGTCCTCCACGACTGATGGCACGGCCTCGCCGTCGCCGTCGGGGAGGAAGGCGGCGACGCCCCGCTCGTGCATCCAGCGCACCGCGTCGACGTGCAGGCCGGCTTTCCCCTCGCCGGCCGGTGGCGGGCCGTTGTCCCACGGCCCCTTCTCGCGCCGCCGTCGATCGTGACCGGTGCGAAAGACGAGGATGTCTCCCTCTCCGACCTCGACTTCCTGTGAGCGTTCGCACGCCTCCAGCTCTTGCCGTCGCACCGCCTCGCCCGGCTCTAACCAGGGGACGTCGCGAAACCGAGGCAGGTCGAGCAGGACGCCGCGTCCCACCAGGCCCGAGGCATAGGCGTCGATGTCCAGAGACGTCGCGCCCAAACTGGTCAGCACCTCGGTGGCGGGCTTGCCGTTGTAGGTCTGGCCCCGATAGGCCATGTGACAGAGGGCGTCGGCGTGGGTGTGGCAGTCCCCATGACACGCCATGCCCAGGAAGTCCAGACCGGCGCTTCCGACCGCATCCGCGGGGACGTCGTGGCCTCTGCTTACGAAGGCGATGGCGGGGTTGGGGTTGTCGGGCCCCGCCACCTTGTTGATCGGAAGTCCCAGCGATACCCGCCTCCCGCTCCGGACCAGGCGGGCCGCGGCCTGCACCCTCTGGGGCGTCAGGTAGTTGAGCGTGCCCAGTTGGTCGTCGTCACCCCAACGACCCCAGTTCTTGACGGATTCGAACAGCCGATCGAATTCGTCGACCCCGACCAGCGCCGGCGTCACGACGAGACCGTCGGCGCGTCACCCGGGTCAGGTTCCAGATCGCCCGCCGGCTCGTTGAAGATGAGCCTGGCCGCCGACTCCAGCGCGGCCGGGCGGGTTCGGCGCAGCCACCGGTTGACGACGAAGCCGCCGATGAGCCAGATCGGAAGGATGACGATGGGCAGGTTGGTGGGGAAGGGCGGAAGCGGATACACGGACGCGATCAGCGGCGCCAGGAGAACCAGCGTGGCGACGCCCGGGAGGACGAAATGCAGCAGGAGGTTGGCTTCGCTCCGCTGCTCTCGCCAGAAGTACGCGCTGACGGCGAAGTTCCCCATGATGTAGGTGAGGATCAGGGCCAGCGTCACCAACTCCCCCAGGAACGCGAACTCGTTCAGTGGTCCCAGCAACGTGCCCAATACCAGTGACAGCACCAGTGAGAGGATCGTGTGCGCCACGATCCCGAACGACGGCGTTCGAAAGCGGGGGTGCACAGACCCGAACGACGACGGCAGCAGGTGGAACCGGCCCATCCCGTACGCGACCCGGGTGGCGGCGTTCTGGGAGGCGAGGTTGACGGCGAGCGTGCTGTTGACGAGCGCCAGGATGACGAAGATGGGAGCCCAGGGCGCGATGCCGGACGCGAGCGTGTAGTAGGGGTTGGCGGCGGTGGGGAACTTCGCGATGTCGTTGAGGCCCCAGCCGACCACGGTGCCATAGCCGGCGACGACGAACACCAGGCCCCCCACCAGCACCGACACGAAGACCGCCACCGGAAGGTTGCGTCGGGGGCGTCGTGTCTCTTCCGCCAGCGGCGCCACCGACTCGAACCCGGCGAAGGAAAGGATCGAGAAGATGAGACCGAACGCGATCCCGTGGAGTCCGGTCGGGCTCAGCTGCGGAGTCAACGCGGCCGGGTACTGGTGCGGGCCCCGGGCGATGAGGATGACGCCGAGCGCCAGCATCACGATGATCTCGGACAGTCCCAGGATGAGCGTGGCACGCAAGCCTTCCCGGACGCCGATGTAGTTGACGACACCGAGGCCGACAATGGCCACCACCGTCATCGCTTGCCAGGGGATGAAGATGCCCCAGGCCGCCTGAATCGCTGTCTGCACGTAGTACGTCGTGAGTGGAGTACCGACGGAGACGATCAGCGGGTCGAAGAGAAAGTAGTTCCAGGCCGTCATGTATCCCCAGCTGGGGCCCAGCCCGCGACCCACGTACGTGAAATAGCCGCCGGCCGACGGCAGGTGGCGTGCCAGTTGGGCGACCGAGTTCCCGACCAGCAGCGCCACGATCGTCGCCAGCAGGAAGGCGAACGGCATGGAGCCACCGGCGTAGATGACGATCACGGGGGCGCTCGTGATGAGCCCCACCGCGGGACCGATGTGCCCGATGCCCTGGAACAGCACCTCTCCAAAACCGAGAGTGCTGTGCCGGAGTTTGCTGGCAGGCGCCGGCTCCTGGGCGCCGTTCGGCGTTGTCACATCTGTGCCTCCCTCGTGACTGCCCTGAGGATAGCCCCGTTTCGCGCCGATGCGTTGCTAAACCGAGCGAGATGGGGCCCGTTCCGTGCGAAACGGGGCTTCGGGCAGCCGCAGCCATCCGGTCCGGACTCGCCAATGGTGGCCGGAGCGGACGTGCGCGACGATGGCCCGCTCCAGCGTGCTCCGGGGGTGGAGCCGGTCGATCGCGTCCGGAGGTTGGTGGAAGACGAACCAGAAGATGTCGTCGTCGCGTTCGAAGGCGCCGGGCACCACCTCGAACCGGCTCTGGAAACGCACGATGTTCGAGGTCGGGGACAGATAGGCGCCGAGCTGGTCATCGAGCAGCCAGGAGGTGCAGATGACCACCCGGAACCCATGCTCGGGGAAGTAGCGAGGGAAGAAGGTCCGCGCCCGGCTCAGCGAGTCTTCGCAGGCCTCAGGGCTGAGGGCCCCCGACTCCGGGATGTGCATCCCCAGGACGGCGTCGCCGGGCCGGAACCCGGGCTCGGAAGCACGCGGGTCTCCCTCTCCGTACCAAAAGCGCGGGCCGCCGGGGCCGGTCCGGATGCGATAGAGATTGAACTGGAGGCGTCCGAGCGCGTAGATCCCGCCGCTGAAGTGGAGGCTGAGCCAGCCGATGCTGTCACGGCCCAGGCCCGTCAGCCCTCTCCGGCGCCGGTAGCGGGCGATATGCCGGCCGAGGTCGGCGAGGGTGGCCCAGGACACGGGATCGGGGATGGCGCGCTCCTGGTGCCAGCGACGGATGAAGGGGAGGGCGGCCAGGTAGACGTAGACCCAGAAGCAGCGGCCCTCGACACCTACGGCGGCAGGCAGCTCTGGCCAGGGCCCAGACGCCTCGTCCCAGCGTCCGACGTTCCGGATCGCGCGGTGTGCGCAGCGCTCCAGGAGCCACCACACCTCCGGAGTACGGCCCGGAGTGGGCGCCGCGTGCAGGAGCACGTCCACATCCGGGGGCGCGACACCCAGCTGTTGCAGGGTCGCCAGCAGCTCGGCGCCGGCGGGCAGTTCGAGGCCGTCGGGTGGTGGCCCGGCCGCCTCCAAATCCCGCAGCCAGCCCTCGTCGGCGATTTCGAGCCGCCGTGCGACGGTACCGGCGTCGAGGTCGGGATGAACCGGCACGCCTCCATCATCGCGGGCCCGTCCCCAACAGGTTGAGCAGCCGGGGCCCAGAGCCCTGGCGGAAGTCCCCTGGAGAGGGGCCGAGGGCCCGGCCCGGAGCAGGCCGGTTGGCGGTGGCCGGAGGAGGGAGAAGGCGAAAGACTGAAGGTGCAAACCCGGATAGAACAAGTCAAGGAGGTCACGAAGATGACGACCCCACTGCTCTGGAGGATCATGACCTTGCAGGTCGTGCTCCTTCTCGTTTTCGGCTTCGGCGCGGGACTGCTGCTCTACGAGAGCAACTACATCACGGGCACCGTCCACGACCAGCTGGCAGCCCAGAAGATCTACTTCCCGACCACCAGCAGCGCGTCGTTCAAGGCCCTGCCGGCCTCCGATCAGCAGGCGATGCAGCCCTACGCGGGGCAGCAGTTGACCACCGGGGCGCAGGCCCAGGTGTACGCGGACAACTACATCGCGGTGCACCTCAACGAGGTCGCCGGCGGCAAGACCTACGCACAGGTGAGTGAGGCAGCGATCGCGCAGCCCACCAACACCGCCCTGGCCGCGCAGAAGGCGACCCTCTTCCAGGGTGAGATGCTCCGCGGCACGCTGCTCAACGCCTACGGTTGGGCGCAGTTCGGGCAGTACCTGTTCCTGGCCGGGATCGGCGCCGCGGTCGCTACCGTCGTCGTCCTCGGGACCTTCGTCTTCGAGCTCGTGCTCGCTCTGAGCCGCAAGCCGGCCGTGGTCAGCCCGCAGCACGCCACCAGCGTGGCGTGAGCGGCCTCGACCGCGCATAGCGTCACCAGCGCTCCCCCGGCAGACCCGCCGGGGGAGTGCTTCGCGTGTGGACCGGGACGCCACCCACACCCCGAACCCCTCGTTGGTGATTCGAGGGGCATGGATCTACCGGTGATGGAGGTTCCATGAGGGTATGAGCGAGTCCCGGAGTGAGGCGCCCCGGATCCGGCGCAACGAGGCGGAGCACCGATACGAGGCCTGGCTCGACGGTGGGCCGGTCGGCTACGCGTTCTACCGTCGGGAGCCGGGGCGGACCGTCTTCCTCCACACCGAGGTCTCCGAGGAGGTCGAGGGCCGCGGGGTCGGCCGCGCGCTCGTCCGGGGCGCCCTCGACGACGTCCGCGCCCGGGGCGAGCAGGCCGTGCCTCTCTGCCCCTTCGTCGCGAGCTACATCAAGACGCATCGCGACTATCAGGATCTGGTCCCGCAGGACCGGACGAACGTGTAAGTATGTAATTCGTGGCCAGCCAGCAGGAGGAGATCGCCGCCTGGTTCCGCGGGCGGCTCCCCGAGTCCTGGTTCGACGGACCGGCGATGGTCGAGTCCGACAACGACGAGGTCTGGGTCGTGGGTACCCTCCGCGCCACCGACCTGCCCCGGGATGCGACGCCGCAGGCGAAGGCGGCGGCGGCCGAGGCGCGCGCCCGTCGCTTCCGGGAAGACACCCGCGACGAACGCGTTCGCATCGCGCATGAGGCAGAGCACCGTTTCCGGCGGCGCGTGGCGTGGGGGGTGGAGATCGACGGTGACCGAACCATGTTCACGGTTCGCTCGACTCCGGTCATGACGCGGCTGCACCTCCCGCAGCGGCAGGTCCTCGACACGCTGGTCGACGCCGGCGTCGCTCGCAGCCGCTCCGACGCGCTGGCCTGGTGCGTGCGCCTGGTCGGGCGCCACGAAGAGTCGTGGATCCAGGACCTGCGGGACGCGCTGCAGAACGTGGAGGAGGTGCGTGACCAGGGTCCTCGGTAAGCCAGGACGCGGTACGCAAAAAGAGGGGGGGCGGACCGCGCCCCCTCCCTTCCGGTCCGAGATCAGCCTTACTGCGGCTCCATGATCTGGCGGAGCTCGCATGTGAACTCGAACGCCGGCCAATACTTGCGGTGAAGGTCGATGAAGCGCTCGGTCCACTGCAGGGCTTCCTCACGCGAGGACACGTTGTAGATGACCCAGCCCCCGATCACCTCGCGAGCCTCGGCGAACGGCCCGTCGACCACGTTGAGCTTGCCGTCGCGCATCTCGAACCGGGTCCCCTTCGACGAAGGTTCCAGGCCCCCGGTGTCCGAGATCACCCCGGCCCCGAACGCCTCCTGCATGAAGGGCCCCATGGCCTCATAGAGCGCGGCGGGCGGGTCGCCCTGGTTTTCGCGGCTGGAGATCGTGCCCATGAAACGCATGTCAAATCCTCCTTTCCTGAACCACCGATTGTCCTAGCCGGCCCGCGGCGACAGCAGGGCCCGAAGGCGGCTGTCGCGAAGGTAGAGCGCGAGCCACATCGCCGTCGCCGTGTAGACCGGGAACAGCACGTCCGAGAAGAGGGGCGCCTCGATCCGGACCTTGAGCGCCACCGCCCCACCAAGGTAGCCGGTGAGGAGGATCGCGCCCAGCACCTTGGTCCGGGGGACCAGGTACAGCACCAGGCAGCACGCCTCCACGATCGAGAGCGTGAGGGCCACGCTGACGGGGAAGCCGAGCTGGTGGAAGGACTGCACCACCGGCGCGATCCGCGACGCGTGCTCCACCACGTCGAAGGCCATGAAGAGACCGACCAGGCCGGTGAGCACCAGGCCCCCCGTCCTCGCGACCCGCACCCGATGGCGACGGCCCTCGACCCTCACCATCGTCTGCGTCATCGTCGCCATCACCACACCTCCTGATCCGGCTTCGGTGCCGTCTCCCCGGCTCCTGTACCTGCGTCGATCAGCGAGGC
Source organism: Candidatus Dormiibacterota bacterium (assembly GCA_963808785.1). Lineage (GTDB taxonomy): Bacteria > Chloroflexota > Dormibacteria > Dormibacterales > Dormibacteraceae > CAVTSA01. The sequence continues at coordinate 119,353 of CAWEGH010000009.1, read as the reverse complement.
GGAAAATCGACACGACGCCGGTGCGGGCTCAGCGCGAGATCGCGATCAGCTCTCCAGACGACGACTCGAGGCGGAACGGCCCCCGTCCGGCGCGCGAGAGGGGAAAGGTGGCGCGCTCGCCCGTGACCGCGCGCCGGCGGCCGTCCAGATCACTCAGAACGGTGCCGTCGGCGTCGATCGCCAGCAGCTGGTCCTCCACGCGCAGCAGCGCCGGCGCCCGGGCGTCGGGCGACCGGGTGATGGCGGTCCGGCCGGCGGCCACGGCGGCGAGCAGTGCCTCGGGGCTGCGCTCTTCGGCCGCCACCCAGGTGGTCGGCGTGCCGGGCGGGATCCCCTGCTCCAACCGGTGGAAATCGCTCCCGCCGATGAGCACCGCGTCCTGCCGCCACCGCGCCCACAGGGCCCAGGGCGCGGTCGAGGTGAGGTCCCGGAACCAGGTCACGTGCCAGAGCTCCAGCGCCGGTGGCAGCTCGGCCAGCGGGTGCTGCCAGCACATGTCGCGGTCGAGCGGATGGTTGATGCTGAGCAGACCGCCGCGTGCCGCCACCTCGCGGACCCAGAGGTCGGCCGGGCGGCGAAAGTCGACGAAGCCGATGTCGCCGTACGCGTTGGCGTGGCCGCGGCGGGTGGTCAGCTCCTGCCCGGGCAGCAGTGCCAGGTCGTGCCGGGAGCCGGCCGCGGGCAGGTGCGGGTGGTGCGAGACCGTGTTGTGGTCGGTGACGGCGAGGAAGTCGAGGCCGGACTGGGCCGCCCGCGCTGCGAGCTGGTCGATGGAGAGCGCGCCGTCGGAGTGGGTGGTGTGGGCGTGCAGGTCGCCGGCGAACCAGGTCAGCCCGCGCGGCGCTGGCAGGCGCCGAGAGCTCGCGCGAGGTGCCCCAGGTGCCGCCGGCGCCGGTGTATCTCGCTCGACCACTGACCGGGCCGGAAGCGTGATCGTCAGCGTGACCTGGATCGGGTCGACCGGCATCCGGTAGAGGCCGAGCTGCACGTTCCACTCGCCGGGCTCCAGCGCGCCGGGGACGTAACCGGGGGTCGCTGCATCGGCCCCGATCACAAACGTCTCGCGGGCGCCCCCCGACGACCCTCGCCACCCGCCCGGGCCCTCGCAGCCGAGGTCGATCACGGCCCGGCCCCGGTCGTAGGCGAGTTGCACCTCCAGGCTCTGCGTTCCTGCGGGCACCTCGAACGGCGCCGACCGGTATTCGCCGGCCAGCTGATCCTCGAGGCCGAGATGGAAGACGCGAACCTCGGGGGGCACGGTGTCAGCCTAGCGAGGAGCGTCTGGGTGACGCACGTCAGACCCTGGCGATGACACCGGCCGCGCGCAGCTCCTCCGGGTCCTCCCCCAGCTCCGCCAGCACCGCCTCCGTGTCCTGGCCGAGGACCGGGTCGGGGCCACGCGCGGACACCAGCTCGCTCACGCGGGGGTCGTCGCGGACCAGCTCCTTGAAGGTGCGGAACGGCCCCCACAAGCACTCGCTCGCGTCGAGCCGGGCCGCCACCTCGGCATAGGGCAGCGGGGCCGCCCAGGCACGCAGCCGCGCCGTCAGCGCCTCGCGATGCTGCCAGCGCACCCCCTCCAGGCGCAGGTCCCCCTCCAGGTCGCCGACCTCGATCCCGGTCGCCTCCAGCAGCGAGCGCCACTGGCGCGGGGTCAGCGCGAGCAGCATCAGCCGGCGCCCGTCGGCCGAGCGGAGGTCGGTGCCGAAGCTCCCGTAGACCTGGTTGCCGAAGCGCCCCCGCGGCTCGTCCACCAGGCGCGCCTCGTCGATCAGGCCCAGGTGGTCCGCGACCCGGAGCGCGACGTCGGCGAGGCTGAGCGTGATCAGGCGGCCGCCGCGCCCCTGCCAGCGGGCGCGGTCCGCCGCCAGCAGCGTGGCCGCCGCCAAATAACCGGTGGCGACGTCCCAGGCGGGGAGCACGTGGTTGACGGGCGCGGGGGCGTCGGCCGGACCGGTGATCCAGGGGAAGCCCGTCATCGCGTTGACCGTGTAGTCGACGGCGGCCCCCCCGTCGCGGTGGCCCACGATCTGGACCGTGACCTGGTCCGGGTTGCGCCGGCTCAGCTCGCGATGGGCCAGCGGGCCGCGGGAGGGAAGGTTGGTGAGGAGGTTGCCGGCCCCGGCGGCGAGGCGGGCGGCGAGCTCCAGGCCCCGCTCCTGACGCAGGTCGAGCGCCACCGTGCGCTTCCCGCGGTTGAGCCCCGCCCAGTAGAGGCTGCGGCCCCGGTACAGCGGCCAGCGCCCCGCGTCGATCTGGCCCCCGAGTGGATCGACGCGGATGACCTCGGCCCCCATCCGCGCCAGCTGTGCCCCACCCAGCGGCGCCGCCACGAACGCGGAGACCTCGACCACCCGCATCCCCTCCAGGAGCCCGGCCGTCTCCTCCATGCGCTCACCCTAGGTCCCCCACCGCGGGGACGTCTATATACAGCGGCACCTCAAACCGGGCCGCCAAAGGTCGGTTTGTGTACGAACGCCCCGGGGAGGCGGGATTCCGTGACAGAACAAAACCGCGTCCTCCGTAGAATGACCGTGGAATGGCGGAGAGCAACGGACACGGGCAGCGAGGCACGTTCAGGGTCAAGTCGGGCCACGCCGACATGCTGAAGGGCGGCGTGATCATGGACGTGGTCACCGCCGAGCAGGCCAAGATCGCCGAGGAGGCGGGCGCCTGCGCGGTGATGGCGCTGGAGCGTGTGCCGGCCGACATCCGCAAGGAAGGTGGCGTCGCCCGCATGTCCGACCCGGCGCTGATCCGCGCCATCAAAGAAGCGGTGACGATCCCGGTGATGGCGAAGTGCCGGATCGGCCACACCGTCGAGGCGCAGATCCTCCAGGCCCTGGAGATTGATTACATCGACGAGTCGGAGGTCCTGACCCCGGCCGACGACGAGAACCACATCGACAAGTGGGGCTTCACGGTGCCCTTCGTGTGCGGCTGCCGGAACCTGGGCGAGGCGCTCCGCCGGATCGCCGAGGGGGCGGCCATGATCCGCACCAAGGGTGAAGCCGGAACCGGCAACATCATCGAGGCCAAGCGGCATCTGTCGCAGGTGGCGCGTGAGACCCAGAAGCTCCGCGGGCTCAACTACGCCGAGCTGGTCCACGAGGCGAAGGACCTGGGCGGCCCCGTCGACCTCCTGCAGGAGGTCCAGCGGCTGGGCCGGCTGCCCGTGGTGACGTTCGTGGCCGGCGGCATCGCCAGCCCCGCCGACGCCGCCTGGATGATGCAGCTGGGCGCAGACGGCGTGTTCGTGGGCTCCGGCATCTTCAAGTCAGAGAACCCCGCCCGGATGGCGAAGGCGATCGTCAGCGCGACGACCTACTTCGACAAGCCGGAGATCCTCGCCGAGGTGTCCGCCGGCCTGGGCCGGTCGATGCCGGGCCTGGAAATCCCGACCATCCCCGAGGAGGAGCTGCTCGCGACGCGAGGCTGGTAGCTTGCGCCGATGAGTCCGGAGGCTCGAGGGGCTGCGCTCCTCACAATCGGGGTGCTCGCCATGCAGGGCGCGTTCGCCGACCACGCGAGTGTGCTCGAGCGTCTGGGCGCCCGGCCCCGGCTGGTGCGCTCGGAAGCGGACTTGCAGGGGCTCGACGGCCTCGTCCTCCCCGGTGGGGAGAGCACGTCGATGCAGATCCTGCTCGAGCGGATGGGCCTCTGGGAGCCGGTGCGGCAGCTGGTGCTGGCCGGCATGCCGACGCTCGGGACCTGCGCCGGCATGATCCTCCTTTCGCGAGACATCACCGACGGGCGGGAGGGTCAGCGCACCTTCGGCGCCCTTCCTCTCACCGTGCGGCGCAACGGGTACGGCCGCCAGGTCGACAGCTTCGAGGCCCCGCTCACGGTCGACGGGCTCGGCGCCCCCTTCCCCGGGATCTTCATCCGCGCCCCGCTGGTCGAGGACGCGGGCGGGGCGGAGGTCCTGGCGACGCTGGACGGACACCCGGTGGCGGTGCGTCAAGGCCGCGTCATGGCGCTCGGGTTCCACCCCGAGCTGAGCGGCGACGACCGGCTGCACCGTCTCTTCCTGGAGCTGGTCGCGACGCGCGGTGAGCCTGCCGTCGAGGAGCAGCGATCGGCGTGACACCCTGGGCGGGCACGACGTGGCCGTGAAGGTCAGAGGCGCCACCTTCCTCGACGTGGGGCCCCTGGAGCAGCTCCACCGCGAGGCGGAAGCCCGCGTCATCCAGCTGCCGGCGCCGGTGCGGCTCTGGACGCTCGTCAGCAACACGCTGACGGCCTTCCTCCCGCTGGGTCAGGAGAGCATGATCCTGGTCGCCGAGGAACACGGCAAGGTGGTCGGGTTCATCCAGGCCTCGGAGCGCTCCGGCTCGGGAGCGCCCGCCACCGCCTCCAAGGTGCACACGCTGCAGGTGCTGAACCTCTGCATCGAGCCGCAGCACCCGGACGAGGAGGAGATCGCGTCCGCGCTCGTCGACCTGCTCGCGCAGCAGGCGGGCGAACGCGGCGTCCACCGGCTGGTGGTCCGGGTTCCACTCGACGAACCGCTGCTGCCCACCTTCCGGCTGCGCGGGTTCCGCCAGTTCGCCACCGAGACGGTGCTGCTCACCGAGCGTGCCGGTCCGGGCGGCCCGGGCAAGCTGGCCGGCGTCCGGGCCTGGGGCCGGCGTGACGAGCGCCGGCTCTACAGCCTCTACCGGCGGGTGACGCCGGCCGATGTCGCCCGGCTCGAGGCGCCCACCTACCGCGACTTCCGCTCGCTGCGCCAGGATCCCGGCCAGCAGGAGGTGGTTGAGCGTCTGGAGCTGGTCGCCTGGTGGCGTCTGCAGCGCGGAGACGGCACGCGGCCGGACCGCCTCGCGTTCCTCGCCGTCCCCGGCCGGGAGGTGGCTGAGGGCCTGGCCGACCACGCTCTGGCGGCCGTCGCGGGGCGGCCGGCCTGGGTCAACTTCCGTCACTACGACCGGGACCTGATCGAGGCGTTCCGGCGCCGCGGCTTCAGCGGTATTCTCGACCAGGCCCTGCTGGTGCGCGACGCCACGGTGAGCGACCGTGCCGCTCAGCGTGCCCTGGTACCGTCCTTCGGCTGATGGAATTGGCCACCCGCGTCTGGGACGAGGAGACGGAGCTGCTCGCGCAGACGCTGCCCCCGCGGCTGAGCCGGGCGCTGCACGACCGGACCGATCCCGCGCAGCTGCTCGAGATCGTGCTCGACCTGGGCCGGGAGCCGGAGGCGCGCGTCCCGGGCCGGGAGATCGTGCTCGACACGCGCCCGGTGAGCGAGGAAGACATCGACTACGTCACCGAGCACATCGATCAGTTCGGCGAGGACAATCGGGCCGGGATCGAGCGCACGCTGCACCGGATCTCGGCGATCCGCAACCGCCAGGGCCGGATCGTCGGCCTCACCTGCCGGGTCGGCCGGGCGATCGGCGGCACCGCCGAGATCATCCGGGACATCGCCGAATCGGGGCAGTCGATACTGCTGCTGGGCCGGCCCGGCATCGGCAAGACGACGATGCTCCGGGAGATCGCGCGCATGCTCGCCGACGACCAGCGCAAGCGGGTGGTGATCGTCGACACCTCGAACGAGATCGGCGGCGACGGCGACATCCCGCACCCCGGCATCGGCCGCGCGCGGCGGATGCAGGTCCGGCGCCCGCAGCTCCAGCACGCGGTGATGATCGAGGCGGTCGAGAATCACATGCCCGAGGTCATCGTGATCGACGAGATCGGCACCGAGCTGGAGGCGGCCGCGGCCCGCACGATCGCCGAGCGCGGGGTGCAGCTGATCGCGACCGCGCACGGTCAAACGCTGGAGAACCTGCTCATCAACCCCACGCTCAACGACCTGCTGGGAGGCATCCAGTCGGTGACCCTTTCCGACGAGGAGGCGCGCCGGCGCGGGACCCAGAAGTCGGTGCAGGAACGCAAGTCGCCGCCCACCTTCGACGTCCTGGTCGAGATGCAAGACCGGGACCGGGTGACCATCCACCAGCCGCTGGCGGACGTCGTCGACGGCTTCCTGCGGGGCGCGCCGGTACGGCCCAAGATCCGGGTCCGCACCCGGGAGGGCCGGGTCATCTCCAACGTCGAGCTGGAGGGGTCGACGATGCACCACGCGCCGGTGCCGGTGGCCGGGACGGTGCCCCAGCCCCGCCGCGGCCCGCGCGCGATCTTCCCCTATGGGGTGAGCCGGACCTACGTCGAACAGTCGGTGCGGGAGCTGGATCTCCCGGTCCGGGTGCTCGGCAACCCCGAGGGCGCGGATCTGGTGCTGACGCTCAAGAGTTACTACCGGCGGCGGCCGGAGAGCCTGCGGCAGGCGGAGTCGAACGGGATCCCGATCCACATCCTGCGCAGCAACTCGGTGGCGCAGGTGAAGGACGCGCTGCAGCGGCTTTACACCACCGACCGCGAGGACGGCACCGTGCAGCGGGCGCTGGACGAGACGCGCCAGGCGATCGCGCGCGTGAAAGAGACGCTGGAGCCCCAGGAGATGGCCCCCCAGAACGCCTACGTGCGCCGCCTCCAGCACCAGCTGGTGGCGGAGGAGGAGCTGGTCGCGCGCTCTACCGGGAAGGAGCCCCGCCGCCGCCTGCGCATCCTCCCCTCCAGCGACTTCGAGTAAGCCGGCGACGCCATGCTGGTCACGCTGGAAGGGCCGGACGGGGCCGGGAAGACGACGGTCGCCCGGCTGGTCGCGGAGGAGCTGCGTGACTGTGGCGCCCTGTTGGTGCGGGAGCCGGGCGGCACCCCCTTCGGAGAGCTGGTCCGGGACCTGGTGCTGCGCACGGCGGGGACGGTGGAGATCGGCGCCCAGGCCGAGGCCTACCTCTTCATGGCGGCGCGGGCGGAGCTGCTGGGGGAGGTCGTGAGCCCGGCGCTGGCGGCCGGCCGGCTGGTCCTCTCCGATCGTTACCACGACTCGACGAGGGTCTACCAGGGCGCGGTGGGGGGAGCCGAGGTGCCGTGGCCGGCGGTCTTCCCCCGGCCGGTGCTGACGGTCCTGGTCCTGGTGCCGGCCGAGGTGGGTCTGCGCCGGCGGGCGGCGGGTCGGGGAGCGGACCGCATCGAGGGGCGCCCACTCGCCTTCCACCAGGCGGTCCACGATGCCTACCTGGCGCTGGCGGCGGCGGAACCCGACCGCTGGCTGGTGGTCGACGGCGAGCGGCCGCCGGCGGAGACGGCGCGCTTGGTGGCGGACCGGATCCAGGAGCGGCTCTCGCGGTGAAGCTGATCATCGCGATCGTGCAGACGGAGGACGAGGGCCACCTGGTGCAGGCCCTCAGCCAGGCCGGGGTCAGCTCCACCCGGTACGCGTCGAGCGGAGGTTTCCTGCAGCAGGGAAACTCGACGCTTCTGATCGGGGTCGAGGACGAACGGGTCGAGGCAGTGGTGCGGATCATCCGCGACAACTGCCGCGAACGGAGCCGGTATCTGACGCCGCTGCCGCCGATGGTCGAGGCTTCCGAGATCTACATGCCCTACCCGGTGGAGGTGCAGGTCGGCGGGGCCACCGTCTTCGTGGTCCCGATCGAGCGGTTCGAACGGCTCTAACTCTGCTCTAAGTCCCCGTTTCGCACGGAACGGTGCTCATGACGCGGGCATGAGATCCCTTCCGTGCGAAACGGGGGGTTGAGTTGCGCATACCCTGGTGCGCGGAGATGGTTCGAGGTGCCGCTGTAGAACGTGAGATGACCGGAGCCGAGGCCGTGGTGCGCGCGCTGGAGGCCCACGACGTCGAGTTGGTGTTCGGTATTCCAGGGACTCACACGCTCCCCATCGACCGGTACCTCGCGGAGTCGGCAATCCGTCATGTCCTGCCCCGCCACGAGCAGGGCGCCGGGTTCGCTGCCGACGGCTACGCGCGGGCGTCCGGCCGCGCGGGGGTGTGCCTCGTCACCACCGGACCGGGGGTGACCAACCTCGCCACCGCCGCCGCCCAGGCCTATTCCGACTCGGTGCCGCTGCTGATCATCTCCCCCGGCGTGCCCACAGAGGTGTACCGGCGCGGCACCGGCTTCCTCCATGAGGCCAAGGACCTGTCGAGGGCGATGGACAGCCTGGTCGCCTGGAGCCATCGGGCGGAGTCACCGGGCGACGCCGTGGACGCGATCTACCGCGCCTTCTGGGAGTTCGCGTCCTGCCGCCCGCGGCCGGTGCACTTGGAGCTCCCGCTCGACGTGCTCGACGCGAGAGCGGTGGTAGCCGTCCCCTCGCCGCGGCCGGCCAGCCCGCCGCAGCCTTCGCCCGGCGGCATCCGCGACGCGCTCGGCATCCTCGCGGGCGCGACCCGGCCCGGGCTGCTGTTGGGCGGGGGCGCCCAGGGCGCGGCGCCGGAGGTGGGCCGTCTGGCGCACGCCCTCGACGCGATCGTGGTGACGACGCTCAACGGCAAGGGCGCGTTCCGCGAGGACGACGAGCTGGCGGTCGGCGCGGCGCTCGGATGGAACGCCGGACGCGAGGCGCTCGCCGCCTGCGACGTGGTGCTGGCGATCGGCACCGAAATTGCGCCCACGGACCTGGAGGAGGGGCCGCTCGTCCCACAGGGGCGCGTCGTGCGGGTGGACATCGACGCCGGCCAGCTCCAGCTGAACCTCCCCGCCGACCATGCGATCCACGGTGACGCCGCGGCCGCGGTTCGTGAGTTGCTGGCGGGGCTCGGCCCGGCCCGGCAGGGTGACGGCGTGGCGCGAGCTCGCGAGGCGCGGCGGCGGGTGGACGATGAGGTGCGGGCCCGGGCGGGAGACCTGACCGACGTCCTCGGGGGCATGCGGCAGGTCCTGGAGGAGGGCGCCACGGTCGTCTGCGACACCACGCAGCTCTCCTACCTCGGCGTCCTCCCGGCGAGGTTCGCCAGAGAGCCGCGGTCATGCTTCAACCCGACCGGCTACGCGACGCTCGGCTACGCGCTCCCGGCGGGGATCGGCGCCAAGCTGGCCCGGCCCGACCGGCGGACACTGGTGGTGGCCGGCGACGGCGGCATCCTGTTCACGCTGTCCGAGCTGGCGATGGCGGTCGACCTCAACCTGCAGCTTCCGATCGTGGTCACCAACAACCGCGGCTACGGCGAGATCCGGGAGCAGATGCTGGGGCGAGGGATCAGGCCCTTCGGCGTCACCTTCGACCCTCCCCGCTTCCAGCAGGTGGCGGAGGCCTTCGGGGCCCGAGGTGCGGTAGCCCGCGACGCATCGGAGGTGCGGTACGCGCTCGACGCCGCCTTCGAAGCCGAGGGCCCGACCCTGATCGAGGTCGCACTGTCGACGTAATCTCGGGTACGGGGAGAGACGCGTGCGGGGACGCTTCGCCTGGCGTCGAATCGTCCTCGCCCTAGGATTCGAGGCATGACCACGGCACCCATGCCCGCCGCCGTTCCGCAAAGCCGTGCCTGCGGCGACGCCGATCTGGCAGCGGTGGCGGCGCTGGTGGCCGATCCGGGCCGCTGCCGGATGCTGCTGGCGCTGGATCAGGAGGGCCGCGAGCTGCCCGCCACCCGGCTGGCGGCCGAAGCGGGAGTGAGCGCGGCCACCGCCAGCGCTCACCTGGCGAAGCTGGTCGCGGGCGGTCTGTTGAGCTTGGAGAGCCGGGGCCGGTACCGCCTCTACCGCCTCTCTGGCCCGGCCGTGGCCCGGCTGCTCGAATCGATGCAGCAGCTGGCGCCGGCACAGCCGATCCGCTCGCTGCGTCAAAGCACGCGTGCCGGCGCGCTGCGGGCGGCTCGGACCTGCTACGACCACCTGGCCGGACGGCTCGGGGTGGCGTTGATGTCGGGGCTGCTCGCCGGCGGACGCCTGGAGGGTGGCGACGGCACGTTCGACGAGAGGCTCGCCGTGCACGATCGGCGCGCCGCGTACGGCCGCGATCTCGACTACCGGCTCACCGACGAAGGCCTGAAGTTCCTGGTCGACTTCGGGGTCGAGCTGCCGCCGGGGCGCCCCGCCGTCCGCTACTGCGTGGACTGGACCGAGCAGCGACATCACCTCGCGGGCGGGCTGGGCCGCGGCCTGCTCGACCGGTGTCTGCAGCTCGACTGGGTGCGTCGCACACCGAGCACCCGCGCCGTGGAGCTCACCCCCCGCGGAGCGCGAGGGCTGCGCGAGACCTTCGGCGTGGAGCCCTGAGGAGCGGTCAGGACGAAGCCCGCGATCCAATCCGTCCCTCGAGGGCGCCATTCCCCGTTGAGGCGGTGAATAGCGGTCCCGAACGTCCACCGTTAGGCTAGGCGTATGGCTCGAGCACTTCGCTGCGGGGTGGTCGTCCTGGCCCTGCTCGCCTTCGCCGCCTGCGGGCCGCAGCACACCACCGGATCCTCCTCGTCATCGACGCCAACGCCTTCGCCGACCGAAGTCCCCACGATCGGCACCACACCGACACCCAGCGCGGCCGGTGGGGAGCGCTGCCAGGTCTCCCAGCTGGCACTCACCACGGGTCAGCACAACGCGGGCGCGGGCTCCGTCCAGGAGGCCTTCATCTTCACCAACACCAGCCAGACCACCTGTGAGCTGGCCGGCTATCCCGGCATGCAGATGCTGGCCGCCGGCGCGCAGATCCCGACCAAGGTGATCCGCACCCCGGGGTCGGAACCGACGGTGACGCTGGCGCCCGGTGGGGCCGCGTCCTTCCTCGCCCAGTGGCACGATCAGACGGGCTACACCACTCCCTGCGCGACGTCCCAGCAGGTCGAGGTGACGCCGCCCGACGCCTACTCGCAGCTGACGATCGCAACCTCCATCCAGGCTTGCCCGGACGGGACCATCAACGTGTCCGCGGTCGCCGCCGGTACCACCGGGGGTCAGTGACGTTCCGGCTCTGGCCCTCGCCGGCGGACCGCCGCGCGCTGGCCGGGGTCGCGCGCGGGGAGCGTCCCGCCGACCTCGTGCTGCGGGGCGGGGCGTTGGTCGATGTCTTCACCGACGAGGTGCTCGAGGGCTGGGGCGTCGCGGTGGTCGGCGACCGGGTCGCGACGGTGGCTCCCGACGCCGATCTGCCCGCCGGTCCCCGAACGCGGGTTGTCGACCTGGCCGGGCGGCTGGTGGCACCGGGCCTGGTCGAGAGCCACACGCACCTGATCCGGTGCTCGCTGACCGAGCACATCGTGGCGCAGCTCGGCTGCGGCGTCACCACCACGATCCTGGAGAGCCTGGAACCGGCCTACGTGGGCGGGGTGCCGGCGGTCGAGGCGCTGCTGGCCGAGGCCGCGGTCGCGCCCGGGCGTGCCTTTTTCACGCTCAGCGGCCTGGCGGTCCCGGACCCGGTGTTCGACCGGCGGATCCCGCCTGCCGGGGTGTGGGCGCCGCTTCTGGATCACCCGCTGGTCGCGGGCGTGGGAGAGACCTACTGGGCGGAGTCTCTGCGCGGCCATGCCCGCACGGAGAGGCTGATAGAGGCCGCCTTTGAGCGCGGTCTGACCACGGAAGGGCACGGTGCGGGCGCTCGCGCCTCCTCGCTGGCGGCGCTGCAGGCGCTGGGCGCGGTTGCCGACCATGAGGGCATCGATGCCGGCGATCTCCGCGCGCGGCTCCGGCTCGGCCTCTGGGCGGAGGGGCGGCAGGGCGCCACCCGCCAGGACCTGGAGGAGATCGCCCCCCTCTGGCACGAGGGTGGCCTCGATCTGCGCCGCTTGACCCTGGTCACCGACAGCGTGGAGCCCGAGGAATTGGTGGCCGGACGGTCGTTGAACGCGGTGGTGGAGCACGCGCGCGAGCTCGGCCTGCCCCTCGCCACCGCGATCCGGATGGCCTCACTCGGCCCCGCCGAGCGCTTCGGTGTCGGACGCTGGCTGGGCGGCCTCGCGCCCGGCGCCTTCGCCGACCTGATGGTGCTGCCGCGCGAGGGACCGGTGCGTCCCGACCTGGTGCTGGTCGGCGGTCGGACACCCGGTCCCCCCGCCCCCTTCGCCCGGACCCCGCTGGCGAGCGGAGTCGGCGCCGCCACCCTCCACGAGTCGTGCCTGACGCCGCTGGCGCCCGGCCCCCACCGGGCGATGTGCCTGACCGGGCCGACCGTGACCCGCGAGACCGAAAGCGGCGGGTCGGGCGCGACCTCGGTGATCGCCCTCGACCGGGTGGATCCCGCGCGAGGTTTCCGGGGGCTGCTCCTCGATTTCGGTCTCGCGCGCGGAGCCGTCGCCTGGTCGAGCGGCTGGGAGGCGGCGGGCCCGGTGGTGGCGGGCACCGACCCCGCCGACCTGCGCCACGCGATGGACCGGCTGCGCGCGCTCGACGGCGGGGCGGTGGTGGTGGCGGGTGGGCGAGTGCTGGCCGAGTGGGAGGCGCCCATCAACGGGCTGCTCTCGCCGGCGCCGCTGGCGGTGGTCGCAGAGCAGGTGCGGGGCGTGAACCGCGCCCTCAGAGAGCTGGGCGCGGTGACACCGAACCCGCTGCTCACCCTGGAGACGCTCACTACCACGGCCATCCCCTTCCTCCGGATCACGCCGGAGGGGTACTACCGCGGGCGCGACGGATCGCGAGCGGCGCTCCAGGACGCGGCCCCGGTGGCACCGCCCTAGACTTGGGTCCCGTGGGAAAGGGAGCGGCGTCCGGCCTGACGATCGTCGTCATCGTCTTCCTGGCGCTCGTGTTCGTCGTCATCCGGCGGATGCGGCCGCAGCCCGTGAACCCGACGCGGATCGCGGTCATGAGCGCGGTCTTCATCGTGCTGCTGCTGCTGGCGTTGGGAAGTGACATCAACCCCTTCATCCGCGACATCCCGGCCATCGTCGCGGCGCCCTTCGCCCTCGCTCTGGGCTGCCTGCTGGGCTGGGTGATCGTACGCACGATGACGTTCTGGGTCGATGCTCAGTCCGGAATTCTGTGGATGCGTGGGGGGATTCTGTTCGCGATCATCTACGTGGGCGCGCTGGTGCTGCGGGTGGGGACCAGCTACCTGGCGCAAGCCGGCGCTCACAACTCCACCGTCGAACAGCTGCCCTGGCTGCGGGGCTTCAGCGCCGATCTGGTGATGCTGTCGATCGGCATGCTGGCGGTGCGCATGGCGCTGATCTACAACCGATACCGGCAGCACGTGGCCCAGGGCGGAGTGCCGATGGCCGGCCCCACCGGTTAAGGGCCACATTCGCCGGCGCTGCGATCCTAGACTGTCCGGGTAAGGACCGTTTGCCAGCAATGTGGCCCCAATGGCGGGGGATCAGGCGAGGTGGGGCATGACCTCCGTCGCCAGCAGCTCCAGCCCGGCGCTGTCCAGGTGCAGCCAGTGCTGGAACAGGAATAGCTCCACACCCGCGTCGATGAAGCTGCGCAGGCGCTCGACCGCCTCGTGCGGAGTGCCCACCGCAGGCCAGTGCCGGCGGGCAGAGGCGATGATCTCGTCCGGCGTATCACCGTCGAGCCAGAACAGGATCTTCTTGATCTGCACCGCCCGCTCGCGCAGCTCGTCCTGGGTGCGTCCGATCAGGAACGAGGTCATCATGGAGCGGCGGATCGAACCGGCGTCCCGGCCGATCGCGGCGCAGGCGGCGTCCAGCGACGCCACCGCGCTCTCGTACCCTTCCGGGTCCGGGCTCGAGTGGTTCCACTCCGTCGCATAGCGCGCGGCCAGCGGCAGCCCGCGCTTGGGGCCGGTGCCCCCGATCAGCAGGGGGAGGGTCCTGGCACCGGGCAGCTCGGCCCAGAGCCGCTGCATCAGCTCGATCGCGTGCTCGAGACGGTCGAACCGGTACTTCCAGTCGCCGAACTCAATGCCAAAGCGTTCGTGCTCGGCCTGGTTCCAGCCCGCCCCCAGCCCGAGCAGGAGCCGGCCGCCCGAGAGCTGGTCCACGGCCTCCGCCTCGCGCAGCAGGACGCCGGGCTCATAGAAGGTGACCGGGCTCACCATCGGCGCCAGCTCGATGCGCTCCGTCCACTCGGCCGCCAGGAGCAGCGCCGACCAAGCGGGCACCCCCTCTCGGGTGCGGTCGCCCATCACCGACTCCAGATGATCGGCCACGCGCAGCGACGCGAAGCCGAGGCGCTCGGCGTCGTGAACCACACGCCGCCAGCGTTCCCAGGTCAGTCCCTCCTGCGCCTCGACCATGACTCCGAACCGGGCCATTCGCGTTCCTCCAACCAGCTCACCGGGGGCCTTCGGCAACGCTACTAAATCGCTCCACCCGGTGGGCCATCTGTCGACAGATGTACCGCCTGGGGCGTGTGATCCGGGCCATGTGTCGACAGATGGCTGGTTCTACGGCGAGGAGGGGGTGGGTGGTCAGGGCTGGCGGCGCAGGCGCGCGCGGAGCCGGTCCACCGGGAGCCAGTTGACGATCCTCTCCTGGGGCACCCCCGCCACCTCCGGCACCCAGAGCCCGAGCTCGATGTACCCGAAGTCGCGGGGCGCGTGGGCGTCGCTGTCGAGCGCGAAGTCGCAGCCCAGCGCCAGCGCCTGTGCCGCCAGCTCGGGTCCCACGTCGACGCGATTGGGGTCGCAGTCGATCTCGATCAGGACCTGGCGGCGCGCCGCCTCCCTGAACACCGCCTCGGTGTCGTAGTCGGCGCCGGGCCGGCTGCCGGGGCGGCGGCCGGTCGGGTGTCCCAGGATCGACACCGCGGGGTGGGCCACCGCGCGCAGCATGCGCTCCGTCATCTGTTCCCGCGGCATGCGCAGCTTGACGTGGGGGGACGCGATGACCAGGTCCAGCGCGCCCAGCGCTTCATCGTCGAGGTCGAGCGACCCGTCCTCCAGGATGTCGACTTCGATGCCCTGCAGGATCGTCACCTGCGGACAGGCCCGGCGCACGGCCTCGATCTCCTCTCGCTGCGCCTTCAGCCGCTCCGGCGTCAATCCGTTGACGATCGTCATGTGCGCCGAGTGATCGGTCACGCCGAGAGCGCGAAAGCCGCGGCCCCGCGCCGCCTCCGCCATCTCGGGCAGCGGTGCCCGCCCGTCCGACCACGGCGTGTGGGTGTGGAGATCGGCTTGATAGGTGGCCTGGTCCACCACCGTCGTGCTCCTGACCTCGGCCCCCGCCTCGGCGCGCAGCCGGGCCAGGTACCTGGAGTCCCCCTCGGCGGCGACCTCGAGCACGATCTGCTCGATCCGATCGCCGACCCCGGGCAGCGCCCGCACCGACCGGCGCCCGGCTTCGGTGGCGAGGTCGGGCCGGTACAGGATCAACATCTGGGCCGCCTCCGCGAAGGCGCGCGCCCGGTAGAGCTCGGGACCGCCCCGCCTGCCCCGGGCCGGTCCTGCGGGGCTGGCCATCCGCAGCCGGTAGCCGATCTCGGAGAGCGTGCGAATGGCACGCTCC
Organism: Candidatus Dormiibacterota bacterium; assembly: GCA_963808785.1. Taxonomy (GTDB): domain Bacteria; phylum Chloroflexota; class Dormibacteria; order Dormibacterales; family Dormibacteraceae; genus CAVTSA01. Next base: position 104,142 of record CAWEGH010000009.1, on the reverse strand, counting down.
AGCGGGGAGAGGTCGGTCACGGGGACCCACGCTATACCTACTCAGGCTCTACCTTGGACTGACGCATGACCGCCCCGGTCCTCCCTCAAGCCCGCCCCGACGTGAGCGCGGGCGCCTGGGAGATCACAGCCCTGGTCGACGGCTGGGGTCGGGAGCCGGGCCGGGAGGTGGTCCAATTCCAGCGCGCGCGGCACCGGGTGCACCGGGCGGACTGGGACTACTTCCTGGACGAGCCCAGGGCGGCTCCCCGCGGGGTGCGCAAGCTGCGGCCGGTGGAGGACCTGTTCGCGTTCGTGGGGGACGGGGAGGAGGTGGCGCCCGGCATCCGTCTCCACCTGACGCCCGGCCACACACCTGGCCACTGCGTGGTCGAGGTAGGGGCAGAGGGAGACGGGTCGCGCGTCTGGTTGCTGGGCGACCGCTGGGTCTTCGCGGAGGAGAAGCGGTGAATCGGGGGGCGAGCCGAGCGGTCGGATCCTCGGTGCCCCGGCGGGAAGACGCCCGCCTGCTCACCGGGCACGGCCGGTATGTGCCGGACCTCCCGCTGCCTGGGATGCGACAGGTAGCGTTCCTGCGCAGTCCGCTGGCTCACGCCCGGCTGCTCAACGTGCGGACGGAGGGGGCGCTCCAGGTGCCGGGAGTGGATGCCGTCTTCACCGGTGAGGATCCGGCGTTCACCGGCCGGGCCCTGCGCGCGCTCTCGGCGCTGCCGGGCTACGTCGAGACCGACCAGCCGCCGCTCGCGCGGGGGAAGGTGCGGTTCGCCGGTGAGGCGGTCGCCGCGGTGGTGGCGCGTGATCGCTACGTCGCCGAGGACGGAGTGGAAAGGATTCAGGCCGAGCTGGATCCGCTGCCGGTGACGGTGTCGGCCTGGGAAGCCCCGCGCGTGCCGGTCCACGACGAGGCACCGGACAACGTGCTGGTACGCCGCGAGTTCGCCGGCGGGGACGTTGAGGCCGCCCTCGCGGAAGCGGAGGTGGTGGTGGAGCGGGACCTGATCACCAACCGCCACGGCGGCAACCCGCTGGAGGGCCGCGCCGGCGTCGCGCAGTGGGACCCTTACGACGCGCGCCTCACCTTCTGGTCCTCGACTCAGGTGCCGCACATCTTGCGGATGGCACTGGCCGAGATCCTGGAGGTGCCCGAGGGCCGCGTTCGGGTGGTGGCGCCCGACGTCGGCGGTGGGTTCGGGGTCAAGTCCGTCATCTACCCCGAGGACGTGGCGCTCTGTCTGATCGCGCAGCAGCTCCCGGGGGTGCCGGTCAAGTGGGTCGAGGACCGGATCGAGCATCTGCAGTCGGCGTCGCACGCGCGCGACCATCGCTACCGGCTGCGGGCCGGGTTCTCGGCGCAGGGCGAGCTGCTGGCGGTGGACGCGGAGATCGACTGCAACGCGGGCGCCTACTCGGTGCATCCCTGGACTGCCGGGATCGAGGCGCTGATGGCGGGCGGTCTCCTGACCGGTCCCTACCGGCTGGCCAACTACCGCTGCCGTGTGCGCGCGGTCGCGACCAACACCTCGCCGGCCGGCCCCTATCGGGGGGTGGCGCGGCCGGCTACCGTGTTCGCGCTCGAGTCGGTGCTGGAGGATGGGGCCCAGAGGCTCGGGATCGCCCCCGAGGAACTGCGGCGGCGCAACCTGATCCGGCCCCAGGACGTGCCCTACCGGATGCCGACCCGCCTGGTCGACGACTCGGGTCAGTACCTGGCCTGTCTGGAGCGGGCGTTGGAGCGGTTCCAGCTGCACCGGTGGAGAGAGGAGCAGCGGCGGCGGAAGGCCGATGACCGCGACCCGCTCGGGATCGGGATCGCCTGCTACAACGAGCTGACCGGGCTCGGGCGAGCGGCCTCGGCCGGTCCCCGGATGGCGTTTCGCACCGGGCACGATGCGTGCACGGTGCGCGTGGACCCGGACGGGACCGTGTCCGTGCTGAGCGGCGTCACCTCACAGGGCCAGGGGCAGGAGACGACGGTGGCGCAGGTCGTGGCCGACGCCGTCGGAGTGCCGTTCGAGTCGGTGCAGGTGAGGCTCGGCGACACCGACCAATCGCTCTGGGGCTTCGGCGCCTTCTCCTCGCGACAGGCCGTGATCGGCGGTGGAGCGGCGCACCTGGCCGGGGTGGCGGTGCGGGAGAAAGTCCTGCGGCTGGCGGCGGGCCTGCTGGAGGCGAACGTCGACGATCTGGAGCTCGGGGCGGGGCGGGTGAGCGTGGCGGGCGATCCCCGCTCCGGCATCTCGCTGCGAGAGTTGGCCCGGGTCGCCTACCTGGAGTCGAACCGGCTGCCGGAGGGAGTCGACCCGGGACTGGAAGCGACCCGCTTCTACGACCCGATCCGGGGGGCCTTCGCCGCCGGTGTCCAGGTGGCGGCGATCGAGGTGGAGCGGAAGACCGGGCGCTTGCGGATCCTGAAGTGGGTCTGCGTGGAGGACGCCGGGCGCCAGATCCACCCGCAGATCGTGGAGGGACAGATCGTGGGCGCCATCGCGCAGGGGATCGGCGGCGCGCTGCTCGAGCATCTGATCTACGACCTCGACGGCAACCTGGCCACGGGGACGCTGCTGGACTACCTGCTGCCCGGCCCCACCGACATTCCCGAGCTGGTGCTGGATCACGTGGACAAGCCGGCCGACAACCCGCTCGGGGTCCGTGGCGTGGGCGAGGGCGGCACGTTGGGGCCGGCCGCGGTGGTCGCCTGCGCCGTCTCCGACGCGCTCGGAGTCCGCGTCGACCGCCTCCCGCTCAGCCCGTCCTACGTCTTCGACCTCCTCCACCCGCCGCCGGGGGGCCATCTGTCGACAGATGCACCGCCTGGCACCGGTTTTTCGGGCCATGTGTCTACAGATGGCCCCCGGGGGGACGGTGGAGGTGCGGAGGGGTGAAGCCGGCGCCGTTTGAGTACGTGCGGGCGGGGTCTGTCGAGGAGGCGGTAGACGCGCTGGCGGAGGCGGGGGAGGGGGCCAAGGTGCTGGCGGGTGGGCAATCGCTGGTGCCGCTGCTGGCACTGCGCCTCGCCCGCCCCACCGTGCTGGTCGACGTCAACCGGATCCCGGGTCTGGACGGGGTCGAGGTGCGCGACGGCGAGGTACGTCTCGGCGCGCTGGTGCGCCACGCGCGCCTGGCGCGGCAGACGGAGCATCCGCTGCTCGCCCGGGCGGCGGCTCTGATCGGGCACCCCGCGATCCGCTCGCGGGGGACGATCGCGGGCAGCCTGGCTCACGCGGATCCTGCGGCCGAGCTGCCGGTCTGCGCCACCGCGCTCGGCATGACGCTGGAGGTGGCGTCGCACTCGGGCCGGCGTGAGGTCGCCGCCCAGGACCTTTTCCTGGGCGCCCTCCTCACCTCTCTCGCCGAAACCGACCTGGTGGTGTCCGTGCGCGCGCCGCTGCCACAGCTCTGGGGGCTGGCGGAGATGGTGCGCCGGCCGGGCGACTTCGCGCTCGTTCTCGTCTGCGCGGCGCGGTTCGCCACCGGCTGGCGCATCGCGGTGGGCGGGGTGGCGGGGGTGCCCCTGCGCTGCCCCGGGGCGGAGGCGCTCCTCGACGGGGGCGAGGTCGACGCCGCCCGTCTGGCGGCCGCCTGCGAGGCGGCTCGGGCGGAGGTCGATCCAACCGACGACCTGCACGCGAGCGCGCGCTACCGGCGGGCGCTGGTGGGGGAACTGGTCGCCGCCGCCGTCACCGACGCCGAGCGAGGCGCCGGGAGAAACCAGTTGTGAAGGCGTCGTTCAGCGTCAACGGCAGGCAGCGCGAGGTGGACGTGGAACCGCGGAAGACGCTGGCCGACGCACTGCGCGAGGACCTGGGTATGACCGGTACCCACCTCGGCTGCGAGCATGGCGTCTGCGGTGCGTGCACCGTCCTCCTCGAGGGTGAGCCGGTGCGGGCCTGCCTGCTGTTTGCCGTCCAGGCCGATGGCTGCCAGGTCCTGACGGTGGAGGGGCTGGCGGCCCCGGACGGAACCCTGCACCCGCTGCAGCGCGCGTTCGCCGACCACCACGGTCTGCAGTGCGGGTTCTGCACGCCCGGCATGCTGCTGTCAGCGCTCGATCTGCTCCGCCGCGACCCGGCGCCCACTCGCCAGCGGATCCGCGAAGAGCTGTCTGGCAACCTCTGCCGGTGCACCGGCTACCTGGGGATCGTCGACGCGGTGGAGGCGGCGGCGGGGGAACTGCGCCGCGCCAGTCCCTGATCGCGGAGGTCGCGCGAGCGAAACTGTAGTGGCCGTGCCCGAGAGCCTCGCCGGACGACTGCTCATCGCGTCGCCCCAGCTGGCGGACCCGAACTTCGTCCGCACCGTCGTGCTCGTCCTCCAACACCACGACGAAGGGTCCCTGGGGATCGTCCTCAACCGGCCGTCGGAGGCGACCGTGGCCGAGGCGCTGCCGGCCTGGGGCGGGTACGTGGGCCGGCCGGCGGTGCTGTTCGGCGGCGGCCCGGTCGGCATCGAGGGCGCCCTCTGCCTGGCTCGGCTGCAGGGGCTGGAGGAGCCGCCCGGCTGGCAGGGCCTGGGGCTGCCGGGCCTGCCCGGGCTGGGGCTGGTGGACCTGGACGGCGAGCCGGTCCAGGTGGCGGCCCGCCTGGAACGGCTGCGCATCTTCGCCGGGTACGCGGGCTGGAGCGCGGGCCAGCTCGAAAGCGAGATCAAGATCGGAGGCTGGTACAAGGTCGCGTCCCGTCCCCGCGACCCCTTCACTCCGCGCCCGGCGTCACTTTGGGGCGACGTCCTGCGGCGCCAGGGCGGCCAGCTGGCGATGATCTCGACCCTTCCTCTGAACCCGCGCCTCAACTGACACCGCGCGCTACCCTTCGAGCGGCGGCGTCCGCGCCGCGGGCGCCGACAGCACACAGGGAGGGCGTGATGACGGATACCGAGCAGGCGAAGGCCTTTGCGCTGCAGTGGATCGAGGACAATCGCAGCCGGCTCTCCGAGTTCGACTGCGAGATCTGGCGTTACGCCGAGCCCGCCTGGCGTGAGTACCGGTCGGCCGCCGCCTACCGGTCGCTGCTGAGCGCCGAGGGATTTCAGGTCGACGAAGGCACCGGCGGCATGCCGACCGCGTTCCGCGCTACCTGGGGCGAGGGCTCGCCCCGTCTCGGCACCTACGCCGAGTACGACGCCGTCCCCGGCAACTCGCAGCAGGTGGTTACGCACCGGGCGCCGCGCGAGGGCCTGCACCCCTGGGCGGCCGGCCACACCGACCCCCACTCCATGCTCGGCGTGGCGTCTGTGACGGGCGCGCTGGCGGCGAAGGCGACGATGGAGCACCACCGGATCCCGGGCACGATCGTCGTGTTCGGCGAGCCGGCCGAGAAGGTGTGCGGCTCCAAGCCGGTCCACGCCGCGAAGGGATACTTCGACGGGTTCGACGCCTTCCTGGCCTACCACCCGAAGGAGACCAACACCGTGGAGTGGGAGACCGCGTGCGGCTCCTACTGGAGTGCGGTGATCACCTTCGAGTGCGCGGAGCCGGAAGCCTGGGTCGCTCCGGGGTTCGCTCCCGCACAGGGCGGCTCCCATGCCGCCGCGCGCTGCCCGGGCGCCATCGACGCGCTGTGCCTCATGTACACGACCACCAAGTACCTGAAGGAGGGGATGTTCCCGCACACGGGCAGCTGGACCCTGAACGAGTTCGTGATGGTGGGCGGCGACGCGACCTCCGACAACCTGCCGCCGCGCCTGGCCCAGATCCAGTACTCGTGGCGCAGCCCGACGCTGGAGATCCAGGAGCGGATCTCGCAGGTGCTGCAGCAGAACGCCCGGCACGTGGCGGCGGCGACCGGCTGCCAGGCCCACGTGCGTTGGGTCACGAAAACGCGGGTCGGGCTCCCCAACCTGGCACTCGCCGAGCTCACCTACCGGAACCTGGAGCGAGTCGGGCCGCCCTCCTACTCCGAGGAGGCGCGCGAGTTCGGGCGCGAGATTCAGCGGACATTGGGACGCCGGGTCACGGAAAACCCTTACCAGGAGGGGGCCGACCGGCTGGAGGACCCCCAGACGCACGAAAAAGCACTCCGGGGGGCGCTCCCGGCCTGGCAGCACAACTTCACCTCCGACGACTACGTCGACTACACCTGGCACGCGCCCACCGTCCGGCTTTTCACGGCACGTCCGCGTCTGCGCCCGGGCGCCGGAGAACCTGCCTATCCGGCCTGGGCCGACAACGCGGTCGGCGGACTTCCGGCCGCGATCGACCCCGGGATGTTCGTGGCCGGCAAGACGATGGCGGCGACGTTCCTCGACCTGCTCACGCGGCCGGACACCCTGGCCCGGGCGCGCGAGGAGTTCGAGCGGCGCACCGAGGGTGGGGTGGGAGGACGGCGCTGGTCAGCGCCCCTGCTGCCCGAGGACTTCCCGCCCCCGGTCGACCTCCCGTGGCCGGAGTACGTGCGCACCGAGCGCGGCGAAGAGTGGTGGCTGCCCACCCCGGCGGCCGGCTTCGGGAGTCCGCTCACCCCCTGAGCCGGCTTCGACGACGGCTTCTCGCGGGAAAGCCGGTCTGTGTACTCTGTTCCGCGTGCAGCATCCGGACGATGTCCGGCGCCGCCTGTCGTTTCCCATCGTCGCGTTTGTGGTCGCGCTGCTGCTGGCTGTAGCGGGGTTGACCGCGTTCGTGCGCGCTGCCGGGATTGAACCATTGGCGCGGCGAGCCCTGGCGACCAAACCGTCGACGCCGCCCAGCCCCAGACCCTCCTCGCCGCCGGTGCCCGCCGCGCCCGTACCCAGGGCGACCGGCCCATCTGTGGCGCCCCGGCCGTCGAGTCCCTCCGCGCAGATGGCCGCGCTCGCGGCCGCGCTGCCGAGGGGCAGTGTTTCGGTGGCGGTCCGCAACCTGAAGACCGGCGCCCGGTTCACGTTCGGCTCTTCAAGCGGTCAGGTCACCGCCAGCCTGGTCAAGGTCGACATCCTGGAAGCCTTGCTGCTGCAGCTGCAGACATCCGACGAGGTCCTCACCGCCGACGAGGACAGCGAGGCCACGAGCATGATCGAGGACTCGGACGACGGTTCCGCCGATCACCTCTGGAACGACATCGGCGGCGGCTCGGCCCTGGCGGCCGCCAACAAGCGGCTGGGAGTGTCCTGCACGGCGCCCGGCTCCGGGCCTTATTGGGGCCTCACCACAACCTGCGCCTGGGGTCAGGTCCAGCTCCTCTACCAACTGGAGAACCACTCCTCGCCCCTCGACAAGTCGAAGCGCGCCTACATCTTGAATCTGATGGAGAACGTGAGCTCGGACCAGGCCTGGGGGGTCCCGGTGGTGGCCGATGCCCAGACCGCGTTCGCGGTCAAGGACGGGTGGCTGAACATCAACGGCGACACCGATTGGGCGGTCACGTCCGAAGGCATCGTCACCTACGACGGTCAGACGCTCCTGATCGCCGCCCTGACCCAGAACAACGACACCGTGTACACCGGCATTCAGCTGGTCCAGCAGCTGGCCCAGCTGGCGGCCCAGTCCGTGACCGCCTGAGACGCGGAATCCCGGAGGGTGGACAGTGTGAGGTGAACCGGCCTCTTACGGGATGCCGGCGGTGGCGCCACCGTCGACCAGCAGCACGCTCCCGGTGCTGAAGCTGGACGCGGGAAGGGCGAAGTAGAGCACCGCGCGCGCGATCTCGGTGACGTCGGCGTACCGTCCCGTCGGAGGCTTCGGCGGGTCGGTATACCCACTCGTTGAGGCGTCCTCCTGACCCCCGCGGTCCGGGAAGTGACGCATCCCGGGCTCGAAGTAGCCGGGGCAGACGCAGTTGACGCGGATCCCGCCTTCCGCCCCGTCGAGGGCGAGCGCCTTCGTCATCGCGACCACCGCCGTCTTGGTGACGGAGTAGGCCCCGATCGAGCGTTCCGTGAGCACGCCCGCGTCGGATCCGATCAGGACCACCGAGCCGCCGCCCGTGCGACGCATCGAGCGCATGGCGGCCTGGGCCGCAAACAGGACACCGCTGACGTTGGTCTCCCAGATCCATCGCCAATCGTCCGGCTGCGTGTCCAGCAGCTGCTGCACGACGCCGACCCCGGCGCTTGCCACCAGCACGCCGAGCCGGCCGGAGTCGCGCGTCGCCTCTCCGACCGCGGCCTCCATGGCGTCCGGCCGGCGGACGTCGGCGGCGACGAACCGGGCCCGGCCCTGGGCCGCCAGGCGCGCCTCCGCCTCCGCTCCCCGGCGCTCATCGCGTCCCACCAGCACCACCGACGCGCCCTCGTCCAGCAGGGCACGGGCCACGGCCAGGCCGAGCCCGGAGGTTCCGCCCGTGACCAGGGCCGTCTGGCCGCTGAGCTCCTGGCTAAGCAGCGGTCGCCTCTCCCCGAGCCAGGAACTCCCACACCACCGCCTCATACCGCTCCCGCTCCTCGAGATGGGCCAGGTGCGCGCTCTCCTCGAAGACCGTCAGCTCGGCGCCGGGGACGAGGCTCTGGTACCAGGCGACGGTCTCGGGGGTCGCCTCGTCGTAACGACCGCAGGTGAACAGCGTCGGGACGTCGATCTCAGGCAGGTGGTCCGAGCGGTCGAACGTGCGCAGACATCCGGTCACGGTGAGCTCGCTCGGTCCCCACATCGTCTCGTAGACCGCGTTCCCGACCCCGGCGTACGCCCTCTCCAGGTCGGCCGGCCAGGGCCGCATCCGGCACACGTGACGCCGGTAGTAGACGAGCGTCGCGGCCGTGTACTCGGGACAGGCGGTGCTGCCGCTGCGCTCGTGTTCATCGATCGTGCGCTGCACCTCCTCCGGGAGGTCGTTCTTGAGGCGGTGGGCGTCCTGGATCCAGCGCTCGATGCTGATGCAGGGGCTGGCCAGGGTCAGCGTCACGACCCCGTCCCGCCTGCCGAGCACGTATTCGGTCGCCAGCATCCTGCCCCAGGACTGTCCGAGCAGGTGCACGCGCGAGAGCCCGAGCGCTGACCGCACCGCCTGCAGCTCGGCCACCGAGCGCTCGACCGTCCACAGTCCCGGGTCCTGGGGACGGTCGGACCGGCCGCAACCGAGCTGATCGTAGAAGACGACCGGGCGCGTGTCAGCAAGCGCCGCCAGCGATCGCAGGTACTCGTGGGTGAACCCGGGACCGCCGTGCAGGGCGAGGAGCGGCACCGCGTCGCCGCTCCCCACCCGCTCGTACCAGACGCGCCCGCCCGGTACGTCGATCAGGCCTTGAGCCGCCAGGCTCACGCACCATTCCTGTGGCCGTCGTGGACGCAGGCCGCGGGAGGCGCCACGTCGATCGCCGGGTTGTGGTCGAAGAACCCGGAGGGCTTGAGCATGAAGCTGATGCGCGCCACCGGCATCACCGGCCAGTCCTCCGGGCGCGGCACGTGGTGCGCGGCCATCGTGTGCCAGACCACCACGTCGGTGTCCGCCAGGGGCCGGTCGGCCTGGATCCAGGCCGGCAGCCCGTCGCCGCCCGGGCTCTGGTTGGGATACGCGCCCGCCGCGTGCATCTGCTCGGGGTCGAACGCGGTGACCCAAAGCTGGCTAGTGACGTAGCCGGCGCGGCGCAGGCCGGGCGCGTCGGGCTGGAAGAAGGAGCGCACCGTGTCGCCCGGCATCAGGTTGTAGCCGACTTCGCCGCCGAGTCCGTTGCGCTGAGCCGGGTTGACGACCCGCCAGTAGCGCCCCGCCTGAGGATCGACCGACCGCCGGGCCTTCGATTCGCTTTCGAGCAGCGTGGAGACGGTGCGCCAGCAGTTGCCGTTCGGGTTCTCGGGCCCCGCGGGATCGGCCACGCTGTCCACCTCGTAGACGGAGTTGCGGTTCCCATCCACGGTCATGTCGAGCCGTACGTTGAAGAAGTGCTGGTGGTTGGACCCGTAGACGTTGGGCGCGACCACGGTGCCATGGGTCGGCTGGACGCCATCGTCGACCGAGCCGTTGGAGATGATGCCGGTCAGCTTGACCTCGTACTCGATCGATCCGTCCTGCCGCAGGTACCAGTAGAACGCGTACTCGTAGTTGCCGACGGTGGCGATGCTGGAGATGACCAGGCGGCGTGACCGGCGTACCTCGGCGTGTCGGGTCTTGCCGTCGTAGTGCTTCCAGAGCAGACCCTCGTCCTCCTCGTGGAGGCAGATCGCGTTCTTGATCTCGACCGGCTCACCCGCCGCGTCGATGATCAGTCCGTCCAGGTACTGGATCTCCCCCAGGCAGTCACAGCCTTGCTCCAGAGAGTTGGTGCAGTTACCGAGTCCGACCTCGCCCATGTCGAAGACGTTCTTGCGGTACTGGCTGAGCCCGGGATCGCCGTAGGGGATGTAGAGTTCCGACAGCGACGCGCGATGCAGCACGGGCCGCCAACGGCCGCGGTCGTGATACGCGATCGTGTGCAGGACCAGACCCTCGCGCTGGGTGAAGCCGACCCGAAAGCGCCATCGCTGCCACTGGACCAGGTTGCCCTCGACGGTGAAGCTGCGGCCGTCGGGCTGCGTGATCTCGAGCGGTCGCAGATCGGTGCGCACCCCGCCCGGGAGGTGTGGATAGTTGCCGGTGTCCAGGAGGGCGGTCGAGGTGTACTCGGCGGAGCGCGCCGGGACCGTGACCGCGGGCCCGTCCTCGATCGAGAGCACCTCCATCGTGTCGAGGTCGAAGAAGACGACCAGGTTCTCGATCGGCCGCGCGTAGGCGTTCTCCTCGGCCCGGCTGCGGGCCCAGGTCAGGCCCCGCATGACGCGGTGGCGGCCCGGGTCGTCCTCAGGTCCGAACCAGCCCGACGGCCAGGGGTCGATCTGGGCCAGCTCCGGGTTTTCGACGCCGCGCCGCCGCATCGCCGCCTGCCACTCCGGATTCGCTTTGATGGCGCGTTCGCTCTCGTCCAGCTCGACCTGGTTGAAAAGTGGCTGAACGTCGGTGCGCGGCCGCCAGCTGCGAAGCTCGTCGTCGGAGATCGACACCACGGCCTCGTAGGTGATCCGCTCCCGCCTGTCCCGCAGCACCACCATGACCGTGCGGTCGAACGGCCGGCCGGGCTCGAAAGCCTGTACGACCTCTTTCGAAGGCTCCTGCAGGATCATGCTGTGGACCCGGACGGCTTCCCCGAGCCGGCCCTCCCGGCGCAGGACCCCGGTCGCGCGCCGCACCTCCTCCGGGGTCAGTGTCGCCAGTGGGTGATCGACCAGTTGAACGGGTTGTGTCTTCACGTGCCCGCGCCTCCTCTCATTTCCGTGAACGTTGTGCGTCCGTCAGTCTGCTTTGGTGGCCGCCATCGCCTCCGCGTAGCCGGGGTGACCGCCCGTGAGGTCCTGGTCCTCGCCAAGGCGGAGCGCCCGGTCCACCCGCTGCCGGTTCATGGTCATCGCCAGCACCACGCCGATGATGGCCCAGATCACCGTCAGCGGCACCGTCGCCACCAGCTGCCAGGCTACCGGGCCCGCCGAACTGAACTGGGGCAGATAGGGCAGGACGGGTGCGAACAGGGCCGGTACCAGCGCGATCGTCCCGATCGCCGGGAACACGATGTGCCGGACCACGCTGAAGTCGACCCGGTGCTCCTTGAGATAGAAGAACGGCAGGGCGATGTTGGCCATGCCGAACATCAGGATCCAGCCGTAGGTGAACGCGGTGGCCAGGAAGCCGAAGGCGATCGTAGGACCCCACCAGGTCCCGAGACCCAGAGACAGGACGAGGGTGATGATGCCCATCAGGTGGATGCTCATCGAGGGCGTCTTGTATTTGGGCTGAACCTGTCCCAGCCGGGCCGGGAGGAGCCGCAGCCGTCCCAGCGAGTAGAAATACCGGGCCGCGAAGTTGAGGGCGGCCAGGGAGCAGGCGATGACGCTGTTGACGACCGCCAGCAGGATGAGCCACTGGAAGGGGGGCCAGATCCGGGCGGCGAGCGTGCCGTAGGCGAAGGTGTCGTTCGCGAAGTACGCGGGCCCGCTCCCGCCGGTCAGCTTGCCGAGGCCCCAGCCCACGACCCCGGCGTACGCGAGGAACACGTAGAACACGCCGACCGCCAGCAGCGCGAAGAAGGCGCAGCGCCCGATCAGCTTCTTCGGGTTCGCGGTCTCCTCGCCCAGAGAGGCCACCGACTCAAAGCCGGTGAACGAGAGGAAACCGTAGATCAGGCCCCAGGCGAGCCCGAACATGCCGGTGGTGGGGGTGAACACGATCAGGGTGTTCGCCCTGCCCGCGTGGACGACGAGCAGGATGCCGAGGATCAAAAAGAGGGTGATCTCAATGCTGCCGGTGACGATCGCCACCCGGGCCGAGCGCTTGATGCCGGTGTAGGCGAAGAACCAGATGATGGCGATGAAGAGGACGTCGACCACCTGCCACGGGATGTTGGTGTGGAGGACCGGGTTGAGGAGGTTGGTGATCACCTGCGAGATCAGCACCACCACCTCGGCCGGGAACAGGAACCCGTAGAAGAGCGCGCACCAGGACGTGAAGAAGCCGGCGCGGGCCCCGAGTCCACGCGACACGAAGACGCCGAACCCTGCGCTCGAGCTCAGGTGCTTGGAGAACTGAGAGAGGGTGCTGGCGAGGAACATGGTCGCGACCAGGGAGACCAGCATCGCGAGCGGAAAGCCCGACCCCGCGAACAGGACCGCGAAGAAGAAGTTGAGCGCGACCGCGCCGCCGGGCGCCTGCGTCGCGACCGACGTGAAGACGACGTCCGGGACCCGGAGGACACCGGTCCTCAGACGATGGAAGCCTGGGTCCGTGCTCGTGGGCGGTGCGGTTGCAGACATTTCCGTGAGGCTCCAGTGCTCAGGGCGGTGGGCGTGGCGGCCGCGCACGGGGAGGTGGTCATAGTGCTTCGCCTTCGTCTCTCGACTGGAGCCACCACGCGGCCAGGAAGAGGAAGATGGCCGCCACCAGGACGGCGGCCACCATCTGCCGGGCGGGCAACTGTCCGATGCCGTGCCAGCCGGCTGCAAGCGCAACGGGTGGGCCTGAACTCAATCGTCCCAAGGCTGCGCGTCCCTCCGCGGCGAACGTAACACCCGGCGGGACGGGGCGTCAAGGCAAATGACCGCGGGTCGGTCTCCTATGCCCCGATGGTGCACCAACGGGTCCTAAAGGCGCGAGGAAAGCCCCGATGGTGCACCAACGAGTCCTACGCGCGGTCAGCCATGCTCAGTGGTCGAAGCTTGGTTCTCCCGTCTCCGTGTTCAAGAACAACGGGTGATTGAACGGCCGCGTGAAGTCGAAACCCTCAGTTGCTCTCGATGAACTTCACGACCGAGCTCTGATCGATCATCGTGTTGTCGACGAAGTTCGACCTGGCGAAGTCGGAGACGACCAGGAAGGGCAGGCGCGGCCCGACGCCGCAGCGGCCCTGCTCGGGGGCCCCGTTCGAGGTCTGGGGAACCGCGCTCGGGCTCTTGCCGCAGGACCCGGCCCCGGTGAGCGCGTCCTGCGAGCTCTGGGACTGCGAAACGACCGGGCCCAGCACGTGGTCGTACCAGCCGTCGGAGTCGTCCCAGGCGATGACGACCGCGGTGGAGGACCAGCTCCGCAAGCGCTCCAGGTGGTTGATGGTGCTCGTCAGCCAGGTCTGCTCGTCGAGCGGGTCGGAGTACCCGGCGTGACCGTCCTGGTCGGCGGGCGCTTTCAGATAGGAGACGGCGGGCAGATTGTCGGCGTACGCCGCGGCCCAGAAGTCCGCCATGTCGTACAGGTGGTTCGCCTGATCGGTCTGCCCGATCCTCGCCACCGACGTCGGCGGCAGGTGCATCGGGTTGGCGGTCGACGGGTAGTACTGGAACGGCTCGCGATGCGGGATGTAGTCGGTCACGGTGGAGCCGCCGAGGTTGTGGTGCGACTCGCTGCAGATCTGAGCGGTGGTGGGCTGGGTTCCGTGACCGGGCACGTACCCGTCGTCGAAGCCACCCTCGAACCAGCCCCAGGTGACGCCGGCGGTATTCAGCTCGTTGCCGATGTTCTGACCGCCCAGGGTCATGGTGGCGGCCGGCATGCGCCCGTCACCGCCGTCCGAGCTGGGGAGATAGGAGCAGATGTCGTAGGTGGGGTCGGCGTCGCCCACGTCGGTGCCAGGACCGACGTCCGAAGTCGCCTTCGCCGTCGTGATGTCCGAGGTCGCGGGGGAGGCGGTGTCGAGCCCATCGGGGGCGGCGCAGGGTGAGGCATTGATCGTCGCCGGGCCGGCTCCGCTGACCGGCCCGCACTGCACGCCGAAGGTGTTCGCCGACGTGACGTTGAGCGCGCCGTTGGTCGAGGGTCCATAGCCGGTGCCGTAGGCGTTGTCGCTCATCGCGTACTGCTGCGCGTAATTCCAGAGCGCGGTGGTGGTGTTGCCGTCGTAGTAGTCCATCACGGCGTAGTTGGACGCGGCCCCGGCGGGCACCGGCTCCGGCTGGCCGTTCACCGTGAAGGTGCTGAGACACGGCGCCAGCTTGGCCTGGTTACCCGTGTCCTGGACGTACATGTCTTCGGCGCCCAGGTCGGCCGCTTGCTGCTCCGCCGTGTAGCCGTGGTCTTGGTCGCAGGTCATCGGATCCCCGCGACCGAGGAGCAGCGGGTTCGAAAGGTTGGGGTTGTTCGTCAAGAGCGGCCCGGCCGGCCCGTTAGGTCCGATCTGGTTGTAGAGCCCGTTCACGGTGGGCGTGCCGGGCCTGGCGTCGAACGAGGGTTCACCCGGCGGGTTGGTCGCGTAGGGGTAGGTGCCGAAGTAGTGGTCGAACGAGATGTTCTCGTCAAAGATCACGACCAGGTGCCGGATCGGAGTGCTCGTTGGCGGTCCCGGTGGGCCGAACGCGTTGACGTCCACGGCGCCGAGCAGCAGGACCACTGCCGAGAGCGTGGCGGTGAGACCCGCGAGAGCGGTTCGACTCCAGAGCATCAGAGAACTTCCCCTTTCCCTGAACAACGAGAGACCGGCGGTTACCACCCGGGGGATGAAGTGTCCGGCCCCAGAGATAAAGCGATCGTTAGGCCACGACGATGGCGGCGTTAAGCAGGTGCTCTGGTACGCGGCGGGGGAGCCTTGTTGACAGCCGGAGACTAGTCGGCTCAGACTAGTCTCAGATGAATGTCAGCCGCCTGATGATCCTGGGCCTGCTCGCCGAGCGGGGGCCGATGCACGGACACCAGGTGCGACGCACGAGCGAGCTCACCAACGCCGAGGCATGGGGCGGCGTCACCGCCGGGGCGCTCTACGGAGAGCTGCGACGGCTGGCAACCGATGGCCTGATCCGCGCGGTGCGGACCGAGCAGGTCGGCCGGCACCCGACGCGCACCGTCTACGAGATCACCGACGAGGGTCGCGTGGAGCTGACCATCCAGCGGGAGGCGGCGCTGGACCAGATACCGCTCGGTCCCGACGCCGTCACCGTCGTCCTCCTTTTCGCGAGCGGCGCCGGGCTGGGCGACCTGCGCCGGCGACTCGGCGAGCGCCGCGCCCGGGTCGTCGCACAGCTGGAGGCGATGCGAACCGAGCGCCGCCGTCTCCAGGAGCAGGGCGTCCTGGGATTCCTCGAGGTGGGCGCGTTCCGTCGCGGCGAGTACCGGCTGGAGGCGGAGCTGATCTGGCAATCGGAGTTCGACCGCCAGCTCGGCGATGCCGAGCGCGGCGCGGCACTGAGGGTGGTCCCGGACCTGCATCCGGCGCCCGGGCAAACTCCGTGAGCCGGGCGCCGCTGAGCCAGCGGGTCACCAGCCGGCTGGTCGTGGTCAACCTGCTCGCCTGTCTGCTGCTGCTCGTGCAGTACCTGCTGGGGCTGGTCACGAACCTGTTCGTGAGCCTCCCCGCCAACCATCCCGGCGCCAACTCCCCGGACTACTTCGGCGGCCTCGTCCCGGCCATCGCCTGGGTCATCTCGCAGGGTTCGATTTGGGCCGCCGTCCACGCCGCCTTCGGCCTGGCGCTGGTGGTGGGAGCCGTGGCCCTGGCGGTGGTGGCGGTGCGCGTGCGCATACCGGCCTACGCCGCGACCGCCATCGGGGGCGCGCTCGCCATCATCGGAGCCGGATTCAACGGAGCCAGCTTCGTCATCTACGGCCACGACTTCAGCTCCATGATCATGGGTGGTGTCTGGGCGCTCGCCCTCGCCTGCTACGCCATCGGTCTGTACCTGCTCGCCCGGCGCCCGGGGTAGCGACGGACCCTTCTGTGGGGCAGACCGGGCCGACCGCGTGTACTCTTGTGCGCAATACCTATGTGGTCCGGGCTGCTCCTTCTTAGCGGCCGCGACGGGGTCCGATAACAGGCCGGCTCCCTCGTCGCGGGGATTCCGGCGCCGAACGCGGCGCCTGGCCGGTCGCTGCCCATTAGGAATCCACCGAGGAGGACCCCGTGACCCAGACCCCCGTAGCCCGGACGCCGGTGCAGTTCCCGCCCCAACGCCGGTCGTCGATGCCGTCCGGGCGCTATCGCCAGTTCACGCCCATCGACCTTCCCGACCGCACCTGGCCGGACCGTGTCATCACGCGGGCCCCCCGCTGGTGCGCCGTCGACCTGCGGGACGGCAACCAGGCCTTGATCGACCCCATGAACGGCGAGCGCAAGCGCGCGATGTTCGACCTGCTGGTCAGGATGGGATTCAAGGAGATCGAGGTCGGCTTCCCGTCGGCGAGCCAGACCGATTTCGACTTCTGCCGGATCCTGGTGGAACAGGACCTGGTGCCGGACGACGTGTTCATCCAGGTGCTGACGCAGTCGCGGCCGGAGCTGATCGACCGCACCTTCGAGGCCATCCGCGGCGCCCGGCGCGCCATCGTGCACCTCTACAACTCGACCTCCACCACCCAGCGCCGCGTCGTCTTCCGCCAGGACCGCGCCGGGATCATCGAGATCGCGACCACCGGCGCTCGTCAGATCAAGGAGCTCGCCGCCCGGGCCGCCGCGGAGGGCACCAAGATCGCGCTCGAGTACTCGCCGGAGTCGTTCAGCGCCACCGAGCTCGACTTCGCCTGCCAGATCTGTGACGCGGTGACGGAGATCTGGGAGCCCACGCCGGAGCGGAAGGTGATCATCAACCTGCCGAACACGGTCGAGGTGGCGACGCCCAACATCTACGCCGACCAGATCGAATGGATGCATCGCCACCTGGCCCGTCGCGAGGGCATCCTGCTCTCGGTCCACCCGCACAACGACCGTGGCTGCGGCGTGGCCGCCGCGGAGCTCGCCTACATGGCCGGGGCGGAGCGGGTGGAGGGCTGCCTCTTCGGCAATGGGGAGCGCACCGGCAACGTCTGCCTGATCACCCTGGCGCTCAACCTGTTCAGTCAGGGCGTCGACCCGGAGCTGGACATCGAGGACATCGACCAGATCAAGCGGACCGTCGAGTACTGCAACCAGCTGGAGGTGCCGGAGCGCCACCCCTACGCCGGAGACCTGGTCTACACCGCGTTCAGCGGCAGCCATCAGGACGCGATCAAAAAGGGCCTGGAGCAGATGGAGTTGGATGCCGGCGCCGCCGGGATCGGCGTCGACGACGCGCACTGGGACGTGCCCTACCTGCCCATCGACCCCCGCGACGTCGGTCGCACCTACGAGGCGGTGATCCGGGTCAACTCACAATCCGGCAAGGGTGGCGTCGCCTACGTGATGAAGGCGGAGCACCATCTCGACCTTCCGCGCCGCCTCCAGATCGAGTTTTCGAAGGTGATCCAGGCCCGCACCGACGCCGAGGGCGGGGAGGTGACGCCGGCCGAGATGTGGTCGATCTTCCGCGACGAGTACCTGGACCAGGACGATCAGCCCTGGAGCCGGCTCGCGCTTCACACCTATGCCGAGGCGGCGCCCTTGGAGCCGGGTACCGACCGGGTTCTGATCGACGCCTTTTGGGACGGCCAGGAGCGCCTGCTCGAAGGCACCGGCAACGGGCCCATCGCCGCCTACGTGGCCGCGCTCGGCCAGCTGGGACTGGAGCTCAAGGTGCTCGACTACGTGGAGCACGCCCTCAGCTCGGGCGGCGACGCGCACGCCGCTGCCTACGTCGAGTGCGAGCTGGAGGGCGCCGTGGTCTGGGGCGTGGGCATCGACACCAACATCGTGCGCGCGTCGCTGAAGGCGATCACCTCGGCCGGCAACCGAGCGCTGCGTCCCACCGCCACCTCGTAGCGCGGCGCCGGCGCCGAACGCACGCGCCCCTTTTCCGGGGTGGGTCAGGGCGGTCCATTTCGGCCACCCCCGTTCGTCTTCCGGGCATGAGACCTGAAAATGGCGCTCAAGGAGACGCGCATGCAGTACGCGCTGCTGATCGCTCGTGACGAGACCGCGCCGGGTGCCACGCCTTCCGATCAGGAGGCGCTGACCGCCCTCTTCAAGAGCCTTGGGCCCCGACTCAGGGCCAACATCAGGCTGCGCCCGACCGGTGCCGCCACCTCGGTGCGTGTCTTCGACGGGGACCTGGTGATCGCGGACGGGCCGTTCGCCGAGACCAAGGAACAGATCCTGGGGGTGATCGTGGTCGAGTGCGCGGACCTGGACGAGGCGATCGAGGTCGCCGCGCAGGTCCCAATCGCCCGCATCGGCACCATTGAGGTGAGGCCGCTCTGGGAGATGTAGCGGCGGCCGTCGACCGAGCGTATCGCGCCGAGTGGGCGAGCGTGGTCGCCTACCTGATCCGGACCACCGGCGACTGGGATCTGGCGGAGGACTGCGCTCAGGACGCGTTCGCCCGCGCCCTGGAGCGCTGGGACCGCGACGGCGTCCCCCGGAATCCCGGCGCCTGGCTGCGAACGACTGCTCACCACCGGGCGGTCGACCGCCTGCGCCGGACCGCGGTCGGGACGGCCAAGCTCCTGGAGGCGGCGGGGGCACGGGCCACCGGCATGCCGGGCCCGCCCGAAACGCGAACGCCGGCCGCGATCGAGGACGACCGGCTGCGGCTCATCTTCACCTGCTGCCATCCGGCGCTGCCGGCGGAGGCGCAGGTGGCTCTCACGCTGCGCACCGTGGCCGGGTTGACGACGGCCGAGGTCGCCCGTGCGTTCCTGGTCCCGACCGACACCATGGCCAAGCGCCTGGTGCGGGCGAAAGCGAAGATCCGCGACGCCGGGATCCCGTACCGCGTGCCGGCCCCGGCACGCCTGCCGGCCCGTAGGGTGGGCGTGCTCGCCGTCGTCTACGCCCTCTTCAACGAGGGCTACAGCGCCAGCGCCGGCGCCGACCTGGTGCGCCGGAACCTGTGCGCGGAGGCGATTCGCCTGGGTCGCCTGCTGGCCGAGTTGATGGCGCGGGAGCCGGAGGTGCTGGGCCTGCTCGCCCTGATGCTGCTCCACGACTCGCGACGGGACAGCCGGCTGGACGCCGCAGGTGAGCCGGTCCCGCTCGATGAGCAGGACCGCGGCCGGTGGGACGCGGTCGCGGTCGCCGAGGGGTGCGGGGTCCTGGCCCGGGCGCTCCGGTTCGGGCAACCGGGGCCCTACCAGGTGCAGGCGTCGATCGCGGCCTGCCACTGCACGGCGCCGAGCGCGGAGGCCACCGACTGGCCGCAGATCAGCAACCTCTACGGCAGGCTGGCGGAGATGGTGCCGTCGGCCGTGGTCGAGCTCAATCGGGCGGTGGCGGTGGCCATGGCGGACGGGCCCGCGGCCGGCCTGCAACTGGTGGAGCAGCTGGAGGCGGGCGGCCACCTCCGCGACTACCACCTGCTGCCCGCCACGCGGGCGGACCTCCTGCGCCGCCTGGGCCGCGCCGAGGCGGCGGCGGCGGCCTACCGGGAAGCACTCCGGCTGGCGCCCACCGAGGCCGAACGCCGCTTCCTCGCCCGCAGGCTGACCGAGGTCGGCGCCGGGTCCTGACCGCGCCCGCCCTCGGTGTCCATCCAGCGCCTGCCCGTTCGTCTCATTGCCGGGCGCGCCCGGCCCGGCGTGCCCGCGGGGCAGGCTCCGATCTCCCTGCCGGTCGCGAGGAGGTTTCCGATGGTGGCGAACAAGGTAGTTTCGCGGGAGGAGTGGATCGAGGCGCGGAAGGAGCACCTCCTCCGCGAAAAGGAGTTCACGCGCCTGCGCGACCAGTTGAGCCGTGAGCGTCGCGAGCTGCCCTGGGTGTTGGTGGAGCAGGAGTACACGTTCCAGGGCGAGCACGGCGAGCGGACGCTCGGCGACCTGTTCGAGGCCCGTAGCCAGCTCGTCGTCTACCACGCGATGTTCAACCCGGAGACCGCCGGGCCGAAGACGACCTGGACGGCCGACGCCGCCTGCTTTATCTGCTCCTACTGGCTGGACAACATCGACGGCGTCACGGTCCACCTGAACCACCGCGACATCACGATGGTCGCCGTCTCGCGCGCCCCCTACCCCGCCATCGCCGCCTACCGCGCGCGCATGGGCTGGCGCTTCCCCTGGTACTCGTCGGCCGGCGGCGACTTCAACTTCGACTACGGGGTCTCCTTTACGGAAGACGCACTGGCGTCAGGGCAGGTGGACTACAACTACCGGCTGCAGCCCACGCACGGGTCGGAGCGACACGGGATCAGCGTGTTCTTCAAGGACGGCGACGGGCGCATCTTCCACACCTACTCGACCTATGCGCGCGGCGTGGACATGCTGAACGTCGCCTACCACTACATGGACCTGGTTCCGAAGGGCCGTGACGAAGCCGAAGCGGGCCCGTTCTGGATCCACCGGCACGACGAGTACCCGGACTCCTGCTGCTCCTCGGGTACCGGCCCCCTCTAGCTGGGCGTTCGCGAGTAGGCGCGGAAATACTGCTCGACGAGCTGCCCGGCGCCCTGGGTGTTACGGTCGCCCTCCTTCGCGCCCGGCTGGCACGCGTAGTCGGCCGGGATCGTGGTGGGGGCGAAGGTGTTGGTGCTGGTCAGCAGCACACCCGGCTGAAATCCCCACACGCCGAGGCCGATCTGATGCAGGCGGAGGTAAAGCAAGAACTGAGGGACCCACGTCCCCGCGCTCGCCGAGCAGGTCTTGTCGGCGGCCGACTGGCTCCACGCGTCATCCAGCACGGGCACGGTCGCCGACGCGTCGCCGAAGCGGAGGTTCCACTGCGCGGGGGTGCGGGCGGCGGCCGAGTGGACGGCGTAGGCGATGTTGGCGCCCGTCAGCTGGTGCCCGGGCAGGCCGGCCAGGGACACCCCACGGTCGGGACCTTCGGCGAAGATCAGGTTGGGAGCGCCGCTGGTGCGAATGGCGTCGACCAGCTGCTGCATCCCCACGTACGTGATCCCGTTGACCACACCGCCCTCCTGCCAGACCTGCCAGGTGGCAGAGGGGGACCCTGCGCCCAGCCGGGGCTCATTGAAGATGTCGAACCAGATGCGCGGATCGGTCTTGAAGAGGGGCGCGAGCACCTTCCAGAAGCGAACCGTCTGCGGGGTCGGGTTGGGACCGCCCCCACCGGCCTGATCCCACTCGGTCTGTGCCGACAGGATGACGTTCTGATTCCAGCTCGCGGCGTAGGCGACCTGCGCCTCGATCGCGTGCACGTAGTCGCGGTCGTAGGGCAGCTGATCGAAGAGATTGGCGGGCGCCACCTGGAGCCGGATGAAGTTGGTGCACCACTCCGTGATCGCGCCCTTCATGAGCGACTCCTGGTCCGCGGTCGCATCCTGCCAGTGAGGTCGCGCGAGACCGTAGAGCGTGACGCCGTACGGCATCAGAACCCGCCGGGCGGTGTCGAGGAGGTGGTTCCCCTCGACGTGCGAAAACACGGCATTGTCGGGGTCCGGGGCCGCGCAGGGAGCGGCGCGCTGCTGAGAGGCTCTCAGCTGCGGCGGGGTCAAGAGGATCCTGCCGCCGGGGCCACAGCCCGCGAGCAGCACGAGGGCCGCAGCGATCGCGACCAGAGCCGGCCACCGGTGCCGCCTGCCCATGTCGCGCTATTCACACCCCAGACACACGATCTGACGAGCATCTCGCTCGTGCTGTTACGGCCGGGTAGGACCCCGGTCAGGATTCCGTAAGTCGGTCACCGCTGTGCGGCACGCCGCGCTGCACGACACGCTCGAGGAAGTCGTAAAGCAGCGCCGACACCAGCCGGGTCCCGACCGCGGTCGCCAGCGCCTCCCCGACGTGGAGCGCGCTCGACTGCCACGTGCGTTGTGGCTGCTGCTCGGCGCCCGGGTGCCGGTCGCCGACGTACAGCCGCACCGGCGGCACCCGACCGGCGACTCCCGAGCGAAGGCGGTCCCACCAACCGAGTGGAACCACGCGCTCGACCCGCTCGCGTGGGGTCGGCGGCCGCCGCAGGCGGCGTATCACCACCAGCCCGATCACGACGACGCCTGCCGCCGCTCCCACCCCGGCCGCGATCAGCGCCGCCTTTTCCACCCGCTTCAGCTCACGCTTGCCGCGATCCCGCAGCACCACGATGCTCGACTCCATGGAATCGCGGACGGCGCCTATCTGCTTGTCGAGATCTGACGGACCAGCCATTCCTTGGTCTCCTTGAGCGCCGCGATGGTGCGCGGAGGCGGTTGCAGCTTGAGCGTCAAGCGGCCGGCGATGGCGAGGATGATCGCCGCCAGCGCGTACGCGGCCGCGAAGATGATCGCCGCCAGCCCGTGGTTGGGCACCAGCACGACCACGATCAGCGGTACCCCGGCGAAGATCGCGAACGTCAAGAGCAGCGCCGCGAAGGCGATCAGCCCGATCGCGATTCCGTTCCGGATGGCAAGGCCGCGGAGTTCGGTCCGGGCCAGCTGCAGCTGCAGCTCGAACAGTTTCTGGGCGTCGTCCACCAGGCCCCGGGCGAGGTCGGTGGTCCCGGCCTCGGTGCGGTCGGCGGGTAGCTGCAGCGGCGGCCGCTTGGCCTCGTTCGCGGGCGCCGGCACCGGCGTCGCGCTGCTGTCCGCAGGCATGTGCAAAAGGGTAGCAGCGCGATGTCAGTTCAAGCTCCCGAGTCTCGGGACGACGAATAAAGAAAACTTGATCTAAGAAGGACACATGCAATAAAGTTGATTGGTTATGATTCGCATGCTCAAATGTCGATGCAAGGATCTCCGGAGCGCCGCCTCCTGCTCCTGCAGCTGAAGGCACTTGCCAGCCCCACCCGCCTGCGCATCCTGGAGCTCCTCCAGGAGCACGTCGAGGAGACCGTGCTGGAGCTCGCGCGCGACCTGCGCATGACCCAGCCGCGAGTGTCCTGGCACCTCGCGCTGCTGCGCCGGGGCGGCTTGCTGCGGCAACGCCGTCAGGGCCGGCAGGTCTACTGCTCGCTCGACCTCGACGGGCTGCGACGGGGCCAGCGCCAGCTCTGGGAGCTGCTCACCGCCGGCCGCCGCATCGCGGTCGACCTGGCCGCGCGCTGATCGGCCCGCGGACACATCCGAAGGGAGTCGTGAGATGCAAAGGAAGCAGGACGGGAAGGTGCGCGTCGCGATCGTCGGCGTCGGCAACTGCGCGTCGGCCCTGATCCAGGGCGTTCAGTACTACCGGGACGCGCCGGCGGACGAATTCGTGCCCGGGCTGATGCACGTCGACCTCGCCGGCTACCACGTACGCGACATCGAGTTCGTGGCCGCGTTCGACATCGACAGGGAAAAGGTCGGGAAGGACCTCTCGGACGCGATCTGGTCAGGCCCCAACAACACGGTCAAGTTCGCCGAGGTGCCGCGTCTGGGCGTGACGGTGCATCGGGGCATGACCAAGGACGGGATCGGCGAGTACCTGTCCAGCATCGTTCAGAAAGCGCCCGGGGAGACCGACGACGTGGTCGGGATCCTGCGGGCGACCCGTGCCGACGTGGTCGTCAACTACCTGCCGGTAGGGTCGGAAGAAGCCACCAAGTGGTACGTGGAGCAGGCGCTCGCCGCGGGCTGCGGCTTCGTCAACTGCATCCCCGTCTTCATCGCCCGCGAGCATTACTGGCAGCAGCGCTTCGAGCACGCAGGGCTGCCGATCATCGGCGACGACATCAAGTCGCAGGTCGGTGCCACCATCGTCCATCGCACGCTGGCGCGCCTCTTCCGTGAGCGTGGAGTCCGTCTCGAGCGCACCTATCAGCTCAACTTTGGCGGCAACACCGACTTTCTCAACATGCTCGAGCGCTCGCGCTTGCAGTCCAAGAAGATCTCCAAGACGCGGTCGGTCACCTCGCAGCTCGACTACCAGGTGGGGGACCAGAACGTCCACATCGGCCCCTCCGACTACGTGCCCTGGCTGCAGGACCGCAAGTTCGCCGAGATCCGGCTCGAGGGGCGCGGCTTCGGCGACGTGCCGATGCAGATCAACCTGAAGCTGGAGGTGGTCGACTCGCCGAACTCGGCCGGGATCGTGATCGACGCCGTCCGGATCTGCAGGCTGGCGCTCGACAACGGCCTCTCGGGCGCGCTGGAGGGGCCCAGCTCCTATCTCATGAAGTCACCACCGGTTCAGTACACCGACAACGAGGCGCGGCAGCTGACCGAGACCTTCATCGAGCGCGAGGCGGCGCGGCGGGCGGCGGAGTCCCCGGTCGAGGTGCCCGAGCGCTAGGGACGCGGCCCCTACGACCCGCTGGATAGACTGGCGCGGCGTGAGGTTCCTCGCCGCGGGGTATCGCGCCGGCGCCCGTCTGACCCGGCTCACCCCGCCGGCGCTCCGGTACGGGGCGGCGGCGTGGCTCACCTACGCCGGCTACCGCCTGGTGCCGGGCCGTTGGGACGCTGCCCGTTCCAATTACGCGGCGCTCCTCGGCCTGCCGGCGGACGACCCGGCCGTCGCCGAGCTGGCGCGGCAGGCGTTCGAGAGCTACGGCCGGATGCTGGCCGACTTCTTCCTCGTCGGTGACCTCTCTCCCCAGCAAGTCCGGGAGCTGATCGTCCCCGAGGGGTTGGAGCACGTCTGGGAGGCACTGGAGGCGGGTCGGGGCGCGATCCTGGCCCTCCCGCACATGGGGTCGTGGGACATGGCGGGGGCGCTGGCGGCCGTGTTCGGCATGCCCATCGTCGCGGTCGCCGATCCGATGCCGGGGTCGCTCGACGAGGAGGTGGTCCGCAACCGCTCGGCGCATGGGATGCGGATCATCACGCTGGGCCGGCAGGCGGTGCGGGAAATCTACCAAGCGCTGGACCAGAACGGGTTGGTGGCGCTCCTCTGCGACCTCCCGCACGGCCCCGGACCCGAGGTGCGCTTCTTCGGCCTCCGCGCCACCGTCCCCGGCGGCCCGGCCTCGATCGCGATCCGGCGCCAGGTGCCGATTCTGCCCACGTACGTGTACCGACTGCCGGGCACCAACCGCTATCAGACCCACACCGATCCGCCGATCCAGCCCCCGGCCCAGCGTGGCAAGGCCGCCGAGCAGGCGCTGATGCAGGAGGTGGTCCAGCACTTCGAGGGCTTCATCCTCCAGCACCCCGACCAGTGGTACGCATTCTGGCCCCTGCTCCAGGAGGACTGAACACCACCCCACCAGGGACGTTTGTATACAGCCGTCCCTCTTGGGGCCTCGCCTCAGGCGTCGCAGATCAGCGAGTCGAGGTCGCGCGGGTATTCGGTCAGGAGCTGTGGACCCCGTTCGGTGACGGCCACCGTGTCGGAGTGGCGAAAGCCGCCCAGGCCCGGCACGTAGAACCCCGGCTCCACGCTCAGCACCATCCCCGGCTCCAGCACCCGGTCGTCGCCGACGTCGAGGAAGGGCGCCTCGTGCACCTCCATCCCGAGCCCGTGCCCGACGTGGTGGCGCCACCCCTCCATCACACCCTGCTCGGCACCGTACTCGCGCACCGCCCGGTCGACGTCGGCACAGGTGTTCCCGGCCCGGATCGTCTGCAGCGCGAGGTCTTGGGCCCCCAGCATGAGCTCGAACCAGCGGCGCTGCTCGGCCGAGGGCTGACCCAGGAACATCGTCCGCTCCAGCTCGCAGTGGTAGCCCCAGACCGCGCTCGAGGCGCCGGTGACCAGCACGTCTCCACGGCGCAGGACCAGGTTCTGATTCACGGCGTGGGGGAGAGCCGAGTTGGCTCCGATCTGGCCCCGAAAGCCGGTGCCGAGCGGGCTGCCGGCGCTCTTGGGGTCGAATTCAGGCCCCAGCGCCGCGATCATGTCGCGCGCTCCCCGCTCCGACGCCTCGGCGCCCACCGCCACCTCGTTGGCGCCCTCCCGGGACAGCTCCTGCAGGTGACCGTGGGCGATGTCGGCGAAGCGCGACGACACGCGAAGCAGGTGCAGCTCGCGCGGCGACTTGACCAGCCGGTGCCGCTCGACCAGCTCCCCGGCCCGCACCTGCCGGTTGGGAACCAGCTCCGAGAGGCTGGGACCGCGGTAGCCGTAGCGCGGCGGGTAGCCGTCCGCGTCGACTCCCAGCGTGCGCCGGCGCAGTTCGGGCAGCCCGGCCAGGGCTCGGGCGAGGACCCGCATTGGGTGCTCGGGGCCCGGGTACTCCTCGTAGACGATGACCTCGTCGACCGCCTCCGACTCCCGCACGTGCTCGGCCTCCAGACGGGGGACCAGGGCCAGCGTCCGGTCGGGGGTGAGGATGATCCCCAGCGGCCGCTCGGTGGGGATGAAGAAGAAGCCGGTGAGATACAGAACCGAGATCGGCCCGAAGAGCACGATCGCCCCCACGTCCTCGTCCGCCAGCTCGGTGAAGAGACGGTGCCGCCGGCCGGTCAGCTCGTCGGGATCGATGCGCAGCGTGGCCGGGTCGAGTAGGGGCTCGGTGCTCTCGCTCATGGACTCATCCTGAGCCGCCGCGCTCGCGGGCTGCGCCGGTTGGCCCGGATTGTCCCGGCGCGGGCGTCGCCTACACTCTGGGCCACCGGATGAGTGCACCGCACACCAGCCCACCGGCGGCGAGCCTGGACCCGCCCGTCGCGCCGGCGTCTGAGCAGGCGCGGCCGCCGGACCGGTCCCGCCGCCCCGGCCTCATCTGGTACGGATTTCATACCGCTCAACGGCTGGTCGCCGCGCTGCCCCGATCGGTGGCGTACGCGCTGGCCGTCGCCGCCGCGCGGGCCGCCTTCCTCTTCGCACGTGGCGCCCGCCGGGCCCTGACCGAGAACCTGCGCGTGGCGCTCCCTGACGTGGCCCCCAGAGAGCTGCGCCGGACGGTGTGGCACAACTTCCGCAACTCCGCCAAGGCCTACGTGGACCTGATGCAGATGCCGGTGGCCAGGGTCCAGGACCTGAAGCCGATGCTGGTTCCCGTCGGCGAGGACTTCCTGGCCGAGGCGGCCGCCCCCGGCAAGGGCATCCTGATGTTCAGCTGCCACATGGGGTCGTGGGAGGTGGCGGCCGCGATCTGGGCCTCTACCACGGCGCCGGTGAACCTGTTCGCCGAGGTCCTGGAGCCGCAGGAGATGTTCGACTGGTACCGGACCACCCGGGCCCGACTCGGGATCTCGGTCCTCCCCCTCAACCGCTCTGGCCTTCGCAAGGTACTGCAGGCGCTGGCCGCCAACGAGATCGTGATCACCGCGCTCGATCGCGACATCCTGGGCACCGGGATCGAGTGCGACTTCTTTGCCCGCCGCGCCCGGATCCCGGACGGGGTCGCCAGCATCGCGCTCCACCGGGGCGTGCCGATCCTCCCCGTCTGTGTGTACCGGATGCCCGACGACACCTACCGGGGCGTCGGCTATCCGCCCATCTTCGCCCGGCCGACCGGTGACGACAAGGCCGACGTCCGGCGGATCACGCAGCTCATGGTGCGGTGCATGGAGCAGATGATCCGTGAGCACCCCGACCAGTGGCATCTGCCCCACCGCATCTTCCACCCATCCTCAACACCTGGCTGAGCATGCGCATCGGTCTCGTCTCGCCCTACGACTACGCGACGCCCGGCGGGGTCAACCAGCATGTGCAGCACCTGGGGCGGCACCTGCGCGCGCTCGGGCATGACGTCAAGGAGCTGGCGCCGGCGTCCCAGCGCCGCCTGGCCGCCGAGCACTACGAGCGGATCGGGGGCGTGGTCCCGATCCCGGTCAACGCGTCGGTCGCGCGTATCAACCTGAACCTCAGCAACACCCGGCGGGTGGTCGAGATCCTGGAACGCGAGGCGTTCGACGTGATCCATCTCCATGAGCCCTTCATGCCCGCGCTGCCGCTCACCGTGCTGCGCGTCTCGCGCACGGCGAACGTGGGCACCTTCCACGCCTACGCCCGGCGCAACCTCGGGTACTACTACGCCAAGGGCGTCCTCGCGCACTATCTGAGGCGACTCCATGCCGCGGTGGCGGTGAGCCCGCCGGCGCGCGACTTCGTCCGCCACTACTTCCCGGCCGCGGAACCGGTGGTGATCCCGAACGGGGTGGACGTCGAGCGGTTCCAACCCGGCCAGACGCCGATCCGGCATCTTCGCGACGACTGCGTGAACTTCCTCTTCGTGGGCCGGCTGGAGAAACGCAAGGGCCTGCCCGACCTGGTCCGCGGGTTCGAGCGCGCCCATCAGCGCGAGCCCCGGACCCGGCTCATCGTCGTCGGCGAAGGCCCGATGAAGCACTGGCTGGAGCAGTACATCCAGCAGCACCGGGTGCCGAATGTGGTTCTGGCGGGACGCGTCCCGGGCGAGGTGCTGCCTCGCTACCACGCCACGGCCGACGTTCTCTGCGCGCCCGCGACCGGCGCCGAGAGCTTCGGCATCGTGCTCCTGGAGGCGATGGCGTCCCGACTTCCCGTGCTCTGCACCGAGATTCCGGGCTATCTTTCCGTCGTGACCTCAGGCCAGGACGCGCTCACGGTGGCTCCCCGCAGCCCGGTCGAGATCGCGACCAGCATGGTCATTCTGGCGCGCGATCCCCGGCTCCGGGAGCGGCTTGGCGAGGCGGGGATGATCAAGGCTCACGAACGCTACGCGTGGCCGGTGGTGACCGCTCGCCTGCTCGAGGTCTATCAGACCGCGCGGGCACGGGCGCACGGCGAGCCGGCGCTGGACAAGGAGGGCTGGCGTGTTCACGACGCGCATACAGGCGTGGGTTAGACGCAACGCCCTTCGCGTGGGGAGGATCCTCGGCCACCTGCCGGTGACCCCGAACATGCTTACCGTCGGCGGCACCCTGATCACGCTGGTGGCGGCCGTCCTCACCGGTCTCCAGTACCTGCTGGTCGCCGCCCTCGTCCTCGCCTTCGCGGGGACCTTCGACATCCTCGACGGCGCGCTGGCCCGGGCGACCAAGCGAAGCTACCCGTACGGCGCTTTCCTCGACTCCTCGATGGACCGGATCGCCGAAGCCGGCACCTACACCGGGATCGCCGCCTTCTTCCTCTTTCACGAACCGAGCACCGTCTGGTACCGGCTCGCCATCCTGGCCTGCCTCTGCGCGATCTCGGGCTCGCTGCTCGTCTCGTATGTGCGGGCCCGGGCGCAGAGCCTCGGGTTCACGTGCGACACCGGCCTCTTCCAGCGCCCGGAGCGGGTGGTGGCGACTGTGGTGGGCCTGCTGCTGGGAGCGATCTGGACCCCCTACGCGCTGGCCGCGATGGCGGGGCTGATCGCGATCATCACCTGCATCACGGCCCTCCAGCGCATCGGAGAGGTGTGGGGGCAGGCCAAAGATCAGCGGAGAATCGCCCGCAAGGGAGCCGCGAAAGAGCCGCGGGCGGGAGAACGCTCGGCCCCTTGAGCTGGGAGCAGCGTCGCGCCGAAAACCAGGCGTATTGGGACGAGCTGGCGAACCGGCACCAGCGGAGCGCCTTCTACGACCTGGACGGGATCCGCGCCGGCCGCCTCGGGGTGCGCCCGCACGAGCTCGCCGAGCTGGGCTCGGTCCGGGGCCTCACCCTCTGTCACCTGCAGTGCCACCTGGGCACCGACACGCTGGCCTGGGCGCGGGAGGGTGCTCAGGTGGTGGGCGTGGACTTCTCGCCGCGCTCGATCGCGGTGGCGCGCCGGCTGGCGAAGGAGGTCGGCATCGACGCCGAGTTCATCGAGTCGGACGTGTATGACGTGCCCGAGGTGCTGGAGGGCCGGACCTTCGACATCGTCTACACGGGCTACGGTGCGCTGGTCTGGCTGCCCGACCTGGACCTGTGGGCGCAGGTGGTGGCACGGTTGCTCAAGCCCGGCGGCGTCCTCTACCTGAGCGAGTTCCACCCCTTCCAGGAGATGATGGCGGACGACGGTCTCGAGATCGCCCACGACTACTTCCAGGAGGGCGCCTCGACCTGGGAGGAGGGCGGCGACTACACGGGAGAGAGCCAGAACTTCCCCGGCCGCAACCACCAGTGGCTCCATCCGCTCGGCGAGGTCGTGAGCGCGATCGCCGGCGCCGGCCTGCGGGTCGACTACCTGCACGAGCGGGAGGGCATCAACTGGAAACGGTGGCCCTTTCTGGTCTCGCGCGGCCGTCAGGACTGGGTGACGCCGGAGGGGGCGCCGCGCCTCCCGCTCCAGTACACCCTGCAGGCCCGCAAGGACTGACCCCCCGCGCGGGGCTACGAGGGGGCAGCGGCGGCGGCCCGCTGGCGGGGGTTGTCGAGGGGGAGGCGGCGTGGGGGCCGGCGCTTGAGGTCCAGGATCCGTTCCGCCAGCCGCTTCTCCCGGTCGACCGCGCGGGCGGCGTCGGTGCGCTCCGACTCCCGGGCCCAGCGCAGCGCGGCCAGCTCGATCTGCGCCTCCTGAATCTCGACGATCCAGCGGTAGTGGCGCCAGGACGACCGCCACATCGCCCGCAGCCGGATGCCGGCGCGCCGCCGGGGGCTGGTCAGGATGGGCAGCTCGGCGGGAACCACGACGCCCCGCCCGGTTGCCGCCTCGGCCTCGAACTGGGTCGCCAGCGAGAGCTTCTCCGTGCGATAGCCGAGCACCCAGAGGCCGGTCAGCATGAGGACGAAAGGACCGTCCAGTGCCAGGTAGGTGAGGGGGGTGATGAGAGCCAGCTCGACCCCGTTGTTGTTCGAGTTCGGGCCCAGGTTGGTCATCGCGACGAAGTCCCACAGGAAGTGCGCGGAGACCGCGACCACCAGACCGGAGGCGACGGCGACCACCTGCGGCCGCCAGCCCCGCAGCGTCCGCGCCACGCCGACCCCGGCCCCGGTGAGCGCGGTGTAGGTGGCGTGACCGGCGAAGAGGCCCAACACCTGGCGGAACAGGAACTGGAGGGCGAACCCGCTCCCGCCGCCGCCCACGAAGAGGCCGACGAACATGTACTCGCCGGACTCGATGAAGTTGAAGCCGAGGCCGACCGCGGCCCCCAGGCAGATCCCGCCGATGACGCCGTCGATGCGGTCGCGGAACAACAGGTACAGAATGATCACCCCGAGCCCGTTCGACCCCTCCTCGAACAGGCCGGGGCTGAACGCGCCGGCGACGCCCGCGCCGAGACCGGGGATCAGGTTGGTGGTCACGGCCGCCCAGATCGACTCGGCGATGATCGCCAGGTTGGGGGCGATCAGACAACCCCAGCCGAAGGCCATCGCCAGCAGCCACCAGGGCAGCCGCCGGTTCGGTGCCAGGCGCCGGAGCACCCAGAGCGCGAAGAGTGTGGTCGGGACGCAGAAGAACAGGCTCTCACTGAAGAAGAACGACATCAGCAGCGGGAGCAGTGAGAGCCAGAGCAGCATGGCGCCGATCACGCCGGCCGCCGCCGTGAGCAGCAGCTGATGGCGGCGGCGCAGGTCGGGTTCCCGCCGGTTAACCAGCGCGAGCACCGCGAACAGGATCGCGCCCAGCACCGCGGTCACCAGGACGCCACCCAGGTCGTAGACCGAAAGCACGGTGATCACCGCACCTTCGACGCTGGTCGAGCCCTGGAAGACGCCGAAGATGGTCCCGCCCAGGAGCACCAGGGCGAGCCCGGCGAACACCGCGAGCGCCAGCCGGACCCCGTTGTCGTACCAGGGATCGGGAGCCGGTGGAAGCGGCGCCGGGAGCGGACGGGCCCGAGGGCGCGCCGGGCGCCAGTACGCCGGCGGCGGCAGCGGCGGTGGGGGGACCGTGGGCACCGGTGACCAGCCCCCAGGCGCGGTCGCGTACGCCGACGGCGGCAGCGGCGGCGGCGGGACCGTCGGTACCGGAGACCAGCCCGGCGGCGGCGCCGGCTGCCCGGTTGCCCCCGTCTCCACCGCCTCTGCCTGGGAGGCGTCCGCGGTCACGTGACCTGCGCCTCCTGACGCGCCAGCACCTCGACGATGCGACCGCCCGCGTAGCGGCCGACGATGAAGAGATAGAGGCCCGACGAGACCTGGCTGCTGTCCGTCACCAACGGGATCGCGGCCGGCATCGAACCCGCCGGCTGCGGCCCCACCACGTTGAGAGCGGTGGCGTCGCTCAACTGCTCGTCGTACCAGCCGGCCTCGACCTTGAGCCCGGAGGAGACGCCGCTCCAGTCGATCACCGCGGCGGGGATCTGGTCTGATCCGAACCGGGTCATCGAGCGTCCGCTGACGGTCCCGGTGGCGGGGTTGTACTCCTTGATCGCCGTCACCTGGACCGTGGTGCCGGTGTTCTGGTTGACCGGCTCGAAGTAGAGGTAGAGCCCGAGACCGCCGATCAGCACCAGCAGGCCCACGAGGCCGCACGCGACCATCGCGAGGAAGGTCGGATTTCGGCGCAGATTCTGGTCCGGGGAGGGGTGTTCCATCGGTCGGGGGCGGGTCCACCTCGCCCACAGAGAGGCTACGACCCCGCCCCTTGCAACGCGCACCGCGCCTCGTGCAGTCGGTCCTCGGCGCCGGGCCTCTCAGACGCGGCGCCGGTAGGCCCACACGGAAAGCGGGGCGAAGATGAGGACGATGGCGAGGCCCCAGATCGAAGTTTCGAGCGCGGGCCGGGCCAGCGCCCCGCCGACCAACAGCCCCCGGGCCAGGTTGGCGACCGCCGACATGGGGCTGATGTTGGCCCAGGCCTGGAGCCAGGCCGGGAAGGTACGGGTCGGCACCAGGACCGAGCTGCCGAAGGTGAGCGGGAACACGATCACCACCGAGAGCGTCTGGACCACGACCGGGCTCTTGGCGAGCACCCCGAGCAGGAGCGGGATCCAGCTGAAGCAGAACGCGAACAGGAACAGAGACGCGAAGGCGGCCAGCGTCTGCAGCGGGCCGGTGTGGACGCGGAAGCCGAGCGCGAGACCGATGGCGAAGGTGATCAGGATGCCGAGCCCGACCCGGCACAGATCTCCCAGGATCTGACCCACCAGCGGCGACCAGCGGACCACGGGGAGCGCCCGGATGCGGTCAAAGACGCCGTTGTTGAGGTCGTTGTTGAGGCCGGTCCCGCTGGCCGTCGAGCCCATCACGACCCCCTGGGCGATGATGCCCGGGATCGCGAACTGGAGATAGGCGCCGGTGGAGCCGGCGACGGCGCCACCGAACACGAATACGAAGAGCGCGATGAACATGACCGGCATCAGCAGCATCCCCAGCAGCTCGGCGGGGTTGGTCCGGATCCGCATCAGGTTGCGGCGCGTCATGAGCAGGGCCTGGCGCACGGCGAGCCGGGCCGGGACGCGCTGCGTAATGGGGCGGCGGTGCGGGGCCGCGGCGGGCGGGGTGGCAAGCACGGTGCTCAAGCCGGCACCTCCTGGGGAACGTTGGCACCCGGCCGGACGCCGGGGTCGGTGCCCGCGGGCCGGGTGCCGGTGAGCTGAAGAAAGACCTCATCCAGGCTGGGCAGGCGCAGCGCCAGCGCCGCGATCGCGACGCCCGCCTGGTCGAGACGCCGGACCGCCTCCGGCAAGATCGCGGGGTCGGTGACCGGGACCGTGAAGAGATGAGTCGCGGGGTCCTCCCGGGGCGCGGTCCCGACCAGGTCTTCGAGCACGCGCTCCAGCCGTGGCCGCATCGCCGGCACCGCGCACCCGACCTCGAGGATCTGGCTCCCGGTCCGTGCCTTGAGCTCAGGCGAGGTGCCGGCGGCGATCACCCTTCCGTGGTCGATCACCACGATGTCATTGGCCAGCCGGTCGACCTCGTCCAGGTACTGGGTGGTGAGCAAGACGGTGGTCCCCTCGCGAACCAGGTCGCCGACGATGGCCCACAGCTCGAGACGGCTCTGAGGATCGAGCCCGGTGGTCGGCTCGTCGAGGAAGAGGACCCAGGGCTGCCCGACCAGGCTGGCGGCGAGGTCCAGACGCCGGCGCATGCCGCCCGAGTAGGTCTTGGCCCGCTTGGTGGCGACGTCGCTGAGCCCGAAGCGCTCCAGGAGGTCGGCGGCCCGCCCGCGCGCCTGGCGATCGGTGAGGCCGATCAGCCCGCCGATCAGGTAGAGGTTTTCGCGGCCGGAGAGGTTCTCGTCGACGGCGGCGAACTGGCCGGTGAGGCCGATCAGCTGCCGCACCTGGTGCGCCTGCCGCAGGATGTCGTAGCCGCCGACGCGGGCGGTGCCCTGGTCGGGGAGGGCGAGCGTGGCGAGGATGCGGACGGCGGTCGTCTTGCCGGCGCCGTTCGGTCCCAGCATGCCCAGCACCGTGCCCTCCTCGGCCGTCAGGTCGACCCCGGCCAGGGCGGTGTTCTTGCCGAAGCGCTTGACCAGCCCCTCGGCCTCGATCGCGATTGGCATGGGCACAGTCTTCCCCCCCGCGCTGTCATCTCACGCACGCGCCGCTGACACCCGGGGTGAGGTATTAGTGTCCGCACTCCAGCGCTACCAGGGCCCGGGTAGCGCCCGAGTGCGGACACTCCTGCGTTACGGGCGGCCCTCCAGCGTGGTCAGCAGGTCGCGCCAGGGCATCGACTTGCCGCGTGCGAACGCGACCGCGGCGGCGGGCTCATCAAGCCGCGAGCGTGCTTCTCTTTCTTCCTGGTCGCTGGGCCCCTCAGCCAGCCAGTTCTCCTCCGCGCGGTCGCGGAACTCGGCGGGGAGGCGGGAGAGGGCGTTCGCCGCCGCGCCGGCCAGGGTCAGCGCTCCGGCGGGGTCGCCCTCGCGCAGGAGCACGCGGGCGGCGATGCGACAGCAGCCGGCCAGCCACACCAGGCCCATCGCCTCCTCAGGCACGGGCTCACGCGCGGCTTGCTGCGCCTCTTGACGGTTGAGGCCGTAATGCCGGAGCACCCCGACCGCCTCCCCCAGCAGCGGCCAGACCTCGGCCAATCGACCCTGACGCTCGCGCGCCCACGCCAGCCCCGAGGTCGCCACCACCCGGAGTGCCGTCACCGTGTCCGAGCGTTCAGGCACGTCCTGGGCCAGGGAGAGCGCGAAGCACCGTGCCGCCAGGTCGACATCTCCACGGCGCTGCGCCAGTGACCCGAGAAAGACGTAGCCGGCGGCCACCCCTGAGGGCGAGGTTCCGAGCCTCTGGGCCTGGTCGAGCCCGCGCTCCATCAGCGCGTCCAGCTCCGGCGTACCCCAGGCCGGCGTCAGTCCCTCCTCCGCGCCCGCCACGCCGATCGAGACCGTGAGCGCGATCAGGATCCAGACCACGTCCTCCGACCACCCAATGCCGGCCGAGCGGCGGAACGCCTCGTCGAGATAGGCCTCGGCCACCGCCCGTTCGCCGCGCGCTTGTGCGCAGACCGAGAGGCCGGTCAGCGCGACGGCCAGGGCCCACTCGTCGCCGACCTGACGGCAGGCTTCGACCCCGCACGCGAACGCCTCCTCGACCCGCGCTCGCCGCTCCGCAGGTGGCACCCACCCGATGAGCGCGAACGCCTCCGCGGGCCAGGTGGCGGCGCGTACCCAGGGATCCCGGGCCTCCCGCCGGAGCGTCGCCAGATCCTCGATCAGCCGCGGGCCTTCCTCCGGCCTCTCTCGCAGCTGTCCCATGCGCGCCGCCAGCTCGCGCAGCCGAAGATCCTCGCTCGGGGGCTCGCCGCCGGCGCCGAACGCGGCCCGCGCCTCGGCCAGCCGCTGCGGGTCCCGGACCGGGTCCGCCGCCGGGTTGATGCCGAGAGGGACCATCTCTGTCAGCGCCCGTGCCAGCAGGACCGGAGGGATCTCGCCCGGCAGGTCGAGCGCCGCCTGGACCCACTCGCGGTGACGGTCGCGCAGCCCTCGCAGGCCGAGGTACCACCCGAGCGCCGCCCCCAACCGCGCCGCCAGCTCCTTTCGGCCGGCGGCGATCGCCCACTGGATCGCGCTCTGCAGCTCGGGTCGCACCGCATCGAGCCGGTCCAACCACAGCCGCTGGTCGCGGCCCCGAAGGTGGGGAGCCGCGGCTTCGGCCAGCGCACAGCACCACCTGACGTGCGCCTCGCGGACCACGTCTTCCTCGCCCGACGTCCGCAGCCGGTCGAGCGCGTAGGCGCGCACCGTCTCCAGCAGCCGGTAGAACGTGCGGCCTTCACGGTCTTCGATGACCACCAGTGAGCGGTCGACCAGAGCCGACAGGACCTCCAGCACCTGGTCCGGAGGGATGTCGTCAACGCCGCCGAGCCCGGCACAGGATTGCTCGACGGCCTCGGTGTCGCACGCGGCGGCGAACACGGCCTGACGCCGGAGCAGGGTTCGCTCCACCGGCAGCAGGAGATCCCAGCTCCAGTCGACCACCGCTCGCAGCGTCTGGTGCCGCTCTCCCAGCCGGCGGCGGCCGGCGGTGAGCAGGCGGAATCGGTCCTCCAGCCGGTCGGCGATCTCCTGCAGGGTCAGGCTGCGAAGGCGGGCGGCCGCCAGCTCGATCGCCAGCGGGAGCCCGTCGAGATCGGCGCAGATGCGCTCGACCAGAGGTTCCGTCTTCGCATCCAACCGGAAGGCGGGGTCCACGGCCTGGGCGCGGTCCCGAAAGAGCCGGACCGCGTCACTCGGACCTGAGCCGCCCCCGCCCAGCGCGCCGATCGGCCACAGGAGCTCGCCCGGCGCTCCCAGCGGCTCCCGGCTGGTCGCCAACACCGCCACCCCCGACGTGCCGCCGATCAGCACCTCGGCCACCTCGGCGGAGCGTTCCACCACGTGCTCACAGTTGTCGAGCAGCAGCAGCAGGCGGCGGTCCTCGAGAGTGGCGACCAGGCCCGGGAGGGGATCGCCGGGCAGCGACTGCACCAGCTCGGCGACCGCCCCCATGTGCGGCGCCAGGGTGCCGAGGATGGTGGGCACCACCTCCGAGCCTTCCCGCACCGACCCCAGCTCGACCAGCCAGACGCCGTCCGGGAAGTCGCCACGCAGCGCGCCGGCGACCTCCTGCGAGAGGCGGGTCTTGCCGGCTCCGCCCGCGCCCACGATCGTGACCAGCCGGTGGCTCCGCAGGCGCTCCGTCAGCTCCCGGAGGTCCTCGTCACGCCCGATGAAGCTGGTCAGCGGCCGCCGCAGGTTCGTCGGTCCCTCCCGCCGCGGCGGGGGCGGTCGCAACGCGGGGTCGTGGCGGAGGATGGCCCGGTGCAGGTCCTGCAGCGGCGCCGCCGGGTCGGCTCCCAGCTCTTCGCGCAGCCGCTGCCGGAGTTCCTCGTAGCGGGTCAGCGCCTCGGCCTCGCGCCCGGCGGCGACCAGGGCGCGCAGCAGCAGCGCGTGCGCCTCTTCGTCCAGCGGGCTGGCGGCGCAGAGTGCCTGCAGGTCGGCGGTCAGCAGGGGGTCACCGCCGGCCTCGAGCCGGGCCGCCGCGCGCATGAGCAGGGCGCTCCGGTAAAGCGCCTGCAGCCGGAGACGGTCGGCCGCGATGCCACCGGTGTCGCCAAGTCCCAGCAACGGCTCTCCGTGCCACTCCGCGAGGGCCCGCTCGAGAGCCGCGTCGTCTCCGGCCCGCGCCGCCGCCAGGGCCTGTTCGAAGCGCCAGGCGTCGACCGTCTCGGGCGCCACCAAGAGGCGGTAGGTGTCGCCCTCGCGCTCGATCGGAGCCTCGGCGCCGAGGGCTCGCCGCAGCCGGGAGATCAGCGATTGGAGGGCGTTGGCGGCACCCTCGGGAGGCGAGTCCCACACCTCTTCGAGCAGCCGGTCCACCGCCACCGGGCGCCCCGCCGAAAGCGCGAGCAGCGCCAGCGCGCGCCGGGCGCGGTCCCCCGCGATCGGTACCTCGGCGGCGCCCCGCCGCACCACCAAGGGCCCGAGGAGCGAGAACTCCATATCCCGCATGATGGCAAGTAATGGGAGACCCCTTCGTGGGCATCGCCGGTAACCCGCGGGCGAAGTCCGTGCTCGCGCATGAGGTCGAGACCGGCCGCCTCTCCCACGCCTACCTGTTCACCGGTGAGCCGATGCTGGGCAAGACCACGGTGGCCCGGGCCCTCGCCCGTGCGCTGCTGCCGCAAGCCCCGCTCTCCCGACACCCCGACTATTGGGAGGACGACCGCCCGGATGCGCTCAAGATCGACGAGATACGCCTGCTCCCGGAGCGTCCGCCCGAGCATCACCCGCAGTCGCTGCAGGCGTTCCTGGCCATGAAGCCGGCTCTGGGGACCTATCGGGTCGCCGTCATCAGCAGCGTCGGCCGTCTTGCCGACCCCACCCAGGGCATCCTCCTGAAGACGCTGGAGGAGCCGCAGCCGGGCCGCGTCATCGTGCTCACCACCCCCGGGCTGTCGCCCTTCGTGGTGCTGCCGACGGTGGTCTCGAGATGCCAGCGGGTCTCGTTCCACGCCGTCCCGGGGCGCGAGATCGAGGACTTGCTGGTGCGGCTCGGCACCGAGCCTGACCGGGCGCACACCCTGGCGCAGCTCTCCCGGGGCCGCCCCGGTTGGGCGCTGCGCGCGCTCGAGGACCCGGACATCGTTGAGCGGTATCACCAATGGGCGGCCCGCTTCGACGAGATCGTGGGCGCGCCTGCCGACGTGGCGCTGCGCCTGGCGGCCGAGCTCGACCTGGCGGCCTCGCAGGCCCGGCGCGCCCGTCGCCAGCCGAGCCAGGCCCAGGAGGTCCGGGAGGAGAACGTGGACGACCCGCTGGAGCTCGCCCTCACCTCCTGGCAGCTGCACCTGCGCCGTCTGATGGCGGACACGCCGTCGACCGCCCAACAGGCCCGGTGGGCACGGCTCCTGGAGGCCACCTTCGATACGCTGGGGTACCTGGAGCAAAACGTCAGTGCGCGCCTCGCCCTCGAGTGCTTCCTGCTCGACGTGACCCGGGCCGCCTGAAAGGAGGGACGCCAGGTTGACCGAGACCGCCGAGAGCACCCGCTGGCCGACGCGTGAGGAGGCCTGGGGACTGGTCTGCGGCAGCACCCAGTCGGAATCGTTGCGGCGCCACATGCTGGCCGTGGAGGCGGCGATGCGCGCTTACGCCGCTCGCTTCGGCGAGGATCCGGAGCGGTGGGCCGTGGCCGGGCTGCTGCACGACTGGGACTACGAGCAGAACCCCACGCTGGACAAGCATCCGACCGTGGGCATCGAAGAGCTGCGCCGGAGGGGCTACTCGGAGGAGCTGCTCACCGACATCGCCTCGCACGCGGACTACCTGGGGGTGCCGCGAGACACCAACCGGCGCCGGGCGCTGTTCGCGGTCGACGAGCTGACCGGGTTCCTCACTGCCTGCGCGTTGGTCAAGGGCCGTTCGCTGGGTGCGGTGGAGGCTCGCAGCGTGCGCAAGAAGATGAAGGACAAGGCCTTCGCGCGCAACGTCAAGCGTGAGGACCTGACCAAGGGGGCAGAGGTGCTGGGCGTCGACTTCGACCAGCATGTCGAGCTCGTGCGCGACGCCATGATCACGATCGCGCCCGAGCTGGGATTGACCGCCTGAGATGACGCCGGCGCTGACGGCGCTGCTCTGCCGGACCTCCGACTACGGCCGGCACACGCTGGAGGGCGCGGATGCGGTGGCGGCGGCGCTGGCGGCGCGCTGGGGCGTCGACGTGCGCCGGATCGGCGAGGTCGAGGACGGCCACCGGGCGGCCTGGCAGGACGATCTGCGGGACGCCGGTCCCTGTCTGTTCGAGGCCGGTCGCACGGTGGGGACGGACCTGGACCGGGGCTGCCTCCCGGTTCTCTGCTCCGGCCACTGCCCGCCCTGTATGACGACCCTGCCCGAGGTGGTGCGGCGACGCCCCGCATGCCACATCCTCTGGGTCGACGCTCATCCGGATTTCAACTCGCCCCAGACCACCCCTTCGCAGTTCCTGGGCGGCATGTGCCTGGCCGCCGCCTGTGGCGTCTGGGAGAGCGGGTTCGGGGGCCGCGTCCCCCCTTTGCAGGTGATCGTGACCGACGGCCGCGACATCGATCCCGGCGAACGGGAGCTGGTGCTCAGCCACCGCGTGCGCGTGCTCCCGCCGGCGGCGGCGCTGGACGCGGTCGAAGGGCGGGAGGTCTTCGTCCATCTCGACCTCGACGTGCTGGATCCGGCGTTCCTGCCCGGTCTCGAGTTCCCGGTGCCGGACGGCCTCGATGCGGAGGCTCTGGAGGCGCTGCTCGCCGGGGTGGTGGCACGGACGCAGCTGGTCGGGATCGAGATCACCGACTGCCCTTCGCCCGCGCTCGCCCCGGCGCTGGCCGCCGTGGTGGCAGGCGGGCTGGCGGGAGCGCTCGCCGGAACCGTCTCGTGACCCGACGGCCGCGGGTGCTGGTCACCGGGCCTCTGCTCGACCCTGCTCCCGCCCTGCTCGTCGAACGCTGCCAGGTGGTCCATCCCGACGGCCGCTCGCTCCCGGAGGCGGCAGCCGGATGCGCGGGCATCGTCGCTCAGCACAACGACCCCGTCGACGAGACGCTGCTCAGCACGCCCGGGCTCCGGGTGTTGGCGGCGGTGGCGGTGGGTGTCAACAACGTCGACCTCGCCGCCGCCACCCGGCACGGCGTGGTGGTGACCAACACGCCCGGTGTCCTCGAGGAGGCGGTTGCCGACTTCACGATCGGCCTGCTGCTCGCGACCTCCCGTCGCATCGGAGAAGCGGAACGCACGATCCGCGCCGGCGCCTGGTCGGGGTGGCAGCTGGGCCAGTTCCTGGGCCGCGACCTGGGCGGGGCCACGCTGGGACTGGTCGGCTATGGCGGCATCGGTCGCGCCGTCGCCCGGCGGGCGCGGGCGTTCGGGATGCGCATTCTTTACACGGCACGGAGCCGGCGCCACGCCGCCCAGGAGAGTGAGGAGGGGGTCGAGTTCCGCTCGCTTGACGACCTGCTCCGGGAGTCGGACGTGGTGAGCCTGCACGTGCCCCTCACCGCGCTGACGAGGCATCTGATCGGCGCTCCCCAGCTGGCGCTCATGAAACCCGATGCGATCCTTCTCAACACGTCGCGGGGGCAGGTGGTGGATGAGGCGGCACTGGCCGCGGCTCTCGGCGAGGGCCGTCTCTGGGCCGCCGGTCTCGACGTCTACGAGGACGAGCCGCGGCCGCATCCGGCCCTCCTCCGTTCGGAGCGCGCCGTCCTCACGCCGCACATCGGCAGCGCCACCACCGGCGCGCGCTCCGCGATGTGCGTTACCGCCGTCCGGAACGTGATCGCCGTGCTCGCCGGCGAACCCGCCCCCAATCCGGTCAATCCCGAGGTGCTGGTATGACGCCCGTCCGACTGCTCGCCCTCGACCTCGACGGCACCGTGGTCAGCCCCGATCTGCGGGTGGACGAGCGGGACGTCGAGGCCCTGGGCCGTGCCGAGGCGGCCGGGATCACGGTCGTCGCCTGCACCGGGAGGCCGTTTCCGGGGGCCATGATCTGGATCCGGCGGCTCGGGCTCCACGGGCCTTTCGTCTGCTACCAGGGCGCGGAGATCCGGACGCCGGACGGGGGAACGCTGCTCGATCAGGGACTGCCCCGCGACGTCGCCGCCGCCGTCATCCGCTACTGCGACGAGCGTGATCTGCACGTCCAGGCCTATCGAGACGACCAGCTGATCGTGGGCCGCGACCGGCCCGAGGCGCGCGACTACGCGCATCACGCCGGGATGGAGATGCACGTGGTGGGCGACCTCGCGAAGGCGCTCGGCCCGACCACGCCCAAGCTCGTCATCGTGGCTCCCGCGGCGACCGTCGACCGCACTCTCCCCGAGCTCCAGCAGGCGTTCGAGGGGGACGTCTACGCGGCGACCTCGATGCCGACCTATCTCGAGGTGACCCGCAAGGGCGCCACCAAGAGCCGCGCGCTCTCCGTGCTTTGCGAGCGCCTGGGCGTCGACCGGTCGGCGACCGCGGCGGCGGGGGATGGTCGGAACGACATCCCGATGCTGGAATGGGCCCACCTCGGGGTCGCCATCGCCGGCTCCCGGCCCGAGGTGATCGCGGCCGCGCAGGGGCGGACGGTGCCGCCACCCGGCGGCGCGGGCATGGTGGCGCTGGTCGAGGCGCTGCTCGGGGATCCGCCCGCGGCCTGGGAGGTGGCCTGAGGTGGCGACGCTCCTGCTCGTCCACGCCCACCCGGACGACGAAGCGATTGCGACCGGGGGCGTGATGGCGCGCGCCCACGACGGGGGGCACCGGGTGGTGCTGGTCACGGGCACCCGCGGAGAGCTGGGAGAGGTCCACAACCTCGACGTAGAGTCGACCCAGCCCCGGCTGGGCGAAGTCCGAACGCGGGAGCTGGAGGAGGGGAACCGGCTGCTCGGCGTCGACCGCCAGGTGTTTCTGGGCTTTCGCGACTCGGGCATGGCGGGTGAGCCATCGAACGACGATCCCCGCAGCTTCCATGCGGCGCCCCTTCAGGTGGCCGCCGAGCG
Organism: Candidatus Dormiibacterota bacterium; assembly: GCA_963808785.1. Classification (GTDB taxonomy): domain Bacteria; phylum Chloroflexota; class Dormibacteria; order Dormibacterales; family Dormibacteraceae; genus CAVTSA01. Next base: position 61,922 of record CAWEGH010000009.1, on the reverse strand, counting down.
GCTGGCGGCTGTGCTGCGGGAGGAGCGCCCCGACCTGGTGGTGACCTACGGCAAGGAAGGCACCTATGGACACCCGGACCACATCAAGGCCCACCTGACCACGGTCGCCGCGCTCGACCTCTTACGAGATGAAGGCTGGGAGCCGGTACGTGCTTACGAGCAGGCGATCCCCCAGTCGGTGGTCGACCAGATTCGGGCTCGTGTCGCCGCCCAAGGAGGGGAGGACGCGCCGGATGCCGACTTGCAGGGCATCCCCGACGCCGACATCACGGTCACTGTCGACGTGCGTGACCTTGTGCTGCGCAAGCGTGACGCGCTCGCGAAGCACGTCTCCCAGATCGATCCGCGCGGCCCCTGGGCGACGATGCAGCAGCAGGTGCTGGAGGCGGCGCTGGGCTGGGAGCACTACGTGCGGACGCGCGGGGAGGGCGGTCCCGAGGGGGTCGTGAAGTCGCTGCTGCCCTGAAGTGCGTCGCCTGATTCCGCCGTTTGCCAGCAGATGGGTGCCACCCGGGAGGTTTTAGGCCCCATCTGCCAGCAGATGGTTGTTTCAGATCTCAGGAGACGGACGTTTTCTGGACCACCCAGAAGTCGGACGCGAGGGAGGGCGAGGTCGCATAGAGGTAGGGCATCTGGAAGTAGCCCTCCTGGCCCCAGCCGGTTCCCCAGGAGTTCCGCACGCGGAACATGTCCGTCGCATCGTCGTACCCGACCAGCGCGACCGCGTGCCCCCCGACCACCTTCTCCTTGGGGTCGGGCATCGGAAGGACGCCGCTGGAGGCCACCTGCGGCGACTCGAACGACTCGTACACGGTGAAGCCGAAGACGATCGGCTTCCCGCCCGCCAGCACGCTTTTCAGGGCGAAGAGCTGCTGAGGCGGTGCCTGGTAGGTGAGGATCGTGTCCTTGAGCGCGTCGGTGTAGTCGTTTTGCGGTGGGGTGTTGGTGAAGGTGGAGATGTCATAGGACCAGTCGGTCTCCGGGCAGACTCCGAGTTGAGCCACCGCCTTCATGCCGTCGCGGATCTGCGCGCCTGAGTCCTGGTTCACCGTGTTCTCGATGACGCGCTCCTGGTAGTAGATCCAAAGGCGGCTTGGGGCGAGGAAGGTCTCGTTCTGGCTGTGGTTCTCGAAGTCAACGGCGGCCGCGATGGCGTTGGCGGTGCAGCTTCCGAGCTGGCCCTGGTTGTAGATCGGTGGCATGTGCGCCGCCGAGCTCAAGTCGACGGAGCTGGGGAGGCTGGTGACCGCCTCAATCTGGAGCTGGGCGTCTCGCAAGTCCGGAAGTTGGGGTATCCACCCGTAGCGGGCGACTCGGCGTGCGGTGGGCATGTCGGTCATGCTTCCCCGCGCCCGTCCCAAGTGGCATCGGGGGTTTCCCTACTTCTTATCCCGGCGCTTCCCTACGGCACCGGACGCCGCCGAGCCGTCGAGTCGTAGGCTCGGGCTTCGATGGAGGTGCTGAAGATCACCCCGCGCGGGTACTGCCACGGCGTCGTCGACGCCTTCCGCATCGCCAAGCGCGTTCGCGAATCCACGGCCGGGCCGGTGCACATGCTGGGCCAGCTGGTCCACAACACCCACGCCACCGACGACCTCCAGGACCAGGGCATCGCGCTGGTGGACCCCCCCAACCGCCTGACCGGGCTGGAGCAGATCCAGGATGGAACCGTCATCTTCACCGCCCACGGCGTCTCGCCCCAGGTGAAGGCGAGGGCCGCCGAACGGGGCCTCAACGCGGTCGACGCGACCTGCTCCGACGTGGTCCGGACACACGACCTGGTACGCGATCTGGCCGCGCGGGGATTCGACGTCATCTACATCGGCCGGCACGGCCACCCTGAGCCCGAAGGCGTCGAGGGCGAGGCGCCGGGTCGGGTCCACGTGGTGCAGAGCGCCGAGGACGTGGAGTCACTCCGGATCGAGAACGACAAGGTTGCGGTGACGTGCCAGACCACTCTCTCCATGTGGGACACCGAGGGGTTGATCGACCTGGTCAAGACTCGGTACCCGGGCGCGGAGGTCCACAACGAGATCTGCCGCGCGACGCAGGAGCGGCAGGAGGCGGCGGTCCGCGCCGCCGCCGAGGTCGACGTCGTGATCGTGGTGGGCAGCCCCCGTTCCTCGAACAGCAACCGGCTCGTGGAGGTGGTCCGGGAGCTGGGCCACAGGCCCGCCTACATGGTCGACGGACCGGAACAGATCGACCCCGAGTGGCTGCGCGGGGCACGGCGGGTGGGTGTGACCAGTGGGGCCTCCACCCCGACCTACATCACGCGCTCGGTCGTCGCCCACCTGGAAGCCCTGGAGGCACCGGCGCCCGTCTGAGCTCTGGCGGCGGGGAGGGTCGGCCACGTGCCGGGCTGGTGGAGATTGTCCGGAAGAAGTCCAGGGTCGCGCGATAGGATTGAGCGAGTGGATCCAGCCGCTGAGGCCCGCCGGCGTGCGCTCGACAATGCGCGGGCAATACTTGGCTTCGCGGGCGAGGCGCTGAGTCCCGAGGCCGAGGCCATCGCCGAGCGCTTTGCGCGGGGCGAGCTTACCGAGGAGGAGTTCGTCGCCGAGCTAACGCGACCCCAGTCATGACCGATCCGTACCTGCTTCCGGGTACGCGGACACTGCGCAATCTGGCGGGATACAGGGACGCGGATGCACTTGCCGAGTTCGAAACCCGCGCTTCGTTCGCTCGCATCTACCAGCTCGAACGGGGTCACCCGCTGCCAGGTCGGTGGGACCTTCCTCACCTCTGTGCGGTTCATCGCTTCCTGTTCCAGGACGTGTACGACTGGGCGGGCCAGGTTCGCACCGTCGCGATGGCGAAGGGCGCCGACTTCCACCCGCTCCCCCAGCCGGCCTACGCCGACACCATCTTCGGCCGGCTCGCGGAGGCCGGTCACCTGCAACGGCTGGATCGCCCGCGTTTCCTGACCGGGATCGCGCAGCTGCAATCCGAGCTGTTCGCGCTCCACCCCTTCCGAGAGGGCAACACTAGGGCCACGACCACGTTCGTGAGCCTGCTCGCGCGCCACGCCGGGTGGCGTCTCGCATGGGATGAGACCGACCCTCCGGGGATGCAGCAGGCACTGCGCCGGAGCTTCCGCGCGCCCGAGCGGCTGGCTGGACGGGAGCTGGAGCCCCTGATCGACGCCATCCTCTCTCGCCTGCCGCCGGGGAGCACGGTGCCCGCGGCTCCCCTGAGATCCCGGCGGCTCCGTCAGATCGGAAACACGCGCGGTCTGTCGATCGGCTCCTGAGCCGGGGTCCGGCTTCAAGACCCCCGGACGCCGAGCTCGTCGAGGTGTGCCAGCAGGTCGGCGGGGTCGGCGTAGACGCGGAAGGCGCCCGCCCGCTCCAGCTCGTCCTGGCCGTAGCCGCCCGAAAGCAGCCCCACCCCGAGCGCCCTCGCCCGTTGTGCCGCCAGCATGTCCCAGATGCTGTCGCCCACCACCATGGCGTTCCGGACATCAAGGCCGAGGCGGTCCGCGCCGGCGAGGAAGAGGTCCGGATCCGGCTTCGCGAACGGGACCTGATCGCGCGTCACGATGGGGACGCCTCCTGGTACGCCGAGCATCGCCAGTGCCGGCCCGGCGACTTCGGCGACGCCACTGGTCGCGATCGCCCAGGGGATGCGGACGCTGGTCAGGTGCCGCAGCAGTTGGATGCTCCCGGGGAGCGGCTGGACCTGGGCGGCCAGCGCCAGGTAGGCCCGTCGATGCCCCTCCTGCAGCCGTCCGATCTCCTCCCTGGTCAGCTCGCGGCCGGTCTCGCGGATGAGCGCGTTGACGAAGAGCCCGCCGCTCATGCCGATCCGGCGATGGATTCGCCAGACGGCGAGCTGGATACCTGCCTCCTCGAGCGCGGTCCGCCAGGCCAGCACGTGCTGGTAGACGCTGTCGACCAGGGTGCCGTCCAGGTCGAACAGGAAGCCGGCTCGAGGAACGTGATCTGCAGGGGTGGGCTGCATGGCTGGTCATTCTCGTCGCCTGTCCTGCCGGCGCCGGCCTGGGCACGACCCTTGACGCACCCATCACCCGGGTTTCGCACGCCCGCAACCAGGGGAGGCTAGCCCTTCGTGCGGTCGGCGCGGCCCTCCGGGGGCGCGCGCGCACACGGGTAAAGGGAGGTTCGCATGCATCGTCTCGGGTTCTCGCTGAGACTGCCGGCCGCGCTCCTCGGTTCCGCCGCGCTCGTCCTGGTCGCGAGCGCGTCCCCGGTGAGCGCGGCCGCCGGCGGCTACACATCCACGGTTGCAAGGCCAGGATCAGAACGGCCAGAGGCTCAGAGGTTGCCCGCGAAGGACTGCATCGCCTCGTCCGGGGAGACACGTACGCGCGGGACCTGATACGGCTGCGCGGAGATCACGTTCGTCGAAGGGACCACCGGGTCGGTGAGGGCAAGCTGGTAGCCGGCGCTCCGCAGCACGGTCATGATTCCATCGACCAGGGGGCCACTCTGGGCCGAGGTCGGGTACGGCCATTCCGCCGAGTAGGCAAAGAACTGCACCGGCTGGTGCAGGTGCTGGACGATCTGGGATTGGGTGGAAACGATCAAAGACTCCAGGGCCGCCTGATTCAAGCCGTACAGGGAGGTGTCGTCGTTGACGGTATGGTCCTCTACCCAGAAGCCCTCTTGAGAGAGTGTTTGGGCCTGCCCCCAGGATAGATATTGTTGGGTCTTGGTCAGCCACCCCATGAGCCCGGTGCAGATGAAGAAGGTGGCGGTGAACCCATACCGGCGCAGAATTGGTGCCGCCTGTGTGAACTGTCCAAGGAACCCGTCGTCGAAGGTGATGACCACGGGATTGGCGGGAAGCGGGAGCCGATAATAGAGCGCGTCCGAGAGCCGCGCCAGTGAGATGGCATGGTATCCGTGGCTCGCCAGCCAGTCGATCTGAGTGGAGAAGTCGGTCACGCTGACGGTCAGGTTGTACTGCAGCTGGTAGGCATACTGGGTGGCGAACAGCGCGCGGGCAGGCGGAGCGTCGATGTCGTGGTACATCAATGAAGGCACCGAAACCTGGACTGCGGGCACCCTGAGCGGGCGCAGGATGGGCGCGTCGAGGCCGGCCGGGCCCTCCCCGACCAGGAGCGGACGAGCCTTGGGTGTGGGCGACGTGAGGTAGAGATCCAGGCTCTGGTAGAGGTTCAGGGTGTCGGGCAGCTGGCTGGCGCCACCTTCGAGGCGGACGGAGACAGGCACCTCCCAGAGCCGGCGCACGGTGGAGCCGTCCTCCCCGCTGACCCAGGTCCGCCCTGGAACCGGTCTCCCCAAGCTGTACCCCACACGCATGCCCGCGAACTTCGCTGTCAACATGCGCGTGCGAGCTCGGCGCCCAGGCCACTGCGCGCGGGCACCTCTGGCGAGCAGTGTCCACTGCTGGTCGAATCGATGTGCGCGAAAGAGATTCATGAATCCTTCCGCCCGCGCGACCACCGGCACCGCCTTGGCCGAGGTACCGGCCGGCCGGCTGCTCTGCCGCGCAGCCGTGCTGCCACCACACGCGGTAAGAAGGAGTGCGAGCGCCAGAAGAACGACTAAACCGCGTCGGGTCATGGAATTGTAACCAAGCGGCCCTCGCCGCTAGACCTGCTTTGAGTGTTTCAGACGGAAGGGCTGCTGCGGCGCCTCATGTAGACGATCACCGCAATCACGATCAGGATCACGACGATGACCCCGATGCCGGCCTCGATTTTGTGGGGGGTGATCGAGCTCGATATTAAGTAGAGATTGAGTTCGCCAGACATAATCGGAGCGTGTCTCCTCAACGGGTAGTGTTCAGGTGGGCGGCGGCCGTGCAATTCTATCGAGCGAGAGTACTCGATGCAAGGCCGGAACCCGGTACCCCTAATGAGCCCGAGGCAGGGCCGGGACCTGGCTGGGATTGGAGCCGCGTGTGTCAACGCCCGGGGTGCAGCCGTGGGACGCCGTCGGGTCGCCGCCCTCGGTGGACACCGGGCAGGGCCGCGGGGAGGGGAGGGGCAGGGCGCCCGGACGATACCCGGGCTGGGGGTTCGGGGGCCGCGGGCTCCGCGGCGGACGGTCCTGGCGGCCCGCCGGTAGCGACGGGCTGGGAGGTGGGCGAGCGGCTCGGGGACTGGCCCGCCACCTGGTTTCCCGGGTCGCCGCTGTGCGGACCGGCCGCCGGCGCAGGGATGGGGATCACGGTCGGAACGCCGGGCTCGGGTGACCTGGGGGTCGGGCTGGGCACCGCCTGCTCGGGTTGCTCCTCCGAGCTTCTCTGGTGGGCGACGGCGGCCATGCAGGGACCGAGTCCGCGCCGCCCGGACGGCAGCGAACCCCGGCAGGTGGCGACCGTCGTCGTCATCGTGCTGCCCCAAGCGGTCGGGTTGTGGCTGCCGGTGGCGGCGACGACGCCTCCCGCCGCAACCAACGCGGCGGCGACCCCGGCGACGGCGAACCTTGCCGGCGTGGCACCCACGACCGCCGGCAGCGAGCGCGACCTGGCCCGCTCCGCGAGCCGGTGGTATGCCGCCTGCGCCGGGGCCGGCGACGGCGCTCGCAAGCTTCTGAAGCTCCGGGCCAGTTCACGCTCCAGCCGGCGCTCGAGATCCGACTGGCCGCCACCACCGGGGTTCATTTGGTAAGGGAGACGCGCAGCGATTCCGGAGTATCCGGAACGGCGGATGGAGGACCCTGGAGGCGCTTCCGCAGGGATCGCCGTGCCTCCCACAGCCGGCCGGCGATCGTGCTCTCGGGCACCCCCAGGGCGAACGCGATCTCGCGGTTGGTGTAGCCGTGGAGGTGACGCAGCACCAGGGTGGCCGCCTGGCGGGCGGGCAGCCGGCGGAGCTCCTGGACCAGCGAGCCCTCGAGGACCGCCTCCTGCGGGTCTTCCTGAGTGGGGGTCCCGATGCGCCGCACCAACTCACCCACCTCCCGCAGCCGCTCCTTCCGCCGATACGAGATCGCGACGTTGATGGCGATGCGATGCACCCAGGCTTCGGCAGGGGCGTCTCGCCTCCAGCGCGACCAGGCCTTGAACGCCTGCAACCAGGCATCCTGCGTGCAGTCCTCGGCCGCCGCCGGGTCGCCCAGCATCGCCACCAGGGTCCGGAAGATGCGCGGATACACCGCCGAATACAGGCGATCAAAGTCCTCCCGGCTCCCCGGCCGGTAGCCGGGCACGTCGGGACCCCGACGATCGCGGTCGTCGCCCCCCATTTCGCCGTACCAAGGTAGCGCCGCAGGGCCCGCGCTGTGGGACAGGAGGGAACCGCTCGGCTCTCCGGCGGCGATTCCTCGGGCATCCGGCGGCGAGTCACGCGACCGCGGGCAAGCGACGCCGACGCCTCGCGTTAGGGACTCGTCTCCTTGTCCTGGCCGGACTCCTCGGACGTGCCCGTGGTGGGCGCGCCCGGGCTCGACTCCTGGCCGCCCAGAGCCGGTCTCCGACGGCGGCGGGTGGCCGGTGGCGGGGCTGAGTCGGCTGTGCTCTGCTCCGCCGCGGCCGGCCCCGCCGGGGCGGGGGCGCCGGCCGGCATTCCGGCGCGGGGGGCCCGGCGGCGGCGCGGGCGCGGTGCCGGCGACTCGACGGTCGCCGCCTCCTCGCTGGAGGCCGGCGCGTCGGGGGTTGCCGCGGCGGCCTCCGGCCCGGGGCCCATAAGCGCCGGCCCGGCCGGCGTCGCCGGGATTGGCTCAACCTCGGCCGGGGCGGGCGCCGGCGCCTCGTTTGGGGGGCGGGAGGCCGCGGACTCATCGAGGGGCGAGGCGCTCGCGCCCGACCGCGGGCCGCGGCGGCGTCGTCGCCGGCCCGCGGACGGAGCCGGCTGCTCCTCCGCCCGTGCGGTGGGCGCCGACTCGGCCGGCTCCGGCCCGGCACCGGCCGGCACCGGACCGGCGGGCGTCGTCGGGAGGACCTCAGCCTCGGCCGGGGCGGGCGCCGGCTCTCCGGAAGCGGACCCGGGTGAGGAGGGTTCCTGCGCGGCCTGGGCGCTCCCGGCCGACCGGGGCCCGCGACGCCGCCGTCGCCGGCCCGAGGACGGGGCCGGCTCCGCCTCCGCCGGTGCCGTGGGCGCCGCCCCCGCCTCGGGCAGGACCGGCGGTGCCTCCGCCGACGTCGCGGTTGCCGGCGCTCCTTCGGGAGGGGACTCGACCGGCTCCTGCCCGGCTCCCGCCAGCGCCGGACCGGCAGGCGTCGCGGGCGCGGCTCCCGCCTCCGCAGGTGCGGGCCATGCCTCGAGCGCGGCCGTCCCCTCCTCCGGCGGCGGCGCTGGTGTCTCGAGAGCGGGCTCCACGGGCTCCTGCCCGGCACCGGTCAGCGCCGGGCCCGCCGGTGAGGCCGGCAGGGGCTCCACCTCCGCGGGAGCCGGAGCCGGCTGTTCGGAAGCCGCCGGCTCCGCGGCGGACGGGGCACCTCCGCCGGGCCGCGGCCCCCGCCGGCGGCGCCGCCGGCCCGAGGCAGGCGCGGGAGAGTCTGCTTCGACCGCCGGCACCGCTGCCGGCTCCGGTTTCAGTGCCGGCTGCGTTGCGGCAGATGCCTCCGCCACCGGTACCGGAGGGACCTCCGTCGGGGCAGCTGCACCGCCTCCGCTGCCGCGCCGCCGGCGCCGGCGAGAGGGGCGCTCCGTCGAGCCCGCTTCGACCGGCTCCGCGATCGCGGCCGGCTCAGGCGGGGCGGCGGCCACCGGTTCCTCGTCGAGGGGCTGCCGCCGCGAGATAAGACGCGCCACATCGCCCTCCGCGACGAGCGAGTCCTCCTGGTTGCGGACTTCGATCTGCCACACCGCCAGCCCCACGTCGGGCTCGTCGACCGGGCGCTTACGACCGAGCCGCCAGTCCGCGTGGACGGTGTCACCGAGCCGCACACGGGCGATGAAGCGCCAGGTCATACCCACGAGTGCGGTGGTGTCGGGTAGGGGCACGTCCATCGCACCGAGACCGAGCGCGACCGAAACCACCAGAGCCGCGGGGACCACGATCCCGTCGCGCGTATCGCTGTTCGCGTAGTGGACGTCCGCGTAGAGCGGGTTGAAGTCTCCGGCGAGCGTCATGTACGCATGAACGTCCGCCGCGGTCAGAGTGCGTCCGCGGGTCGTCCACTCACCGCCGAGCGGCAAGTCCTCGAACGGAATGGTCCTGGGACCTCGATGGGAAGACAACAGTGAGAGCGGGCCGAGTATAGCTGCGACGAGGTGGCCGGCCTCCGACGATGATGGGCGCGAGGGTGAGCGAGCGCGAGCATCACGGACACGGGCTGGGAGGGACCACCGGCGCTCCCGGGCGGCACTTCTGCATCCACGACGGCTCGCGGCTGACCGTCCACGACGTCGAGGGCCGGCCACTGGAGGCCTGCGACCGCTGCGGCTGGGTTCTCTGGCGTGACCCCAAGCTGGCGACGGCGATCCTGGTGGTCGACGCCGGCGGCGCGCTGGTGCTGGGTCGCCGCGCCACCGAACCTGCGTACGGCGACTGGTGCCTGCCTGGCGGGTTCGTCAACGATGACGAGCATCCGGCGGCCGGCGCCGCTCGCGAATGTCGGGAGGAGATCGGGTGCGACATCGTGGTCGACCGCCTGGTCGGTGCCTACCACGTCCCGAAACCCGACGCGCCCAGCATGGTCGTCCTCGGCTACGCGGCGCGCCTGGCCGGCGGCGCCTCGCCGCGGCCGGGGCCGGAGATGCTGGAGACCGCCTCCTTTCCTCTCGACCGACTCCCCGCCCTGGCGTTCTCGAGCCACCGCGAGGTCCTCGCCGACTGGCTGGCACAGCGTCCGTGACAGCGGGCAGACCCGAGCTGCGACAGGCGGCTACCGTGCTCCGCGCCGCGTCTTCGGCGGTGGTCTTCACCGGCGCCGGAGTGTCGGCCGAGTCCGGAATCCCGACCTATCGCGGCCGGGACGGCCTCTGGCGCCGCTACGATCCCTATCAGGTCGCCTCCATCGAGCGCTTCCGCGCCGACCCCAGCCGGTACTGGCGGGTGGCGCTGGAGCGAGGCCGTGAGATGCGCCAGGCGGAGCCCAACCCGGCCCACCGGGCGATCGCCGCGCTTGAAGCGGCGGGCCACGTGGAGGCGGTCGTGACCCAGAACACCGATGGCCTTCACCAGCGCGCGGGGTCGCGCCCGGTGCTCGAGCTGCATGGCAACGCGCGCTGGGTTCGCTGCCTCGACTGCGGGGCGCTGGAACCGCGCCCTCAGGTGCAGGCGCGTCTGCCGCGGGAGCTGCCTCCCCGGTGCCTGCTGTGCCGGCGTGACCGCATCAAACCGACCGTGGTGTTCTTCGGGGAGCCGCTGCCGCAAGACGTGCTGCGGAGGTCGTTCGAGCTCGCCGAGGACTGCGACGCGCTGCTCTGTGTCGGAAGCTCGCTGGTGGTCTACCCGGCGGCCGACATCCCCTGGCGCGCGCTGGCTCGGGGGGCGCCGGTGGTGGTCTGTAACGACGAGCCGACCCCGCTCGACGGGGCCGCCACCGTCGTGCTGCGCGGCCGCGCCGGCGAGCTGCTGCCCGCGCTGGTCGAGCTGGTCGCCGAGCAGCCGGCGGGACACCCTGCACTCGGGTAGAGCCCCGGCCCTGGCACTACTGGCGGCGTAGCGCGACCACCAGGCGTTCGGGCGTCACCGGCAGCCGGTCGAGCGCGACGCGGGGATACCGGGGGCTGAGCGCGTCCTCGATGGCGGAGACGACCGCCGCCGGCGCCGGGATCGTGCCCGCTTCACCGACTCCCTTGACCGACTCCGGGTTGAAGTCGGTGTGCGATTCCTGCGACACCAGCTCCGGAAAGAAGGCGATCTCCGGCGCCGACGCGAGCGTGTAGTCCAGGAAGGACGCCGCCCGGAACTGACCGTCGTCCCCATACAGCGCTTCCTCGAAGAGGGCGTAGCCGATCCCGTGCACGAGGCCGCCGTGCAGCTGGCCCTCGACCAGGCGCGGGTTGATCTCGCGGCCGGAATCGTGGACCAGGACATAGCGGAGCACCCGAACCTGTCCGGTCTCGGGGTCGACCTCCACCTCCACCGCGTGGCAGGAGGCGGCCCAGGAGGTCCCGGTCCGCGTCTCCCAGGCACGCGTCACCTCCAAGGGCTCGCCGTCGAGCAGATCGACGGCGGCGATCGTGCGCTGAGGCACGCCCCGCACCGAGATCACGCCGCCTGCCAGAGCCAGGTCCGGCGACGCCACCTCGAGGCGCTCGCCGGCCCGCCGCAGCAGCTCGTCGCGAGCGGCGACAGCGGTCACCGAGGTGGCGCTCCCCACGTGCACGGCCGAGCGGCTGCCCGCGGTCACGCCTCCGCCCGCGATGCCTCGCGTGTCGCCGGCGAACACCCGGACCCGGTCCAGCGGCCAGCCCAGGCGTTCCACCAGCACCTGCGCGGCGAACGTCTCATGCCCCTGGCCCTGCGGCGTGGAGCCCAGGTAGAGCTCGGCGGTACCGTCCGGCAGCAGCCGCACGCGAGCCGCCTCGCCGCTTCCGAAGCCGGTCGACTCGACCCCGAAGGAAACGCCGACACCCGACAGCAACCCGGGCGCTGCGGTCGCCGGGCCCCCGATCCTTCCGACCGCCGTCTCCAGCAGGCGCGGGTAGTCGCCGCCGTCGTAGATCATCGGAGCCGGACCCCGCCGCAGCCCGGTCGGGTAGGGCATCGCCTCGGGCCGGACGAGATTGCGCCGGCGGACCTCGACCCGGGAGACGCCCACCTCGTCGGCCAGCGCGTCCATCATCCGCTCGATCGCGAAGTTCCCCTCCGGCCGGCCGCCGCCGCGCACCGTCCCGGTGGGCGCCGCGTGGGTGAAGACGGCGTGGTAGCGGACCTGGAGCGCCGGCTGCCGGTATCCGGAGAGCAGATGGGCGCCCACGTTGCCGGCGATCGAGGCCCCGATCGATGCGTAGGCGCCGACGTCGTGCCAGAACTCCCCGCGCAGCCCGCGCAGCATCCCGTCCCGCTCGGCAGCAAGCTCGAGGTCGAACAGGGTTCCGTGCGCGTGGACGGTGGAGGCGCTGTCTTCGCTGCGATCCGCGACCCAGCGGACAGGCCGGTGCAGCCGGTGGGCCGCGAGCGCGGTCAGGATCTCCTCCGGGTAGGTCCGGCCCTTGGGACCGAAGCCCCCGCCCACATTCTCGGCCAGCACCTCGACCGCCCCCTCGGCGAGGTCCAGGGCACGGGCGATGCGCGCGCGGACGGAGAACACCGACTGCGTCGAGGTCCAGACCCTGACCCCCAGCCCCTGCGGGACGGCGGTGGTCGCTCGCGGCTCCATGGCGGCGCCCTGGATCCGAGGCAGGTGGAGGCGCCGGTGCACGACCACCGGTGCTTGGGCGAACGCGGCCTCGATGTCGCCGAACGCTTCCTCCGCGGTGAACGCGAGGTTGCCGGGCACCGCTGCCTGGACCGCCGGCGCCCCGGGCGCGATCGCGGCCTCGACCGAGGAGGCCCCCGGCAGTGGTTCGAGGTCCATGCCCACCAGCTCGGCGGCGTCGGCGGCCGCCTGGGCCGACTCGGCGATCACGGCGGCCAGGATCTCGCCGGAATAGCGGACCTCACCGGTGGCGAGCACAGGTCGCGGGAATCGCTCCAGGCCTCCGGGGACGAAATCCTCGCCGAGGACGCGGGCGGCAACCGGGAGGTCGTCCACGGTCCAGACCCCGAGCACCCCGGGCAGAGCGCGGGCGGGGGCCACGTCGATCCCGTCCACGCGGGCGCGACCGAACGGCGAGCGGACCATGGCAAGATGAGCCATCCCGGTCAGGCGCAGGTCGCCCGCGTACCGGCCCTCGCCGCGCAGGAGCGGCGGATCCTCCACGCGCCGGCGCGCGTTGCCGATGCCGTCCGTCATCGCGGCCGCACTGCTCCAGCGCTGGGGCCAGACCACCCCCGTAGGATCGAGTCGACCTCGAGCTCGACGCCATCCCGGGCCTCGATCCGGCTCTCACCGCGCATCAGGCGCAGATCGTAGTCGGTGTCCTGGTGCCGGACCGATGCGCGGACCGCGAGCCGGACCGCTTCCGGGTCCACGGCTCGGCCCGCGCCGCTGCGTCCGACGCGACCGCTCCCGCGCCGGCCCGCATGGCGCGCGATGCTTGCGGCGCGCTCCGGCGGACAACCGGGGAACTGTTCCAAGATCCCGGCCGCGAACCGCGCCTGGAACCGCTCGTCCTCCAGGGGCTGTCGAGCCGCGGCCCGTTCCCGCCGCCGCTCCCGCACCTCGGCGTCGGCCAGACACGATGCCTCGGCCGCCTCCAGCGCCGGCTCTTCGACCAGGATCCCCTGCCGCTCGTAGCGCTTCCGAGAACGGCTGAAACGGACCACGACGGCCGACAGGGTGCTGGCTTTGGTGGCGCGGCGGGTGAGCGCCGTGTCGCCGGCGGGCAGAAAGACCAGGTGGTCGAGGTCCGCGCAGGTAAGGCAGAGGGGGCCGGGGCCGTCCATGACCAGGAAGTCTCCGGTGCCGCCGCAGTCCCGGCAGGTCCATTCGCGCAGGGGCATGATCGCGACCGGTGGGGTGCGTCGGGACGGCTGCTGGGCCGCCTCCTCACGCCTCCCCGGGAGGGCCCAGTGAGTATGCAGACCGCGCTCCAGGCCCGAGTCGGCATCCCGCGTGAACCGGAGCGGCCGCTGCTCCTTGCTGGTGCTCCGATAGTCCACCTCGGTCGCGATCATGCCCTGCTCGGCCGCCCAGATGCCGAGCAGCCGCACGGCCTCGGCGAGGTGGGCGCAGTCGACCTGCGCGATCTCCTCGATCGTCCCTATCCGCTCCTGCCGCCAGAGCCGGGCGTGGGCCTCGTGCAGCCACCGGAGGCCGACCAGGACCTCGAGGGGCGTGACGTAGCCGTGGTCGGCGAGCGCCTGCCGGGCCGCCTCGGACACCCGGCGCCCCAGTCTGGAGTCGAGGTCGGGGTCAGACACGGCTCGGGTTCCCGGGGGCGGCGCTCAGGTGGACCACGTCTCCGACCACGACGCGCCGGCCGCCGACCACCAGCGCGCCGTCCGGGTCGATGGCCTCGGCGACACCCTCCACCGTCTGGTTCGGAAGCTCGACGCGGACCAAGCGTCCCAGCGTGTCCGAGCGGTGCCGCCAGCCGTCCAGCACGTCGGCGCCTTCGCGTGGCCACCATTGCTCGATCGACCCCATCAGCCCGGGGAGCAGATCGTCGCGGGCCACTCCCAGGTGGCTGGCCCCGGGCGGCGACCAGCTGAGGTTGATCCCGATACCGATCAGGCAGCGCTCGCCGTGTTGCTCAGCCAGGAGGCCGGCCACCTTGCGTCCGTCGAGGAGGAGGTCGTTGGGCCACTTGAGCCGGGTCTGCGGGCCGCACGCTTCGGCCGTGGCGACGCCGGCCCGGAACAGCGCCAGCGGTCGCGGCGGCAGGACGAAGGTCGCCAGCAGGGCGCTGCCCGCGGGGGCCTCCCAGGCCCGGCCCAGCCGCCCCCGTCCGGCGCTCTGATGGTCAGCCACCACGACCGTGCCGGTGGGCTGGTCGCGCGCCACCTGCTGGGTGCTGGGCACAGAGTCCACCTGGACGATCCGCATTGCGTCAAGGCTAGGAGCGTGGTCGTGCGTAAGCTGAGCCGGGCATGATCCACCGTGCGATCACCGTCGTCGTCCTGCTCGTGATCTGCGTCCTTTTGCTCGCGTTCGCGGTCGGCGGTGAGGTGCACTCCCTGGGGTGGCAAGGCATCTGGCCGCTGTTCGTGCTGGTCGCGGTGGCGGCGGTGGTGGGCGCGATCATCTCCTGGCGCCGCTACTTCCCCAGCGCGCGCCGCCGGCAGCGTCCCCAGTAGTCTCCGGCGGTGGTCTGGGTCGTCGTCCTGATCAAGGACTTCGCGCACGCGAAGCAGCGTCTGCGGCCGGCGCTCACACCGCCGCAGCGGCGGCGGCTGGCGGAGCGCAACGCCCGGCTGGCGCTCGCCGCGGCCGGCGCCGGCGACCATGTCCTGGCCGTCTGTGCCGGCGAGGATGGCTCCGCCCTGGCACGCGAGGCGGGGGTGGAGTGGGTGCTCGAGGAGCGGCCTGAAGGTCAGAATCCGGCCGCCCGGCTGGGCATCCGCCGGGCGCTCGACGGCGGCGCGGACTCGGTGCTGCTGCTTTCCAGCGACCTCCCCTTGATCACTCCGGACGCGATCGGGGAGCTGCTCGAGGCGGCGCGGGCGATGGGGAGCCCGGCCGTGCTGGCAGCTCCCGCCACCGGGCGAGGCGGCACCAACGCGCTCTACCTGAAGCCGCCCGACGTCATCGACCTCCACTTCGGCGACGACTCGCTGGGGAAGTTCGAGCGGGACGCGGCGGCGCGCGGGGTCCGGTTCGCGCTGCACGAGCGTGACGTCCTGGCACTCGACCTGGACGAGCCGAGCGATCTCGAGGAACTCGCCCGGACCGCCCCCGACCGACCTGTCACGTGAGCGCCCTCACCCTGCTGCCGGTCGAGGGCCTCCCCGAGGTACGGCCTGGCGACGACCTCGCGGTCCTGATCTCGAGCCGCTTCTCGCTGCGGCGCGGGGACGTGCTGGTGGTGGCCCAGAAGATCGTCTCCAAGTCCGAGGGCCGGACGCGATGGCTGGCCGAAATCACGCCCGGCGACCGAGCGCGCGAACTGGCCCGCGGCGTGGAGGCCGACCCGCGGTTCGTGCAGGCGATCCTCGACGAGTCGGCCCGGGTCGTGCGCAGCGAGCGCGTTTTGATCGTGGAGACCCGGCAGGGATACGTGTGCGCCAACGCCGGCATCGACCACTCCAACGTTAGCGGGGACGAGGGGGAGGTGCTGCTGCTGCCCGAGGACTGCGACCGCTCGGCGGCATCCTTGCGCGAACGCCTGGTCGCCTGTGGAGCGCCCGAGGTGGGCGTCATCGTCGCCGACACCTTCGGACGGGCGTGGCGGACCGGGATCGTCAACGTGGCGCTGGGGGTGGCGGGACTGGCACCGCTGATCGACTACCGGGGGCGGCCCGACGACCACGGCAGGATCCTGCAGGCGACGGTGGTGGCGGTCGCGGACGAGCTGGCGGCGGCGGCGGAGCTGGTGATGGGGAAGGTGGGACGGGTGCCGGCGGTGGTGGTGCGGGGGTGGAGCACATCCGCGCCCTCAGGCACCGGCCGCGACCTGATCCGGCCCGCGGAGCAGGACCTGTTCCGCTGACCCGGGGTCGTCTGTATACAGGCGCACCTCGCGCGGCGGGATTTGGGGTGCGTTCGTATCCAAACGTCCGGGGGATCGATCGTCAGTTCGCGGGCGCGGCCAGCACCTTGCGCAGCCGCTGGGGCGCCTCCTCGCCGATCGCCTCCGCGGGGAGCGCGCCGACCGCCCGCGCCAGACCCATGGCCGGCATGTTGACGTAGATCGACTCCGCCCGGCCCGGTCCCACCACGTAGGTCTCGTGGTAGACGCCGACCGCGGTGTTTCCTCGCGCCCGGACGTTGAAGGCGTGCCAGGCCGGTCGATGGCGCCTGTCGCGGTCCCGCGCGTAGGCGTCCAGCTTCTCGAAGGACGACCAGTACTGCTTGACCAGAATGGTGCGGCCGCTGATCCAGGTGGTGGCGTCGAGCAGGCCGGAATCGGGGTCACGCGACAGCTCGCGGAGCATGGGCCCCATGGCGCTCAGGACCGGTAGCCAGCGGCGCACGTCGCGGAGGCGGTTGACGCGCATGCCGATCAGGAACACGACGGTGCCCTCGGGTGGGGCGGGGGCGGCGGTGCGACCGGGGACGACGGTGGCCATGGTTGCCGATCTCCTGGAATCAGGTTAACGATGTTAACTGCCGACTATTCTGCACGCATTGGTTAACGGTGTCAACATGGAGTCGTGGAGCAGAAGGGCAGACGGCGAGACCTCCGCCAGGAGCTCCTCGCGGCGGCGGTCGCGGGCGCGCGAGCGCGCGGCCGCCGGGGAGTCGTCCTGCGCGAGGCCGCGCGAGCGGCGGGGGTCAGCGCCACAGCGGCCTACCGGCACTTTGCGGGCTACGACGACCTGCTCGGTGCCGTCTGCCTGGCCGCCGACGAGGAGCTCTACGCGACCATGGTCGAGGAGATCGCGCGCAGCGAGCGATCAGGGCTCCGCGGTCCCGGCCTCGCCTATGCCCGGCTGCGCGACACCGGCCGCGGATACGTCCACTTCGCCGTCACCGAGCGGGGTCTGTTCGAGTGCCTCGCCTCCACCCCTCCCCCCGCGCCTGCCCCGCACCCGAGCGCCTTCGGGCTGCTGACCCAGGCCCTGGACGAGTGCGTCGCGGCCGGTCTCCTCAGGCCCGCGGACCGCGCCGGTGCCGAGGCGCTGTGCTGGCTTTCGGTCCACGGGCTGGCGATGCAGGCGGTGCAGGGCATTCTTCCCGGGGAAGGCCCGGAGTTGGAGGCCCTCCTGGAGCGGACGCTGGACTTCGTCGCCCGCGGGCTCGGCGTCACCGTGCCCACCGTCGCTTGACATTCCAGAACGAGCTCCCGCAGCGTGAGACCGTGCAGCGTGCATTTCGTGTCCGCTACGGGATCCTGATTCTGCTCTGCGCGATGTACTTCATCACCTACATCGACCGCACCAACATCTCCATCGCCGGGCCCACGATCGCGAGGGACCTCCACTTCAGCCCCGCCCAGCTGGGCCTGGTCTACTCCGCCTTCAGCTACCCCTACGCGCTGCTCCAGATGCCGGGTGGGTTCATGGGCGACCTGCTGGGGCCCAAGCTGGGTCTGGCGCTGGTGGGGTTGATCTGGGCCGCGGCCACGTTCGCCACCGGGCTCGCCCGCTCGCTGTGGACGATGTTCGCCGCCCGCGTCGCCCTCGGTTTCGGCGAGGCGGCGTCCTTCCCTACCGCGACCCGGGCAATGTCCTCCTGGATGCCGCCTGCGGAGCGAGGGATGGCCCAGGGGGTGGTCCATTCCGCGTCGCGGCTGGGAGGCGCGATCACCCCCGCCGTGGTCGTGTTCATCCTTCTGCATTGGGGCTGGCCGGCCGCCTTCTACGCGCTCGGCCTTGCGAGCCTGATCTGGCTCGTGTTCTTCGTGATCTTCTTCCGGCCCGACCCTCAGAAGGACCCCCGGGTCCCGGCGGCGGAGCGAGCCGAGATCGGGGTGCGCACGGTGGTGGAGCGGCCGGTGATCCCCTGGCGCCGGCTGGTGAGCGCGCTCTGGCCGGTCACGCTGACCGACTTCTGCTACGGCTGGGGGCTCTGGGTGTACCTGACCTGGGTGCCCGGCTACCTACAGGAGGCCCGGCACTTTCCGCTCGCGTCGCTGGCGCTCTTCGCGGCGCTCCCACTGATTGCCGGAACGGTCGGCGACACGGCGGGCGGCGTGCTCTCGGACCAACTCCTGAGGCGGACCGGGAACCTTTGCATCGCCCGCAACGCCCAGCTGTTCTGCTGCCTGCTGCTGGCGGCGGCGACCGTGGTCCCGGCCGTGATCGTGAGCTCGCCGATCCTGGCCGTGGTCTTCCTCTCGGTCTCGTTCTTCTTCCTGGAGATGAACAACGCGGTGCTGTGGGCGATCCCGATGGACGTGGCGCCCGACCTGGCGGGAACCGCCGGCGGCCTCATGAACACCGGCTTTGGGATCGCCGGCATCGTCTCTCCGCTCTTCTTCGGGGTCGTGATCGGCGCCACCGGCTCCTGGCAGTTGCCCTTCTTCGCCACCGGCGGGCTGATGGTGGTGGGGGCGATCGTGGCCGCCACGCTGATCGACCCCACTCGCCGGGTCCTGCCCCTCAACGCGCCCGCCGGGGTGTTGGCGGCGACCCAGCCCATCTCCTCCGCGCGCTGACACCGTTCGCCGGCGCGAGGCGGTGTCTACGGGCGTAGACTGCGGGGTCCGATGTGCCCCCTGGTGGACACCGACGACCTCTGCGACGCCCGTCAGGTGGCGCAGCTGATCGGGCTCTCCCATGCCAACAGCGTCGCCGGCTATCAGCGCCGCTACCTGGACATGCCGCGGCCCCTGCTCGACCTGGGAGTGGGCAGGCCGCGGCTCTGGTCACGCTCCGAGGTGCTGAGCTGGGTGCGCCGGCGCCGGGCGGTGGCGGTGGTGGCGGCGGATGTGGAGGCCATGGACGTCGAGGCCGCTCAGTGAGCCGGCTGCGGGGGCGCGACGCCTGCTGGTGTGGCTCCGGCAAGCGGTTCGACGAGTGCCACGGCGATTGGCGCCGGGCTTCGCGAGCCCCCCAGACGCCCGGCACCGTGGGCCCCGTGCGCTCGGTTCCGAAGAGCATCCAGCGGCCGCCCTACGCGCTGGGCCGCCGGCTGCCCAGCTTCGCCGGCCCGCAGATCGTCAGCGGCGGCATGCGGAAGCGGCTCCGGCACGCGGGACGGGTCGCCGCCGACGTGCTGCTCGCGGTCGGTGCGAGGGTACGGCCCGGCGTCACCACCGACGAGCTGGACGCGGTGGCCCACGAGGCCTACGTCTCACGGGGCGCCTATCCGTCCACGCTCACCTATCGGGGGTATCCGAAGTCGATCTGCACCTCGGTCAACGAGGTCATCTGTCACGGCATCCCCGACGACCACGTCCTCAACGAGGGGGACATCGTCAGTGTCGACGTGACGGCGTACGTCGACGGGGTGCACGGCGACACCTGCGCCACCTTCTACGTGGGTGAGGTCGACGAACCGACCCGGGGGCTGGTCGAAGGGACCCGGATCGCCACGCTGGCGGGGATCGCGGCGGTCGCCGCCGGACGGCCGCTGGAGGTGATCGGGCAGGCGGTGCAGGGCGTCGCTGATGCCCGTGGTCTGGGGGTGGTGGAGGACTACGGCGGGCACGGGGTGGGCGCGCTCTTCCACGCCGCACCCCACGTCAACCACCATCGCGGAGCCGCCGGGTCGGCCTGGCCGATGCCGGAGAACCTGGTCATCACCATCGAGCCGATGATCACCGCGGGCACCGTTCGGCATCACGAGTGGGACAACGGCTGGACCGTGGTCACCGACGATCTCCGGCCCGTCGCCCAGTTTGAGCACACCGTGATCGTGGGCAGGGAGGGGGCCGAAATCACGACCGTGACTCGCGACGGGCTGAGCGCCGTCGGTCTTCCCGACTGAACCCGGGGCCGACGCACGTCCCCGAGTGGCGGTCAGGCCTCTGAGCGCTGCCCATGGAGCCCCGATTGCCGGCCCTCGGGTGGCGCTCGGGCCATGATCGGTCGGTGCAGGTGACGCGGATCGAGGTCCCCGACCCGGGCCTGGTCCTCCTGGTGGGGCCGACCGGCGCTGGGAAGACGACGTTCGCGCGCCGCCACTTCCGGCCCACCGAGGTCGTCTCCTCCGACTTCTGCCGGGGCCTGGTGGCGGACGACGAGAACGACCAGTCGGCGACCGATGACGCGTTCCAGATCCTGGACCTGATCGCCGACCTCCGGCTGAGGCGCCGCCGGCTCACGGTGATCGACGCCACCAACGTGCAGGCGGTGTGGCGGCAGCCGCTGCTGGACTTGGCGCGAGCCCACGACGTCCCCAGCGTGGCGATCGTCTTCGACCTGCCGGCGGAGGTCCTTGTGGAGCGAGCCCGCACCCGCGATGACCGCCGCCTTCGCCCTCGGATCGTCCGCCGGCACCGCGCGGACCTTCACCGTTGGCTGCCGACGCCGGATGAGGGCTTCGCGCACGTCTGGCTGCTGCGCTCGGCGGAGGAGGTGGCGGCGGTGGAGCTCACACGCCGGTCTCCCTGACGCGCGTCGGCGTGGCCGACGCTAGGCTCGGAGGATGACGCGGACGGGACGGCGGCCGGGGCGCTCGGACACGAAGGCGGCGATCCTGGAGGCGGCACGGGCCCTCTTCGCGGAGCGTGGATACGACGGCACCACGGTCCGCGATCTGGCAGCGGTGGCCGAGGTCGACCCCAAGCTGGTGCTGCACTACTTCGGTTCCAAAGAGGGTGTTTTCCGGTCCGCGGTGAGCTTCCCGTTCGACCCCGCCGAAGCCCTCCCGGCGCTGATCGCGGGAGGCGCCGAGGGACTGGGTGAGCGTCTGGCCCGCTTCTTCCTGGAGACGCTGGACCGACCGGAGGGAAGGCCGAGTCTGGCGCTGATCCGGTCGGCGATCACGAATGAGAACGGGACCGCGCTGCTGCGCGAGTTCGTGCGCCGCGAGGTGCTGGCCCGCGTGGGCGAGGCGACCTCCCTCGACCGGCCGCAGGAGCGGGCCACGCTGGCCGGATCCCAGCTCGTCGGTCTCGCCGTGGTGCGGTACATCGTCAAGGTGCCGCCCCTTGACCAGGCGTCCCCGGCGGAGGTGGCCTCCTGGGTGGGGCCGACCCTGCAGCGCTACCTCACCGACCCGACGCTGTTCAGCTAGCTCCCGTCGGCTCCGGGGCGGAGTACAGGCGCAGGAACTCGGTGACGTGCCCGAGCCGTCCGACGAAGCGGATGGGGCGCGGAACCAGGCTGCGGGTGGGATCCACGATCAGCTCCGGGTCGACGAGCCGGGTGTCGCGGCCTCGCTTTCGCATCTCGCACCCGCCCTCGGCGAGGACGTTCTGCACCCACTGCGCGCCGGACCCGTAGGTGAGGAAGACGACCCAGGCGCCGTCCCGGGGGAAGATGTTGATCGGCAACCGGTAGGTCCGGCCGGACTTGCGGCCGCGATAGGTGATGATCGCGAACCAGGGCAGCCATTCCACGAAGTGGCGGGTGATCGGGTTGACATACCGATTGGCGATCGGCCGGAGCCGGTGCATCCTCGTCTGCGGTGCCATCACAACCATAATTCTACGCTCGTTGAAATGCTGCTCACATCCCCCGTTTCGCACGGAACGGGTGCTATTGGGGACGGAAAAGCAACCCTTCCGTGCGAAACGGGGACAGGGGACGGGGGGGGGCGGGGACGGGTGCGGGACGGGGGGCCGGGCGGGCGGGGGTCAGCGCGAGGTGGCGGGCTCGAGCTCGCCTTCGGGCTGCGGGTCCTCGTCGGACGACGCAACGTTGCGGGGAGACCCGGCGATCAGCTGGTCCGGGATCCCTTCCACCGCGGGCAGCTTCCCCGAACGCATGGCGAAGTAGATCGCCTGCGGGTGGTGGACGACCAGCGCCACCGTCGACTGCTCGGGGTCGATCGCGTAACCGCCGGTGAGCCGCAACCCGATCGAGGGGGCGTCGAGGAGGCGGAACACCTTCTCGTGCTCGGACTGGTCGGGGCAGGCGCCGTAGCCCCAGGAGTAGCGGCGCCCCTGGCCGGCGTCGATCCCCAACTCGCGGCGCGCCAGCGCGTGGACCCATTCCGCGGTGCCCTCCGCCGTTTGCACCGAGAGCCCGTGGAGGAACAGCTGCTCCGCGAACTCGCCCTCCTCGTGCAGCGCCAGCGAGCGCTGGGTCGCCTCGCCGCCCACCGTCGCCGCCTGCAGCGCCAGCACGTCACGCTCCCCCGACGACAGCGGCCGGAAAAAGTCGGCCAGGCAGATGCGATCGTAGCCGGGCTGCCGGGGGAAGACGAGCCGCTCCAGCTCCCGGTCCGGTTCCTCGGGGTCGAAGACGATCACCTGGTTCCCTTCCGAGTTGCAGGGGAAGAACCCGAGCAGCGCGCGCGGGTGGAGGTAGTCCTGCTCTCGCCACATCCGCTCCAGCCGGGGCTGGAAGTCCTCGTCCACCAAGCGCCGCCAGGCGTCTCCCTTGACACCCTTTCCGCCCCAGTGCAGCTTGAACAGCACGTGGGTGTCGAGGTGCGCGAAGAGCTCGTCCGGCGGCACCGGCACCTCGCGCACGCCCCACCAGCCGGGGGTGGGGATAGGCAGATCGGTGCGCGCCGCCGAGCGCACGCTGTCGTCGTCGGTGGGCGGACCCTCGGGCTCCGGACCCTTCTGCCGCAGGCGCGCCGCCGCCGCCCGCACCCGCTCCTGGAGCGCCTCCCGCTTCGGCGCCTCGACGATCTGTTCCATGGTCGCCAGGCCCTCGAACGCGTCCTTGCAGTAGAAGACGCCGGGGGCGTAGATCTGGTCCGACTCCTGTCCATCCGGGTACTGCAGCCGGAGTCCGAAGTCGCGGTTGATCGCGGCGCCGCCGACCAGGACCGGGAACTCGAGTCCCTGCCGGTGCAGCTCCTGCACCGCAGCCGGCATCTGCTTGGAGGTGGAGACCAGCAGCGCCGAGAGCCCGATCGCGGTCGCCTTGTGGTGCACCGCCGCCTCCACGATGCGGCTCACCGGCACCTGCTTCCCCAGGTCGACCACCGAGTACCCGTTGTTGGTAAGGATCGTGTTGACGAGCGACTTGCCGATGTCGTGCACGTCGCCGAACACGGTCGCCAGGACCACCGTCCCCTTGGTGTAGCCCTCGATGCGGTCCAGGTAGCGCTCCAGGCGCGCCACCGCCCGCTTCATCACCTCCGCCGACTGGAGGACGAAGGGGAGGATCAGCTCGCCGGCGCCAAACTTGTCGCCGACCTCTTTCATGGCCGGCAGCAGCACCTCGTTCAGCGTCGGAACGGCCCCCATCTTCTCCACCGCCCGGTCGATCTGATCCTCAACCCCTTCCTTGCGGCGGCGGAGGATCATGAAGTGCAGCGCCTCCTCGGGCTCCATCCCCACGATCGGGTCAACCGCCGTGTCCGCCTGCTCCTCACCGCGTTGCTCGAAGTGAGCGATGAACCGTTCCAGTGCGTCATCGCGCCGGTTCATGACCAGGTCGTCGGCCAGCTCGCGCTCGGCCTCGGGGACCTCCGGATAGGGCGTGATGTCGTTGGGATGCACCATCGCCAGGTCCAGCCCCGCCTCCACACAGTGGTGGAGGAAGACAGAGTTGAGGACGGCGCGCGCGTTGGGCGAGACCCCGAAGCTCACGTTGGAGACGCCGAGCGAGGTCTTGACGCCCGGGAGCTCAGCCTTCACGCGGCGGATCCCTTCGATGGTCTCGACCGCGGAGTCGCGCCACTGCTCGTCGCCGGTGGTCAGCGTGAACGTCAGGCAGTCGAAGATCAGGACCTCGGGGTCCAGCCCGTGCTCGCCGCACGCCAGATCCCGGATGCGCCGGGCCACCTCCAGCTTGCGCTCGGCGGTTTTCGCCATCCCCTCCTCGTCGATCGTGAGAGCGATCAGCGCGGCGCCGTGCTCGACCGCCAGCGGCGCCACCCGGTCCAGCTTGGCCCGGCCCGCTTCGAGGTTGATCGAGTTGACGATCGCCCGCCCCGGAATCTGCTCCAGTGCCCCTTCGATGACGTCGGGCTCGGTGGAGTCGACCTGGATCGGGGCCGGCTGCGAGAGGGAGATGCGCTTCACCAACTCTCGCATCTGCTCCGCCTCGTCCTGACGCTCAGTCAGCGCGACGCAGATGTCGAGCACGTGGGCGCCGCCCTGGACCTGGTCCTCGGCGACCCCCACCAGCCCGTCGTAGTCGTCCGCCAGGAGGAGCCGCTTGGCGCGCCGCGAGCCCTGAGCGTTGACGCGCTCGCCGACCAGGGTCGGGGTCGGGCTCTGGACCAGTGGGGTGGCGGCGATCATCGATGACACGTGGGGGATGCGGCGCGTCTCCCGCCGGCCCGTCGCTTTCCCGGCGACGCGCTCGGCGATGGCTCGGATGTGCTCGGGCGTGGTGCCGCAGCAGCCGCCCGCGATCCCCACCCCGTAGTGCTCGACGTACTCCTGCAGGGTGGCCGAGAGCGGCCCCGGCTCTTCCGGGAAGATGGTCTCGCCGTTCGGCCCCTGCAGCGGCAGCCCGGCGTTGGGGATGCAGCTCACCGGAAGGGGACTGTTCTCGCCCAGGAAGCGGATCGCGTCGCGCATGTCCTCGGGACCGGTGGAGCAGTTGAGGCCGAGGACGTCCACCCTCAGGGCTCCGAGCGTGGTGAGCACGGCGTCGATGGGCGTGCCCAGGAGCATGGTGCCGCCCTGGGGCAGGAGCGAGACGCTGCACTGGATCGGCACCTCACGCCCGGTGGCGCGGAAGGCCGCCCGGGTCCCGAAGACGGCCGCCTTGACCTCCAGAATGTCCTGCGCGGTCTCGATCACGATCAGGTCGACGCCGCCCTGCAGCAGACCGGTCGCCTGCTCGGTGAAGATGTCGACCAGTTCCCGGAAGGTGATCCGGCCCAGCGTGGGGTCGTCGGAGGCGGGCAGCTGGCCGGTGGGCCCGATCGAACCGGCGACGAAGCGACGGTCGCCTGCCGCCCGCCGCGCGATCTCGGCCGCCCGCCGGTTGATCTCCAGTGTGTGCTCTCCGAGGCCCCACTCCGCGAGCTTCAGGCGCGAACCCTGGAAGGTGTCGGTCTCCACCACGTGGGCGCCCGCCTCGAGCATCGAGAGGTGGACGCCCTCGATCACGTCGGGCCGGTGCAGGACCAGCGCCTCGTGACACTTGCCCTCCAGACCCCCGTAGTCCTTTCGTGAGAGCTCGAACTGCTCGAGGGTCGCACCCATCCCGCCGTCGAACACGGTGACGCGCTTGTGAACGTGATCCAGGTAGTCGCGCACTGTGCTGGTACAGGCTACCAGCGGGTTGTTTGCGGACCCTTTACACCCCGGATGGCGCCGCCAGGTGCCCGTGGGTATGCTCGCGCCGTGGCCGTCGTCAAGGTTCGCCGGGTGGACGGCGAGAACGTCATCACGCTGCCGAAGGAGTTGGAGGCCAGAGGCTTCGTCCCCGACGCGGAGGTGACGATCGAACCGCTGGAGGACAGCGAGGGGATCGCGCTGATCGTTGAGGAGCGTAGGCGAGCCGTGGCTCGCATGCGTCGGCTCGCCGACGAGAACCGCGGTTTGTTGGAACGACTGGAGAGGTACGACCAGGAAGGCCGGGCGTGAAAGATGTCGCCAGCTGGGAGATCATCGGCCTCCACGCCGCCGTCTTCGGGATCACGCACGCGGAGGCAAGGGACCGGCTGCATAACCTTGAGGGTCTGGAGTCGGCTGTGGTGCGTCCGGCCAACTACCGTCACTATCGAGATGCTGACCTTGCGCTCCAGGCGGCTGCCCTCGCGCACGGTATTGCGGAGCGGCAGGTCTTCATCGACGGCAACAAGCGCACGGCGGTGCTGTCGATGCTCTACTTCCTGGAAGACAACGGGTCCGCCCTCTCGGCGAGCGAGGACCAACTCTTCGACTGGATGATTCGCCTGGCCCACGGTTGGGGCCCTGATGAGCTTGGTGATGCGGTCCGCAGCAGCCTGGTGCCCCTGGGTCAGCGGCGGCACGACGGTCCCGCGCAGGCCCTGAGCCGCCACCGGCGGAAGCCCCGCTCGGTAATCGAACAAGTCGAAACCAGCCGGGAACTGTAGCCGGCATCACGCGCTTCCTCGCAAAGGGCAGCTGGTTCGGGCCCGGGCGAGGACCGCCGCCCGGCAAACAGCCCCGGTCAGCCCCGCTGGGCCCGGATCGTGGACTCGACGGCGCTCACCATCTGGTCCAGGTCCCGCTCGGTGTGCGCGATCGAGAGCAGGCCGCCTCCGTGGAATACGTCCACACCGCGCTCGTACATGGCCTTGCGGAACGTTTCCAGCCCCGGCATCCCGCGCCGCAGGCGGGCCAGATCGAGATCGCCCTTGATCTCGTCACCTTCCATCCAGATCGGGCAGTCGGCTCCGATGTAGAGATGGAACAGGGACCCGACGTGGTAGGCCGTGCCCGGCTCGTCGAGCGCCTGCAGCACCTGGTTGATGCCCTCGCAGAGCCGGTGCGTGCGCTCGTTGATGGTCTTCTGCACCGACCCGTCGGCGAGCTGATCGAGGGCGGCGATTCCCGCCGCCGCGGAGAGCGGGTTGCCGTTGAAGGTGCCCTGCTGCGTCACCTTCTCGGTGCGGCCGCCGGGCTCGTCGTGGAAGGCCAGCCAGTCCATGATGTCGGCGCGGCCGCCCACGGCACCGCCGGGCAGCCCGCCCGCCAGCACCTTGGCCATCGTGGTCAGGTCGGGTGTGGTGCCGTAGAACTGCTGAGCCCCGCCGGGAGCGAAGCGGAAGCCGGTCACGACCTCGTCGAACACCAGCACGGTCCCGGTCTGGGCGGTCAGCTCGCGCGCTGCCTGCAGGTAGCCGGGGGCGAGCGGGACGTCGCCCAATCCGCCGCCGCTCGGCTCCAGGATCAGGCCCGCGTACGCGCCCGTCTCCAGCTCCGCGCGGAGTGCCGGCACGTCGTTGGGGGGGATCGCCTTGGTCAGCGTCACCCCGAGGGGATTGAACCCGACCGTCGCGGGCTCGGTCAGGCTGTCCCCGGCACCCACCGTCGCCTCGTCGTGCCAGCCGTGGAAGTGGCCGGCCAGCTTGAGGAACCGGGACCGTCCGGTAAAGGCCCGGCAGAGGCGCCAGGCCATCATCGTCGCCTCGGTGCCACTGGAGGTGAACCGCACCAGCTCGACCGAAGGCATCAAGCGGCAGACGCGCTCGGCCCACTCCACCTCCAGCGGATGTCCGGCGGAGAAGTGGGTGCCCAATCGGATCTGACGGACCACCGCCTCCATCACGGCGGGGTTGCCGTGACCGAGGATCAGCGCACCGTGGCCCATCCCACAGTCGATCAGCTCGCGGCCATCCGCGGTCCACTTGTGCGAGCCCTGCGCCCGCTCCACGTAGAGCGGGAAGGGCTGGAAGTGGCGGCTGTCGTGCGCGATGCCGCTGGGAAGCACGTGAAGAGCCCGCTCGTGCAGCGCCTCCGAAGTGGGGTACTCGCGGGCGAAGTCGAGGTCCGGGGTGGCCATTTCCCTCACCACTCTACTGTGCGGCCAGTGAACGCCCGTCCGCGCGGTCCAGGCTGTCGTAGAGGGCGACCACTGCCTCCGCCGTCGCCCGCAGCAGCTCGCGCAGCTCGCGCGGGGCCAGCACCTCGATCCAGGGGCCCATCGACAGCAGAGATCCCCGGGCGGCCCCCAGGGTGGGGTAGAGGAGCTCGTAGCGGGGCCAGCCATCGGGTCCAGGCGGGAGCGGCTCCATCGGGTCCAGGAGCGCGCCGCTGATGAGCCGGGAAAAGAGGGGCACCTGCTCCGGCACCACCCGAACCGCGACCGCGACCCCGGGCGAGCGCGCGCGGAATGACGACTGGACCTCCTCCCAGTGGCGCGCCAGGTCGAACCCCGGGGGCCGTTCGAAGCGCTCCCCGGTCGCTTCCGCCACCTCCACCCGGGAGAGGCGGTAGGTTCGGATCGAGCCCCCGGCCCTCGCCAGGAGGTACCAGACGCCCGCCTTGACGACCAGGCCCAGAGGCTCGACGGTGCGATCGACGGTCTCCGACTCGGCTCGCCGGTAGCGGAGCCGGAGCCGAAGCTGATTCCAGACCGCCTCCTGAATGGTTGTCAGGTGTGGCACCTGGTCGGGCTCTCGAGTCCAGGGGCTGGCGTCGATGAGCAGCCGCTCGCGCGCTCGCTGGGCCCCTGCCCGCTGCGAGGCCGGCATCGCGGCCAACAGCTTGTGCAGCGCGCCTTCGAGCGTCGATCCCAGACCCAGGTCGCCGGCCACCTGCGGACCACCGAAGCTGAAGAGCGCCCGCGCCTCCGGCTCGGTAAGGCCGGTGAGGTCGGTCCGGAAGTCGTCGAGGAGCCGGATCCCGCCCTGACGGCCGCGCTCGGTGTAAACCGGTATTCCGGCCGTGCTGAGGGCGTCCAGGTCGCGCAGAATCGTTCGCTCTGAGACCTCCAGCCGGTCGGCGAGCTCCTTCGCCGTCAGCCGGCCGGCGGCCTGGAGCTGCAGCAGGATCGAGAGGAGGCGGTCGCCGCGCATCGCTTTCCCAGGTTAGCGTTAAAACATGACACTGGATGTCAGGTAGCGGGCCTCAGGCTGTGCGCCATGACCGACACCACGATCGACGCCATCATCACCGGAACGTTCGAGATCGACCCCCTGGGACCGTACTCACTGGCCGCCGCGGCGTCGTTCGAGTTCGGGCCTCGGAGGTCGGAACCGGAAAACCGGATGCGCCTCGCCTTCGCGGTGGACAGCTTCAACGACACCGCCGGGGTGGCGATCCATCAGGACGCGGGCGGCGTCATCCACGGCCAGGTGCAGGGCTCGCGAGACCTCCCGGCGGTGCGAGCGCAGGTGGCACGCATCCTGTCCCTCGACCGTGACGGGCGCGAATGGCCCGCGGTGGGAAAGCGCGACCCGGTGCTGGGTGACCTGCAGGCCCGGCGCCCGGGGTTCCGCCCGGTGCTCTTCCACTCGCCCTATGAGGCGGCCGCCTGGTCGGTCCTGTATGGGCGCAAGCGGCTGCAGCAGGTGCGGCGTCTGCGCGACCGGGTGGCGGCGGAGTATGGAGCGACGTATCAGATCGACGGGGTGAGCGTCGCGGCGTTCCCGACGCCGGAGCGTCTGCTCGAGGTCCGCCCCCAGCCCTGGCTGCCGGACACCCTGTCGGAGCGCCTGCACGGGGTGGCACGGTTCGCGCTCGAGGGGAGATTGGACACCGAACGGCTCCGCTCGATGGATCCCGAGGCGGCGCTGGCCGACCTGCGCACCCTGCCCGGCGTGGGGCCGTTCTTCTCCGGCCTCATCCTGTACCGAGCGGCCGGGCCCACCGACGACTGGCGGCGCAGCAAGGAGCTCGACGCCTGCGTCCATCACTTCTACGGTGTCGACCCGGAGGCGCCAGGCGTCTTCGAGGCGCTCGGAGAGCCCCTGCGACCGTTCCGGTCGTGGGCCGCGGTCCTGCTCCGGCGCTACGGATACGAGGCGGGGGTGGGATGAGGCGGATAGGTGGGCACCGGTCCTGTGCCGGCCGGCGCCCTCCCTATAGTTCGCCGGATGGACGTCGTCCTGCTGGCCGGCGGCACCGGAGGGGCGAAGCTGGCCACCGGTCTGCGCGACGAGCTGGCCCCGGGCGAGCTGACCGTGGTCACCAATCCCGGCGACGATGTCGAGGTCTGGGGCCTGCGGGTCTGCCCGGACGCGGATGCGGCTCTTTTCCGGCTCGCCGGGATCTTCAACGACGCAAGAGGCTTCGGGATCAAGCACGACACGGGCACCCTGCTGACCCAGCTGCACGACCTGGGGGAGCCGACCTGGTTCCATCTCGGCGACCGCGACCTGGCCTTCCACGTGCTGCGCTCGCACTGGCTGCGAGAGGGGCGGCGCCTCACCGAGGTGACGCGCGAGCTGGGCCGGCGGCTGGGCGTGACGGCGGACATCCTGCCCGCCACCGACGATCGCGTGCGGACGATGTTCGCCACCTCCGAGGGCTCCCTCCCCTTCCAGGACTACTTCGTGCGCCGGCGTCTGGAGCCCAAGCTGCTGGGGGTGTCGTTCGACGGCATCGATGAGGCGCGAGCCACGCCCGAGGTGATGGACGCCCTGAGAACGGCCGACCTGGTCGTGATCGGTCCATCCAACCCGGTGATCAGCATCGAGCCGATCCTCCGCCTGACCGGCGAGGCGGTAGACCGGGCGCGGACGGTAGCGATCTCGCCGGTAGTCGGCGGGCGCGCGCTCAAAGGTCCGACCGTCGAGATGCTGCGGGCCCTCCGGGGTGCCGCCACCCCCGAGGCGCTGGCACTCGGCTACGCACCCCGCGCTCGCTGGTTCGTGCTCGACGAGCGGGACGCGGCCGCCTTCGAGGCGGTCGAGGAGGCGGGCCTGGAGCCGATCATCCTGGATACGGTGATGGAGGACGCGGCCGGTTCGCGACGGCTGGCGCGAGGGCTGCTGGAGCGTCTGGGGTCCTGAGCCGCCGGGTGGGAGAATGAAGGGCCCATGTCGCTCTCGCAACGGGTGGACGACGACCTGATCCAGGCGCGCCGCGACCGCAACCAGCCCGCACTCCGCGCGCTCGGCCTGCTCAAGACCGAGATCGTCCGCGCTTCCAAGGATCCGGGTGCCGGGGGCTCGGGCGACGACGTGGTCGTCCGGCTGGTGCGCCGGGAGGTCAAGCGGCGCGAGGAGGCGGCCCAGGCCTACGACGCCGCGCAGCGTGCGGGCCCGGCCGCCGACGAGCGCGCGGAGGCCGACGTGCTGCGGGCGTACCTCCCGCCCGAGATGGACCCCGCGGAGCTTGAGCGCGAGGTCAGAGTGGTGGTGGACGAGCTCGGCGCGAGCAGTCCCCGGGACCTGGGCCGGGTCATGCAGGCGGCGCGGACCCGCCTCCAGGGCCGCGCCGAGCCGGGCGACATCGCGCAGGTGGCGAGGCGGCTCCTTGGCTCCTGAGGCGAAAACCGCACGCAAGCCGGTCAGAAAGCCGTCCCGGCCCAAACCCGCCATCCCCAGGGTGCCGCCGGGCGCACGTCAGCGGGCGCTGGAGACGGTGCAGCGCCTGGCCGAGATCTATCCCTCGGCCACCGAGCTGGACCATCGCAACGCGTTCGAGCTGACGATCGCGACCATCCTCTCGGCGCAGACCACCGACCGCTCGGTGAATCTCGTCACGCCGGCCCTCTTCGCTCGCTACCCGGATGCGCGGGCTCTGGCCGAAGCGGACCCCCTGGCGGTCGAGGACCTCATCAAGCCGACCGGCTTCTTTCACAACAAGGCGAAGTCGATCATCGCCTGCGCCAACGCGCTGGTGGACCGGTTTGAGGGCCTGGTACCTAACCGCATGGAGGACCTGGTGACCCTCCCCGGGATCGGCCGCAAGACCGCGAACGTCATCCTGGGCGTCGCGTTTGACATCCCGGGCTTCGCCGTCGACACCCACGTGACACGCCTCAGCAACCGGCTCAAGATCGCGTCCTCGACCGATCCGGTGAAGATCGAGGCCCAGGTCACCCGCCTGGTGCCGCCACCGGAGTGGACCGGGCTCTCCCTGCGCCTGATCCTGCACGGCCGGCGCATCTGCGACGCCAGGCGGCCGCGCTGTGAGGAATGTGTGCTCAACGACTTCTGCCCCTCCTCCACGGTCAAGCCGGGGTGAGCCGGTCTGCTCCCGGCGCACCGACCCGCCGGGAGCGCTACCCGCTCTCGGAGCCGTTCGCGACCCAACAGATCGAGGTGGGGGACGGGCACACGCTCTACGTCGAGGAGGTGGGACGGCAGGACGGCATCCCCGCCGTTTTGCTCCACGGCGGTCCCGGCGGCGGCATCACGCCCAAGATGCGCGGGTACTTCGATCCCGACCGGTACCACGCCGTCCTCTTCGACCAGCGCGGGGCAGGACACAGCACCCCCACGGGCAGCGTGGAAGCCAACACCACCTGGGACCTGGTACGCGACATCGAGACCGTGCGCAGGCGGCTGGGCATCGAACGCTGGCTGGTCTTCGGCGGATCCTGGGGCAGCACGCTCGCCCTCGCCTATGCCGAGTTCTGCCCGGAGCGGGTCACCGCGCTGGTGCTGCGCGGCATCTTCCTGGGCCGGCCGCGGGAGGTGGACTGGCTGATCCAGGGCGGCGTCGCGCCTCTGAACCCGGCCGGCTGGGAGCGCTTCCTGGCCCCGATCCCTCCGGTCGAGCACCACAACCTGCTGCTCGCCTACTACCGACGCCTCTTCGGTCGGGATGCCGAGGAGGCCCGACGGTGCGGCGTCGCCTGGGGCCGCTGGGAGGCGGAGTGCTCCTCCTTGCTGCCCGGCGAAGAACAGGAGGAGGACACCGACGAGCACCGGATCACGATGGCCCGTATCGAGTGCCACTACTTCGTCCACGGCTGCTTTCTGGCCCACCCCGATCAGTTGCTCGACGGCCTGGATGGGATCCGGCAGCTGCCGGTAACCATCGTCCAGGGCCGTTACGACCTGGTCTGTCCTCCGACCACCGCCTGGGAGCTATCGCGCCGCTGGCCCGAGGCGCGGCTGCGGCTGGTGCCGGACGCCGGTCACTCCGGAAATGAGCCCGGCATCGTCGACGAGCTGGTGCGGGCCACCGACGCGTTCGCCGGCCGGCTCGGCTGAGAGCGGGCATGCGGGTCACGATGGCGGAATTCGAGCAAGCGGTGCAGGCCGCGCTCGACGACGTCCCGGATCCGTTCCAGCGCTACCTGGCCGACATCGAGTTCGTGGTCGCCAAGCGCTCGGGTCGGGACCTGCTCGGCCTTTACCAGGGGTCGGGAGCACTCGTCGAGGGCGGGTTCCCGGCGCGCATCACGCTCTACCGCGACCCCCACGCGGCGGTCTCGGACACCTGGGAGGAGCTGGTGGCGGAGGTGCGCCGCACGGTCCTCCACGAGATCGGCCACCACTTCGCGATGGGAGAAGAGGAGCTCCGGCGCAGCGGCCTCTAACAAACGCCGGCGACCCCGATTGCCGGCCGGCACTCGGAGACTACTTCACCGCGCCTGAGATCCAGTTGGTCTGGTCGGCGACCGCCTGCTGCAGGTCCTGGCCCACGAAATCGTGCTCGGCGCCCTGGAGCTGCACCATCTGCGCCTCCACCCCCGCCACCTGCAGGGCCTGCAGCGTGGCTTGGGCCCAGGCCAGCGGGCAGGTGGTGTCGGCGGTGCCGTGGATGATGAGCACCGGCGGCTGGCCGGCTGCGAAGTAGTTCCGTGGCGAGAGCAGCTCGTAACCGGTCGGGTTCTGGTCAGGCGTGCCGATGCCCGCGACTTGGGCAGGGCTGTTGTCCCACCACTTTCGCGCGTTGTCGGCCATGTCGCTGCTCACCGGTCCGTGCAGGACGACCGCCCGGAACCGCGGATCGACGACCATCGCCAGCATGCAGATCCCGGACCCGTTGGAGTGCCCGACACACGCGAGCCGGTCGACGTCCGCCTGCGGCAGCGACGCGCCGAGCGAGGTGACGAGATCGAGCATGGTCACCAGCTCGCCGACCAGCGAGGGCAGGCCCGCCGGTCCCGGAGCCGACCCTGCGTAGCCGGGCCAGTTTGGCATCGCCACCACATAGCCCTGGCCGGCCATGGGGTCGCCGAAGATGGCCGCGTCCTGCCCCACCCAGTAGGTGCTCGCGGGGATGTAGCCGTGCTCGACGATCACGACCGGGAAGGGACCGGCACCGTCCGGGATGTCGATGGTCCCGGTCATGGTCTGGCCTTCGCTGACCCAGCTCAGATCTCGCTTCGTGAACCCCGGTCCGGTGGAGAGCGCTTGTCCCACCGTCAGAGGTCCTCCGGGATAACCGCGGGTGCGGAGCGCATCAATCGCGTACGGCGGGGGCGGCGTCGGGGTTGGGGTTGGCACTGGCGTCGCGGTTGCAGCCGGAGACGAAGATGCGCGCTGCGTCGAGGACGGTGCGGGACGCGGCCGTGTGGCGACGCCACCGCACGCGGCGAGCACGGCGGACGCGCCCGTAAGGAGCACCGTCCGCCGCGTACAGCGAGCGGGCCGGTCACTCCTTGACCGCCGAGCGCCGGGCTCAGGTGGTGGGGGCAGCACGGGGGACCGTCCTCTCTTCCAGCTCCCGGCGGAGCCGGGCGCCCACGCTCTGCTCATCGATGACGACGTCCTGACGGCGCACGACGCTGCCCGCTTCGACGTCGCTGCGCAGGCGTCCCCCGCGAGCCAGACCGATCGGAAGTGCTTTGCGAGCCAGGCTCTCGGGTGCCGCCGCCAGCCGCCCGTAGACGGTGTAGCCGCCCTCGCCGTCAAGCGTCTCGCCGGCCCGAAGCCGGCGTTTGGCCACCGTCGTCACGTCGCCCACGAAGTCGGTCCCGACGCCGGTGGGTTCGCGACGGAGAGCGGCCGAGGCGACGCTGGTGTTGAGCTCCAGCCCGATCAGATGCTGAGGGCGATAGAGCGCGCCGACGCGGCCGCTGTCGTCGGTGGGCACGCCGTACTCGGCCAGGCACCGGACGGCGTACTCGGTCCGCGCTTCGAACGTCACGTACACGCCCCAGCGAAGGTCGTCCTGCACCGGGGTCCCGTCCCGTTGCAGGCTCGACACGACCTCGACCGTTCCCGGGTGTCGCAGGATGCCGCCCTGTTCGGCGGGCCGCAGCACCCGGGCCAGGTCGCCGCTCCCCGCGGGCGGGAATGCGAGGCCGCCCTCTTGTGGCGCCAGTCCGGTCGCGTTGGCGACCGCGGCCATCTCGATCGCGGACTTGGTTCCGTCAAGGAAGGAGTTGAACATCTGCGGGTTGTAGTCGCCGCTCGCCACCTGCTCGGCGGTGAACCCGAAGTGGTCCCACACCGTGTCCGGAGTTGATTGGTGGTAGCTCGGCAGGTACTTCGTCCCTTTTCCTGCCGCGACCACGTCGAACCCCGACGTCCGCGCCCAGTCGACCAGCTCACAGATCAGCGCGGGCTGGTCGCCGTAGGCCATGGAGTACACCACCCCCGCCCGAGCCGCGCGCGTGGCGAGGAGAGGACCTACCAGGGAGTCCGCCTCGACGTTGACCATCACGACGTGGCGGCCGGCGTCGATCGCACGGGCGGCGTGCAGGGCGCCGGCCAGGGGATCCCCCGTGATCTCGATCACCACCTCGAGGCCGGGCGCCTCGATCACGGTCTCCGCCCGATCGGTGAGGTGCGTTCTACCCGTCCGGAGCGCTTCCTCCGTGCTCGCGGCGGCGAACCGGTCCTCCGGCCAGCCGCTGCGGCGGAGGGCGGCCCGGGCTCGCTCCGGGCGCAGGTCTGCGACCCCAACCACGTGAATCGCAGTCAAATCCCGCGCCTGAGCCAGGTACATGGAAGCGAACTTTCCGGCGCCGATGATCCCCACCCGTACTGGACCGCTCTGTGCCACACGCCGTCTGAGCAGCGCCCAGAGGCTCACCCGCTAAGGTCCTCGAGGGTTCTCTCACCCACACCGGCAGGGTGCCACGGTGCGGAGCCGCGTGTCCAGACACCGCCCACTCCGGTGTCAAAGGAGGATCGCCCAGAGGGGGATCCCCTCCACGGCGGCCGCCGCACCGGGCCTGCGATCATGGGGGCGTGGGAGTCATAGGGAGAGGGGAGAGGCGTCTGGAAGGTCGTGGCAAGGTGGTGGGAACCGCGCGCTTCACCGCCGA
Organism: Candidatus Dormiibacterota bacterium; assembly: GCA_963808785.1. Classification (GTDB taxonomy): domain Bacteria; phylum Chloroflexota; class Dormibacteria; order Dormibacterales; family Dormibacteraceae; genus CAVTSA01. The sequence goes on along the minus strand of CAWEGH010000009.1, from coordinate 26,268 downwards.
CCGGCCGCCCGAGCAGGTGGTCCATGCCGCGTTGGTGCTGAGCACGCACGCCGCCGGGCACATCGCCGGCATCGACCGCTCGGCGGCGCGGGAGGTGCCTGGCGTCCTCGCGATCGTGACCGGCGACGACCTGACGGAGGCACGCGGCAACGGTCCCGACCTCCCGCTGGCGCGCGAACGCGTCTACTACAGCGGGCAGCCGGTGGCGGCGGTCGTCGCCGAGACGCCCGAGGCCGCCGCCGACGCCGCGTCGCTGCTCGCGGTCGACTACGAACCGCTCCCGGCCGTTACCGATCCCTTCCAGGCGATGCGGGACGGCGCCGCCGATGTCCTGCCCGGCGCGGCTTCCGAGGCCGAGGACGCGGGCGCTCACGGAACCGCCGGCGGCGGTGAGTCGGGTGGCGAGCGAGCGCCCAACGTGACCGCCCAGGTTCGGTTCCACCGGGGCGATCCGGCCCGGGCGCTCGCCGCCTGCACCCAGGTGGTGCGACGCCGCTACCACCTGCCCGCGGTCCACCAGGGCTTCCTGGAACCCCACGTCGCGATCGCCCGCTGGGAGCCGGAGGGCGGATTCACGGTCTGGACCCCGACCCAAGGTCAGTTCCTCGCCCGCCGCAGCATCGCCCGCACCCTCGGGGTCCGTGAAAGCGACGTCCGCGTCGAGCCGATGACGGTGGGCGGCGGGTTCGGCGGCAAGGTGACCCTTCTGGAGCCGCTCCTCGCCATCCTCTCGCGGCGGGTACGGCGCCCGGTGAAGCTGGAGCTGACGCGGACCGAGGAGTTTCTGATGGGGAGAGGCGCGCCCGCCTGCACCATCGACCTGGAGCTGGGTGCGGATGCCGAAGGCACGCTGCGCGCGCTCAAGGGCCTGGTCGTGTTCGACAACGGGGCCGGCGCCGGGGGACTCGGCAACCTCTGCGCGTCGCTGCTCGCCGGGACCTACCGGATCGCCGACTTCGACGTCCTGGCCCGCGACGTGGCCACCAACAAGACGCCGGTCGCCGCCTACCGGGCGCCGGGCGCGGCGCAGGCGTACTTCGCCCTCGAGTCGGCGGTCGACGAGCTGGCGGAGCGGCTGGGCCAGGACCCCATCGAGCTCCGGCTGCGCAACGCGGTGCGCGAGGGTGATCCCAAAGCGGACGGCACCCCCTGGCCGCGCATCGGTTTCGTCGAGTGCCTGGAGGAGGCGCGCCGGCACCCGCTGTACACGGCGCCCCTTGGTCCCGGCGAGGCGGTCGGGGTCGCCGCCGGCAGCTGGGGCGGCGGTCGGGAGCCGGCGGCGGCGGGGTGCCAGGTCGACGCGGACGGCACGCTCACGGTGGTGGTCGGTCACCAGGACATCAGCGGCACCGACACCACGATGGCGATGATCGCCGCCGAGACCTTCGGCGTCCCCCTCGACCGCGTTCGCATCGAGAAGGGCGACTCGCGGACCGCGCCCTACGCCGGCATGGCCGGAGGCAGCAAGATCACGTACACGGTGGGCCCGGCGGTGGCCAAGGCGGCCGCCGACGCCCGCCAGCAGCTGCTGGAGATCGCCGCCGAGGAGCTGGAGGCGGCGGTCGAAGACCTCGAGATCCAGGACGGGCACGTGCAGGTGAAGGGAGTGCCCGCCCGGTCGCGGCCGATCGGGGCGCTGGCCGAGCTCGGCGCTCAGTTCGGAGGCAAGTATCCGCCCGTCCACGGCCACGGCCGCAACGTGGTGGTGGAGCAGTCGCCGATGTTCACAGTTCACCTCTGCCGGGTCAGAGTCGACCGTGAGACCGGGGACTACCGGCTGACCGGGTACGCGGCGATCCAGGACGTGGGGCGCGCTCTCAATCCGCCGGAGGTCGAGGGGCAGGTCCACGGAGGAGTCCTCCAGGGGGTGGCGCGCGGCCTCGGTGAGGAGCTCCGCTACGACACCGAGGGCCAGCTCCGAACGGCGAGCTTCGTCGACTACGCGCTGCCCAGCATCGACCAGGTCCCGCCGATCCAGGTCGACCTGGTGGAGGTCCCGTCGCCGGTGGGGCCGTTCGGCGCCAAGGGAGTGGGGGAGCCGCCCGCGGTGCCCGGCCCGGCCGCGCTGGCGAACGCGGTCGCGAGGGCCTCCGGGGTGCGCGCAACCACCCTGCCCATCGATCCGTCGGCGCTCGCGTCCGGGTGACACCGGGCGCGAGGGCCGGGGACCGGCGCGCACCGGCGTAGCCGTCTCTGCATGGCGAGGAGGGAACAGCGTGGGCGAGCCGAAGATCACGCGGATCCGGGTTCATCGATACCAGTTCGAGGTGCAGGACCTGGGTGTCGACTACAACGGCTTCAACCAGGTCTACGAGCCGGGTGGACGGCTGTCGGTCCCCGGGTACGTGACGGCGATCGAGACCGACGCCGGCGTGACCGGCGAGTACGCCGGCGGTGACGGGCCTTCCCTGGCCCAGATCGGCACCTTCGCGCACTACCTACTGGGTCGCAACCCGCTCGAGCGGGAGCTGATCCACAACGACCTGAAACGCGCCCTGCGCAAGATCGACCGCCTCGGCATGGGGCCGGTCGACTGCTGCCTCTGGGACCTGGCCGGCAAGCTGGCGGAGACGCCGGTGTGGCGACTGCTGGGCGGCTGGCGAACCCGCATCCCCTGCTACGCGAGCACCTATCACGGCGATCACCAGCCCGGCGGTCTGAGCAGCCCGGAGGCCTTCGCCGAGTTCGCGGTCGAGTGCCGGGAGCTGGGGTATCCGGGGCTCAAGATCCACCCCTGGGGCGCTCCCGTGATCCGTCATGAGGTGGCGAACGTCCTCGCCGCGCGGCGGGCGGTGGGAGACGGCTTCGACCTCATGCTCGACCCCGCCTGCGAGTACGACACCTTCCTGGACACGCTGAAGGTGGGGCGGGCGTGCGACGAGGCGAGGTTTCTCTGGTTCGAGGATCCGATGAAAGACGGCGGTCTCTCCGGCCAGGGCTACCGCAAGCTGCGGCAGCTGATCCGCACCCCGATCCTGATCGGAGAGCACGTTCGTGGCTTCGAGCCCAAGGTCGACTTGCTGGCGGAGCAGGCGGCGGACCTGATCCACTGCGACCCCAACTACGACCTCGGGATCACGGGGGTGATGAAGATCGCGCACGCGTGCGAGGGGTTCGGAGTCGACTGCCAGCTGCACGCGCCCGGACCCGCCCAACGGGCGTGCATGGCCGCGATCCGGAACACCAACTACTACGAGATGGGCCTCGTGCACCCGAAGTTGCGTGGCGGGCAGGCGCCGATCTACGCCGGCGACTACGCGGACGGGCTGGACACGGTGGACGCGGAGGGCTGCGTACCGGTGCCCCAGGGTCCCGGGCTGGGCGTCACCCACGACTGGGGCTGGATCCGCGCCCACGGGGAGCAGATCGCGGTCTACGAGTGATGCCGGTGCGGCCATGTACCTGACGATCGAGGACCTTCGACGCGCCAGCCGGCGGCGCCTGCCCCGGGCGGTGTTCGACTTCATCGACGGCGGCGCGGAGGACGAGCGTGCGCTCCGCGCCAACCGGGAGGCGCTGGAACGGGTCCGGCTGGCGCCGCGGGTGCTGGCAGGGGTACCGCACGTGGACCTCTCGACCCAGCTCTTCGGGCAGACGCTGCCGGTGCCGATCGTGCTCGGCCCCACCGGGCTCTGCGGGATGGCGCGTTCCCGCGGGGAGGTCGAGGTGGGGCGGGCCGCTGCCGCCGCCGGCATCCCGTTCGTGGCCAGCTGTATGGCCGCGGTCCCGATCGAGGAGGTCATGTGCGATGCTCCCGGTCCGCACTGGTTCCAGATCTACCTCTGGCGGGATCGAGAGCTGGTCCGGGCGTTGCTGGACCGGGCCGCCGCCGCCGGCTTCGGGACGCTGGTGGTGACCGTCGACACGCCGGTCCCTGGCCAGCGCGAGCGCGACGACGGCAACGGCGCCACCATCCCGCCCCGGATCACGCTGCGGAACGCGGTCGACGCACTGCTTCATGCGCGCTGGTTCCTGGGCCTGGCCCGCGGACCGCGCATCGAGTTCGCGAACGCGGCGCCGCTCGGAGGCACGGGCCGGCCGTTCGCTCTCTCACGCTACGTCGCCGATCAGTTCGACCCCTCCGCCACCTGGGACGACCTGGCCTGGCTGCACGGTCTCTGGAAGGGTCCGCTGGTGGTGAAGGGCATCCTGCGGCCGGACGACGCCCGCCGGGCCGTCGAAGCGGGCGCCGGCGGCATCGTGGTCTCCAACCACGGCGGCCGCCAGCTCGACGACGCCCTCGCCTCGCTCGACGCGCTGCCCGGGGTCGCGGAGGCGGTCGGCGACCGGGTCCCGGTTTTGATGGACGGGGGCGTGCGACGGGGCGGGGACATCCTGAAGGCGATCGCGCTGGGCGCGCAGGCCTGCCTCATCGCGCGCCCGTACCTCTACGGATTGGGTGCTCTCGGACAGGACGGTGTGGCTCGCTGCATCGAGATCTTCACCGCGGAGCTGCGCCGGGCGATGGCGTTGTGCGGCATCACCGCGGTCGGGGGCATCGGGCCCGACGTCCTGGCCCCGAGCATCAGCGCGCGCCCCGGGCCGCCTCCTGGCTGAGCGGGTACGGCCCGGCTGCATCGAACAGACGTTCTATGATGGAGGGATGGCGGAGCTGGAGCCGAGGCGTGCTTCGGTCGTGTTCGAGGAGCGTCCCTGTCAATCCGCGTTGAACCGCGTCCAGGGCATGCCCTTCAACTGGTCGCTCAACCCCTACATGGGGTGCGAGCACCGGTGCACGTTCTGCTACGTGCGCGCCTTCGAGAAGCGTGCCGACCGTCCTTCCGGAGATGGGTATGGGCGCACGGTGCGGGTGAAGACAAACGTCGCCGAGGTGCTGGATCAGGAGCTGTCGCGGCGGTCGTGGCACGGCGATCAGATCGCGATCGGCGCCGCCACCGATCCCTATCAGCCGGCCGAGGGTCGCTACCGGCTGACCCGCGCCTGCCTCGGTGTGCTGGCCCGCCATCGCAACCCGGCCAGCCTGATCACCCGCGGACCCATGATCGTGCGCGACATCGATATCCTCACCGACCTGGCTCGCAGCGGCGGCATCTCGGTCAGCTTCAGCGTCCCCACACTGGACCCGGAGGTGTGGCGACGCACGGAGCCGGGGACCGCGCCGCCGGGGCAGCGGCTGCGAGCCATGCGACGCCTGACCGACGCCGGCATCCGGGCCGGCATCAGCATGGCGCCGATCCTGCCCGGGCTGAGCGATGGGCCGGAACAAATGGCGCGGGTAGTCGGCGCGGCCCGCGAGGCGGGTGCGTCTTTCCTGTGGGTGAACCTGCTCTATCTGCGGGAGGGAACGCGCGAACACTTCCTCGCTTCACTGGCGCGTGACTGGCCGGACCTGCTGCCCCGCTACCAGGCCCTGTACCGGGGCCGTGCCTACCTGCCAGAGGCGGCCACGCGAGGGGTCACACAGCAGGTCGGCGCGCTGCGGCGGCGCCTGGGCGACTGGGAGCCGCCACGACCGGTGATCGAGCCGCCGCCACGAGCGCCGGAGCCTGAGCAGCTGATGCTGCTGGCCGGCTGAACCAGGGCGCCGGGCCGGTTCAGGAGGGTGTGAAGGTTGGGCCAAAAGGGTAAGATCGCGAAGGAATGCGAACCCCGTTGGACATGCTCTCCGGACGCATCAACGGCTTCACCAAGCACGAGATCGCTCGCCGCACCGTCCCTTGTTACAAGTACGTGATCGAACCCAACGGCCAGGAGCTCCAGGTCTGTCTTTTGGTCGACACCAAGTATCTCTACCGGTGGCCCTACGGCAACGACAAGGGCGTTAAGACCCTGGGCCGGAAAGCGGCGGTGCTGAAGGGCGAGATGGAGCACCTCCGTTTGCGCGAGTTCCAGCCCGGGATCTGCAAGTACGTGAAGAAGCAGAACCAGGACGGAGCCTCCGCCGCGGCCTCCCCCGAGACGGCGCCGGCGCCCTGAGCGCGCGCCCTCGCCGCCCAGCGTGCCCGCGGTGATCCGCTGCGGCATCGCGGGCTGGATCGACAAACAGCTGATCGGCTCCGGCCTCTTCTACCCGCCGGGCGCGACCAGCTCGGAGGCGCGGCTCCAGTTCTATGCCGGCCAGTTCCCGCTGGTCGAGGTTGACAGCACCTATTACGGAATGCTGCCGCGCCACAACGCCGAGCTCTGGGTCGCGCGCACCGAGCCCGGCTTCCGGTTCGACGTCAAGTCGTTCTCACTCTTCACCCATCACCCCACGCAGCCGGCGGCGCTGCCACCGGAGATCCGCTCTCTACTGCCCGCGGCGCTGCGGGAGAGGAAGAGCTTCTATCTGGAGCACCTTCCGGCCGAGATCGTCGACGCCGCCTGGGACGCCTTTCGCGACGCGCTGGAACCGCTGCGGGCGGCCGGCCGGCTGGGAGCCGTCTTTTTCCAGTTCCCGCCCTGGTTCCTGCCCAGCTCACGCTCACTCGCCTACCTCGAAGAATGTCAGGAGCGGATGTTCCCGATCACCGTCGCGGTCGAGTTCCGCAAGCGCACGTGGCTCGACGAGAGGCACCAGCAGGGGACGCTGAGCTTCCTCCGCGCCCGCGACATTCCGTACGTCGGCGTCGACACCCCGCAGGGCTTCGACACCGCCATGCCTCCCGTACTGGAGGCGACCTCCCGGCGCCTGGCGGTGGTCAGGTTCCACGGTCGCAACCACCACACCTGGAACCGTCGGGGTGCCCCGCCGTCGGTGCGCTTCCAGCACAACTACACGGACCAGGAGCTCAGCGAGTGGGTTCCACGGATCCTGGCTGTCGAAGACGGGGTCGACGAGGTTCACGCGATCATGAACAACAACTTCTCGAATTGGTCGGTGACCAACGCGAAGCGGCTCAGCGAGCTTCTGGAGGAGGCTCGTCGCCGTGGGGAGCCGGTGTCGGATCGACCGGCGGGAGCGGGGATATAGGCGCCGCCGGCACCTGATCCTGGCGGCGTTCCACCTCGCCGACCGCGTGGTCGAGCAGGCCGCCCAGGAAGGGCTCGACCAGTGCTGCCAGGCGGTAGGGGAAGGGGATGATATCGCGCCGCGGCCGCCGGACCGCCCCCACGATCATCTTCGCCACCTGGTCCGGCGTCTTCGCGAATCGCGCGCCCTGTCGCCGCCCTTCGAAGGCGGTGATGGTGGTCCCCGGGTACACCGTCGAGACCCTGACGCCGGTCCCGCTCAGCTCGCCGCGCAGCGCGTGCGAGAGGCCGGTGATGGCGTGCTTGGTGGCGGAGTAGAGGGCGGCGTACGGGACTGGACGAAAACCGACCACCGAGCCGACGTTGACGATGAGCCCTGAATGCGCTTCCACCATCGAAGGCAGCGCCGCCTGCGTCACCCAGACGTAGCCGAGCAGGTTGGTCTGGACCAGTTCCCAGATCTTGCGGTCGGGGGTGTCGACGAAGGATCCGTGCCAGCCGACGCCCGCATTGTTGATCACCACGTCGATGCGTCCCATCAGCTGCTGCACCTCGGCGACGAACGCTCGCGCCTCTTCGGGCAAACCCACGTCGACCTGCCGCAGCATCACCTCCTGAGCGCCCAGTTCGTAGCACTGCTCGGCCACCGACTGGAGACGGTCCACGCGCCGGGCGCAGAGGGCGAGGCGTGCGTGGCGCCGGGCGAGGGCGAACGCGGTGGCGGCGCCGATCCCGCTGGAGGCGCCGGTGATCAGGATGCGCACGCCCCGCAGGCGGAACATGGGCCAAGTCTAGAGGCCATGCGGGGGAGCCCCCCCGCAATCCCCCCGAGGGAAGACGACTCATCTATCTGTTTCGGCTCGCTGGCGCTCACTCGGACGGCGCGGAATGAGTGCCATCGCGGTGGGTAGGGCCAGCCAGTGCGTATCCACGGTTGGTATGGCGCCGCCCGAATTGGCATCGATCCGCCGTGTTTCCGGTTCGGACCCTAGGTACGGTTCTGTGGGATGGACCTCCAGGATTTCTCCGCTCTCAGCTTCGACTGCTACGGAACTCTGATCGACTGGGAAACCGGCATCGCCTCGGTGCTGGAACCGTGGGCGCGGGCGCACGAACTCGACCTCGACGCCGAGGGCCTGCTGGAGGCGTACTCGGTGCACGAGGCCCGCGAGGAGCTGGAGCACCCCGAGACGCCCTACCCCGAGATCCTGGCCCGGAGCATGCGGGCGATGGGCCACGAGCTGGGGGTGGAGGTGACCGGCGAGGAGGCGGCGCGATTGGGGGCTTCGATCCCCGACTGGCCCGCCTTCGAGGACTCACCGGTCGCGCTCCAGGCCCTCGCCGCCCGCTACCGGCTGCTGATCCTGTCCAACGTCGACCGCCGGTCCTTCGCGGCCAGCGCGCGGCGCCTGGGGGTCGAATTTGCGGCCGTGGTCACCGCTGAGGACGTGGGCGCATACAAGCCATCCGACCGCTCCTTCGAGGCCCTGGACGCGACCTGCGAGCGGCTCGGGATCCCCCGCGACCGTCTGCTCCACGTGGCGCAGAGCCTGTTCCACGACCATATCCCGGCTCAGCGTGCGGGGCTGTCCACGGTCTGGATCGACCGGCGTTACCTGAAGCGGGGATGGGGTGCCACGCCGCCGCCGCCGGAGCAGGTTCAGCCGGGGTGGACGTTTCCCTCCATGGCCGCCTTCGCCGAGGCTGCATTGCGGTGACCGGCGCCGAGGAGCGCCGGGTGCGAGACCTCGCACTGGCGCTGCCCGAGGCGACCGAGCGAGAGACCTGGGGCCAGGCCACGTATCGCGTGCGGGAGCGCGTGTTCGCGGTCGCCCCGCCCGGCCACGAATCGGTCACCGTCAAGGTGCCGGAGGGGATGCGAGACGTCTTCTGCGAGAGCGATCCCGGGCGCTTCTTCGTCCCGCCCTACTTCGGACCCAAAGGCTGGGTCGCGCTCCGCCTCGATGCCGGCACCGACTGGGAGGAGGTGCGGGACCTGATCGAGGGGTCTTACTGCCTGATCGCGCCCAAGCGGCTCGCCGCCCGGCTCGGCGCTGGTCGCTGAGCCCCCCGTCAGTCCCGCGCGGCGATCGCACGGTCGGGTTCACCCCCCGTCCGCTCACGGCCCGGCTCCTGATCGATGTCGTCCTCTTCGTCTTCGCCGCCGCGGATGCCGGCGCCCTGGTCGACCGCCATCAGGTAGCCGCGCGCGCGTTCCGTGAGAGGATAGCGGTCGACCAGAGCCCAGAAGCTCGGACCATGGTTGCCTTCCTCCAGGTGGGCGAGCTCGTGCACCAGCAGGTAGTCGAGCACCCAGCCGGGGAGGTCGGCCGCGCGCCGCGCGATCCGGATCGTCCCCGAGTCGGGGGTGCAGGAGCCCCACCGCGAACGCTGCTCGGCGAAGCCGATCGCTTGCCACCGCAGCCGCCCCTCGAACAGAAGCCGGTTCAGCTCCTGGGCGCGACGCTCCAGGTCGGGCGCCCGGCGCACCCGCTGAACGGAGCGCAGGATGCGGTCGCGCAGGCGCTCCGCCACCCGGCGCTGCTCCGCGGCCGGCATCAGGGCCGGCACCCGCACCTCCACCACGTTCCCCACCAGACGGGCCGAGGAGGAGCGGCGGCGCCGGGTGGAGGGGATGATGCGGAGCTCGGGCTGGGCGGCGCCGGCGGGGGTGGGGGTGGCCATGGGGCCATCATCGCAACCGCCGTCCCCGCCCGCAGCATCCTTAACAGATCAAGGCCCGCGGACCGCCATTGGTGCACCAACAGCCCATTCCGAGGCCGAAGAGAGGGTGATTGGTGCACCAACGGCCCATACAGAGGGGCCTCGCTTAACGGCCCGGGTTTCGGCCCTGGCTGTGGTCCGATAAGGTGACTTTCGCCCATGCCTCGTCCGGACCTCGATCGCGCCGTCACGCTGCACCAGCTGCGAACGTTTCGCGCCGTGGTCGACCGCCTCTCGTTCTCCGCCGCCGCGGTCGAGCTGCATCTTCGCCAGTCCTCCGTCTCGTATCAGGTGAAGGAGCTGGAGGAGGCGCTCGACGTGGTGCTGCTCGACCGGCTCGGCAAGCGGGTCGTGGTGACGGAGGCGGGGCGGGTCCTTTACGACTACGCGCGCCAGATGCTGAACCTGCTCGACGAGGCGGCGCTGGCGATCGACCAGCTGCATGGCCTGGAGCGGGGCACGCTGCGGGTCGGAGGCTCGACCACGGTCGGGATCTACGTCCTGCCGATGGCGCTGGGCGCGTTCAAAAAGCAGCATCCGGCGATCGCCATCTCGCTCGAGATCGGCAGCCGCGAGACGCTCCAGGCCAAGCTGCTGGGTGACGAGCTGGACATCGCGGTGATGGCGCCCCCGGTGCTGGACCCCGAGCTGGACTTCGAGCCGCTGATGGATGACGAACTGGTCTTCGTGGTGCCGGCCGGCCATCCGCTCTCCAAGCGCCGCGGGCTGCGGCTCCAGGATTTCGCCGGCGAGTCGTTCCTGATGCGGGAGCCGGCCTCGGGCACACGGCAGTGCGTGGAGAACCTGGCGAGGCGCGAGGGGGTTGAGCTCAAGGTGGGGATGGAGCTGGGCAGCAACGGCGCCATCAAGCATGCCGTCGAGGGCGGCCTCGGGGTCGCCGTTCTCTCGCGCCACGCGGTCACCCTGGAGCGCTCTGCCCACAGCCTGGTGGTGCTCGACGTGGAGGGCTTTCCGATCCGGCGTGAATGGGGCTACGTGCTGCTGCGCCGGCGGCACATGCCCAGCGTGCTGCGCGAGTTCGTGGACTTTCTGCCGGACCTGGCGTGGCTGCGGCAGACCTGAGCGGCACTGCGGAGGTGCGAGCGGAGGCGGAGGCGATCCTGCGCCGGCTCGCCGGGGACACCGCCCTTCTGCGCGATGACCAGTGGCGCGCGATCGCCGCCCTGGTTCTCGAGCGGCGCCGCACTCTGGTGGTCGAACGCACCGGCTGGGGCAAGTCGGCGGTCTACTTCGTCGCCACCGGGCTGCTGCGACGGCGCGGCGCGGGCGCCACCGTGCTCGTCTCCCCGCTCCTGGCATTGATGCGGAATCAGATCGAGGCTGCCGGGCGCGCCGGCATCGTCGCCCGCACGGTGAACTCGTCCAACGTCGAGGAATGGCAGGAAGTGGAAGAGGAGGTGCTGGCGGGAACGGTCGACGTGCTGCTGGTCAGCCCCGAGCGTCTCAACAACCCGGACTTCCGCGAGCGCATCCTCCCCGATCTCGCCGCGCACACCGGGCTGCTGGTGGTGGACGAAGCCCACTGCATCTCCGACTGGGGCCACGACTTCCGCCCCGACTACCGCCGCATCCGGACCCTGCTGCGGGATCTCCCGGTGGGGACGCCGGTGCTCGCCACCACCGCGACCGCGAACGCCCGGGTGGCGGCCGATGTGGCCGAGGAACTGGGCACCGGCCCCTCCGCGGCCCCTCTCCCCGAGCAGGCGCCGCTGGTCCTGCGCGGCTCCCTGGACCGGGAGAGCCTGCGGCTGGCGGTGCTTGAGGTGCGAGACCCGGCCTGGCGCCTGGCCTGGCTCGCCGACCACCTCGAAGAGCTTCCGGGGACGGGCATCATCTACACGCTGACGGTGGCCGCGACCGATGAGGTGGCCGGCTTTCTCCGGGGCCAGGGCCATCGGGTGGCTGCTTACTCGGGCCGGACCGAGGACGAAGAGCGGCGGCAGGCGGAGGCCGACCTGCTCGCGAATCGGGTCAAGGCGGTCGTCGCCACGTCGGCACTGGGCATGGGCTTCGACAAGCAGGACCTTGGCTTCGTGGTGCACCTGGGGTCGCCCCAGAGCCCGATCGCCTACTACCAGCAGGTGGGACGCGCGGGTCGCGCTGTGGACCGGGCCGAGGTCCTGCTGCTGCCGGGCCGCGAGGACGAGGCCATCTGGCGCTACTTCCAAAGCGTCGCCTTTCCCGAGGAGGACCGGGTCCGCCAGACGCTGGAGGTCCTGGCGGCGTCCGGCCGGCCCCTCTCCACCGCCGCCATCGAGGCCCGCGTCGATCTCCGCCGCACCCGGCTCGAGACGATGCTCAAGGTGCTCGACGTGGACGGCGCCGTCCGCCGCGAACGCGGGGGGTGGCAGGCGACGGGACAGCCGTGGACCTACGACGCCGAGCGGTACCGGCGGGTGGCGGCGACGCGGCGGGCGGAGCAGCAGGCGATGCGCGAGTATGCCGCCACCACCGGCTGCCGGATGGAGTTCCTGCGCCGCCAGCTGGACGACCCCGAGGCCGCCCCCTGCGGACGCTGCGACAACTGCACCGGGCGGCGTCGGACCACGGAGGTCACCGAGCCTTCGCTCCGGGCGGCGGAGGCCGCCCTGGGGCGGGTGGGCGTCGAGATCGAGCCGCGCAAGCTCTGGCCGAGCGCGCTGGACGCCGCCGGCATCCCACTCAAAGGACGGATCCCGGAATCGGAGGCGGCGCGGACGGGACGGGCGCTGGGCCGCCTCACGGACATCGGCTGGGGCCTGCGCCTCCGCGAGCTGCTGGGCCCGGGCGCCGCCGACGCACCCGTCCCCGAGGGGGTGCTGCACGCGGTGGTGTCGGTCCTGGGCGACTGGGCACGCTCCTCTGAGCCCTGGTCGGCGCCCCCGGGAGAGGCGGCGCGGCCGGTTGCCGTGGTCACGATCGCGTCGCGGTCACACCCGGTGCTGGTGGGGTCGTTGGGGCAAGGCATCGCCGGGATCGGACGCCTTCCCCTGCTGGGCCGGATCGAGCGCCGGGACGGTGGTCTTCGACAGGTGCGGGCCGGCAACTCGGCACAGCGCGTGCGCGAGGTCTATCAGGCGTTCGCGGTCAGCGAGGAGTTGGAGGAGGCGGTGGCGCGGGCGGCGGGCCCGGTCCTGCTCGTCGACGATCTGGTCGACAGCGGCTGGACGATGACCGTGTGCGCGCGGCTGTTGCGTCAGGCGGGGGCCGGCGCGGTGCTCCCCCTCGCGCTCGCCCTCCAGGCCTGAACCACCAGCGCGCTTACGACGGGGCGAAGTCCGTCGACACCATGAACACGGAGTCGATCCGCGCGACCAGGGGCCCATTGACCTCCGACTGGCGCTTGGCCTCGATCCACTCCGGGTCGGACTGGAAAGCCTTCCAGCACTCGGTGCCGGCCTCCCGCGATGGAAACCGCAGCACGTAGATCAGCGTGCTGCGGGCGTCCGGCTCCTCGAGCGGCCGCCAGAAGCCCACTACCTCCATGCGGTGCTTGCGGAAGAGCGCGATGGTGTGCTGGCGGAACCGCGCCTCCAGGTCGGCGAGCCGGCCGGGCACGGCGTGATAGGTGCGCAGCTCGTAGACGGGGGTCTCGGCCATGTTCAGAGGGTAGGGCAGCCCCACACGGCGCTCGTAGCATCAGCGCATGGCCGCAGCCGAGTTCCGGTATTCCCGCTGGGACGGTACCCAGCGCCTGGACGATCTCGACCCGGGCGAGGTGCTGGACGCGCTGTCCGACGACTTCATGAGCTATGGCGACCTTCGCGCCGCCCTTCAGCGGCTGCTCCGCTGGGGCAACGACCAGATGCCCGGGCTCGAGGACCTGATGCAGCGCCTGCGCGACCGCCGCGAACAGGAGCTGGGCCGCTACAACCTGGACACCACGGTCGACGACCTCCGCCGCAAGCTCCAGGACATCGTCGACCAGGAGCGCGCGGGCATCGACCGCAAGGTGCAGTCGGCTCCGGCCGAGGCCAAACGGCTGATGGAGCGGATGGCGCGGCAGCGTCAGGACGAGCTGGACCGGATGCCGGACGACCTGGGCGGCCGGATGCAGGCGCTGCGCGACTACGACTTCATGGACGAGGGCGCCCGCGAGAAGTTCGAGGAGCTCCTGCAGCAGCTCCGTCAGCAGATCACTCAGCAGATGTTTCAGGGCATGAAGCAGTCGCTGGGCCAGATGACGTCGCAGGACCTCTCCGAGACCAGGGAGATGCTGCGCGCGCTGAACGAGATGATGGAGCAGCGTTCCCGCGGTGAGCGCCCCGACTTCGACGCCTTCAAGGAGCGGTTCGGCCAGTACTTTCCGCCCGACATCGACGACCTCGACCAGCTGCTCGAGCATCTCCAGCACCAGATGGCCCAGATGCAGTCCCTGCTCGACTCCCTGAGCCCTCAGGCGCGACAGGAGCTGCGGGATCTGATGGAGCAGCTGCTGGGCGACCCCGACCTTCGAATGGAGCTGGCCAAGCTGTCCGCGCACATGCAGCAGCTGATGCCGCCCAGCGAGCTCAGCGAGCGGTATCCCTTCTTCGGCGACGAGCCGCTCGACCTCCAGCAGGCGATGGGCCTGATGGACCGTCTGCAGGACCTGGACCGGCTGGAGGCACAGCTCGAGCGGGGCAGCTTCCGCCTCGGCGACGTCGACGCCGGCCTGCTCGAATCGTCGCTGGGCCCGGAGGCGCGCCAGGACCTGGACCGGCTGGGCCAGGTGACGCAGGTGCTGGAGCAGGCCGGCTTCGTGGAGCGGCGGGGCAACCGTCTGCAGCTCACCCCGCGCGGGCTCCGCCGCATCGGGCAGGGCGCCCTCCGCGACATCTTCGAGCAGCTGCGCAAGTCGCGGGTCGGTCAGCACCGGATGCCGGGTGCCGGCCTGGGCGTCGACGCCTCCGACGAGCAGAAGCACTACGAATACGGCGACCCGTTCCTGCTCAACCTGAAAGACACCCTGTTCGAGGCGCTCCTGCGCGAGGGGCCCGGAGTGCCCCTCAGCATCGGGCCGCAGGACTTCGTCATCGATCAAACCGAGCACACGACCCAGGCCTCGACCGTGCTCATGATCGACATGAGCCGCTCCATGTTTTTGCGCGGCTGCTTCCTGGCCGCCAAGAAGGTGGCGATCGCGCTCGACTCGCTGATCCGGAGCCAGTTCCCGCGCGACAACCTCTACGTCGTCGGCTTCTCCAATCACGCCGTCGAGCTGCGTCCGCAGTCCCTGCCTTCGATCTCGCTCAACGACTACGTCTACGGGACCAACATGCAGCACGGCTTCCAGCTCGCGCGCTCGCTCCTCCGCCGGCACCGCGGCAACAAGCAGATCGTGATGGTGACCGACGGGGAACCCACCGCACATCTGGAGGGAGGCCAGGTCTTCTTCGCCTACCCGCCCACCTTCCGCACCATCCAGCAGACGCTGCAGGAGGTGCAGCGCTGCACCCGCGACCGCATCGTGATCAACACCTTTATGCTGGAGCGCGGCGCGTACCTCGCGGACTTCATCAACCAGGTGACTCGGATCAACCGCGGGCGGGCGTTCTTCGTGTCGCCGGAGCGCCTGGGCGAGTACGTCCTGGTCGACTACGTGGCCGGTCGCCAGCGCCGCCGGGCCCGCCGCCCGGTCGCCTGAAAGCGTCCGCCGGACCGACCGCGCGGCGTGCACGGAGCACCGGGTCGTTCGTTCACCGAGTGTGTGGTATCCCACGCTGGGGTCCCGGAATGGCCTTGCAGTGACCGTCGGTCAGTCACAGTTTGATCTCAGCCGGGCGTTACAATCAACATCTAATGCAGTTGCAAGACAAGCCCCTGCTGGGCTCGCTGGGAATCACCGAAGCGAAGCACGTGCATCACAATCTGTCCGCGCCGGTCCTGGTGGAGGAAGCCGTCCGGAACGGTGAGGCGAGCCTGGTCTCGACAGGGGCGCTGTCTGCAGACACCGGGAAGTACACGGGGCGCTCGCCGCGCGACAAGTTCTTCGTGGTGCAGCCGGATTCGGAGGACCGGATCTGGTGGCACGCCAACAACAAGCGCCTGTCGCCGGAGCACTTCGACAGGTTGCTGAAGAAGGTCGGCGCGTACATCGAGAACAACCCGGTCTACGTCCAGGACGTGGTCGCCTGCGCCGACCCCGACTACCGTCTGCGAGTGCGGGCGGTGACGGCTTACGCCTGGCACAGCCTCTTCGTGCGACACCTGTTCCGGACTCCGACGGCGGAGGATCTAGCGGCGTTCGAGCCGGACTTCACCGTCGTCTCGGTGCCCGACGTCCACAGCGATCCGGAGGTCGACGGCACCCGCACCAACATGTTCGTGGTCATCGATCTGGGCCGGCGGATCGTCCTCATCGGCGGCACCGAATACGCGGGTGAGATCAAGAAGAGCATCTTCACGGCGCTCAACTACCTGCTTCCGGAGCGGCGGGCACTGCCCATGCACTGCTCGGCCAACGTCGGCGACGACGGCAGCACCGCCCTCTTCTTCGGCCTCTCGGGAACCGGCAAGACCACGCTTTCCGCCGACCCGGCGCGGCACCTGATCGGGGACGACGAGCACGGCTGGTCCGACGCCGGCATCTTCAACTTCGAGGGCGGCTGCTACGCCAAGACCATCAACCTCTCGCCGGAGGGCGAGCCGGAGATCTGGGCCGCGACCAACCGCTTCGCCACCGTGCTCGAGAACGTGCCGTTCGACCCCGATACCCGCGTTCCCGACTACGCCGACGAGTCCCGGACCGAGAACACCCGCTCCGCCTACTCCCTGGGGGCCATCCCCGGCGTCGAGCCGTCGGGCCGCGGCACCCATCCTCGCAACGTGGTTTTCCTCTCCTATGACCTCTTCGGGGTGCTGCCGCCGGTGGCCCGGCTCGACTCGGAGGAACAGATCCGCTTCTTCTTCCTGTCCGGGTACACCTCCAAGGTGGCAGGCACCGAGCGCGGTATGAGCGGGCCCGAGCCAACCTTCAGCACCTGCTTCGCGGCCCCCTTCCTGGTCCTGCACCCGAGCGAGTACGCGGACATGCTGGTCGAGCGGGTGAGGCGGCATGACGCGAGCGTGTGGCTGCTCAACACGGGCCTGGTGGGAGGCGGCTACGGGGCCGGCGAACGGATCGCGCTTGAAGAGACCCGCGCCATCGTCTCCGCGATCGTGGAGGGACGGATGGCGGACGCGGAGACCAGGACCGACCGCGTGTTCGGCTTCCAGGTGCCGGTCGCGGTCCCCGGCTTCGACCGCCGGCTGTTCGACGCGCGCGGCTCGTGGCGCGATCCCGCCGAGTACGACGCCAGCGCCCGGCAGTTGAAGGCGATGTTCGACGCCAACTTCGAGAAGTTCGATCAGGGGGGCGACGCCGGGTAGAGTCGGGGCGTATGCCCGTCACGGTTCGGTGGTTCGCCCGTCTCCGCGAGCTGGCGGGGACGGATCAGGAGGCGGTCGAGGGCGCGGCCACCGTGCAGGACGTGTACGCGGCGCTGCGCCGGCGCCACCCTTCCTTGCCCGAGACCCACACCCTGCTGCGGGCCGCCCGCAACGAGGAGCTGGCCGAGTGGACGGACCTGGTGCGCGACGGCGACGAGGTGGCGTTCATCCCTCCCGTGAGCGGCGGCCATGGCGGCGATCGCCGTGAGCCGCCGGGGATGCTGTTCCGGGTGAGCTCGGAGCCGCTGGACGCGAGGCGTCTGGAGGCGGCGGTGAGCCACGCCGGAGCGGGCGCCATCTGCACCTTCACCGGGATCGTGCGGGACAACTCGCGCGGCGAGCCCACCACCCATCTCCAGTACGAGGCCTACGAGGGGATGGCGATCAAG
Organism: Candidatus Dormiibacterota bacterium; assembly: GCA_963808785.1. Classification (GTDB taxonomy): domain Bacteria; phylum Chloroflexota; class Dormibacteria; order Dormibacterales; family Dormibacteraceae; genus CAVTSA01. The sequence continues at coordinate 8,833 of CAWEGH010000009.1, read as the reverse complement.
ATGATGGGGTCGCTGGCGCGCGAGCTGGCGGAGCGCTGGCCCGGCATCCGGGTCGCGATGGCACACCGGACCGGCCGGCTCGAGATCGGCGAAGCGTCGGTCGTGATCAGCGTCTCGGCGCCGCACCGGGCGGCCGCCATCGAGGCCTGCTGGCGCGGCATCGATCGGCTCAAGGAATCGGTCCCGATCTGGAAAAAGGAGTTCGCCCGCTCCGGGGCCTATTGGATCGAGGGGCCGACCGCGGAACCCTCTCCCGGGTTCGCCGGCGAGTAGCGCTCGGCGACCGGCAGGTAAGGCCGGAGTGTCCACACTCCTGCCCTACCCGGAGCGTTTCAGCGCCCGAGTGTGGACGCTCTGGCGCTACTCTCCCGTGGCCGCGCCCAGCCGCTCCGCACGCTGCTCCAGGTAACGCCGCTCGGGCAAGCTTCGCGTCTGCAGCGCGGCGGCCTGATAGTGAGCCCGGGCGGCGTCAGCTTCACCGGCCAGCTCCAGCACGTGCGCGCGGACGGCGTCGAGGCGGTGGTGGCCGTCCAGCCGGCCCTCCGCCTCCAGGCCGTCGAGCAGATCCAGCGCGGCCTGCGGTCCCTTCACCTTGGCCAGCGCGACCGCCTGGTTGAGCTTCACCACCGGGGTGGGTGAGAAGCCCTCCAGAACCCGGTACAGCTCCAGGATCTGAGTCCAGTCGGTCTCGTCGCTGCTCGGCGCCTCGTCGTGGAGCGCGGCGATCGCCGCCTGGACCTGGTAGGGCCCCGGCCGTCCTCGTGCCAGAGCCCCCGTGGTGAGGGCCACTCCCTCCTCGATCGCCGCGCGGTCCCAGCTGCTCCGATCCTGGTCGGCGAGCGGTATCAGCGCACCGTCGGCACCGGTACGCGCCGGATGCCGGGCGTTGGTCAGCAGCAATAGCGCGAGCAACCCCGCTACCTCTGGGTCCCCGGGCAGCAGCCGGTGGACAGCCCGGGTCAACCGCAGCGCTTCCAGCGTGAGATCGGCGCGGTGCAGGGTGCGGTCCGAGGTGGCGACGTAGCCTTCGTTGAAGATCAGGTAGAGGACATGGAGCACGACGCGAATCCGGTCCTCCCAATGCTCCTTGCCCGGCATCCGGAAGGGGATGCCGGTCGCCTTGATCCGCTGCTTGGCCCGGCTGATGCGCTGCGCCATGGTCACCTCCGGCACCAGGTAGGCGCCGGCGATCTCGGCGGTCGTCAGGCCGCCCACCGCTCGCAGCGTGAGCGCGGCCTGGGAGACCGGGGAGAGCGCGGGATGGCAGCACAGGAAGAGGAGGGTCAGCGTGTCGTCCCGATCGGTCGCCGCCTCCTCGCCGGCGGCGGCCGCGTGCGCGTCAGCCGGGTCGAGGACGGCGGCCGTGGTCTCACGGCGGCGGCGCGCGGTGTCGGCGCGCAGTTGGTCGGTCAGGCGCCGTGACGCGACCGTGATCAGCCAGGCCCGCGGATTGGCCGGCGCGCCCGCCTCGGGCCACTGGACGGAAGCCGCGAGCAATGCCTCCTGCACCGCGTCCTCGCTCTCGTCGAAGTGCCCATAGCGGCGGACCAGTGCGCCGAGCACCTGCGGGGCGAGGTCCCGGAGCAGGTCCTCCGCGGGGGCGCCTGCCGGCATGCCGTCAATTTTGCGAGCGAATGTCGAGGATCGCGGGCCGGCTCCGACGTCCGGGGTGACAAGGGCCCAAGCGGCCGACCACTGCAAGGAGGACGTTGCTATGTACCGGTTTCGGTTCGACAAGCTGCTGCGGCTCGCGGGCAGAGCGATGACGGTCGCTGCTCTCGCGGGGGCGGCCGCGGTGACGATCGCCGCCTGCGGAGGGGCCGGCAGCGGTGACGGCTCGTCTCCGCTCGGCGTCATCGACCAGGCGACCAGGACGGTCCAGCTGAACCTGATCATCGGCGAGTCGAGGTTCAACGGGTACGCGAGCGGACAGGTCGTGGTGCGCGTCCCGCGGAGCTGGAGGGTGGATGTGTACTGCAGCAATCAAGGCGCCACCCCGCAGTCCTGTGCGATCGTCTCCGGCGCCCGGCCGACCTCACCCGCCTTCCTGGGAGCCGCCTCGCCGCGGCCCGTGGCGGGCGTGCCCGCGGGCGGGTCGGTGAACTTCTCCTTCATCGTCGAGCGGGTCGGGTCCTACCGTTTGACCTCCCTCGTCCCGGGCTACGACGACCGGACCATGTGGGAGCGCTTCGATGTCGTCGCCGGCGGCCGGCCCTCGGTGTCTATCGTGCGAGCGCCGTCCAACCAACACCCCAGCCCCGAGACGCAAGCCAGGAGGAACGCATGAAGTACCTGCTCATGATCTGCGCGGACCCATCGATCGAGGTCTCCCCCGAGGAGGCGGACGTCGGACCCTGGGTGGAGGAGACCGTGCGCCGCGGCATCAACGTCATGGGCTCGCGGCTCCGCCCCCGCTCGGCGAGCACCTCCGTTCGGGTCCGCGAAGGAGGGCTCACGATCACCGACGGACCGTTCGCGGAGACAAAGGAGGAGTTCGCGGGCTTCGACATCATCGACTGCGCGGACCTCGACGAGGCGATCGAGGTGGCGTCGAAGCACCCGGTCGCCAGGTTCGGGACGGTCGAGATCAGACCCTTCTGGCCCTTCGACGTGGACTAGCCGGCGGCTGGCTCCACCTCCGCCTCGCGCGGTGTCAGGAGGTCCGCCCGGTCGACCAGGCCGGCGACCAAGTGCCGGATGAAACCTGGGGCGCCCTCGCGAGGTGGCGATTTGGTTCCCACATGAACTAGATATCACCCGGCGGGACCTGCGTATTTCGCCTGGTAGCCTCTCCCGGCATGGTGGTCCCTACCGTCATCGAGAACGAGGGACGCGGCGAAGAGCGCGCGTTCGACATCTACTCGCGGCTGCTTCGCGATCGCATCATCATCGTGGGGCGCCCGATCGACGACGTGGTCGCGAACCTGATCGTCGCCCAGCTGATCTTCCTGGCGGCCGAGGATCCCGAGAAAGAGATCCAGATGTACGTCAACTCGCCGGGCGGGTCGGTGTCCGCGGGGTTCGCGATCTACGACACCATGCAGTTCGTCTCCGCCCCCGTCTCGACCGTCGCCGTGGGCCAGGCGGCGAGCTTCGGCACCGTGCTGCTGATGGCGGGCGAGAAGGGCCGGCGCTGGGCGCTGCCCAACGCGCGGATCCACATGCACCAGCCCCTGATCGGCGGCGAGGGCATCTCGGGCCAGGCCAGCGATCTCGCGATCCACGCCAGGGAGATCCAGCGCGTCAAGGAGGAGCTGAACCGGCTCATCGCGCAGCACACCGGCCAGCCGCTGGAGCGCATCGAGCGCGACACCGACCGCGACTTCTTCCTCTCGCCGCAGGAGGCGATCGAGTACGGCCTCATCGACGGCATGATCGAGTCGCCGCCGCCACCCCCTGCCTGATCCCTCGCCCCCCCGCACGCGCCCGGCCATCTGTCGGCACATGGCCTGTTTTCAGGGCCAAATCCCGGCCATCTATAGACACATGGCCCTTCCCGTGGTGGTACGAGGTAGGGTGAGGGCGTGCCCACGATATTGAACCCGTATCTGAGCTTCCGGGACAACACCCGTGAGGTGATGCAGTTCTATCAGTCGGTCTTCGGGGGGAACCTCACCCTGAACACGTTCGGAGACCTGCACGCGGCGCAGGATCCCGCGGAAGAGAACCTGGTCATGCACTCGCAGCTGGACACGCCGGGCGGTCTCACGCTGATGGCGTCGGATACCCCGGCGCGGATGGAGCTGCACCCGGGCGACAACATCATGATCTCGCTCAGCGGCGACGACGAGGCGGAGCTCCGGGGCTACTGGGACAAGCTTTCACAGGGTGCGCAGGTGACGATGCCGCTCGGTGCGGTGCCGTGGTCCGGCGCGTTCGGGATGCTCGTCGACCGCTACGGTATCCACTGGCTGGTCAACGCCAACTCGCCCGGCCAGGGGTAGGCGGCCGGCGCTCAGCTGGCGGCGGCGTCCTGCGCCTCGCCGCCCTCGCCGGCGGCCGCCTCCACGTCGAGGCGCATCCCGTCGCGAGCCGCCTTCACCGCCACCCCGGTCTTCTGCGCCAGGTCGGCCGCCACCTCCCACGGGTGGAGTCGCCACACCCCCATGCCGAAGTGCGTGATGATGGCGAGCTTGGGGCGGGCGGCGGTGATGATGCGCTCGGCGTCGTCGAGGCCCAGGTGCGGGAGTTCGGCACGGGCCCGCTCGATGACGGTGTGGAGGACCATCACCTCCGCCTGATGCTCCTCTTCGATCCCTTCGTAGTAGCGGGTGTCGGTGATCCAGCCCAGGAGCCCGCGCTGGAACACGAATCCGAACGTGTCCACCGAGGGTCGGTAGGGAAAGTTGTGAGGATGCTTGCGGCTGGTCCGGAAGTGCAGCGAGCCCAAGTCGTAGTCGGTGTGCGGCTGGAGGGAAATGATCTCCTCCGGGAAGCCCCGCGCGTAGGGAAACAGCACCGGTTCGGGGTCGAGCGCGTCGGGCGGGCAGAAGACGGTGCCACGGTGCCGGAAACCACCGTCGGTCATCCCCTCGATCACCACGTTGATGTCCGTCGAGTGGTCGAGGTGCTTGTGGCTCAGCAGCACGCCGGTGAGCTTGGTCACGTCGACCTTCCGCTTCGCGTACTGCACCACGGCTCCCGGACCGGGGTCGAAGGCCACCCGCTGGGTCTCGTGCTCGATGTAGACGCCCCCGGAGGCAGTGATCTGCTTAAAGACCATGAAGCGGGCACCGGCGGTGCCCATGAAGATGAGGTTCACGCCGGCGCGTCGTCCGGCTCGACCTCGGCCACCTCGGCGAGCGGTTGATAGCGGTCGAAATAGCGGCGGAACAGCTCCTCCACCCGTCCCACGGTATCGATCTCCGCCATCGGTTTGTCGTGGCGCAGGCGGGCGATGCGGGGAAAGCGCAGCGCGTAGCCGCTGCGGTGGCGCGGCGAGCGCATGATGGCGTCGAAGGCGACCTCCACCACCACCGTCGGCTCCACCAACCGGCTGTGGCCGTAGTCGGCCAGCGTGTGCTCGAGGAACCAGACGGTCATCTCCGCGATCTCCTGGTCCGTGAGGCCGGTGAACGCCTTCCCCACGTTGCGCAGCTCTCCGGTCGCGCCGTCCCGCACCGCGAAGGTGTAGTCGCTGAGGACACCGTGGCGCTTCCCGTGTCCCCACTCCACGGCGGTCACCACGCAGTCAAGCGTCGCCAGCGGCCGCTTCACCTTCAGCCAGGCCATGCCGCGCCGCCCCGGCTGGTAGAGCGACGCCGGGTCCTTCACCATCAGGCCTTCGTTGCCGCGCTCCCGCGTCTCCTCGAAGATGCGTTCGAGGTCGCCCACCTGGTGCGCCTCCTCCACCCGCGCGAGCAGGAAGGGCCAGGTCAGCCCCAGGTCCTCCAGATGCCGCCGCCGTTCCCGCAGCGGCAGGTCGAGCAGCAGCACGCCGTCGAGCGCCAGCAGGTCGAACGCGACCAGCACCACCGGGACCTCCCGCCGCAGCCTGGCCGAGACCTCTTTCCGTCCCAGACGCCGCTGGAGGTCCATGAACGGGGCCACCGAACGGCCCCGATACGCGAGCACCTCGCCGTCGACCACCAGGTCGTGACCGAGCGTGAGGGCCGCCTCCGCCAGCTCCGGAAAGGTCTGAGTGGTCGCTTTGAGGTCACGCGAGAAGAGCTCGGCGCGGTCTCCAGCCCGATGCAGCTGGCAGCGCACGCCGTCGTACTTCTCCTCCGTCCAGAGCGGCGCCGTCACCATGCGCGCGAACGCCTCGTCGGGGGTCTCGACCGGGGAGGCGAGCATGAAGCGGAAGGGCTGGAAAGCGGTCAGCCGGGCGGTCTCCAGATCGCCGCTCTTCGCCTGGACCGCCGTCTCGCCAATGTCGCCGGTCACCATGTGCACCCGCCGTACTCCTTCCAGCGGGACCTCGAAAGCATCCGCCAGCGCGGCCTCGACGAGACCTTCCTGCAGGCCGATCCGCATCTCGCCGGTCAGCACTTTGACCAGGTATCGCACCTCCTCGGTGGAGAGGCGGCTCAGGAGCGAGTCGAGCAGGCGGTCCCGCTCCGCCGTGGATCCGGCGGCTCCGACGGCGTCGAGCTGGGTCGTGATCTCGGTCAGCGACAGGTCCTCCCCGGCGGCCCGGCCCGCCAGCGCGGCGGCCGCCCAGTCGCCGACGTCGCCGTGCTGCCGGTAGATGCCTCGCAGCTCCTCCGGGGTGCGGCCGGAAAGCGCCTCCACCACCCGGGCCACCGTGGCCCAGCCGAGATTCAGAGTGCGGCGTTCCGCACGTCCGTAGGGCTGCCCGGTGAGGAAGACCGCGGCTCGCCTGAGCTCGGGCTCGGGCAGCGATCGCAGGTAGGCGGCCAGCCGGCGGCGCTTCTCGAGGGTCGACGTGGTGCCGGCGATGGCAGCCGCAGTCCGCGCGAACTCGAGCATGGAGAGAGCTATGTTAGGGCCCGTCATGGCGGACCCGGAGCCCTTCGAGCGCGGCCTTCCGCCCCAGGTTGACTGCGCGGTTTGCGGCGCACCCGCGCTGCCGGTGAACGGTGTCTGTGTGTTCTGCGGCTCGCCCCTCCAGGAGCGCGGGGACCCGGCGGGCCTGCTGGAGTACGTTGCGCGCCGCCTCCCGGGCGCCGTCGTGAGCCGGGGTGGCCTGCTGCACCGCGGGCCGGTGCACAAGGTCGAGTTCACGCTTGATGGCACCGCCTTTCGGGTCCAGACCCGCAACAACGCCCTGGAATTCGTGCCGGAGCTCTCGCCGGAGCGGTGGGCGGCCAGGGTGGTGCGCGCGGTGGGCGAGGCTGCCTTCGACAACGCCGAGCTGCGCCGGCTGCTGAGCCGCGCCGGCTGGTCCTGGCCCACCTAGCCAGAGGAGGAGCGATGCCGACCTGGATCTGCCGCGCCTGCGGTACGCAGTTCCCGGACACGACCGCTCCGCCGGCCGAATGTCCCATCTGCGAAGACCCCCGCCAACCGGTCCCGCCCTCCGGGCAGGCATGGACCACGCCGTACGAGCTCAGCCAGGGGCACGACGCCACCATTCGCGTCCTGGAGCAGGATCAGGAGGGCACGCCGCTCCTGGTCGGGATCGGGTCTACCCCGGGCTTTGCCATCGCGCAGCGCGCACTGCTCGTCCGCGACCCCCGGGGGAACGTGCTCTGGGACTGCATCCCACTGCTGGACGCCACCATCCGCCTGGTCGTGGAGTCGCTGGGCGGCATCGACGTGATCGCGATCTCGCATCCCCACTACTACTCGACGATGGTGGACTGGGCGCACACGTTCGGCGCCCGCCTCCTCCTCCACGAGGCCGACAGGCAGTGGGTGATGCGCCCGGACCCGGTGGTGGAGTACTGGTCGGGTGAAGAGGAGGCTCTTCCGCAGGGGCCGACGCTGGTGCGCGGTGGCGGGCACTTCGCCGGCGGCACCGTCATGCACTGGCCCCAGGGCGCGGAGGGCCGCGGCGCCTTGCTCAGTGGCGACATCGTGAGCGTGCTGCCCGACGCGCGCCTGGTGAGCTTCATGTACAGCTACCCGATGTGGCTGCCGCTGCCTGAGACGGACGTGCGCCGGCTCCTTGCCGTGATCGAGCCGCTCACGTTCGACCGCATCTACGGAGCCTGGTGGGATCGGGTGGTCCCCAGCGGCGGCAAGGCGGCGGTGGCGGAGTCGGGCCGGCGGTACCTGGACGCGCTGGCCGGGCGGCTGCCGATCGAGGGCTAGCGCGCGGGCCGAAATTCATCCGTGGTCGCATACGATAAGTCGATGCAGATCGATTTCGAATCCATGTATCTTCGACAGCTGGTGGCCTGGTCCGGCCGGGACCCGGCCGCCTGAGCTCGGCCTCACCGCCTGAGCCGGTTTACCCTCGGTGCGTGCCGGCAGACGACCGTGCCGACCTGGCGGCGATGCTGGTGCCTCTGGCTCGCGCACTGACGGCGGCTGAGGCGCCGGCGCTGGAGCGTGCCCGCCTCACCATGTGGGCCTACGTGGTGCTGACGCGCTTGCTGGAGGGGCCGGCCGGCACCCAGACGGCGCTGGCGGCCGAGATCGGCGCCGACAAGACCCGGCTCATCCCCGTCCTGGACGAACTGCAGGAGCAGGGTCTCATCGAGCGGTTCGCGGACCCTGCCGACCGCCGGCGCCGCACGCTTCGCGTGACCGAGCAGGGGCGGCGTCGCCAGGCGGCCGCGCAGGCGGCGATTCGGCGTCACGAGGAACGGGTGCTGGCCCTGCTGCCGCCCGGCGACCGCGAGGCGTTTATCCGCGGTCTGGTGAAGCTGTCCAGGCTCCCGCGGGAGGCGCTCAGCAGTCCAGGGCGAGTCCCAGCTGCTCGGTGACGGCCAGTGGATGAGCGCGCAGGCCGCGAGCGCGCAGGTATGCCGCCAGGTCGTCGGTGAAGCCGTGGACCGTATAGACCTGCTGGGCACCGCTGCGCTCCACCACCTCCAAAAGCTCGGGGAAGTCGCAGTGGTCGGAGTAGGGAAACGCGCTGTCGGCGCCAAAGCGGGGCCAGAAGTAAGGGTCCTGCGCCCACCCCGAGACCAGCGCCGTCCGGTGGCGGGCGAGACGGCGGATCGCATCCTTGCCGGCCGGGGGAGCGATCACCACCCGGTCTTCGAGCAGGGTGCTCGCCTCGAGCGGGATCCAGTTCGGTAGCTGCGCCCCCGCCAGCCCGTACGCCTCCGCGATGGGGACGCAGCGCTCCTCGAGCGCGAAGCGAAAGCCCAGCGGTCCCAGGGCCAGCATCAGCTCCTGGGCCTTGCCGAGCGCGTTCGCGAGGAGGACGGGAACCACGTTCTGCGCCTGCGCCCGGCGGATCCACCCGACGATGACC
>CAWEGH010000008.1:0-67367 GCA_963808785.1 Candidatus Dormiibacterota bacterium | reverse complement strand
CGCCATGCGAGTGGGAATAACTGCCGTTCCGTGCGAAACGGGCGTTACTCGGGGTCGGACCGAGGTCAGCAGTCGAGGGCCAGTCCCAGCTGTTCGCTGACGGCAAGTGGGTGGGCGCGCAGCCCCCGGGCCCGCAGGTAGGCCGCCAGGTCCTCGGTGAAGCCGTGCACCGTGTACACCTGCTTCGCGCCCGTGCGTTCCACCACCTCCCAGAGCTCGGTGAAGTCGCAGTGGTCCGAGAACGGAAACGCGACGTCAGCTCCGAAGCGGGGCCAGAAGAACGGATCCTGCGCCCAACCCGAGACAAGTGCGGTGCGATGCCAGGGCAGGCGACGGATCGCGTCCTTTCCCGCCGGAGGCGCGATGACCACCCGATCCTCCAGCGGGGCGGCGGGGTCTAGCGGGATCCAATCCGGGAGCTTGGCACCGGCCCTCCCGTAGGCCTCTGCGATCGGGACGCAACGCTCCTCGAGCGCGAATCGGAATCCCAGCGGACCGAGCGCCAGCATCAGCTCCTGCGCCTTCCCGAGTGCGTTGGCGAGGAGGACCGGGATCACACCCTGCGACTGGGCGCGGCGGGTCCAGCCGACGATCGCCTCGAACACCAGCGCCGGCGGCGGGAAACGGAAGTGGGGGCGGCCGTAGGTACTTTCGAGCACGAGCACGTCCGCGCGGGGAATGGGGGTCTGAGCTCCGTTCAATCGCCTCACCTTGAGGTCGCCCGAGTAAAGCAGCCGCCAACCGTCGTGCTCGAACAAAAGCTGCGCCGATCCCAGCATGTGGCCCGCGTCGTGCAAGCAGACGGTGGCGGTGGGGAGGGGGAAGGGCTGCTCCAAAGCCAGGACCGTCGTGCGGCGGGGCCGTCGAGGTGGGGTCAGCAGGTCGAGGGTGGCCTGGGTCAAAATCGCGTGCTCGTGCCGCCGCGCGTGGTCAGTGTGGGCGTGGGAGACGAACGCGCGGCCGCGCACCACCTGCGGGTCGAGCCAGAGGTCGTGCCCGACCAGCGAGACCCCGCGCTCCCAGGTGACAGGCGCCGCCCCCGACCAGGCGGCGGAGGGAGCGGTCCACGCGACGAGGGGACGCCGGGTGCGCCTCACAACCGGATCGCTCCCAGTTCTACGCGGTCGTGCATGGCGAAGAGGTGAGGAGGGACGTCGATCCCGACCTCGGCGAGCGCACCCGAAGGAATCCCGACGTCGCAGATCCACACGTCGCCGGCGTAGGCGGGACCCTCGCCGATGACCAGCCCCCGCTTCGGAAGGCCGAGGGTGGCGGTGAGCGCGGCGCGCACGGTAGGGCCCGCGGCGGCGCCGGTGTCCGCGTCGAGGCCGGAGGGAACGTCGATCGAGATGACACGCCGGCCCGCGTCGTTGACTTGCTCGATCCAGGTGGCGACCACCCCCTCCGCGGGGCGAGTGATGCCGGTTCCGAGGAGCGCGTCGAGGAGGATGGTGGAGTCTCCCGGGCGGATGTCCGCGTCGATGGGGACGCCGCTCGACCGCAGTGCCTCCAACTCCAGCGCAGCGTCCCCGCGATAGGCGGACCCATCGACACAGGCGACTCCGGCCAGGCGCCCCCAGCGGTGGAGATGGCGCGCCGCCGCCAGCCCATCGCCGCCGTTGTTCCCCTTGCCGCAGACCACGTACGTGCGGCCGCGACAAAAGCGAGCGACCTGCCATCCGGCGGCCTCCATCAGCCAGGCCAGAGGGAGGTGGAAGCGCTCGGCGGCGAGGCGGTCGACCTGGCGCGCCTCAGCGCTGGTCAGCGTGGGGAGCTGTGCGCTTGATGACAAAGGAGCAGTAGGGGTCCTGGCGGTGGATGGAACTGGTCTGACTTACTTCGACGTCGAGGAGTTCCACCATCAGATGCGGCGTGATCGTGCACACCTGTGGATATTTCAGCGCCGTGTTTCGGAACGGACAGTTGTGGATCGAGACGCGGATCCCGTCCTCGGTCTCCTCCGCCTCGGCAAGCGTCCCCGCTCGGTTGATCCACCTCAGCAGACGTTCCAGCTTCTCGCTGAATTCGAGGCCCTCCATGCCATTGCCGATGGTCGCGCTGTAGCGGAGGGCGATGCGGCGGAAGAGCTCGTCCAGGATGTCGGGTCCGGCCATCGACTGCAGCTCGGTGAGAACCATGCTGGCCAGCTGCCCGTAGCGTTTGGGAAAGACCACGTCGGCGCGATCGGTGAGCGAAAACTCGAGCGACGGGCGTCCTCGCTTGTTGTGGACCGCCGCGCTGGTGACCAGTCCGTCGCGTTCCAGGTGGGTGAGGTGTTGGCGCACGGCGTTGGCAGTAACGCCCAGCTCGGCTGCGATGATCTCGGCGCTGGCCGGCCCTTTGCGCCGCAGGAATTCGATCAGATCCATCCGGGTCGTGCGGCCGGAAGCAACTGACGTCATGGCCGATTTCAGGAGGGTAGCACCCGCTGCAAGAGGGGTGACGGGCCGGAATGGATTTCTCAAGTGATTACTTGACAAAATCGCTCCGGTGGGTAGAATCTGGAGGTGCAGGACCAGAAGGGCGTGATCCGATCACTTTGGACTCGGGGGAAACGAAATGATCGAAGAAGCGAGCCTGGCCATCGACCGCGTTCGAGAGCGCGATCGGCGGGTCAGCCAGGCTAAGTACTGGCGGCGCAACACGATGCGCTACATCGACCAGCTGCTCAACGAGCTCGAGATGCTCAACCTCGCCGATCGCTCGGACGTCCCGACGCCGATCTCGACCGCGGTCGACAAGCTGATCGGCGAGGTCGACGTCAGCTCCCTCGCGGCCGCAGCCGCGCACAAATGTCGCGGAGACGATGGAAGTGCTGTTCGAGATCCAGGACGTCCTGATGTACAACCAGATCGAGGACGAGTAGCCGGACATTGTCCACGCCCGGGCTTCGGCTCGGGCTTTTTTGTATTCAAAAGTAGCCTCTTCGAGCTTCTCACGATCGCTTGCGACCCCTTGACGACGATCGCACTTAGATAGTACAGTAACCCAGGTTTGAACGTAAAACTCGTATCGAAAACGGAGCCCCCCTCCGCAATCTCGCGGCTGGTGTCGGACTACCTCCTGGACTGCGCCGCGCGAGGCCTCTCGCCGAAGACCCTGCGGGTGACATACCGCTATCCGCTGGAGAAGGTGTTGCTCCCGTTCTGCGACCGCGAAGGCATCGACGACGTGGCCCAGCTCGATCAGCGGACCCTAAACCGGCTCTCGATCCAGCTGCAGGAGGGCGTGGGCGCAGCGAGAGGCAAGCCCCTCAGCAAGTACAGCGTCAACTCCTACCTCAACGCGATCAACGTCTTCCTCGGTTGGGCAGAGCGGGAGGGCGGCGGAGGCCGAGCACGAGCTCGGACCCCGCGTCTGCCTAAGCGCGTGATGGACGTCCTGACACGGGAAGAGATCGCCAAGCTCGAGGATCTCGCCCGCTCCGACCGTGATGCGGTCATCGTGCGTGTCCTGTCCGAGACTGGCCTGCGCGCCTCAGAGCTCCTGGGGATCCGGATGCGAGACCTGACGCAGAGCGGCCCGCGGACCATGGTCAAGGTCTTCGGCAAGGGATCGCGCGAGCGGCTGGTGCCGGTCACGCCGTCGACCTTCCGCCGGATGCGCCGTCTTGGCCGCCACCTGGACCCGGAGCAGCACCTCTTTCGAACGCTCAAGCGCGACCGCACCGGGCTCGACCGTCCGCTCTCCTACGCCGGCCTGGAGCAGATGCTCTACAACCTGGGCGACGCCGCGGACCTGGGGAAGCCCGTACGGCCCCATGCCTTCCGGCACGCGGCCGCCACGTTTCTTCTGCAGCAGGGGATGAACCCGATGCTGGTGGCCGAGATGCTGGGCCACACGTCGCTGCGGATGATCCACCAGCACTACGGCCACCTGACCTCCGGCGACGTCTACAACGCGCTCATCAAGGCGCTGCGGCCCGATGGCGACTGACCGTCCGGGACCACGTGTCAGGAGTTGCGCGAGTGCCTTTCCGGGCGTTGCGGCCGTCTCAGGGCTCGTACATTCGTTCGGGGAGCCTTGGATGCCCGAGATGGATAGGATGACCGGCATGCAAACCGTCACCCACCAAGCGGAGTCACCGCCGGTGGGGTGGTACCTGGCACATGAGGTCGGCTGGCTCGCCGGAGTGTCCGGCGACCGAATTGGCCAATGGGCCCGGCACGGATACATCCGGTCGTCACGGTCGGAGGGTCGGCCCCGCGTGTACAGCTTCCAGGACGTCGCCGAAGCGATCGTGGTGCACGAGCTGCTGGACCGCGGTGTTCCCCAGCGGGAGATCCGCTCGGCGATCCAAAACCTGCGGGAGAAGTACGGGGACTGGCCGTTGACTACGGCCGACCTGGTCACGGCCGATGTTGACGAGGGTGCGGCGCCCTTCCTCGGCGTCCGAGAAGGGCGCGAGGTACTCCACGCGAATCACGCACGTGGTGATCAGCCCTTACTGCCGTACGCGCACCTGCAGGAGATCGCAGCCCTGCTTCGGCGAGGTGGTTGGGTGGTTCGCGACCTGGATGTCAAGACGATCGAGGTGGATCCCGCGAAGATCGGCGGGACGCCAAGTGTCCGTGGTCGCCGCATCCCTGCGGAGCAGGTCGCCCGGATGGCAGCCGAACACGATGGGTGGGCGACGCTTCGTGAGGGCTACGACCTCTCTGACGCGGAGATCGACGACGCTGTCCGCTGGTACGCGGCCGTTTCAGAACTCGCGCCAGCCGCCTGAGCCCGAGCTTGGCCCGGCTCATCGTGGTCGACGAAAGCCTCCACAAGCGGCTCGCGACCGAACTGGATCGACGCGGGCGGCGGGCCATCACGATCGGTGCCCTCGGGCTGCGTGGCGCTGATGACTCGGCGCTGCTGGATGAGCTCACACAGCGCGAGCCGGACCCTGTCCTCGTGACCGGGGATGTCAACATGCCTCGTGACCACGCGGACGCCATCGCGCGATCGACGGTATCGGTGTGCATCACCGACGCCCTGCCTCGCGGCTCGGCGCTCTCCGAGGATCAGTGGCGCTCGGAGATTGTCCACCGGTGGGTACACCGAATGGTTGACCAAGCCCCAGCGACCGCGTTCGTGTACGGGCCGCGGGGCGGGCGGCTCTGGAAACCTCGCCGGCGGAAGGCCCCGCGCGGGCCGACGTGACATCCATGGTCGCTCCGGAGCAGCGACCGGGGTCCAGTCCGGACGGGGGGCGCGACATGCCCGGGCTCCCGGGATAGTCCGGCACCCGGACGGGGTGGCATCCACGGCGTTTCGCGGCTCCCGGGGCGGCCCAGCCTCGTACATGTGTATGGGGTATCTGCTTGAATGCAGTAGCCCCAGTATCTTGTGCTCGTGGCAGATGAAGATCACCCTCAAGCCGGTCGCGACTACCCCGGAGGCTGGCAGGCATTCGAGCGATGGTTTCCGGACGAGGGCAGTTGCGTCGAGTTCCTGGCCCGTGTGCGGTGGAAGGCTGGCTTCGTGTGTCCGGCATGTGGGCACGGGGACGCCTGGAAAGTGGCCGGGCCCCGATGGATGTGCCGGCGCTGTGGGCGCAAAACGTCGGCAACCGCGGGCACGATCTTCCACCGTTCGCACCTGCCGCTCCCGACCTGGTTCGCGGCTATGTGGTTCATCTGCGCCCAGAAGAACGGCGTCTCGGCCCTGGGTCTGCAGCGCGTCCTCGGGTTCGGCTCGTACCAGACCGCCTGGGCCTGGATGCACAAACTGCGCCGCGCCATGGTGCGTCCGGACCGCGAGAAGCTCGGAGGTCCAGGCCGAGTGGTCGAGATGGACTGCACCTTCATCGGTGGCCGGACGCCCGGAATGAATACGCCGCGGTACTACAACAAGGCCGAGGTCGTGATCGCGGTCGAGCATGCAGCGGCTCAGATGCGAGGGCTGGGTCGCATTCGGATGTCGGTCATCGACCGGACGCGTCGAAAGCTCGACCTGGTGAGCTTCGCGAAAACGAACGTGGCCCCGGGATCGATCCTGCAGACGGATGGCGACCCCCTTTACCAGGACTTCGGCGAGAAGGTCGGAGTGACCGTCGATCAGCGGACCATCGAGCACTCCGGCTCGTTGGCGCACGAACTGCTGCCGGGTGTCCACCGAGTCGCGTCGCTGCTCAAACGCTGGCTCGCCGGAACCATCCAGAACGGCCTGGATGCCCGTCAGCTCGGGTACTACCTCGACGAGTACACGTTCCGCTTCAACCGTCGAGCCTCCAAGGCTCGCGGGCTGCTCTGGTACCGGCTCGTGGAGCAGGCCGTTGCCACCGATCCTCATCCGTACTACGAGCTCATCGCGCCCCGGAGCGATTACTAGATCTTGGGGGCGCTGCCACTCAAATGGATACCCCATACATGTGTTTGGTTTGATCGGAGGCGGCCATCACGTCGGTCCTGGCGGACCGGGCGGGGGAACCGACGCCGGGGCGGTTCCCCCTGCACCCCTTCGCCCCATTTAGGACGCACCGGCAACCATGCGGCACGGTGCGACCCAGGAGGTCGCGTTCCTTGGTGCAACGCATCTTGGTCGATCTGAGACCTGACTGCCACCGGAGCGGCCGCGGTGCTTGTCAACGGACCTGACGCGCCAACCGACGACCCGAGGACCTTCGTACGACGCATGCGATGTTTCTTCTGGGTGCCGCCGAGTATGTCCGCTCTGACGGGAGGGGTCCCGGTGATTCCCGTTCGATCGACAAGGCGCCGGCCGCTGGGTACGAGTAGGTTTTGCACGTGCTGCACCGCCTCGGCGAGACCCCCGACCCGCACTGGTGAAATCCACAGTGGCGACTCCCCCGACAAGAAGAGACATGAGTGATGACTCAGGTGTTCGTCTGTCTGAACTGATCGCTGCATTCTCGCTTGCGACCGATCTCGGCCTCGGCCAGCCCATGGAGCATGTCCTGCGGGCATGGCTGATTGCTGCACGCATGAGCGAGCGCATCGGCTTGCAGGCGAACGAGCGCGAGTTACTCTTCTACGTGGCCACGTTGAGCTGGGTCGGTTGTGTTGCAGACACGCCGGAGGTGGCGGCGTGGTTCGGCAACGACATCGCGTACCGAGGCGACAGCTTCGGCGTGGATCGGGCTGGACTGCCGATGACGGCGTTCGTGCTCCGCCACGTCGGCGCGGGGGGCTCGCCATTGCATCGCCTCCGCCTCGCAGCCGCGCTGGTCGCCACCGGGGGTGCGGCCGTGGAGCGGGGGCTGATGGCTCACTGCGCGACGACGGCGGTTATGGCGGAAAGGTTGGGTCTCAGCGAGATCTGTAATCCGCTGCAGCAAGTGTTCACTCGCTGGGACGGCAAGGGCGTCCCTGTCGGGATCGCCGGCGAGCAGATCGCCCTGACCATGCGGCTGTTCCATCTTGCCGACGTGCTGGAGGTGATCCACCGCACGGAGGGCCTCGATGAAGCTGTTGAGCTGGCCGAATCGTGGCGCGGCGGCCAGTTCGACCCCGCGGTAGTGGATGCGTTCTGCGCGGCCCCGGCGGAGGTGCTCGCAGACATGAACGAGGTGCCTGACTGGGACGGGCTGATCGAGCGCGAATCGGGCCTGCAGCGCCGACTGACAGGGGACGACCTGGACGGCGCGCTGGAGGCGATCGCGGACTTCACCGACCTGCGGTCGACGTTTCGTGCGGGGCACTCCCGAGCGGTGGCCAACTTGGCTAGCGCTGCCGGTGAGCTTTGCGGCCTGCCGCCGCCTCAGGTCCGACTGATACGCCGAGCCGGCCTGGTGCACGATCTAGGGTTCCACGGCATACCGGCCACCATCCTCGACAAGCCCGGGCCGCTTACCGTCCGCGAACGGGAGCGGGTGCGGATGCACGCCTACTACACCGAACGAATGCTGAGCCGCCCAGCGGCCTTGGCCCGAATCGGTGCGGTCGCGGCGACGGTAAACGAGCGACTCGATGGCTCGGGCTATCACCGGGGCCTGGTAGGGCCGGCGATCCCCCTAGGCGGACGGATCCTCGCTGCCGCCTGCGCTTACCAGGCAATGACCGAGCCTCGCTCCTACCGCCCGGCACTCACGGCGAAGGTGGCCATCGAGCAGCTCCGACTCCAAGTCCGGTCCGGTCGCTTGGCCCCGGATGCAGTCGACGCGGTCCTCACCGCTACGGGGCGGCGGCGAAGTAGGCGGCACAGTGTCGCGGCCGGTCTGACCGAGCGCGAGATCGAGGTGCTGCTCCTCATCGCCCGCGGTGCGGCGAACAAGCAGGTAGCACGCTTTCTCGGAATCACCCCGAAGACGGCCGGCACGCATATAGAGCGGATTTACTCCAAGATCGGAGCCTCCTCCCGCTCCACAGCGACCCTTTTCGCGATGCAGCACGGTCTTCTCGACTCTCTTGAGCCGCTCGATTTGTAGGGCGAATACCTGACGACTTCGCATCGTGGGCTGCCGTACCTTGCCCTCGTGCCCCCAGGATGCACCCGCCGGGATGATTTATTCGAGAGGAGTCAACCATGACAGTACAGCCATCCGTGGTCAGCGTGGATATGGACAAACTGATGAGCTTCGTCCACCGAGGCGTCGACGAGGTCGGCGCCACACTCAACACCGCCCTGGTGGTGATGGGTGACAAGCTGGGCCTGTACAAGGCGCTGGCGGGCGCCGGGCCACTCACCTCCATCGAGCTGGCGGAGCGGACTGGCACCGCCGAGCGCTACACGCGCGAGTGGTTGTGCGCCCAAGCCGCGGGGCGGTTCGTCGAGTACGATCCCGAGAGCAACAGATACCGCCTACCGCCCGAGCAGGCAATCGCCCTCACTGACGAGTCGAGTCCCGCCTATCTGCCCGGGATATTCCAGATCGCACTTGGCTCGGTGATCGATTCGCCCAGGGTCATGCAGGTCGCTAAGACCGGCGCCGGGATCGGCTGGGATGATCACGTGGCCGATGTGCACGAAGGGTGCGAGCGCTTCTTCCGCCCCGGATACAATGCTCACCTCGTCACGGAATGGTTGCCCGCATTGGACGGCGTTGTGGCCAAGCTCGAGGAGGGCGCCTCGGTGGCCGACGTGGGATGCGGACACGGGGCCTCGACCATCCTGATGTCCTCAGCTTTCCCCGCCTCGAAGTTCGTCGGCTACGACTACCACGGCGCTTCGGTCGCGACTGCTTGCCGGCGGGCCTCGGCAGCTGGTCTCCACGAAAGAACCCTCTTCGAGGTGGCACCGGCGGCGGCGTTCCCCGGTCAGGGCTACGACCTGGTGACCATGTTCGACTGCCTCCATGACATGGGCGACCCAGCCGGAGCGGCCCGGCATGTACGAGACGCATTGGCCCCGGATGGAACGTGGATGATTGTCGAGCCCGCAGCGGGCGATCGCGTGGAGGACAACCTCAATCCGGTGGGCCGCGCCTATTACGCCTTCTCCACGCTGCTGTGCACGCCATGCTCACTGTCGCAGGAGGGGCGCTTGGCGCTCGGCGCACAAGCGGGTGAGGCACAGATCCGCAACATCGTGGTGGGCGCCGGATTCACCCGGTTCCGACGGGTCGCAGAGACCCCTTTCAACATCGTCTACGAGGCTCGACCATGACGATTCACCCCGGAGGCCGATCATTGAGTGGACCGCGATGCGTTGAGAGGGTTCTGCGAGTGCCTTCGCGACTCGCCATGAGCCGGATCCTCGTTCGATCGGGCCGACGGACGAGCCTCGGCGACCTCCGCGGACAGCCGCCGAGCTCGGCTCGCCTCTCCGCAAGGAGAGTGACATGACCGACGCTGAGAACGTGACCGACAGCGCGCGCCTCGACGAGGCGCTCAGGCAGATCCGCGGCGTCACGGTCGATGCGGCGACCATCCGTGCCCATGTGATGTACCCACCGAATGTTGTGGGAGTGAGGTCGGATCAGGGTCTTGGCCAGCCGCCGGACAGTCACTCCGTTTCGCCGTCGTCACTCGCCCAGCACGTGTTCGACATCGACGGGTTCATTACTGACCTGCAGTCCACACTTGCGGATCAGGTCGCCGGTTACCAGATGGAGCTGCGCCAGGATGGGGACCCGGTTCGCTCGCTCACCTATCAGTGGGCGCAGGAGCCTTTCGCACACGTTAGGGGGCTCGCAGGCCCCAACGAGCCCTGGAGCACGGGCGTGCGGATGCATATCGCCAGTTGCAGCAAGATCATCACCGCGATCGCGATGATGCAGTGCCTTACCGACCAGTTGATCTCACCCGAGACCCCGATCATCGACTACCTTCCGGCGTATTGGACGAAGGGGCCGGGCATCAGCGAGGTCACGTTCCTGCAGCTGTTGACCCACACGTCGGGGATCGGCTACGGCGTTGTCTCGTCCAGGTCTGACTACGAATACATGAAGGCGCAGGTCGCCGACGGCGCGGTTCACAACGGCGAGTACTGGTACGAGAACATGGACTACGGCCTCTGCCGGATTCTGATTGCCACCGTTCATGGGTCGATACCGGTAGATTTCCAGCTGACGGGCTCGCTCGCGAACCTGACGGACCAGGTCTGGGATTCGATCACGATCACCGACTACGTGAATTGGGTCACATCCCACGTGTTCGCGCCGGCGGGCGTATCCGGACCGACGCTCGACCACCCCACAGACGACGCGATCGCCTACGCGATTCCACCCGTGCGGCCAGGCTGGGACTCGGGTGACCTGACCACAATGGCCGGCGGGGCGGGGTGGCACATGACCGCCGGGGAGCTGGCCTCGGTCATGGGGACCTTCCTTACCGGCAGACTGCCGATTCTGGGGGCTCAGGAGGCCCAGGCGATACTCGACAACGGCATTGGCGTTGATCTAATCGCCTCCACCGAGCTGGGCACGCTCTATGCAAAGCCCGGGGGCTTCGTGGACTCCGCTGGTCACGTGGAGCAGTCGGTCGCCTTCTTCCTGCCCCAGGGCTTTGAGGTGGTCGTACTCGTCAATTCGCCCGTCGCACCGGTGACACCCGGCGACGAGTTTCCCGGGCTGCCCCTCCTCGACCTCGTCCAGAACTTCTACCTCAGCAACATCGTTCCGAACCTCTGAGCCGGCCGGGCGGGCGGCGGCCGACGGCACGCTCAGCGCACGGTCACCGGGGCGGCGCGGCTGCGCACTTTGATCCCCGAGGCCGAGGTCCAGGCTGGTTCACGAAGCCGGTGCCGGGCAGGTGGACGGTGGCGGTCAGGTAGCCGGTGAGGGCGCTGGATCGGAGCCTCCTCCCGCTCCACAGCGACCCTTTTCGCGATGCAGCACGGTCTTCTCGACTCTCTTGAGCCGCTCGATTTGTAGGGCGAATACCTGACGACTTCGCATCGTGGGCTGCCGTACCTTGCCCTCGTGCCCCCAGGATGCACCCGCCGGGATGATTTATTCGAGAGGAGTCAACCATGACAGTACAGCCATCCGTGGTCAGCGTGGATATGGACAAACTGATGAGCTTCGTCCACCGAGGCGTCGACGAGGTCGGCGCCACACTCAACACCGCCCTGGTGGTGATGGGTGACAAGCTGGGCCTGTACAAGGCGCTGGCGGGCGCCGGGCCACTCACCTCCATCGAGCTGGCGGAGCGGACTGGCACCGCCGAGCGCTACACGCGCGAGTGGTTGTGCGCCCAAGCCGCGGGGCGGTTCGTCGAGTACGATCCCGAGAGCAACAGATACCGCCTACCGCCCGAGCAGGCAATCGCCCTCACTGACGAGTCGAGTCCCGCCTATCTGCCCGGGATATTCCAGATCGCACTTGGCTCGGTGATCGATTCGCCCAGGGTCATGCAGGTCGCTAAGACCGGCGCCGGGATCGGCTGGGATGATCACGTGGCCGATGTGCACGAAGGGTGCGAGCGCTTCTTCCGCCCCGGATACAATGCTCACCTCGTCACGGAATGGTTGCCCGCATTGGACGGCGTTGTGGCCAAGCTCGAGGAGGGCGCCTCGGTGGCCGACGTGGGATGCGGACACGGGGCCTCGACCATCCTGATGTCCTCAGCTTTCCCCGCCTCGAAGTTCGTCGGCTACGACTACCACGGCGCTTCGGTCGCGACTGCTTGCCGGCGGGCCTCGGCAGCTGGTCTCCACGAAAGAACCCTCTTCGAGGTGGCACCGGCGGCGGCGTTCCCCGGTCAGGGCTACGACCTGGTGACCATGTTCGACTGCCTCCATGACATGGGCGACCCAGCCGGAGCGGCCCGGCATGTACGAGACGCATTGGCCCCGGATGGAACGTGGATGATTGTCGAGCCCGCAGCGGGCGATCGCGTGGAGGACAACCTCAATCCGGTGGGCCGCGCCTATTACGCCTTCTCCACGCTGCTGTGCACGCCATGCTCACTGTCGCAGGAGGGGCGCTTGGCGCTCGGCGCACAAGCGGGTGAGGCACAGATCCGCAACATCGTGGTGGGCGCCGGATTCACCCGGTTCCGACGGGTCGCAGAGACCCCTTTCAACATCGTCTACGAGGCTCGACCATGACGATTCACCCCGGAGGCCGATCATTGAGTGGACCGCGATGCGTTGAGAGGGTTCTGCGAGTGCCTTCGCGACTCGCCATGAGCCGGATCCTCGTTCGATCGGGCCGACGGACGAGCCTCGGCGACCTCCGCGGACAGCCGCCGAGCTCGGCTCGCCTCTCCGCAAGGAGAGTGACATGACCGACGCTGAGAACGTGACCGACAGCGCGCGCCTCGACGAGGCGCTCAGGCAGATCCGCGGCGTCACGGTCGATGCGGCGACCATCCGTGCCCACGTGATGCGGCCCGCGAACGTCTTCGGCCTCACCTCCAACCGGAGTCTCGATGTGGAGCGCGCGCCGACCCCTGCGAGGCCGGTGGACGGAGGACGTCCGGAAGAGTTCCTCGGCTTCATCTTCAACGCGGACGGATTTGTCGAGACGCTCCAGGCCGCGTTCGACAACTCCGTCGCGGGCTACGCGATGGCCCTGAACAAGAGCGGCCAGACGCTCAGGAGGTTCGATTGGGGCTGGGCGCACGAGCCCCAGGACACCGCCGAGAGCTGGACGCCAGACGTCCGGTATCACGTGGCCAGCCTGAGCAAGCAGCCGACCGCGATGGCGATGATCAGGGCGCTCGACGAGGCGGGCCTCACGTCCAAGACCCCGATCATCGACTACCTGCCCGACTACTGGGAGAAGGGCCCCAAAATAGACCAGATTACGTTCGCGAATCTGCTGACGCACACGTCCGGGCTTGCCTATGACGTTGACACCTCGGAGTCGGACTTCGAGTTCATGAAAGCGCAGATCGCGGCCGGCGCGACCAATCTGGGGAAGTGGTACTACCAGAACATGAACTTCGGCCTGTGCCGCATCCTGATCTCGACGGTCAACGGCAACGTCCCGCCGTGGCTGAGGGTGCCGCCCCATCTCGAAGTGCCCGACTCCAACGACAGGGCCTGGGACGTGGCCACGCTGCAGGACTACCAGAACTATGTCCAAGCCAACGTGTTCGCGCCCTCCGGTGTAACCGATGCGACGCTGGCGCACGAGCCCGACGACGCGCTCGCCTACAACTTCCCGGTGTCGGGCGCCGGGTGGAACTCTGGCGATCTGACGACGATGGCAGGAGGCGCCGGGTGGCACATGACGATCGACGATGTCCTCAACGTGATGGGCACGTTCCGTCGCGCCGGCACGATCGTGAGCCAGCAACAAGCGCAGACGATGCTCGACAGCAACTTCGGGATCGACTTTGCCACCTTCACGCTGCTGGGCACCCTCTACGCGAAGAACGGGGGCCTGCAAGACAACGCCGGACATGTTGAGCAGTCGGTGCTGTTCTACCTCCCGGACGACATGGAGCTGGTGGTGCTCGTCAACTCTCCGATCGGCCCCTCGGCTGAGTCCCTGTTCTCGATCGTCTACGACGCGTTCCAGGACAACATCTGGGAGAGGCGGCCTCCACCCCGCTAGGCTTGCAGCGCCCCCGAACGTCGGCGCCCTCCCGCTGATGTTGCCCAATCGTCCCCGAGCGACACGTCGACGCCCTGCTCGACCTCGTCGGCACCGCGGGAGAGTTTGCGCCGTCCCGCTGATCGATCCGGCGGCGAGTGCCGTCTGAAGTGTGGCCTTCTCGAACGCTGCAGGGCTCACCATGCCGATCGAGGAGTGTCCGCGACGTCGGTTGTAGCGCTCCTCCATCCAGCGACCGACGCCTCGTCGCGCGGCGGCGCCCCTTTGCGCCCAGTCCATGCGTAGAACCCTTAGCGCGAGACACCGAGCAGCCCTGCCATGCGGGAGATCGTGAGCAAGGCCTTCAGCCGCTTAAGCTGGCTGCCGCTTGCGCCATCTCGGCGATCAGCGGTGCGGGCCAGCGTCCTCCGCAGAACGCGGTGTCGGAAGCGACTCGCCCCTCCCGGAGGCGAAGGAGGTGAGCCTGGTGGACCATGTGGGTGACGCCTTGCTCTTCCCAGTATGTACCCGGCGGTGGCCTGGATAGGCGTTAGGCCGGGAACGTGATGGTGACCGGGATCTCTCCGATGGGGATCGTGACCTCCTGCCCACCGCGGCGATCGTTTGGCCGCCAGGGACCCGTGTGCAGTCCGAGATGGTCGTCGATGCGCTCGCGACAGCCATCGGGAGACATCCCGCCGGTGTCGAGGTGGAGCACGTCAAGCGTGGTGCCCATCAGCGCTGGGAGCAATGCGAAGCGTCGGTCGACCTCCTCCAGTCGACTCTCGCTGAAGTACAGGTCCGGGCGCTCGACGTAGCGACGGTGCAGTTCCAACGCGCCCATGGTCAAGACGATCAGGTGGAGATCGGGTACGTACCGCAGGCTCTCGATGATGGGACGCAGGTAGTCACTTCGGATCGCGCGTGTACGCCCACATGCTGACGAAGCTACGGTCGAGGATGACCCCGGCTCGCGTTGCGGCCAGGAGCCCCAAGGTCACCCTGGCGAAAGCGATCGTCTCTGTCCGCTCATCCCCGAGGTCCCAGCGGATCTTGACGACTGGCAAGCCGAGCGCGCCAAGGTAGTGCCGAGCAAGAGTGCTCTTGCCTGCCAGGTCAGCTCCTTCGAAGATGAGAACCATCGCACTCGCTGCCGCCGTAACCGCGCGCTGCACCGTCAGAGTACGTGGGCACGTCTCCTGCGCGTGGCCTCCGTGGGCGAGCCGGCGGACCAATCCAAACTCGCCTGAGTGGCAAGAGGCTGTCCGTACATGGTCTGAAATCGAGACGGTTGCCTGTTTGGTCAGGTGTCCTACCGACTGGACAGGCAAAGCTCCCGTTTCGAGATCGAAACGGGACTCGGACATTCACGCACCTCACCCTCCCCTCGTTCCTCGGTTTCTTCGAAAGGCTGAGGTGCGTGAATGTCCGAGTATTTGGGCGTTGGTTTGGATGGTTCGTGGGTGTTCTGAGTGTCTGTTGTTATGTGGCTGTCGGTGTTGGGTGGCTTGGTGGGGCGAGCGGATGAGCATTTGTAGTGTGAGTGCGGTGTTGTATCGCGGGCAGCGGTCCGGCCGATGGGTCACGAGCCCGTGACCCGTTGAGCCGAGCCTGGTCGCGGCCGCACCGGCCGTCAAGGCTGCCCTTCGGCGCTTCGCGGCCTTGACTGCCTCCGCGCGGTGCCACATGGATTGCCGGGCGTCCGGCGCAACGAGTTGATGACAGGTGCCTCGTCATGCGGCGCAGCGCTTGGTCACCGGCGGTAGCATCAAACGCGATGGCGACCGACCCCAGCCGGCATCCGCTCGACGAGGAGATCGAGAAGATCTTCGAGGCCAACCCTGGCTTGCGCGACGAGTTGGACGAGGCCGTGGGCGAGATTGAGCGTGGCGAGGCGGACCTGGTCGACCACGAAGAGGCGCTCAAGGTCATCGGCCGCCGCCGGAACGCGTCCCGCTGAGCCCTCAGCGCGCGTTTCGGATCCTCTGGCGCAGACGCTCGCTGACCCACTTGGCCGAGCTCTCTGAGCGCGCTCCTGGACAGGCGGAGGCCGTCGTTGACGCAGTCGAGTGGCTCGCCTGGACCGGGATGACTAACCTCGGACGCGCGGTCGGCCGAGGATCCCGGTACTCGCCGGTGCCTCCCCAGGGAGTGTTCTATCGGGTCGAGGGCAACGAGATGATCGTGCTCGCCGTCCGCGACGCTCGGCGCCGCACACGGCCTTGGTGACCGGGGCCCGGGCCCCTTCCAGGACTTTCTCCACCTCGCTCTCGGGCCGCTGGATGGCCTTATCGCTAGCAAATTCGACCGATTTCGAGTGCTCGCCGACGACCGCGCTTAGAAGCCTCAGTACATTAGGTTTGTGCAGCCAGTTCGGTGATTTGAGTTCAAAATCACTCGAACATATGGTCGAAATTGCATCTTCTGATGTACAACCAGATCGAGGACGAGTAGCCGATATCCCGCCAAGCCCGGACCTCAGGCCCGGGCTTTTTACATTCAAGGCAGCGCGTTCGACCTTACACCCGCGCCGAAGTGAAGCAGATGATCCGAGAGGCCATCGTTGGTTACATCGAGAATCTTCGTGAGCATGGTGAGCCGGTTCCGCCGTGGACCTCTTTGGCGGGAGCGCTACGAGTACCGTGTGTCCCCCGGCCTGCGGGGATCAAATAGAGCCGTGGGCGCCTTGTTGGTCGCGCGATTTATGAGCCCCTTGGTATGGCGACCGATGTGAGCCGGCATCCGCTCGATGAGGTGATCGAAGACTCTTTGATGCCAACCCTGGTTTGCGCGAGGAATTGGACCAGGCGGAGCAGGAGATAGAGCGTGGTCACCCGGACCTGGTCGACCACGAGGAGGCCCTCCGGATCATCGGCCGTCGCGGGGTCGCCTCTCGCTGAGTCGACAACGCGCGTATCGCATCGTGTGGCCCAGACGCGCGTTGACCTACCTCCTGGGCTATCTGAGCCCGGGCCTTCCGACCTGCCGTCGCCTGTTTGCCCGCGGCCCGGCTGATACGTTTCGACCACGCCGCCCATCTCCTCGCCGAGAGTGGCTACGGCGATCGGCCCGCCTCCACCGGGAGGTCAAGGCCATCATGGGATCGACCGCCAGCGCGTTCGCCCGGGCGCCGTGGCTCGCGATCGACGACATCGCCTGGCCGTCGGTCACCGCGGTCGGCCGCGGGTAGCCACCTCCAACACTGGCTCTGGACCCGCCGCGGCGGGTGGGCCTGACGGCTTCGAGTACTGAACGATGTGGTCTGCGAGGGTGAGCTTGTTGGGCGTGCCATAGGTGAAGTAGGTCTCGAAGGGCAGCCTCGCCCCACCGATGGCGAGCCCCGTCTCGATCTCCGACATCTGCCACGTGCGGGTCTGGTAATCCGGCTCGAAGTAGAGAAAGCCAGTGTCACCGAACAGCTCGATTCTGTTGCCGCCAGGCTCGAACACATACAGGAATGAGCCCTGAGTGATCCCGTGTTTGTCGGGGCCGCACTCGATCTGGATGTCGTAGTCCCGAAACATCTCTGCCGCGTCCACGTTGTGCTGCGGAACGCCGTAGAACATCGCCAGGTGGTGAAACCGACCGTGCTCGCCGAGAGAGTCACGCATGCATGCGACTTCGTGGCCGAGGAGGTTCGTGCTCATCCAGACGCCGATTTCGACGTCGCCATCGACGACTCGCTCGCGGGTCTGGAAGCCGAGGTGCCGCTCGAACAACTTCTTCACCGGCGTGACATCGCCGGCCAGCAGGTTGACATGATCGAGGCGCTTGATGGGGAGGCCCTGCAGTGGCTTCCTGGACGGGCGGCAGAGGATCTTGCTGCGCAGCTCCGGTGGCGCCTGGTATCTCTCCACCTCCCAGAGCAGGCTCAACCGGTGCCCGTCGCCGGAATCGAACCGCAGCGTCTTGCCGTAGCCGAACTCATCCTCGGTCCAGGAGAGGGCGACATTGGCCTGCCGCAGGGAATCGGCCCGACGCTCCAGCGCCTGGGGCGAGATTGTCCGCAGCGCGACGTGGCCGAGCCCGGGCTGAGGAGCTTCCGTTACCTTGATGCTCCACTGGTAGGGATCCTCATAGCCACGCAGGTAGACGGATTGGCCCTCGCGGTGCGTCTCGTACATGCCGAGCAGCTTGGTGAAAAACCACAGGGTGCCGTCCGGCTTGGGGGTGAGGATTTCGGCACGCGCGAGGTGGGCGACCTCATGGCCGATCTCTGGATCAAACATTGGACTTCTCCTCTCACGAGCCGTCGTCGCTGACAGCTCCGGCGTGCACCGTGGTGCGGGTTGACCCGGCCAGCATCGGTCCAGTGAAGCTCCCTCGCAAACCCCAGAATCGCGGCCTGCTTCAGCGACGAGCTACGTACTTAATGGAGCGGCCACCTCCGGCCGCACACGCGCTAGGCGTGGGCTCCTTCGGGAAGTTGATGCAGGCGGTCTGCAAGCGCGGTCCGGTTGGCGCTGCCGGTCTTTCCAAGCAGCCTCTGGACGTGCTTGTCAACCGTCCGGGAGGAGAGGAACAGCCGCTCGCCGATCTGGCGATTGGTCAAACCGGTCGCCAGCAGCTCGAGGACGTCCATCTCCCGGGAAGAGATCCCGAGCGCAGCGAACGCCGCGGGCACGCTCGCGTGCCCCCGGCCACGGCGCGGAACTCGGCGCCCGGCGGCCCTGAGCAGCAGCCGGCAGCGCGACGCCGGCACCTCGAGACCGGATGCTGAGAAGAAGGCGAGGGCGGTGTGGAGGAGTGCCTCGCCACTGGTGCCACCTGACGGCAGCAACCGCTCGCCGACCACTCGGCAAGCAACACCGTGAAACCACGGCGTGCCCTCCAGCAGGGGAAGCGCCTGCGCGACCAACTGCTCGGCCTCGGTCTGGCGTCCGGCCTCAGTCAGCAGGATCCCGCGCCCGGCAAGCGCCAGGCCACGCGTGGTGGGTTGCCACAGGGCGCGACGGTGCTCGAGCCGGCCAACGGCCGATCGGTAGGCGTCGGCGCCTCGAAGCGCTTGCAACAGCACCCAGAGGCCCAGAAAAGGCCTCGGTTCCAGGCGGTGCCGCCACCACAGTGCAGCCGCCTCGCTGGTGACGCTCGTGGCAGCCTCCAGATCCTCTGCGTTGATCGCCAACACCGCCCGGACATGGCCGGACATCAGCGCGGTGCCGCGCGGGTCACCGGCGACCAGAGGTTCCGCTTCGTCAAGCAGCCTGCCCGCCTCCGCGCCACGGCCCTCGAGGGCGGCTGCAAAAGCTTCTTTGATGAGACCAGCGGCCAGCACCCAGCCGAGGCCGAAACGGCGCCCATCCGCGATACAGGCAGCGGCCCAGCGGCGAGCTTCCTCCAGGTCGAAACGCAGCAGGCTCAGCATGGCGAGATCGTGTGTCAGGGCAGCCGCCAAGCCTGCCAGGCCGCAGTCGAGTGCCGCTCGGCGCGCCGCCAACACCCGTTCCGGGGAGACAACTCGCAGCACGTCGAGCCCGGCCAGCGCCGCCAGCGAGAATGCGCGGGCGACGGCCAGCCCCTCCTGACCAGCCGCCTCCAATGCCTCCAAGAAGAGGACTTCCGCGGCGCCTGGATCCCGGGCAGCGAGCGTGTGACCCGCCATCAACAGTGCCTCGCACTTGATCTCGGCCGAGTTGGCGTCGAGACTGGTCGCAACCGCTCGGGCCAGCCGCTCGGCGGTGCTGTACCGATACCGGGCGAGCTCCAGCCGCGCCCGCGACAAGTCACGCCGGGCCTTCAATTCGCCGGTGGCGCCGGTGATGGCTCCCAGGTGCCGCGCCACCGATTCGAAGTCCAATCGAGTCAACCCGACATCGGCCAGCGCCAGGTGCGCCCGGTCCGCGGCCTCGGATCCAGGCTCCAGCTCGGGGAGAAGTCGTGTCCCAAGAGCTTCCGCCAGCTCGAGGTGGCCGGCGGCAACCCTGGCTTCGAGCAATTCCAGCTGTACGGTTCGCAGCGGCTCGGCCGCGGGAGGCGACACCACCGCTGCGCGCTCGAGCGCCTGAAGCGCGACGCCGACCGCTCCCTCGGCTGCCGCCCGAGTGGCCAGACGCCGCATCAGGCTGACAGCCAGCCCCGGCTTCCCGGCGGCGAGTGCCAGGTTTGCACCGATCTCGCACCACCCACCGCCGAGGTCGGGCTGGGCGGCCATCAGCGCGGTGAGCGCGCCCGCAGCAAGCGATCGCCTGACGGGTGGGGGCGTCCCTGCCAGCACCGAGTCGCGCGTCAGCTCGTGCCGGAACGTGAGCCAGTCCCGCTCCGCCTCCCGGCCGCGAAGGACGAGGCCGGCGGAGGTGGCGGTTCGGAGTGCTTCTCCCACCTCCGCGATCGAGCAGCCGGTGGCCGGCTGGAGGAGGGTGGTGTCAAAGCTCCGCCCCAGCAACCCGGCAGTCCCGATCACCCGACGTCCCACCTCGCCCAGAGCCGCCAGCTGCTCGTCGACGGCAGTCTGAAAACTGGTCGGCACGTGCACGGCAATCCGCCAGGCGAGCACATCCTGATCTCGAACCTGGGCCAACAAGTCATCAGGAATCGCGGAGAGCAACTCCTCAACGAACAAAGGCAGGCCTTCCGATCGCGTGCGAAGGACTTCCCAGAGCCCGAACGGCAAGGGCTCACCGAGACAGCTCTCGGCAATCGCCTCCAGATCGCGTTCCGCCATTCGGGCCAGTTGCAGCCATCGCAAGGCCCCGGCGCCGGCTCTCTCTCGCAAAGCGTGCAGAGCACGGCTCTCCGGCGGCTCACGCACCGTCAGGACCAGAAGCAGCCGTTCGCCGGCGATGTTGTCGACCAGGTACGAGACCAGGTCCAGGGACTCGGAGTCTGCCTCCTGGAGATCCTCGAGCACCATCACTGCACCCCGATCACTCGCCAGCAGGCGCAGCAGTCGAAGGACCGCTTCGGCGACGAACACCACGTCTGGCGACGATGCACCCGGGCCATCGAACCACCCGGGCAGCACGCTGGCCAGCGCGGGACGGAAGCCGCGCAGGTCGAGCTGCAGGTTTGGCCTCTCGCGCAGGCCGCCGGCAAGCGCCTCCGCCACCGGCCGGAAAGGGATCCGTCCCGGGGCCGCACCGGTTCGCCCCCGAAGCGCCAGCATGCCCTCGGCCCGGGAGCCGACCAGCATCTCGGTCACCAACCGCGATTTCCCGACTCCCGCCTCTCCGATGACGGCGATCGCCGTGCCCGCGCCCGACCGCGCGGCGTCCGCCGACCTGGCGAGTAGCTCACGTTCCTGGTCTCGGCCGACCAGTCGGGGCGACCTCAACACCATCCACCAGTATGGATTCGTGCGTTGAGCGGGAGGTCATCGGCGGTCTTGCCGGCAGCCGGGCGCGACCGCGAGCCCGACCGGTCAGAGCTTGCGAGGCGTGCTGCAGTGCCTGAGTACCATCTTCAAGACCGGGTGATGGAGATGGCGCAGCAAAGACCAGGCGGCTGAGTGGAGGTGCGGCAGGTTCACGCGCTGCTGGCCGTTTTCCGCGGGGCGCCGAAGGCCTGTGTCGGCTTCGGGATTCTGACGCTTTTGCTGCTGATCGCCGCGCTGCACGGCCCGATCCTCACCTTGATCGGGCTCGGCAACCTGGGCCACAGCGCATTCGCGCTCCGGACCTCCTCGCGGACCCCGTCGCGGCCCCCAGCCTGGATCGCCTTCCTGGGTCCCGGCCGGGTGGAGCTGGCGGAGCTGGTCTTGGGACTCTGGAACTCCCTCCGCATCGGTCTCGAGGCGGGGCTGCTGGCGACGGTGATCGGCGTCGCCGCCGCCTTCTACGCCAGCTACCGCGGCGGGGTGTTGGACTCGGTCCTGTCCACGACTACCGACCTGTTTCTGGTCATCCCGGCCTTTCCGCTCCTGGCTGTCTTCGCCGCCTACGGGAGCGGTAACACGGTCAACACGATCGCGGTGGTCCTGGCCGTCTTCGGCTGGGCCATCGTCGCCCGCCCCATCCGCTCGCACGTCCTGAGCCTTCGCACCCGGACCTTCGTCGACCTGGCCCGCGTCTCCAAGGAGGGCACGACCGAGATCATCTTCACCGAGCTGCTCCCCAATATGCTGCCGTTCATCGCCATGGGTTGCGCCCAGGCGATCATGATCGCGCTGCTGGCGGTCATCGGGCTTGACGTCTTCGGTCTCGGCCCGGTTGGCACGACCGACCTGGGGTCGCTCCTGTACCGCGGGATCCAGGGCGGTGCGTTGACGCTGGGCGATTGGCAGGTGGTCTTCGTGCCGATGGCGACCATCGTCCTGCTCTTCTTCTCTCTCGGCCTCATCGCCCTCGGCCTCGAGGAGCGGTTCAATCCCAGGTTGCAGAGAATGGTGGGCCGGTGACTGAGGTGACTGATGGTGGCCGGCTCCACCGCTGGTTCGTCGTGCACTCCACCTTCAGCTACCTGGTACGGCGCTTCATCCAGTACCTCGTCACCCTGTGGGCGGCCTTCACCGCTACGTTCTTCTTTTTCCGGCTGATACCGGGCAACCCGCTCAGCAGCTACCTGGAGAGTCTCCCCCAATACACCCCTGCGGGGAAGGCCGTTGTCAGGCATTACGAGGCAGCGTTCGACTTGAACGGCAACCTGCTCCAGCAATACGCGGTGTACATGTACCAACTCGTTGTCAAGCACAACCTCGGTCCCTCGCTTCTGGCTTATCCCACGCCGGCCCTGGTGCTGGTGGCGCGCGCGGTTCCCTGGACGGTGGGGCTACTCGGGGTGTCGGCCGTCATCGCGTGGTTTCTGGGCGTCCTGCTGGGAGCGCTCGCGGGCTGGAGGAGGGACTCTTCGATCTCGAAGGGGATGACGTACTGCGCCCTCGCCCTCTCCAATATCCCGTTCTTCTTCGTGGCGATCATTCTGGTGCTGGTGTTCGCGTTCGACATCCCCCTGCTGCCGGCGACCTACGCCTACGCGCCGTGGATGGAGGTGAGCCTGACGGTGCCATTCGTTCTCAGCGTGCTGTATCACGCGCTGATTCCGGCCTTCTCGCTGGTGATCGTGGCCACCTTCGCCAACTTCCTGGGCATGCGCCAGCAGATGATCACCGTGCTGGGCGAGGACTATCTGACGTTCGCCACCGCTAAGGGCCTGCGCCCGTGGCGCGTCCTTCGGCGGTACGGAATGCCCAACTGTTATCTGCCGCTGATCACCGCGCTGATGGTGAATCTGGGCCTCATCTTCAGCGGCAACATCATCCTGGAGCAGTTCTTCATCTATCCAGGCGTCGGGCACCTGCTGGGGGCGGCGCTGGCCCAGCGCGATTTCAACACGCTGATGGCCATCACCGACGTGCTCATCTTCATCGTGCTGTCCGCGGTCTTCCTGGTCGACATGGCCCTCCCCCTCCTGGATCCGAGGATCAGGTACCAGCGCTGACGCGCTGGTACTGACCACCGCGGCGCCCGGTCTCGAGCTGACCGGACTGGCTGCCGGGTTCCACGGGGTCATCCACCTTCCCGAGGGTCGCGAGGAGCAGGCGATCGTGTCGGGCGCCCGGGAGGGCTGGTCCGTCTCCACGGGATGAGCCGGTACCGGGCGGACGGTTCGGTTCACCCCCCGCGGCTGGTCCTGGGATTCGGCAACCTGAGCATCAGCGCCATCAGACGGGGCGTGGCGACGATCGCCGACCTCCTCGCGGACGGTTGAGAGCGCACATTGCTCGCAAGACACCCTCATCACGGACGGAATAAGGTCATTTCGCCAGCAATGTGGGAGGACTGAGTCTGCTTACCGGCCGGCGAGTGAGCCTCCGATGCCGCCGAACGAGAAGTAGCGGTTGAAGACGACAAAGATCATCACCGGCGGCAGCATCATGATCACGGCATAGGCCGACCCCGGGCCCCCCGGAGGATGGAACAGCTGCAGGCCCAGGGGGAGGGTGTAGTTGGTTGCCGAGCGGATGAAGACGAGGACGACCAGATAGTCGTTCCACGCGGTCAGGAAGGCGAACACCGCGGCGGAAAGGAGGCCTGGGAGCGAGTTGCGGAGGACGACCCGCAGAAAGCCGCCGAAGATGCTCACGCCGTCCACCCACGCCGCCTCCTCGAGCTCGATCGGGATCGAGTCGTAGGAGGCGCTCATCATCCAGGTCGCCGCCGCCGTGGTGAGGCCGGCGTAGATGGCCGTCACACCGGCCAGGTTGTCGACCAGCCCGAACCTGGCGAAGAGGAAAAAGAGGGGGACCACCGCCACCACCACCGGGAACGACTGCAGGATGAAGAGCGCCAGCGAGAACCCGGATACGAGTGCCCCCCGTCCACGGGAGAGGACGTACCCGCCCGGGGCGGCGACCGCCATCGTCCCGGTCACCGCCACCAGCGACACCAGCACGCTGTTCCGCAGCCAGAGGAGAACCGGCGTCCGGAACAGGAGCAGCGCGAAGCTCTCGAGCGTCGGCCCGCGGGAGGTGGTTCCGAAGAGGGGTACGAAGGAAGCGTAGACGACGATTGCAATCGGGGCCACCGCGAGGCCGGTCACGATCAGCGCTCCCACGAACCGGGCCGACTGGCCCACGAGGCCCGACCTGGGATGAGGCCGTTGGCCGCTCCGGCTGGCCGATCGCAACCGGCTCGGCGTCTCGACGTGCATACGTCCGCCAAGCCTAGAAGAGCCCCAGTGCCGGGCCGGCAATCGGGCGCCTTTCAGGGCGCTGAACAACCCCGAGCATCCGCACTCGGGGACCTCAGGCCTCCTCGGCCTCCTCGTTGTCCTCTTCGTTCCAGGGCTGGGCGAGCAGGTCCTCGAGGACTTTCGCATGCCCCAGGGCCGTCCGTTCACGGGCCAGGAACCGGAGCGCCACCGACTGCCGGCCCGCGTGCGGCGCGTCGCGACAGATGTACTGCCCGGAGCCGTGGCAGCGTCTGGTTCTGGGTCGGACCGTGACTGAGTTCGACGTGATCCCCCCGCAGCAACAGATGCCAGTCCGGAGGCAGCGACCGAGCACGCGCCCGGGCCGGATCGGGTCCCCGTGTCGGGCATGCGCAACCGGGCAAATATCTTCCCGAGCGCCTCGATGGCCTGCCGAACCCCCGATCACCACCATGTCACGGAGTTCCGAGGGTCGGTTGCGATCGAATGAGATTCCCATGAGAAGGCTAACGAAATCGGTAATAATCAGTAGTAGGCGGATGGCGGACCCATCACCGGCCAAGATCGGAGCCAGGTGAATGATCCGAGTGGCTGGCGGAGGCATTGACGGAAGTTGACGAAGCATCAAAAGGAGCCCTGGGAGCCGGGGCTTGCTCGCGTAGCGCAGGCCGCCACGTTGCGGCCTCCCCGTGCGGACGGCGCTCGACGGGAGCTGCACGAATGAGCCAGGTCACCAACGACGACTTCCTGGTGGTTTTGAAGCGGATCGTCCGGGAGGCGAAGGAGCTTCAGGGGGCGGGCCGGCTGCTCGACCCGGTAAGCCGCACAGAAGTGACGCTGCTCGAGCACCAGCTGAGGGTGACCGAGGCGCGGCTGGCAGCCCACTCCAGCCCCAGCGTCGAGCGGGTGGCGGCGGTGAGAGCTTGGGCACGAGCGGTCTCGGCTGCGGCGGCGGACGCGCGCAGCCACAGCCGGCGGGTGCGAAAGGACATCTACAGGGCACGCGTGATCACGGGATCGGGCGGGGACTAAGCCAGGGACGCGGCCGAGTCGTATCGTGCCAGCAGAAGAACGCGCGTGGACCGGGTCGCGGTACCGGTGGGACCTCCGGAGCATTTTGTGCAGCCCTCGGCCGACCGCCTATTCTCGAGCCCGGCGTCGGTGGTGGGCCGGCGCGCGGTGGCTATCTTGCTCAGCGGCGCCGGGGAGGATGGCGCCGTCGGGGCGCGGCAGGTGAAGGCGGCAGGTGGGCTGGTGGTGGCGCAGACCGACATTTCGGCGCGGATCGTGGGCATGCCAAGGGCCGCGATCAAATCCGGTGCGGTCGACCTGGTGCTGGGACCCGCGCAAATCGCCCTGCTTCTTCTCAGGATGGTGAACACATGACCGCCGGCGCTGGGGAGGACAGCGACTTCGAGGCCCTCCTGGCCTTCCTCCAGCAGACGCGAGGTTTCGACTTCACGGCCTACAAACGGTCGACGCTGATGCGTCGCACCCAAAAGCGGATGCATGAGCTCGGGATCGACTCGTACGGGCAGTACCTCGACCACCTCCAGGTGCATCCCGACGAGTTCGCCCACCTCTTCAACACGATCCTCATCAACGTCACCGGGTTCTTCCGCGACCCCGAAGCGTGGGACTTTCTGGGCCGGAACGTGGTCCCGCGCCTGCTGGAGCAGAAGAACGGCGCGGAGGGCACGGACGGCGTCATCCGGTGCTGGTGCGCCGGCACCGCGTCCGGAGAGGAGGCGTACTCACTGGCCATGCTGCTGGCCGAGGCGCTGGGGGTGGAGGAATTCCGCCGGCGGGTCAAGATCTACGCCACCGATGTGGACGAAGACGCGCTCACCGAAGCCAGGACCGGCGGGTATGCGGACCGTGACCTGGCCGGCGTCGAGCCCGAATTCCTGAAGAAGTATTTCGACCAGGCGGGTCATCGACGCGTCTTCCGGGCCGAGTTTCGACGCTGCCTCATTTTCGGGCGCCACGACCTGATCCAGGACGCGCCTATCTCACGTCTCGACCTGCTCGTCTGCCGCAACACGCTCATGTACTTCACGGCCGAAGCGCAGGCGCGGATCCTGGCCCGGCTCCACTATGCCCTCAACGAGACCGGGAGCCTGTTCTTGGGCAAGGCCGAGATGCTGCTGACCCACGCCAACCTCTTCCGCCCCCTGGACCTGCGCCACCGAGTCTTTGCGAAGGTGCCCCGAGTGAGCGTCCCCGACCGGGTGATGCTCGTCACCGAGGCGGGAAACGGGGACGCGAGCCGCCACGCCGAGCGCCAGATCCGGATGCTGGAACTCGCTCACGACAGTCTTCCGGTCGCGCAGTTGGTGGCTGACCCCCATGGATCGCTCGTGATCGCGAACGACCGCGCCCGCCGCTGGCTGGGCGTCGGCAGCGGGGACCTGGGCCAGCCACTCCGAGATCTGGAGGTTTCCTACCGCCCGGTCGAGCTGCGCTCACTGATCGAGGAGTGCTACGCCGAGCGGCGTTCGGTCGAACGGACGGGTCTGGTCCGCCAGACCGAATCGGGGGAGATGCAAAGCTTCGACGTCGAAATCCGACCTCTCATCGACACCGGCGATCAGATCCTCGGGTGCTGCATCACCTTCACGGACACGACGAGCGCCAACCGGCTGCAGGAGGACCTCCGGCACTCCCGGCAAGAACTGGAAACGGCTTACGAGGAACTGCAGTCGACGAACGAGGAGCTGGAGACCACCAACGAGGAGCTGCAGTCCACGGTCGAAGAGTTGGAGACCACCAACGAGGAGCTGCAGTCCAGCAACGAAGAGCTGGAGACGATGAACGAGGAGCTGGAGTCGACCAACACCGAGCTGCAGGCGGTCAACTCGGAGCTCCAGGAACGCACCGACGAGGTGGAGCGGGTCAACGAGTTCACTGAATCGATCTTGCGCAGCGTCCAGCTCGGCGTTGTGGTTGTTGACAGCCGGCTGCGGGTGAAGATGTGGCACGGCCGCTCGCACGAGCTCTGGGGTCTGGACGCCACCGAGGTGTACGACCGCCCGCTTCGAAGCCTGGAGTTCGGAGTGCCGCTCGACCAGGTCGAGCCCGCCATCGCGCGTTCGTTGAGCGAGCCGGATCGGGTGGAGCGGGTGATGGTCACGGCCACCAACCGTCGGGGCCGTCAGATCCAGGTCCGGATCCTCACCACCGGACTCCCGATCGATCGCCAGGATCGCGGCGTCATCCTCCTGATTGAGGAGATGAAGCAGCCGGGGATCGCGGTCGCCGCCGATTAGGCCCCTGCCCTCCGCAGCCGGTCAACCGCCGCCTTGGCCGTGTCGGCCGCCTCCTCGGCGGCCGTGAGCTCATGATCCGCCTCGTCGGCCGCGCGTTCGGCGTCTTCGAGCTGCGTACGGAGCCGGCTCACGCGTTCGCGAGCGTGCTCCCGCCGCTCCCGGCGCCGGGCGGCGTCGGCCTGCGCGTGGGTGACCTCGGCCTCTGCGAGACGCAGCTCCGCGTCTCGGTCCCGGCGGCTGGGTGCTTCAACCCCCGCTGCCTCGGCGGCCGGCTTCGGGCCGGCGGTTGAGGCCGGGCTCGTCCTGGCGCCGCGCGGTTGGGCGGCGAGTTCGAACCCGAGCAGCCCGTCGAAACCGCTGCTTACCGGCTCCTCGGCCAGCGCCCCGGAGGCGAGCGCGGACGTCAGGTCGGGATCCAATGACGCGACCCGGAGCATGGTCCAGATGCGGGAGCGTGTCTCGCTGGTAGGAGACGAGGGCAGGTTGGCGAGCACCTCCAGCGCCCGTCCCGTCAACTCTTCGACCAGGCGCGCGTGCTCGCCGCTCAGGCGTCCGAGGGCCGCCTGCTCACCCTGCAGCGCCGCCTCGGTGGTGGCACGCAGCGCCTCGCCGGCCCGGACCACCGCGGCCACGCGGTCGGGGGCGACGACGGCGAGCTGGTTGAGCGCCCACAGAGGTGGCGAGGGACGGCGCAGGCGGCCGACCTCGGCCGCCGCCTCGCGCTCACCCGACTGGCGCAGCCGACGCCTGAGGGCGTCCCGCGTGGCGATGAACGACTCAGGGGGGACCTGGCGCAGTTCCGGGGGCAGCGTCGGCACTGCACACATCGTGCCGCAACCGGACCACTTGTCGAGCAGACCCCATCAGGCCGCTTGGTCAGGCGCCCGGCGCAGGTAGAGATCCCGAAGCAGCGCGATCTCCGCCCCGTGGTGGATCATCTCGCGATGGATGTGCAAGACCAGACCCGCCACCGGCGTCCGCGGGTAGGCCGGCTCGCGATCGCCGACCGGCGTCGCGAGCTCGTCCGGGGTGAGAGCGCGCACACCCCCGATCCAGCGGGCGTACTGGCGGTCGAGCGCGGCCAGGGCGTCGCCGGCGGTCTCCGGGTACTGGAAGCTCTGGTAGTCCACCGCCGGACCTCCGAAGTACGTCGCGTTGCGCTGTCCCAGAACTCCGACCAGGAGGTGGTTGAGCCGCCAGGCGATCGTCGTGATCGGCGGCGGATCCGGCTCCGGATAGGCGTAGTCGAGAAGCATTGCACCGGCCCCTGCCGCCATCGGGGCCCGGCTCTCCCCGCGCGGGCGCAGGCTCCAGCAGCCGGGGACCGGCTCCCAGAAGTACTCCTGGTTGCTCAAGCCCTGCAGGCGCTTTCGCAACTGGCGCCTCCAGTGCCCATCCATCTGCTCAGCGAGTTCATGCGACCAGTCCAGTTCCCGCGATGTGGTGTCGACCATGCGTCCACTCTGGCCTCGAACGCGGTCAGATGCGGTCCGGTTTTCGCAGCGCTTGTCGGTGGCTCGGGGGCCGGTGCGTTGCGGTCAGGTCGCGTCCCCCTCCGCTTCCAACTCCTGCCGAAGCTGCCGAACCAGCTCCTGGTCGGTGTCCTCGCCGCCGGAGTCCTGCAGCGAAAGCAGCGTCTCGGTGCGCTGCACACCGTCGATCTCCCAGATCGTGTACAGGGTTCGCTGCAAGTGCTCATGGTCGCGCACCCGCAGGTGCACCATCAGGTCCATCGGTCCCGTGATGACCGACACCTGGTCCACCTCCGGAACGCCGGCCAGCGCGGCGGCCACGCGCAGTGGCTTGGACCCGGTCTCCAGGGTCTGGACGCTGAGATAGGCGGTGACCGGGAACCCGAGGCGGTTGCGATCGATGACGGCGCGGTAGCCGGTGATGACGCCCGCCCGCTCGAGACGCGCGATCCGCTCGCCCACCGCGGGGGCCGACATCCCGATCGCTCGTGCGATGCTGCGTTGCGAGGATCGGGCATCCCGCAGCAACTCCTTTAGGACCGCCAGGTCGACCAGGTCCAGCACGGGCGGGCGAGGACGCCAGGTGTCGGACGCCGGTTTTTCATGTGCCAAGTACCCGCGCTCCCTTGTCATCGTGTGGCAGGCTCCTGCCTGTCACCTCTTTGCGTATGCTAGTGGACGGCCGAACCCGGGCAACCACCGCCTCGGAGGGAGGGACGGTGCGATGCCCGGGTCGCCGGGCCACCCCGCCGCCACCCACAGGACGTCCGCCGCTGTTGTCGCAGTGACCGGTCCGGGACCGGGATCGTGCCCTCTATCTGACGCCCCACCGCGTTAGCGTAGGGGTGTCGATGGCAGACAGGAGCGCCCGATGCGTGCCCTGGGGCCGTCCACCAGGCCCGGCCGGTTCTGGTGCCCGCTCCATCGCAACCCTCGCCGGGCATTCCTGTCGCTGGCCGCGGAGCGTTGGTGGTGGCTGTCGCCTGCGGCCTGGCGGGCAGCGCGGTGGGCGCTCACCTTCAGTCGGCCCGAGATCAGCAACTGATCGCCGCCCGGTCCGGCCACGGCGGTCGCGGGCCGGTTCAGTTTCGGCGGGGTTACAACGCGGGAGGTAGGCCCGCATTGTGGACATATAGGGCTCACGTCACGCTCCCGGGGCTCACGGGCGCCAGGCCAACCCGGCCGCGGCAAGGGCCACCCCCAACACCAGGGACCCGGCCAGGTAGAGGACGCGCAGTCCGGCCCCCGGCAGGCGCCGTTCCAGTTCCAGGGTCGGGGCGCGCAGCAGGTGCACCAGGACGTGAACCCCGACGCAGGCGCCGAAGACAAGAAAGCTCAGCTTGTGCATGGCCTGCCACACCGCCACCGGGCCGGTCGACGGTTCCAGCCAGAGCGCGAGCCCGGAGACCATGAGAGCGAGCAAGGTCAGGACCAGTGGGGGCGCGATCGGGCGCAGCCCCGGCGCCGGCGGGCCGGCGGCGACGTAGCCGGCGTCTCCCAGGTGGTACCGGGCGAAGCGGTACCCGGCGGTGGCGAGCTTGAGCACGAGCGGTGGCACCAGAACCAGGCCCACAGCCAGGTGGAGAAGGGGCTGGCTGTCGCGCGTCGTCAGCCCGGTCGCCCCCGCCAGCAGGAGGAGCGGCACCAGCAGCAGGCCGGTCTCCGTCGTCATGCGCCGGTTGCGCTCGACGCGCGGCGGCGCCCCTCTCACCCGAAGACGGCTCCCGCGACCGGTCCGAAGACCGTGAACAGGGCGGTGGCCAGGATGCCCAAACCAAGGAGGCCCAACGCCCAGGCGTGGCGGCGGGCTGCGCCGGCCAGCACGGCGCCCGCCCCCCAGTCGTCCCGTGTCCAGCGCACCGCCCGGCTCGCGTAGCTGAGCGCGTGGATCATGGCCGCGAACGCGAAACCAATGAAGCTCAGCTCGTGGATCAGGATCCAGGCCGGGCCGGCCAGCAGCCGCGATCCCACTCCGATCCCGAGCAGCCAGAGAGCGACGCCACTCCCGAACAGCGTCACGGTCGAGAGCACGAGCACCACCGCCGTGATCCGGAGCAGGTCGTCGGGAGCCCCTTCGGCGCGTTCCGCCGGATCGCCCCGGTAGTAACGGAAGGTCCGGTCCGCGGTCGCGACCAGCTTTACTCCCACCGCGGGGATGGCGCCCAGGCCCAGTCCCACGTGAAGCGGCACCAGGCCGTCGGAGAGGAACGGGATCGTCGCCACCTCGGCCGCCACCAGCGCCAGCAGGACGAGGCCGAGCTGCGCGATCAAGCGTCGCCGGGCCAGGATGCGCACCGGGAGCCGAAGCCCCGCTGAAGGCGGCGCCCCCTCGCTCAACTGACGATGTCCTTGCGCTGGAAGCGATACCACGCGAAGGCGATGAACGCGGACGCGTAGATCAGCGCCGAGATCGTCCCCTTGACCACGTCGTCCCACTGGATGGGATCGCTCAGAAACGTGAGCCAGGCGTCCGCGTAGTGCGTGGGCAGCACCACCCGGAGTGCGCCCAGGGCCGTGATCTGATCCAGGATCTCCGACACGATGAGCAGCATGACCGCGCCGCCGACGGCTCCCAGCGGCGCGTCGGTGGAGACCGAGAGCAGGAACGCCAGACCCGCGGTGACGAGCAGGCTGATGGCGACGTAGGCGAGGATCCCGAGCAGGCGCAGGAGTGCCAACCCGGTCGGGATCTGTTCCCCGTAGGTGGTCATCATCGGATGCCATCCGTAGTGGAGCGTGCCCACCAGGAGCGCCGTACCGGTGAGCAGGAGCAGGGCGACGGCGCAGGTGAGCAGCGCCACCAGCAGCTTGTTGAGCAGCAGCCGGCCGCGCGGGACGGGGATCGCGAGCAGGTAGCGCAGCGAGCCCCAGCCGGCCTCCGACGCGACGCAGTCCCCACAGAACAGCGCCACCACGATGACGAGCAGGAACGAGGAGGAGACGAGAAGGGTGAAGAGGGCGAAGTTGAGGCCGCCGTGCGTGCCGAGGGCGGCGAAGGAGGCGAATTCGCCCGGCTGCTGGCCACTGCCGCCAGGCCGGCCGACGACGAACGCAAACAGGATGATCAGCGGCAGCAGGACCATGCAGCCCAGCGCCAGCCGCGTGCGCAGCCGGCCCGCCTGCCGCCGTATCTCGGCCCAGACCCGCAGCGTGGCCGCGGCCCGGTACCCGCGAGCGGCGCCGTCGCCGCGGTCCCCGCGAAACGGAGCTTGCGGAGTTTCGCGGGGTGGGTCGGCTAGTGCCGTCACGGTTCCTTCGCCTCCACCGGAGCGCCGCCGACCAGATCGAGGAACGCGTCTTCCAGGCGACGGCTGGGGGCCAGCCGCTCGACGCCGATGCCGGCGCCGACGAGCGCCGTAACCATCTCAGCTCGGTCGACGCCGTCCAGGTCGCAGACCAGCGTCCGCGGACCCTGCTGCCGCACCGAGCGGGCACCGGCCTCCAGCAGCACCTGCTCGGCAGCGCCGGGATTGGAGACGTCGAGCAGGACCGTGGAGCCCTCGCCGACCAGGTCGGCCACGGCGCCGCCGGCCACCACACGACCGTGGTTAACGATGACCGCGTGGGTGCAGGTCTGCTCGACCTCCGCCAGCAGGTGGCTCGAAACCAGCACCGCGCGCCCGTCCCGGGCGTAGCGCTGCAGAACCTCGCGCATCTCGGCGATCTGCGGCGGATCGAGGCCGTCGGTCGGTTCGTCGAGCACCAGCATCTGCGGCCGCCCGAGCATGGCCTGAGCGATGGCTAGACGCTGGCGCATGCCGTGGCTGTAGGTCCCCACGCGCCGCCGAACCGCACCGCCCAGGCGCGCGATCTCGAGCGCCTCGTCGATGTGGGCGTCCTGCGGCGGGCGCCCCGTCGCCTGCCAGTAGAGGCGGAGATTCTCGGCCCCGCTGAGGTGGGGGAGAAACCCTGGCCCCTCGACCAGCGACCCGAGGCGTGACAGCACCGGTGCGCCGGGGGTCAGTGGGTGGCCGAAGACGAGTACCGAGCCGGACGTCAGAGTGGTCAGGCCCATGAGCGCGCGCAGGATGGTCGTTTTGCCGGCGCCGTTGGGCCCCAGCAGGCCCACCACCTGCTCGGGCTCGACACGAAATGAGATGTCGTCGGCGGCCACGAACCCGTTGGCATAAACCTTGCGCAGGTGGTCGACGACGAGCGGGGTGGTGGCGGTCGTCTCGTCGACGCGATGGGTGCTCCGGCGCATGCGCCGCCTGCCCAGCACCAGTGCGACCACCGTCAGAGCGATCAACACCACCACCAGTGCCAGGAGGATCAGCGGCCACACCGGGCTCTGGGTGGCGAGCGGCTGCCCCAGCATGGTGGGCACCGTCAGCCCACCCTGCAGCGCGACGGCGTAGGTGGTCGCCTGCGTGGGGCCCAGGTAGGCCTCGTCAGAGGTCGCGACGACGACCGCCAGGCGGTCCCCGGCGCCGAACTGATGGACGATGGGAGCGAGCGGTATGGTGATCGGCTTCGCCGCCGCCAGCGTGGCAGGCAGCCCGGCGAGTCGCACCGGCGTCACGATCCCACCCGGCAGCGTGGGTGCCGTGTCCGGCGGCGCGTCATACAGCTTCACGAAGAGCACCGCCTGGCCGGTCGGGCTGGCGACCCGCAGGTGGATGGTGGGGGAGCCCGCGACCAGCTGCGCTTGGGCGAGGGGGGCAGACGCGAAGACGGCGTGCTGTCCCGGGATGTCCAGCGCCCCCTCGCCGGTCAACGCGGCGGTGCCGGACTCGACACCGGGCACGGTGGAGACCGCGGACGGGATCCCGTTGGGCGGGCTGGCGATCGGCTGCGGTGGGCCCTGGAGCTGGAGCTTCCACGTCTGGTCGCCTTCGATCCCGGGATAGCGGGCGGCCGTCTCCTCGACGTCGGAGGGCGTCCCGTTCTCCGAAAAGCCCGAGATCCTGGCGAAGATGAAGCTCTGGCCTGGGTTCGGCCCCTCGTGCTTGAGGTAGTAGTCGAGCCACTGGGCGACGAGCCCGTTCTGGAGAGCCTGGTCCGGCTGCGCACCCGGGCCACCGGAGTGGCCGCCGGTGTACCAGGCCACGCGGACAGGCGTGCCGTTGCGGGCGATGCCGCGCGCATTGGCGTCCGCCTGGGCCAGCGTGAAGAGCGTGTCGGTCTCGCCCTGGATCAGCAGCGTGGGCGCATGGATCCGGCCCAGGACCGTGAAGGGACTGGAACGGTCGAGCAAGGCCACCTGCGCCGGGGTCACGCTGCCCGTCAGCGTGGCCTCCTGGTAGAGCCGGCAGACGTCAGCCGCGAACCGTCCGCAGGCGGGACTGGCCGCGTTCTGGCCGCCCTCCCCGAAAAGGACCCCCACCCAGGCCTTCTTGAGGACCCCGGTCTCGGGGTTCGAGCTCACCGCGTTGGGGAGGAGCGCGGTGGCCAGGTTGTTCCACGTGATCTCAGGCACGATCGCGTCGATGCGGTGGTCGTAGGCGGCGAGCAGCAGAGAGAGCGCGCCGCCGTAGGAGCCGCCGACCGCACCCACCACCGGATCGTCGGCACCCTGGCGCTGGATCTCCGGCTGCCGCCCCAGCCAGCTCACCAGCTGGGAGGCGTCGCGAACCTCCCAGTCGGGGCTGTCGAGGTGGATCTGGCCGCCGCTCCGGCCCATTCCCTGTGCCGACCAGGTGAGGACCGCGAAACCTTGCTGCGCGAGCTGCTCCGCGGTGCCGGCGACGCTCTGCTTGGTGCCCCCCATGCCGTGGGCCACCAGCACCGCCGGAACCGGATCGGCGGCCGACGCGCCGGTGGGGAGGAAGAGGGTGGTGTCGAGGCGGACCGGCACGTTCCGCTGCGGCCCGGAGAGCACGGTCAGGAACCGCGCGGTGGCGGTGTAGCCGGACGAATGGGGGACCCAATCCGATGTCCAGACCAGGGTCGCCGCGACCAGCGCCAGGATCACCCCGCCGGCGAGCAGGCGCGCCAGAGACGGCGCCATCCAGGAGGGGCGGCGCAGCGACGGCATCCCGGTCTTTATAGCCCGCCCGCCCACCCACGCACGCTCAGCACTTCAACCCACTCCGGAGCTCACCAGCCCAGTCTCGTCGCCCGCAGCACCCGTCGCCACCGGCAGCCCACGGTTGAGGTCCCGCAGGGGCCCCGGTGGTCTCGCACGAGCGGGTGCGCCAGCACTCGGGCGCCAGCCCGAAGCAAGCCTCGGCCACACCTCACAAGAGCGCGCCACACTGCGGGCCCGGCAGGGAACGACGGCCAGCGCCGTCGGGGGGTTTGGGGGCGCCAATGCCGTTGCCTTAGTGCCGTCGCAGCCAATTTCTCCGACTGAAGCTCCCCCTGCTCCGCAGAAGCGTC
This sequence comes from Candidatus Dormiibacterota bacterium, assembly GCA_963808785.1. Classification (GTDB taxonomy): domain Bacteria; phylum Chloroflexota; class Dormibacteria; order Dormibacterales; family Dormibacteraceae; genus CAVTSA01. Next base: position 31,848 of record CAWEGH010000008.1, on the reverse strand, counting down.
CTTGCTCACACCGGTAAGCCCCATCTGCCCCACAAGAGGGTCCTTCAGTGGCATCGGTACGCCCCTTCTGTCCAGCAGACGGGTTGTTCGCCGGCGCTGGCCCGCGTCGCCGGCCCGAGTCCAGGAGATTGTGGAGTGACGAACGCTCGGCAGAGGGCGCAGAAGCGGGAATCGCCGTCCGACGCGCCGGTCCGGGGGCCGTTTCTCTACATTCCGGCCCTACCGGGCGCGCTGTAGGCCCGGACTGTCGAGAAAGCGTGTCCTCATGACTCGCTCGGTGTCTCACCATCCTGGAGGCACTGCAAACCAGGGCCTACCGGCTGCCCCGAAAGGCCGTATTGCCGAGAAAGGTGCGTTCACGTTGCAACCGCGTGGCGCGCCCCTTATTGCAACGGCATTGTTGGGGGCGCAGCCACCCAAGTAAGTCAAATGCGCGCCCACAACCGGCATGCACTGTGCTTCGTGCGCGCAGCGCTCGGACGCCGGTCCGAACCTCATGACCGTCACTCACCTCCCCTGAAGCACCGCCGGACGGCCCCATGAAGCAGCCGTCCACTCCCGATTGCCAGCCGATTGCCGACGCCGGCATTCGGCCGAGGACCAAGGAAAAGCCCGCCCCACGGCGGGGCGGGCGAGCAGCGGATGTGGCGACTGGTCAGTGCCCGGGGGGTGCTCCCGGGTGTGGCAGCTGAGCCAGGAGCGGCAGGATGTTGGGCACGTCCGGCGTCCGGAACGCGTAGACGAAACCGGCGACGGCACAGGCGAGACCGACCATGGCGGCGGCGCCGACAGTGGCCTTGAGCTGTCGCGACAGGGGGCGCCGTGGAACCAGTCCGCCGGCGTTGGTGCCCAGACGCATCAGCAGCGCCGCCTTGTCGATGCGCGCCTTGCCGGAGCGGGCGAGGGCGCTGAACGCGCTCTCCGACGCCTCGGGAGAGAGCCGTCCGCCGCCGTCGGTGTTCCGTACCCGCAGCGCGGCGGTGCCCAGGACCACGCCCTGGCGCAATTGGCCGACCGCGTAGTCGCGCACCTCCTTGGCGGAGCGGGCTCGCTGGAGCAGGAAGGCGCCCGGGAGGCAGAGGACACCGAGCCCGGCCGCGATCAAAAACGTCGCGTCGAAGCCCTTCGCGGCCTGCTGCAGCAGGACGTCCTTGATTTGTGGTGGCAGGTTCAGCGCCGCCAGGCTGGCGGTGCTGCCACCGATCGCGTGCCCCGGGATGTGCGGCAGGTTGGCCACGATCCGGTTGGTCAGGATGGTGGACAGGATGGCGACGCCGATCGCCGCCGCCACCCGCTGCACGACGTTGGTGATGGCGGTCGCAGGCGCCACCTGCTCCGGGCGCAGCGTCACGTAGGCGGCGGACATGGCCGGCATCATGGTCAGGCCCATCCCGAGGCCACGCGAGAACATCATCAGGATGACCACGAACTCGCTGGTGTTGTACGAGATGGTCGCCGTCCAGAGGGAGGCCGCTGTGAGGACCAGCACCCCGAAGGGGACGATCTTGCGGGCTCCGACCTTGTCGGTGAGGATGCCCGAGATCGGCATCATCAACGCCGCCGCCACGCCCTGGAAGGCCAGGATGAATCCGGACTTGAGCGTGCCCATGCCCTGAATCTGTTGCAGGAAGAGCGGCATCAGAAAGACGGCGCCGAAGAGGGTGGCCGCGATCAGGAAGACCAGGAGCTGAGCACCGGCGAAGGCGGGGTCCTTGAAGACCCGGATGTCGAGCAGCGGGAACCGCTGACGAAGTTCGACCAGCACGAAGGCGACGAGAAGCGCGGCACCGCCCATCAGCGGGCCCAGCACCTGGAAGGAACCCCAGCCGTACTGAGCGGGCTGGCTGAGTCCGTACACGATGCCGACCATCGCAGGGCAGATCAGGATCAGACCCAGCACGTCCAGCGGGTGCCGCGCACTCAGCGCGGGCCGGTCAGGACGAAGGAAAAGGACGCCCAGGATAGCCCCCGCGAGGCCGATCGGGACGTTGATGTAGAAGATCAGGCGCCAGGTGTAGTCCTGGACGAACCAGCCGCCGAGCAGAGGACCGGCGATCGGGCCGAGCATCATCGGGATCCCGAGGACGGCCATCATGCGGCCCCGCATGTCCGGCGGCGACACGCGCATCAGGATGGTCATGCCGACCGGCATCAGGAGGCCGCCGCCGATCCCCTGGATGACACGGAAGGCGATCAGCTGGTAGTCGCTCTGGGCGAGGCCGCAGAGGGCCGAGCCCGCGATGAAGAGCAGCTCGGAGGTGATGAAGACCCACTTGGCGCCGAGGCGATCGATGAGCCAGGGGGAGAGCGGGATCACGGCCGCCAGCGAGAGCGAGTAGCCGGTGATGATCCACTGGATGGTGGTCAGCGAGGTGTTGAAGTCGGTCTCCAGGCGGGGCAGCGCGACGTTGACCACGGTCTGATCGAGGATCGCCATGATCATGCCGAACATGCAGATCCCGGCGGCGATCCACATGTAGTTGCCCACGGCGCGGGCCGGGGCACCTTCAGAGCGCGCGACCGCTCGCCGCGGTCCTCCCGCCGGCGGCCCCGGAGGCGCCGGCTGAGCGCTTGGTGTCAGAGTCTCGGTCACGCCGGCTCCTCAGCCGCCAGCGCCCGGACCCGCACCGCCGCGCGGGCGGCGAGGCCGGTGGTCAGCACGATGGTGGCGCCGCTCGCCACGATCAGGACGATGCCGGGGATGACGATGGCCCACATCGCGTGGGACCAGGAGCCATGCGGCGCCAGCGGCCAGCCGGTGGCGAAGGGCGCGATCGCCGCCCAGACGCCTCCGATCAGACCGAGAACGAAGACTCCGGTCAACATCAGGTAGCCGCGCACTTCGCCGAGTGCGTTGATGAACGGGTTCACTGGTCGACCCTCCTCCAGGTCGGGGCGCCGCCACCGGTCTGTGGGGAGCCGCCCTCCGTGGCACCGCCGGGAACCGTCGAGGGCACCTGCGGCCGGGTGGAAATACCGTTTGGAGCGGATGCTTCCGCCGCCGGCGCGGTGGCGGGCACGGCGGGCTGCGCCGGGCTGGGCGCCGGCGCTTCGAGGTCCGCCACCAGCTTGGTGGCGAGCTGCAGCAGCGCCCGGTCCAGGCTCTCCTGATCGGCCTGCTGCTGCTGCTCCGCGGGCTCAGCCGCGCGGGCAGCCCGCGGAGGCGCCAGCAGCCGCACGATCTGCATCGTGGTCACGACCAGGCCGACGAGGCAGAACACGAGCAGGCCGAGGCCGGTCCCGAAGGAGACCTTGGTCACCGTCGTCCAGTCGCCGCCACCCTGCACGTTGAGCGCCCACGGCATGAGCACCAGCCAGCCGCCGGCGAACCCCAGCAGGATGGACCAGCCGATGCCGAGCATCGTTCGTAGCGTCACGCTTCTTCCTCCTCTCGGATGTTCGTCTCTCGGACAGTCGAGAAGCCCGTCATGAGGCGGGCACCCCCGCGCTTGCGGTCGGCGGAGCCGCAGCCCGATCTTCGGTCTCCGCCTGCATCTCTTCCGCGGCCCGCGCCAGGGCGTGCAATGCCACCAGCAGGTGTCCCCGCTCGCTGGGGTCGAGGCGTCGAACCAGGGCCTCCAGCACCTCTCTCGGGCCTTGCCGCATGGTGTCGATACGCCCCGAGCCTTGCTTGGTCGGGTGTACGACGATACGGCGCCGGTCATCGGGATCCTGATGGCGGTCGGCGAGACCCTCCTCCACCAGCCGGTCGACGATCGAGCTGGCTGCCGGCATCCCGATGCCGAGCCGCTCCGCCAGCTGTCCCACCGCCAGATGCCGGCTGTCGTCGAGCACCATCAGCGCTCGCAGCTGGGCCATGGTGAGGCTGGGCGTCGCGGTCCACGGCGGTTGCGACCCGGTGAGGACCTTCGAGCGGTGAATCGCCCGCTGGACGCGGAGCAGCAGCTCCGTCGCCTCGGTCGTCTCATCAGTCATGGTTCGGTTATACCATACTGTTCGACGATTTCAAACCATTCGGACCGGAATCACCTTTCGACGATTCGTCACCATTTGTCACGGCTTACCAACTTCTTCACGGGGTGGAGGGATTTCATTGGCGCGACGCGACCAGCCTGGGGTGGATGGTAGCGCTGGCGGATCTGTCGCAAGCCCCCGTCGCCCTTCCCCGGGGGACGGCGGAGGAAGTAACGGCTGGACCGCAAGCTGGGCCGCGCCAACAACACCTGCTCCAGATCGACCTCCTGCGCATCGTCGCCATCGTCGCCGTGGTCGGCACCCACGTCGTCCTGTTCACCCAACCCCCGACGGCGGTCGGTGCGCAGGCGCTGACCGTGCTGCTCCACTTGAGCCGCTTCGCGTTCTTCTTCATCACCGCCTTCGTGCTCTACCTGACGTCCGGTCGCCGGCCGGCGCCGGTGCTGGGCTTCTGGCGCAAGCGGTTCCCGCCGGTCCTGGTCCCGTACCTGGCGTGGACGCTGATCTACTGGCAGTACAGCCGGCTCTTCTCCTGGGGCGGGTACCCGTCGACGTTGGGAGGGGCTCTCTACCAGCTGGGCGAGAACCTGCTCGGGGGCTGGTTCCAGCTCTACTTCCTGATCGTGACCATGCAGCTGTACTTTGCCTTCCCGGTGATCGCGTGGATCGTGCGCCGGACGCGTGACCACCACCTGGTCTTGCTGCTCGTGGCCGGGGCCGTGCAGGTGGTGGAGCTGCTCTTCATGCAGTACCTCTGGTGGCTGCTCCCGGGCTTCCTGCAGGGCATCATCGGGCACGCGCAGGAGGAGCTCTGGAGCTACCAGTTCTTCTTCTTGGTGGGGGCGGCGGCGGCGGCGCACCAGGACCTGCTGATCGCGACGCTGCGCCGGTACCGGGGCCGGCTGCTGGGGCTGATGGCCGGTCTTCTGGGGGCCGCCTTCCTCCTCTACGCGCTGAATCTCTGGTTCGGGCAACCGGCCGCCCAGGCGGCAGCGGTCTTCCAGCCGGCGACGTTGTTCGCGTTCTTCGGCGCCCTGCTCGGCCTCGGCCTGCTCGCGCAGCACCTGGCCGACACCTACTCACCGCGCCGCCTGGTCTGGCGCCTGCTCCGGTGGGGCGGGGAGATCTCGTTCGGGATCTACCTCTCCCACATGATCGCCCTCCAGGTCTTCGTCATGCCCCAGGTCGAATCGCTGCTCCACCTGACGGCCCTTCCCACGCCGCTGCAGGGCATCGTGATCTGGACCCTGACCGTGGCCGCGACCATCCTTCTGGTCTCGATCCTCCGCCACCTGCCCTTCGCGACCGCGCTCACGGGGCGTTCGCGGCGGGCGCTTTCGGCGTTCCGGCGGCCGGCGTTGGTGGTCGACCGACAGGCGGCCTGAGACCACAGCCGCCGGGCCCGTCCGCCCCACAGAAGGCGCTTTAGCGGGATCCGCCTCGGAACGGGCGCGCCACCAGCACCGAGACGGGCGCGTGCCGGAGGAGGCCCTGCGCGACCGAGCCCACCACCAGGTCGTAGAAGGGGTTGTGGCCGTGGCTCCCCACCACGACCAGGTCACCGTGGTGCTCGTTGATCGCCTCCACCAGCGACTCGATCTGCGGCCCCATCCGCTCCTCGTAGGTCCAGCTGGAAAGGCCGGCCCCGCCCAGCACCTTGGAGGCGCTTTCCTTCGCCCCCGCCGCCACCTCGCGTGCGGCATCGTAGAACCGGCTGGTGTCGAGCGTGCCGACCGCGTCCGCGGCGCCCACACCCGCCCCACCGACGTGCCGCGCGTGGACCGCGATCACCCGGGCCCGCTCCCGAACGGCGATGCGCGCGGCGACCCGGAGCGCATAGGTCGACAGCTCGGATCCGTCGATGGCGACGACGATGGTCTGGAACTCCGGCGACTCGACGTCTTCGGCGGCCATGCCCTCAGTATCCGGCGGCAGGCGCCCGCGACTCAGCCCCCGGTCTCGCGGTCGCGCAGGTACCGCTGGTACCGCGCGTAGGCCTCTTCCTTGCGGGCGTCGACGATCTTGGTGTAGCCCTGGAGGGTGGCCAGGTTGGCGTGGCCCAGCACCTCCTGGACCAGCCGGACGTCCCCTCCGGTCACCTCGAGCAAGCTGGTCGCCGCCGTGTGCCGGGCCACGTGGGGGGAACGCAGAGACCAGATGCCGAGCTCCCGCCGGATCTGGTTCACGATGTGCCGCGCGCCGGCCGAGGTCAGGCGCCGGTCGCGATCGTCGCCCACGGAGCGGTCGTAGTTGACGAACAGGGCCAGGCAGGTGTCGTCGCGAACCGCAAGGTAGTCGTCGATCGCCGCCCGCGCGTCGTCGGTGAGATACACCGCTCGTTGCTTGGCTCCCTTGCCGGTGACGATGAGACGGTTCCCCTTCCCCGGGATGTCGCTGCGGTCGAGCGCCAGCGCCTCCGAGATGCGGCAGCCGGTGCTGATCAGGAAATGGATCAGCGCCCGATCGCGGAGCTCCCGGGACGAGGTCTGAGGCAGAGAGGCCAACAGGTGGGCGAGCTCGTCCGGCGGCAGCGGCTTGGGCAGCCGCTGCTCCACCTTGGGCAGGGTGATCCGATTCGAAAGATCCTGCGGCACCAGCTGCTCGTGCGCCAGCCACCGAAGCCAGGAACGGATGGCGACCAGCGCCCGCTGTCGCGAGGCGGCGCTCTTCTGGGTCCGCGCCAGATGACGCTGGTAGGCCCGGAGATCGTCCGCGCCCAGCTGCTCCATCCGCAGCGAGTGACCTCGCTCCGCCAGGAAGGCGGCCAACCGGCGCAGCTCGCCCTGGTAGGCGCGCACGGTGTTGGGGCTCCGATTGGCCTCCAGTTCGAGCCAGCCCAGATATTCGTCCGCGGCCGCCTCGACCTGCAGCGTCATGGTGCGACGCGAGTCTACCGGCGGCTCCCAGTAGCGCCGACGCTCGGTTCGACCGTACCATTCGATCGGGCCGCCGGTATCGGGGGGTGTGGACAAACCCTTCGATCGGGAGCCTTGGAGCGAAGCCAAGTCATGACAGTGGCCAGCAGGTCGGGCGAATGACCTATCTCATCGGTCTGCACGGGGTCGTCGCCCTGGTGCTCATGCTCGCCCTCCTTTACGCGGAGGAGGCGGGCGTACCCATCCCGTTCGCGCCCGGCGAGCTGGTCCTCATCATCGCCGGGATCCTGATCTCGACCGGCGCGCTGGACGGTAAGGTCTTCGTTCCGCTGGCGGTGCTCTGCTGCGGCGCCGGGTCCTTCACCGCCTACAGCTGGGCCAACTTCATCGGGGAGCGGGGGCTGGGTGTCGTGGCCGCCAGGCTGGGGCAGGAAAAGCGGTTGGAGAGGGTCGTCGCACGGATCAAGCAGGCGGGTCCCAAAGAGATCGCGATCACCCGCTTGATCCCCGGACTCCGCATCTACACCAGCATGGTCGCCGGGGCGGTCGGCGTCTCCCGGCGGCGGTTCCTGCTCGGTGTCCTGCCGGCGACCTTGCTCTGGGTCCTGGTCTACACGGCGCTCGGCTACCTGTTCGGAATCCCGGCGGCTCACTACCTGAACCGGCTCGAGGACCTCGCCATCGACGGCGGCCTGCTGCTGCTGCTCGGACTGGTCACCTACTTCGCCGTGCGGCGGATCCCCGGCGACCGGCTCGCCGCGCTGGGCCGGGTTCCCGACCTCTTGCAGCTGGCCCTGGCCCTGATCGTCGACCTCGTCATCGTGGCGGCGCTGATCACCGGGATCGAGGGGATCACGCGAAAGTTGCTCGGCTTCAACCCCATCGCCCAGTGGGCCGAGGCGGCAGTGGTGATCGTGATCCTGGTCGTGATCTACTTCCTGATCACGCGGTTCGGGTTTGGGGCGACCCCGGGCGAGGCGATGCTGGGGACCAGCTACCGCACCGACCGGCGGCGGTCGCATCGTGTGGGCGCGGTCACCGAACCCCGGCTGGAAGAAGCGCGGCGACGGTTCCACGACCTGGGCGACAGCACCCGGCTGGAGGTTCTGAACCGGATGCTCGACGGGCCGCGCACGCTGGACGAGCTGGTGGCCGGCACCAAGGTGCCGCGCGAGGAGGCGCTGGGGCACCTCCGGACCCTGCACCGGATCGGGCTCGTCACGCCGGAGGTGGACGGTGAGGACCCGAACGCGCGCTACGAGATCGCGGCCCCCGAGCTCCGCGACGCGATCTCGCGCCTGATGGCGCTGCGGGCCGCGCCACCCCCCAACGGGTCGACGGGCGCGCTGCCCGACGGCACGCCGGCGCCGCAGCCGGGTCCGCCCGCCGAGCGTCAGACGGCGCCGGTTCCCACACCCTCCGCGCCGCCACCGTCGGGGGCGGTCAGGTCGCCCCGGCCCGACTCCTGAGGCGGCCTTCCGGAGGCTTTACCGTTCGCTAGCGGAAGGGGCTTATGCGCGCCCTTGGAGGCCCCATCTGCGCGCAGACGGCGAGATCGGAGCGAGCGGATCAGGGTCGGGCCAGGATCTCGCCGTGAAGCACTCCGAACCAGCCATCCTCCTGCGCCGCCCAGTTGCGCCAGGCGGCGGCCAGCCGCTCCAGGTCCGCGGGTCCCGCGAGGCCGCGGGCAAGGGCCTGCTCGGCGAAGCTCGACTTGGTGACCCGCTCCGCCCACAGCTCCCCCCACCAGGAACGGTCCTCGGGCGAGGCATAGCACCAGGCCCCCGCGGAGGTCTCGATGTCGCGCAGCCCGGCCGCGTGGGCCCAGGCCAGCAGCCGGCGTCCGGCGTCGGGCTCGGCACGGTTTCCGCGTGCGATCTGGTGGTAGAGATCCAGCCACTCGTCGAGACCGCGGTGTTCCGGATACCACGTCATGGCCGAATAGTCGGCGTCGCGCGCCGCTACCAAACCATCCGCCCGGCAGACGCGGCCCATCTCACGCAGCGCGGCGACCGGGTCGGACAGGTGTTGGAGCACCTGGTGCGCGTGGACGACGTCGAAGGTGCCGTCGCCGTAGGAGAGGCTGTAGACCGAGCCCAGTTCCCAGCTCACGTTGGTGACGCCCGCCTCCTCAGCCGCGTGGCGGGCGGCGTGGTGAGGCTCCGGCACCGGCTCCAGCCCGATCACCCAGCCCTCGGGGCCCACCACCCCGGCGATCCCGACCGTGAGGGTGCCAGGGCCGCTGCCCACGTCGAGGACGCGCGCGCCCGCGCGGAGATGGGGGAGGAGGTAGGAGGCCGAGTTGTCCACGGTTCGCCAGCGGTGGGCCGTGAGCACGCTCTCGTGGTGACCGTGGGTGTAGAGGTCGCGCGGCGTCCCCATCGGGGTCACTCTACAGAGCGCGGATGGGCCGCCTCGCACGCCCCACCCCGGCCGGCTGGGGATGGCCTTCAGTTGGCGCTGACGAGCAGAATCAGGCCGCCGAGAGCCGGGTCGTAGGTCAGCGGCGGGGGTGTGGAGCTGTACCGGGTGGACGGGAGCCGCGGCGACGTGGAGAGCGCGGGCCGAGCCCAGGTGGTTCCGTTCCAGGTCCAGGCGGTGGTGGCGCAACCTGCCCTGGAGCACCGGGTGTCCTCGGGCGCGACCAGCACCGTTCGCTGCGTGCCGGGGTCGAACGCCAGGGAACCCGCCGGCAGGGCGACCTGCGGCCGGCGCTGCCAGGTGTTCCCGTCCCAGGTCCAGGTCTGGTGGCGGCCGGCGTAGATCATCTCGCCCCGCGTCAGGTCGTCGATCAACTGCACGCCGGGCCCCTCGTCGCCGGCATCGATGCCGCCCGGGACGGAGGTCCAGCGGGACCCGTCCCAGAGCCAGGTGCGCTCGGACCGCGCCACCACCAGTTCCCCGGCGGCCTCGTCGTAGCCGGCGGCGAACGCCTGCTGCGGCTGACGCGTGGGGGCGCCCGGTGGTGGAATCTGCGGCGCGCCCCGACGTGCGGCCGGCTGCCAGGTCTGACCGGTCCAGGCCCACACCTGCGCCTGGCCGTTTACGTACAGCACCCGGCCCACACGCGTGTCGTCGACCATCACGCCCTGCCCGCTGGCGGTGGGACTGGTAGCGGGACTCTGGGCCTGCCAGGCGCGGCCCTGGTAGACCCAAGTTTGGTCGGCGGTGTTCTGGCAGCCGCCGTCGAAGCCGGGGCGGACCCTGGTACAGCCGTGATCCCAGGCCACCAGCCGGCTCGCCCGCGCGTCGTAGGCAAGATCGATCTGGGTGCTGTTCGGACCTTGCGTCCCCTGCCACGCACGCCGAAAGCCGGCCGTGGTGCCGTCCCAGGCCCAGAGCGTAGCGGGGCCGGTCGAGGTCTTTTCGTAGGCGGGGGCTCCCTGCGGTGCCAGACGTGTGACTTCCCAGGTCGCGAGCAACGCGATGACGACGAATGGGAGGGCACCCAGCACGAGCGCGCGGTTGCGCTTGCGGCGAGCGTCGCGGCTCCGCGGGACCGGCAGGTGCGTGGGGACGGAGGGCACGAGTTGTGTGCGGAGTCTAAGGGCCGCTTTCACGCGAAACCGCCCTTATGGGGAGGGCGTACCCTGGCGGGGCGTGGCGGAGATGACCGGGGAAGGAGCGGTGCTCACGGTTCGGGGCGAGGCGACGCGGCGGGTGACTCCCGACGCCGGGGTCTTGACGGGCGCCATCGTGTGCATCGAAAGTTCGGTGGCGGCGGCGATGGCGGCGGCGGCGGCGGCGCAGGGCGGCCTGACCGACGATCTGGCAGGGCTGGGAGCCGTCCCGCTCACGCTCGAGACCGAACAGTCCCCGTTGACCTGGTCCGCCTTCTCGATGTCGACCCAGGCCGAGTCCAAGTACGACGCTCGGACCAACCGTCAGGAGGAGACCGGGAGGATCATCGCCACGGTCCGGATCAGGGTCACCGCACGGGACATGAGCCGGCTCAAGGACCTCTCGTCGGTGCTGGCGCGCCAGGAGGCGTTCGAGGTCCACCGGGTCAACTGGCAGGTCGATGAGGAGAACCCCGGCTGGTCGGCGGTGCGTCGGGACGCGATCCAGGCGGCGGTGCGGAGGGCCCACGACTACGCCGGCGCACTCGGCGCCGCGCTGGTGACGGTGGAGCAGGTGGCGGACATCGGCCTCCTCGAGGAAAACGGCCCCGGCCGGGGCCGGGCGGCCGAGCCGATGGCGTTCGCGTCGATGGCACTCCCGGGCCGGGAGGACGAGGCCGCCGCGCCGTCGCTGAATCCGGTCCCCCAGGAGCTCTGGGCGGTGGTGGAGGCCCGCTTTCGGACCTCGCCCGCGAAGCTCACTCCCTGACCCGTTCCAGGTGCCCCCGGAAATCGGTCGTTTGTATACAAGAGGACCAATCGCGGCGGGATTTGACGTGCGTCTGTATACGAACGTCCCTCTGTGAGGACGCGGGTGCCGCGCAGGGTCACCTGGTCGCAGGCACTCGCCTGGCGGATGGAGCGGCAGCTCCTCCATCCGGTCGGTGAGCTCCCCGCCGTGGCCGTCGTGCGCCGGCTGGGCGGCGTGCAGGCGCAGGTTGCGTCGTCGGCCGTCCTCGCGGTTCGTTGCAGGCAGCAGACCTCGAGCCCAGAGGAGGTGACCGGGGCGCTCGCGCGCGGAGAGCTGATCAAGACCTGGGCCATGCGGGGCACGCTGCACCTCCTGGCACCGGAAAGCGCGGGCGCCTTCCTGTCGCTGCTCGCGGCGGGGCGCGGTTGGGAGCGGCCGAGCTGGGTGCGAGCCTTCGGCCTCGGGCCGGAAGAGATGGAGCGGCTCCGGTTCGCGGTTCGTGACGCGCTCGACGGAGCCGTTCTCACCCGCGAGGCACTCGGCGCCGAAGTCGTGCGCCGGCCCGGGCTCGCCCACGCCGGCCAGGCGCTGCGCTCCGGTTGGGGGACGGTGCTGAAACCACTCGCCTATCAGGGTGACCTGTGCTTCGGGCCCAGCCAGGGGAACCGGGTGACCTTCATGCGGCCCGAAGCGGCGAGCCCCGCCTGGGGCGGCGTCCCGACTCCCGACGAGGCGGCGCCCCGGGCGATCGTGGACTACCTGGGGGCATACGGTCCGGCCACCGTCGCAGGCTTTGGCAACTGGCTCTCCCGGGGGCGGATACCGAAGCGACTGCTGCGGGCGTGGTTTGACCGGCTCGGCGACCGCCTGGTGGAGGTCGATGTGGAGGGTGAACGCGCGTACGTCCTGGCCGAGCACGAGGCGGCCCTGGCCGGAAGCGAGCCGCCGCGACCGGCGGCGGTCCGGCTGCTGCCGGGGTTCGATCAGTGGTTGCTCGGCCCCGGTACCGAGGACGCGCGCGTGATACCCCCGGACCGGCGCCGGGCCGTGAGCAGGCAGAGCGGCTGGATCGCGCCCGTGGTCATTTCCGGCGGTGTCGTCGGTGGGACCTGGGAGCTGAGGAACCCAATCGTCCAGGTGAGCTGGTTCGCTGAGGCCGGCCCGCCGCCCCGAAGGCCGCTGCGCGCGGAGGTGAAGCGGATCTCGGCGCTGCTCGGCCAGGATCTCGACCTCCGGGTCAGCGTCACCCAGGAGCGTGACCCGGTCGCGGCGGCGGCCGGCCCTGCTCATCCCACCATCTGAGCACCCGCATCGCGCGCAGGGTCACCCAGCGCGACGGCCTTCCGACTCCTTCGTCCACCTCGAACCAGACCCGCCCGGGGAGACTCCAGTCGAGCGCCCACCTGCCGTCGGCCCCGCGCCGGGAACGCACGTGGTCGATCGCCTCGCCGAGCCGGGGATCGGGCGCGTCTGGGATCACCTCGGCGGCGGAGCGGAAATAGTCCAGCCCCCGGAGGATGTCGTAGCGCCATCGGTTGGGGTGGAGGAAGGATAGAAACCGCGCGTCGGCGGGTTCGCCCGTTGAAAGACGCCGGAAGAGCCGCCGCTGCAGGAGATATTCCTCGCCTGACGCGCGCGCCGTGCGCGATTCAGGCGTACCTCCGGTGGCACGCTCGTACTCCAGCAGCCCCTCCAGCACGTTGATGGTGGTCGCGAAGGACGACCGGACCGAGCCGTTGGCTCGCTCACAGTTCCAGCCACCGTCCTCGAGACGCTCACCGACCAGCCGCTCGACGATGGGTGACACGTCGACCCCGAAGTAGGCGCCGTCGGCGGTCACCCGACCGTTGATGCACTCCTCGACTTCGCCCGCCCAGTAGGGCTCCCCGGCGTGGTCCCATCGCGAGTTGAGGCCGATCAATTCGACGGCTCGCCGCGCCCGTTCCGAAGACGGATCGAGACCGAACTCCCGGAGCTGCGTCAAGGCGAACGTGGTGGCCGTCCACGGCTGGCCGATTTCCCGCCACTCCCGCGAATCGAAGTCACGCGGCAGGAACGCGCCACCGGCCCACTGCCCGTCCCGATCTTGGTGGGAGAGCAGGCGCGCTCCCCACCCATCGGTCTCCACCCTGGCCCGCTCCGCCGCCCACTCCGACGCCGGCGCGCCCAGCAGGTCCCGCATCGCCTGCCAGCGGATCGACGGATCGGACGCCAACAGCCAGTCGGTCACCGCCCCCGAACCGGTCATGCGGACGAAGCTAGCAGTCGATGTACGGCCGGCGCGCCACCGGGCGGTCGGAGGCGATCGACATCGCCTTCGACTTCAGGCTCGACACCCCGCCCCGGAAAGGACCCGGACGTGTTGTGGGGCAGGCCTTTGCCGGACGGCGTCGTGTTCGAGCGACGGGGGTCAACCTGAGCCGGTACCGAGGCCCTCACTCGCACCGTTCCCAAAGGCTTCCGACAGGATCCGCGACACCGTCGCGTCAACGGTCGCCGTCTCCGGTATCACGCGTTCCTCGACGAAGGGCAGTGGATCGAGCCCATGCCACCACCGCCGCATCTCGTCGACGCCGAACTCTCGCGCCTGGGGGCGGGCCCGGTGTCGCCTCACCGTTTCCGGCCACGAGACCTCGAACCGGTAAAACGTCGTGCGCCCGGCATGGTCGGTTGCCAGCCGCTCCAGCATCGGGGCATGATGGGTGCTCCCCAGGATGCCCTCGACGATCACGTCGAGCCCGAGATCGAGAGCGAACCGGGCCACGAGCGAGATCAGGTCGGGTGCGCCGCCACCCGGCCGATCGAGCTCCTTGAGCACGGTCCGCCGCAGGTAGTCCTGTTCGACGAGGGCGACCTGGCGGCCGAGATGCTCGCGAAGCCGGCGAGCGGTCGTGGACTTGCCCGCTCCCGATGGGCCCCGCAAGACGACGAGTCGCGTGCTCCTGGTCCCGGTCGGAGGCACTCGCACAACTCTAGGGCGATCCCGAGGACCGTCTTCGTGGGACCTGAGGCTCACCCCCGGCGTGAATCCGCGCCGGGGCGGCGCGCTCGCGAGCAAACTTCTGAGGGTGCCGTCGCCGGCCGCGGAGGCAGTCCGAGTCATCTTGTTCGTGGTGCCGCTGGGCATCGATACCTTTGCCCTCGCGGCGGCGTTGGGACCTTGCGGCCGCCACTCCGAACGCGCATTCGCGTCTCGGCACTGTTCGTGATCTTCGAGGTTGGAATGCCGTTGATCGGCGTGCTGTGTGGGCACACGGTCGCGGGCTTCGCCGGTCGGTGGAGCGAGTGGTTGGCGGCCGCCTTGCTGGTCGGAGTCGGGGTTTGGTTCCTCGTCCGACGGGACGAGGGCGACGGCGGTAAGGCTTCACGGCTGCTGTCGGCCAATCCCGCCATGGCCGCCCTACTGGGAGCCAGCATCAGCCTCGACGAGCTCGCGATCGGCTTCAGCCTCGGGCTGAGCCGGTTGCCATTGGTGCCGGTGCTGATCGCGATCGGGGTCCAGACCGTCGTCGCCAGTCAGCTCGGGCTTGCACTCGGCAGGTTGATCGGCGAACGGGTGCGGGAGGGTGCGGAGCGTCTGGCGGGGCTGGCCTTCGTAGCGCTGGGGGCGTTTCTGATCGTTGAGCGCCTGGTTTGAGGGCTCGCTCGGGCCGAACCGCTCCGATCACCGGGCACCAACTCGCGGCTGCGGGCTGACCCGTTCGAGGCCGGAGCAATCGGGGGCAGCTGGAGGAGAAGCAGCACGGGCAGGGCGATGCGGCCAGCACCACCCACCACTGCCCGACCGGAAGGGCACCGCTACGATGACGGCGTGGAGCCGGCCAGGACCCGCAGCGCGTCCCGGTGGTCGCCCGGGATCCCGACCGACACATCGGCGAGCAGGTCAAGGGAGACCGACAACAACGGAAACATGGCGAGGACGAGCAGCAGTACCCAGGTGATGGTCACGTAGCAAGGCAGCGACCGCTGACCGGTGGGTCCCACGCCGGCGCTATCGTTACAAGCGTCGGGTTTGTGTCCTCTATCTCGGGCCGGCGCCGCGCGCGGCTCCCGCGACTTGGGACAAATCGACGCCCGCACCCGCGGCCGGCCGGTAGAGTGCCGGCGCGATGGTGGGTCCTCGCCCGGCAGCGAAGCGGAGTACGCCGCCCGTGGATGCCCTGCTCGCGGCGACCACGGCGGACCGTGGGGATCTGATGCGCCTGATTCGGGCGTGGGCAAACCAGGCTCAGCTGCAGTGGCGCCTGGTCGCCGAGGCGGAGCGGGTGGCCGACTCCGTCGGCGGCGCCGCGAGCGTGAACCAAATCCGCCTCGGTCAGCGGCGCTGGCTGGAGGAGCTGGAGAGGTGCTTGCTGCAGCTGAATCTTGGGATCCGGCGGCTTCAGGGCGTTCGCTGAACCCCCCGTAACTGTGCGGCCCGGTCAGGGGCGATGCCGGACAATCACCCTGGCCCGGTCGCACGCCGAAGCATGTACCTTGCCCAGTCGAACGGAGAAGCACGTCGATGCGGAAAGACGACGAGAAGGGTCGGGTGGAGAAACTGCAAGCCGCCGTCACTCGCGCCAGAGAGCGGTTCGCCGCCCTCCAGGACGCCTTCGACAGGACGGACTTGACCGCCGATGAGCGCGAGCGGATCGCCGACGAGCGGGAGCGGATGGCGGATGAGCGTGAAAGCAAGACGGACGAGCACACAGAGGAGGCGTTGCAGGGTGGCCGGGCGGGGCCTTCGCCGGCTGGCCAGGTTTTGTCGAATGCGGGGACGCCCCATCCGTGTGGGGTCAGTAGCTCAATGGGACATTGGTCGAGCACGCGGCCCTTGTGCCCATCAGGAGAAGACCCGTGGCAGGGGCGGTGCCTCCCTCCTGGCTGCTAATGGGTCCACTCTAAAATTAACTGGACAAATGGTACAGGGTGTGATAGGCTCGGCCCATAGAGACGGAGACCGCTGTCCGCACCCGCTGGGAGGCTGTCGCTCCGCACTTCAATGAGCGCCAGCGCCGTCTCTGGGCGTGTGCAGAGGCCCGTGCTCTCGGCAGAGGGGGAATCTCGACTGTTTCGCGCGCTACCAAGATGTCGCGCCAGACCCTCTACGACGGCATGAAAGACCTCGACGCTCCCCCGGCGAGCGACGCCCGCATCCGCCGGCCGGGGGCCGGACGAAAGCCGCTGACCAAGACCGACCCCGAGCTGGCGGCGGCGCTGGATGCACTCCTCGACCCGGACGTTCGAGGCGATCCCGAATCGCCCCTGCGTTGGACCTGCAAGAGCACCGGTCAGCTGGCCTTGGCGCTGACGCGCGGCGGGCACCCGGTAAGCCCGACCACGGTCGGGGCCATGCTCAAGGAGCAGGGCTACAGCCTCCAGGCCAACCTCAAGACCAAGGAGGGGAACCAGCATCCCGATCGCGATGCCCAGTTCCGGTATCTCAACGAGCGGGCCCGCCAGTTTCGCGATGCGGGCCTCCCCGTGGTCTCGGTGGACTGCAAGAAGAAGGAGCTCATCGGCGAGTTCAAGAACCAGGGTCGGGAGTGGCGGCCGAAGGGCGAGCCGGTGCCGGTGAACATCCACGACTTCGTGAGCGAGCAGGGCAAGGCGATCCCCTACGGCATCTATGACATCGGGCGCAACGTGGGTTGGGTCAACGTCGGGCAGGATCACGAAACCGCCGCCTTTGCGGTCGAGAGCATCCGCCGCTGGTGGCGCGGAGACGGCGTGCAAGCGTATCCCGACGCCGGCCGGCTCTTGATCTGCGCGGATGGGGGTGGCGCCAACGGCTACCGAGTCCGGGCCTGGAAGCATGAGCTCTGGCGCTTTGCCCAGGAGGCTGGTCTGGCGATTACGGTGTGCCACCTACCTCCTGGGACGAGCAAGTGGAACAAGATCGAACACCGGCTCTTCTCGCACATCAGCATGAATTGGAGGGGGAGGCCGCTCACCAGCCACGAGGTGGTCGTGCAACTGATCGCGGCAACCACCTCACAGCCCGGGCTGCGCGTCCACGCCCAACGCGACTCCGGCGGCTACCCGACGAAGGTCGCCGTCCCGGACTCCGAGATGGCTGCGATCGGCCTCTATCCGCACGACTTCCACGGCGAGTGGAACTACACCCTCAACCCGGATCCCTGACCATCCTCTTTGTCCGCCTTATTACGCGGCGGGCCCTAAGTCGACCAAATCCTTGAAAAGCGGAGGATGGCCATGGCGTCCGACATACTGGGGCCCGTCGACTGCATCGCGGTCGAGTTTCCAGGCGGCGTCATCACCGGAGTCGGCTTCCGGCTGGTGATGAAGATGGTGCGAGCAGGAGCGATCCGAGTTCTGGATCTGCAGTTCATCGCCAAAGCCGCAGACGGATCCGTATCGAAGGTCGCGTTGAAGGACGTGGAACACGACGGTGCCGCATCGGGATTGCTCGACGATGACGACTTTGCGCAGGTCGGCGCCGCCATCGCACCCGGAAGTCTGGCCGGGATCCTGGTGTACGAGAACGCATGGGCAGTGCCGCTGCTCACCGCCCTGGACGAAAGCACGGCCCGGCTCATCGGCTGGGAACGCCTTGCCGCCAACGACGTTCTGGCAGCGCTCGAATAGCCAGCGCATACCGGCTCCAACATGAATCGGGAGGAATGAGAGCAGAAATGGGCCTCTTGAAGACAGGTTTGAAGGCCGTCGTCGCGGTGAAGACCGCAGATGTCATTCATCAGCGGATCCTTGACCGGCAGGCGGCCCAGTGGGGGCCGTATGGGCCGCCGGACCGGGCCCGGCGGCGCTCCGGTCGCGGGGCCGCACTCGCCCGCCGCGACTCACCAACCGGCCGGCGGCTCAGCGTATCCCGCGCCCGGACCCGGACCCGGACCCGCGCCCGCGCCCGCGCCAAGCGGCATGATCGACCAGCTGGAACGGCTCGGCCAGCTCCGGGCAAGCGGCGTTTTGACGGATGCCGAATTCGAGGCTCAGAAGTATCGGGTCCTGGCCGGCTAGTCGCGAGCACCGATAGCGATGGCCTAAGGCCGACCCATTGGTAGCCGGGATGTCCTCCACACAAGCCGGAATGTCCCTCACAGGATTGGTTGTCGTTTCGGACCCGGCGTGCAACACTGGCGCGCATGCCCGCCGCCCGTGACGACCCTGCTCACCTCGGACCGCTCGGCCGCTGGGGTGCCTTCTTCGCTCGTCATTTCTTGTGGGTCATGGGCGTCTGGCTGGTTCTGCTGGTTGGCGCCACGGTACTGAACAGCCTCTACGGCGGCACCTATAGCGACAACTTCTCGTTACCCAACACGTCGGCGCAGAAAGGAGCAGACCTGCTGTCGCAGCACGATCCGGCCGTCAGCGGATCGGCCGGACAGGTGGTCTTCCACGTCGCGAGCGGTTCCTTGACGTCCGAGCAGCAGGCGATACAGCAATCGATCGCGAACCTGCAGAAGGTTCAGCACGTGACGCTCGTCACCAACCCCTTCAGCGCCTCCAACCTTTCCGCCGACGGCGGGACGGCGTACGCGACGGTCTACTTCAACGAGAACCCGGCCACGGCCGGCGCCTCGCTGATCTCGGACGTCAACAACGCCGTCAAGCCGGCTCGGCAGGCGGGAGTGACCGTGACCTATGGGGGACTGCTCGGCAAGGCGGCGGAACCCAAGCCGAACGAGCGGCTCTCGGAGGTCCTGGGAATCGTGGTCGCGATTCTGGCGCTGCTCTTCGTCTTCGGGAGCGTCAAAGGAGCCTTCCTTCCCATCGTCTCCGCGATCGCGGCCGTCTTCACCGGAGTCGCCCTCCTTGGATTGGTCGCGTCTTTGACGACGTTCGCCACCGTCTCACCCACGCTCGCGTTGATGATGGGTTTGGGGGTCGGCATCGACTACGGGCTCTTCCTGACCACCCACTTCCGGCAGCGGCTGATGGATGGCGTCGCCCCCGTCCTCGCGGCCGGGCAGACCACCGAATCCAGCGGCCGCGCGGTCCTGATCGCAGCCGGCACCGTGATCATCGCGCTGCTCGGCCTCTACGCGTCCGGCATCGGCTTCATCGGCAAGCTGGGCGTGGCGGCGGGGATCACGGTCGTCGTCGCCGCGCTGGCCGCCTTGACGCTGGTGCCGGCGCTCTTGGGTCTCGCCGGTCGTGCCATCGACCGCCCCTCGGTGGGACGCCCCACGGCCGAAAAGGGCCCCGAGGGTGGAGGCTTCTGGGGTCGCTGGGCGATGCTCATCGAGCATCGCGCGTGGTACTTCCTGGCCGGCGGCGTGGTCATCCTGCTCCTACTGGCGCTTCCGTTGCGCACCATGCAGCTGGGCACCATCCAGGCGGGCGCGAATCCATCCTCGTTTTCCGACCGGCAGGCCTACGACCAGATCAGCTCCGCCTTCGGCCCGGGCGCGAACGGGACGTTCACCATCGTGGTTCAGCCGGCCGCCGGGGATGTGGGCAACCAACAAGCGATTCAGTCCCTGAGCAGCAGCCTGCAAACGAACCTGGCGAAGGTCGACGGAGTCAAGTCGGTGACCACGCCGACGCCCACCAGCGACGGCGCCCTGGTGGTGTGCACGGTGCAGCCCACGACCGGGCCGCAGGATGCGGCCACCGACGCCGTCTTCAACACGATCAGTAATGAGACGCTGCCGAGCACTCTGGGTCCGTACCATGCGACCGGTTACGTGACGGGGGCGCTGGCCGGCAACCTGGAGTTTCAAGATCTCGTCACGCAGCGGCTGCCCGTGATCATCGCGGTCGTGGTCGCCGCCTCGTTCGTGATTCTGCTCGTGATGTTCCGAGCGCCGGTGCTGGCCGTCAAGGCCGCGGTCATGAATCTGCTCTCCATCGGCGCCGCCTATGGCGTTGTGGTCGCGGTCTTCCAGTGGGGTTGGGGGTCCTCTCTGCTGGGCGTGCCGGAGACGCTGCCGATCCAGTCCTACGTGCCGATGATCATGTTCGCGATCGTGTTCGGTCTCTCCATGGACTACGAAGTCTTCCTGCTCGCCCGGATCCGTGAGGATTGGCTGCGGACCGGCGACCCGCAGGGCAGCGTGGCTTTCGGGCTCAGCCAGACGGGCCGGGTGATCAGCTGCGCTGCGCTGGCCATGGCCTGCGTCTTCTTCGCCTTCCTGCTCGACGAGAATCCCATCATCAAGATGCTGGCGCTGGGCCTCGGCGTCTCGGTTCTGATCGATGCCACCGTGATCCGGCTGGCGCTGGTTCCCGCGACCATGTCACTGCTCGGCCGTATCTGCTGGTGGGTCCCGCGCTGGCTCGACGCGGCGCTCCCGCACTTCGAACCCGAGGTGGCCGAAGTCGACTGAGATGCCGTCAAACCGGCCCGGGTACGAGACGCTCTAGACCCCAGCGATGCGTGCCCCTTGGTCAGGGTGATCCCCTCGGTGGTGATCTCGAAGCGCCTGATGGTCGGGTCGTGACGATGGGCCCGCGTCTTCAAGACGGTGAGCACGCGCTGTAGCCGGCCCTCCTGGCGAAGGTTCCTGAGGAGCAGCACATGGTCGGAAAGGGGCCTTGACTGATGCACCAGGCTCGGGTCCAGGAACTTCATCTCGACTATTGGGGTCGCCCGGCTTGACCGCCTCCGCTGGGCGTCAGGTTCCGGCGGAGGTCGACCTGACTCCACAGCACGTGCCATGGTCCCCTGAATGACGACCCGGCGGCTGCGGGGGACTATCCCGGCGCGAAGCGGGGCGCTCCCTCGGGGTCGAAGTGGAATCCAGGGTTGTGAATCAGCTCCCAGACCGTGCCCTCGGGCGCTTCGACGTAGGCGTGGTAACCCTCGAAGAGCTCGGGCCGCTGAGGGGGTTTGCGTACTCTGGCGCCGGCGGCGACCATGGCCTTGAATGCCACGTCGACCTCCCCCGGGGTCCCGAACAGCTGGCCGAGGTCGAAGGGAGGGACACGCTCTCGGTCTCCGATGTCCCTCTCCAGATCGTGGCGACCGAACAATCCGACCATCCGTCCGGGGCCGGCCCGCAGAAAGGTGACCTCTCCGGGAACCACGAGCACCGGCTTCCATCCGAGTCGGTCCACGTAAAACGCGTGAGCCTCGTCCAGGTTGGACACGGCGAGGGTGATGATGTCGACGCGCAGATCCATGGCGTAAATATCCCTTGTCGACCGACCGGCCGGAGTCGGAAACCAAACCCGCCTGGGGAGCGACATGCCCCGCACCGCTGGCGGCGTCAGCCGAGATCGGCGTTGAGGGCGGAGTGTCCACACTGCGACCCTACCCCGGGCGCTTTAGCGTCGGAATGTGGACACTTCCTGATGACTCGTATCCACCCCGGGTCTAAACAGCACTCCTATACTGTCAATGGTACTTGGGCTAGAGCAAATGGAGACATTGGCGCAGGGGGATTGCGAGGCCGGTCGCCGCCCGATCGGGAGGATGCGAAGGCCCGTGCCCCAGTCGAAGAAGCCTCTGGAGGCAGCCCGGTAAGGGGCCGGCTGGTGGAGCGCCTTCGCCAACTGGCCGGCACCGTGCTTGGGACCTTTCCTGGTCGCGTGTTCCGGAAGTATCTGGAAGACAACGGCCCGACCCAGGCCGTATCCATCGCCTGGAACCTGCTGCAGTCCCTGTTTCCGGTCGCGCTCATCCTGGCCGCGATCCTGGGTCTGGTCCTCTCCCGAGTCGGCGTCGGCTCGGTCGCTATCTACGAGATGGTGGTGAGGTTGGTCCCGGAACCGGCGGGCCAGGCTCAGATCCTCGAGACGCTGGAGCGGATGCAGACCAAGACCGGTCTCTTCGCGGTGCTCGGCATCATCGGCTTCATGTGGATGGCGTCCCTCCTCTTCGGAGCTATGGAGCAGGCGTTTGACGTCATCTATCAC
This sequence comes from Candidatus Dormiibacterota bacterium, assembly GCA_963808785.1. Classification (GTDB taxonomy): domain Bacteria; phylum Chloroflexota; class Dormibacteria; order Dormibacterales; family Dormibacteraceae; genus CAVTSA01. Next base: position 9,901 of record CAWEGH010000008.1, on the reverse strand, counting down.
GTGCCGTTGCGAGACTTCTTCCGCCAGAAGCTGATGGCGGTCGCCCTCATGGTCGTGTTCGCGGGCCTGACCGGGCTGGCGATCATCACCTCGGCCATGCTGCCGGTATTGGAGCGCCTGCCGGGCCTACCGCTCTCGCTGGGAGCCAACGGGGTGGTCCGGCTGGTGGCCCAGTTCGTGATCGGAGCGGTCTGCGGGTTTGTCCTCTTCTTCATCGTCTACTACGTGGTTCCCAACCGGCGGCAGCAGCTGAGGCAGGTCTGGCCGGGGGCGCTGTTCGCCGGCGTCAGCTTTCAGGTCCTCACGTACATGTTCCCCATCTACCTGCACGTCGCCGGTCAGGGCATGGACCAGTACGGCAAGACCTTCGGGCTGTTCTTCATCCTGATGTTCTTCTTCTTCCTGATGGCCAGCATCACCGTCTTCGGAGCCGAGATCAACGCGGTGCTCTATCCGGTGCCGATCCCCCAGCCGGAGCGCGCGCAGGCGCTCTCGCCGGCGACCACGGGTGCGAACCGTCCGCAGCCCGAGATCGCTGCTCGGCGCGCGCGCCGCCGAGCAGTGGAGAGGGAGAAGGCCAGAGGAGAGCGCTGAGCGGCATCCCAGCCGGAGAGGTCCGACGTCCAGCAGAGGCCCCTTCTGTGCGGCAGAGGTGGCCTACCGGGGCTGGGGGCCGGACCTGGGTGCCGTCGCCGCCTGGGGTTTCACTGCTCACCAAAGGGCGCGTGCCCAAGCTCTGGCTGATCGTTCCGGTCGCGATCTTAATCCTGGCGCTCTCGGCATGATCGGAACCGGCCTGCTGGCGACTCCGATCCTGTCCGCGTCGGGTGCCTATGCGGTCAAAGCATTCTTCGGCTTTAAGGGAAACCTTGGCAACCAGCCTGGTACCGGCCGACCTTTTATCTCCTGATCGTGGCGGCCACGATCCTCGGCGGAGTCATCAACTTTCTGCAAGCTAAAAGACGCCCCGGTACACCGAACAGCCGGCACACACGGGGTGCGGTGCACGCTTCCCCTCCAGTCCCTCTCGGAACTTGCGGTAGGCATCGCCTGACCAGATCTCGGTGAAGCTCCGCGATCCCAGGTCGCCGAGCTGCACGCGATCGGAGCCCATCACCATGCAGCACGGCTGCACCGCACCGTCATGGGTGACGTAGGCGGAGCGCCAGGGCCAGTCGCAGGCCGGTCGACCGGAGTCCGCCGAACGGCGGGGACGCCGCTGCGGTCGAAGGTGGGGGAGACGCAGCTCAACGCCCCGACGCCGCGCTTCCGCCGCGGCGAGGGCGAACACCTGCCGCGCGCGGTCGAGGTCGCGGCCGCCCCAGAGCGCCTCTTCCTGCGCGAAGGCCCGGATCTCCTGGTACTGTCCCGCCGGGTCGGCATCGGAGAAGGAGTGCGACAGATTCTGGACCCAGAGGCGCTTCACTCCCCACTCGGCTGCCAGGCCGACGACGGCCGGGATCTCGTCCAGGTTTCGGCGCATGGCAACCATGACCAGTGACAGGCGGGGAAGCCGTGCCCCCAAACGGTCCTGAACCTCAACCAGGGCGCGGACGTTGCGTGCTACCCGGTGCCAGTCTCCTCGACCCCGAATGGCGGCATACGTCTCCGGGCGCGCTCCGTCCACTGAGACGTGCAGCCAGCCCAGGCCGGCCCGGATGAGTTCCTCGGCTCGTCGCGGGGTGAGCAGCATCCCGTTGGTGTTGAAGCCCATCTCGATGCCGCGATGTGCCGCCAGCGCCACCATTTCGAAGATCCCGGGCGCAAGCAGTGGCTCCCCCAGTCCCTGGAGGGTGACGCGGCGAAGCTGCGGGTTCTCTTCCAGCAGGCGCCGGAAGAGCCCGACATCCAGGGCTCCCTCGCGCCGTCCCAGCTCCGGTCGGTAGCTGACCAGACACATCCGACACCGAAGATTGCAGGAGCCCGTAACTTCGATCTGCAGCTCGGTCGGCAGTGGAGGCACCAGGTCTACGCCCCCTTCGCCGACGACGTCGTATTCGGCAGTTGCTTCGATGACATCATTCACCCCCCGGCCGGGTCTCAGGAACCCTCGACCCCCTGGGCATCGTCCCACAGTGGACTCCCGCCGTGCCCGATCAAGAGTGCGGTATCAACCACGGAGAGTCTTCGCGTTGGGGTCGAGGCTTTGTTACGAACCGCCCGCCTGACCTTGCCGCTCAGCCGCCGCGCTCCCCCTTGTCGTCTCCCGCTTTGCATTGGGATCGGCGACGACTCCCTCCTCTCTCGGGGCGCCGAGGAGCATTCGCGTAAGAACCGCGCCCATCAGGATCAGCTGGCTCACCAGATAGAGCCAAGCCGCCAGCAGGAGGAACAGCGCAAACGTCTGACCGTAGCTGCTGAAACCGTGCATCAGGTGTGCGTAGAAGGGGAAGAGAAGTGTGACGATCTCGATCCCGATGCCGGCCAGCACCGAGCCACGGAGCACCTCGACGAAGCTGAAGCTGCGGTTGGGCACCACTCGGTAGACGAGGGTCATCAAGCCCACCAACACCAGCGCGCCGAGCACCGGTCCCAGGACGGAGATGCCCAGAAAACCCAGCGCCGTGTTGGCGATGACGGCCACCCCCATACCGACCAGGAAGATGACGAGCATCAGCAGGCCCATCAGCCGCTGCCGGAGGAAAGTTCGTTGCTCCACCCCGAACATTTCGCAGAGCGCGAACTCCAGGCTGCCGAAGAAGTTGGTGCCGGTCCAGATCAGGCCCAGGATGGCGGCCAGACCGAATAGTCCGGCGTGTTGCTGGGCACTGGTCAGCGCCGTCCGCATCGACGCTTGTGCCTCGGCCGGAAAGGCGCTGACCAGCACGCTTTGGACGTGAGCTCGTTGCTGTCCGCCGAATATCAGGCCGGCGATGGTGAGGAGCCCGAGCAGGAGCGGGAACATCGAAGTGAAGGAGTTGAACGCAAGGCCGGCAGCGTAGTTGCCGGCCTTGCTGTCCCCATAAGCCTTTGCGAACCTGCCTGGAAGTGAATCCTGCAGGCGGTGGAGCATTTGTGACATGCGACTCAGTTCGACTGGAGGTTTTGCCTCGCTTCCTGGCTCGCTTGTTGCGCCCTTTGCTGAGCGCTCTCTTGAAGCCCTGAAGCCTCGGTAGACCCACGCTCGCGAGCGGTGTCCGCGGCCGCCTGCGCGGCATCCTGAGCGACGCTCTTTCCGCGCTCCAACGCCTCCTGCCCGGCCTCCAAGGCGTGATCCTTGATCGTGTCCGCGGCGGCTCCGAAGCGCTCGTCCTCCATCTGGGTGGAGGGCAATGCCAGGCCGACGAGCAATCCCAGAGCGGCCGCCCCGGCCGCCAGGGCGAGGGGATTCTCCCGCGCCAGACCGACGGCCTGACGACCTCGTGCCTTCACGTCATCAGTGCCGGGCGCCTGGTCGGCGGCGCCACCCAGGAAATTACGAACCTGGTCGCGCTTCTCTCGCACGGCATCACCGACGCGGCTGGGCACATCCGCCTTGTAGGTGAGCGCATCGGTCGTGTCACTCATACGATCGCGCGTCTCTTCTATTTGACGTCGGATCTCGTCCGGTTCTTGAGCCATTCCACATCCTCCTTCAAGGTTTCCTGAGTTTGTTCGGGAACCGGCGGCATACCCTGTCGCAGCTGGTTGCGACCGACCAGCGCGAGGACCAAGGCGACGACCGCGTAGATCACCGCTACGATCAGCGCCGCCAGCCACAGCGGCATGACGAGAGCCAGGGCCGCGATCGCGCAGGCAGTCAGCGCACCCAGCGCGTACAGGGCCGCGATGCCGGCCGCACCCAGCTCACCGAGACCGAAGCCGATCTTCTTGGCCTTCTGCGTGACCTCCGCCCGCGCCAGTTCGAGCTCCTGACGGACGAGCGTGCTCGTCTCTTCCGCCAGGCGCTTGACGAGTTCGCCGGTCGGGAGCCTGTGAAGCTCTTCGGCGGTCGGATCGTAGGGCTCAGACATCGCGTTCGCCTGTCCAGGGCCGGGTCGTCCCCTCCGGAACACCGGCGCGGCTGAACGCGGGCGGTGGCTCGACGGGCTCGGGCGGCGGTGCCGGCAGCCTGGGCGCGGTGGTGGCGGAGGTGGTCGCGGTGTAGTAGCTATTGCCGGAGCCGCCATAACCACGCCGTCCCGACGCCTTCAGGAGCCGGGCTACCGCCAGGCCGGCCGCGAGTCCGAGGGCCGCCACCACCCAAGGCTGTTGCCGCGCCAAGTCCTGGGCATCGTTGAACAGCTTCTCGCCGCTCGATTCCCGAAGATAACGACCGAAGCGTTCGGCACGGTCGGCGACCTGTTCGGCGATCGCGGCGGGGATCTGGTTACCCTGGTCCCGGAACTCCTGTGACGCCTCGCGCATCACGTCGCTCACCGCACCGAGCTGCTCGCCCGCCTGCGTCGATCGGGTTCCGGCCTCGTCGGTGGCGCGGCCGTGCAGCGAATCCCCCAGCTGCTGCGCCTGGCCGGCGACCTCATCCGCCTTGGCTCTGACGGATTCTTTGAAGTCGCCGCCGGTAGCGCTCGTGTCGGTCATTTCGATTTCCTCCTGAACATGGCTTTAGAACGGGGCGCAGCTCCCTGCTGGTCACGGTCGAGAAACCAGGTTGGGATCAGCGGTTTCCTAATTTCGTGGGAACCACGACCAGTGAAAGCATGATAGCGACTCGATAAGGTTTGGGGCAAGAGGATTTGTCCCACGGTTGCCGCCGGCTAACGCTCCGGTCGCCGCGCCGGCAGCCCCGCGGCGGTCGGGAGACGGTGCCGTCAGAGCGAAGACAACGCCGATGGAAGGTCTGCGGGGGGGAGGCAGGTGGGAAAGGCGCGGTGGTTGCGGTTTCAAGCAAGTTCACCGAGCAGCAGCAGCGTTCGCCGGCGGAACACCCAGTCGGCTCCTTGCTTCCGGAAACTCATCCCGGTGGTAGAGGCGGAGCCGGCCAAAAATTGCCTCACGGCATGGATCCGATCGGGGGCGAACTCACGCGGATTGGTCCACACGGATACTGTCTCGTCGCGCTCGACCACCCGCTCCGCCACGACCTCAAGCCCCGCTTGCTGGAGCAGGCGGCGCTGATCCGAGGGAGGAAGTGATCTCGCATGGCTCGGATCCCGCAGCCGCTCCAGCTGGTTCTGGGCATCCGCCTCGACCGGGTCCTCCGAGGCGGCCTGGTCGACGATCAAGACGCGATGATCCGTGACCCGGGCCATCTCCCTCAGGACCGGACCCGGGTCGGGCATGTGATGCAGGGCGTTGGCACATGCCACCAGCTCGAACGAGCGGGAACGAAGGGGAAGCTCGGTTCCACGCCCCAGCACGCATTTGATCCAGGGGTGGTCGCGCCGTGCCACCTCGAGCATCGGCCTCGTGAAATCCAGGGCGACGCCAAACGACGCCCGCGAACGGAACCCGCCGAGAAACGTGCCCGCGCCCGCACCGACTTCCAGCACGGACCCGCCGGACGCGAGGCCGGAGAACGCGACCGCGCCCAGCTCCTGGTAGCGATGCCGCTGTCGATCGGCGAAGGCCGCCGCCGTGCGGGAGAATTCGTCCCGAACCAGCCGCTCGTGGCGGCTCTCACCTGCCCCCACGCGGCCAGAATACGTAGGCGGGCGGAGGTCCATGCACCCCGGAGCGCGGACAGCGCGGGACCCCGACCGCGCGCGACCCCGGTGTCAAGGCGGGCCAGGCCAGGGCTAGGCCCGCACCGGTTGCAGCACCCCCGACCGCTCGAGGCCCGCCCGAATCTGCTCCTTCACCTGAATGCTCACGGGGAGCAGAGGCCGCCGGGGCTCACCGACATGCCGCCCCTGCAGCTCGATGGCACATTTGACACGGGAGGTCATGTCCGGGTGCTCCATGATCCGCCAGATGGGCAGGATCCGCTCATGGAGCGCACGAGCACGCTCGAGGTCACCGTCACGGCAGGCGTGCCAAAGCTCCACCGACAACTCTGGGACTACCGACAGGATGGCGGCGACGGAGCCGTGCGCGCCCATCAGATAGCTGGGCATGAGGAGCGCGTCGACGGCGCTCAGCACACGCAGCTTGCTCCCGGTCTCGTGGACACCACGCAGCAGATCCGCCAGCTTGTGGATGTCACCGCCGCTCTGCTTCACCGCAACCACCCAGGTCTGCTCCGCGAGGCGCAGCAGAGTTTCGGGGAGGATCGTGTTCCATGGCACCACGTTGTAGATCACGATCGGGAGCTCGACCGCCTCCCCGATCTCCCGGTAGTAAGAGAGCGTTCCCTCCGGGCCAGGATTGAAGAGGTAGTGGACGGGTGTGATCTGAAGGGCGTCGACCCCGGTCTCCTTGAGGGCCCTGCCGTAGCGGATGACGCTCCGCGTCGAATCCTGGATGATCCCGCTGATCACGGGGACGTGGTTCTTTGCCTCGTCGAGCGCGATCTCGGCGACGCGAACCGATTCATCGATCGAGAGCGTGTGTCCTTCGCCGGTGCTCCCCGTCACCGTGAGCCCGTGCACTTCGGCCTTCAGGCAGCGCCTGACCTCGGCACGGAAGGCCGGCTGGTCGAGGTCCTCGCGCTCGTCGAATGGGGTGACGAGCGGAGGGATGACTCCGTGCAGGTCCAGCATGCCTACTCTCCTTCTTGCAGTCCCGTGGCCGGCACCCAAACGGTCAGTCAGATGGAATCAGTACCGAGCGCGCCACCTCGGCGGCGAGCAAGGCGCGGTATGCCTCGCACCGTCTTCTCCATGGTGACGAGCTCTCCCGCGTCGAACGAAGCCTCGCTGCCCTGGGGCGCGATCCCGATCGCGATCGTCGAGCCGCCCCGGCGAACCGCGTCGAATGCCTGCCGCGGCGCCTTCGGGTTGCCGATCGCCTCGAACGCGAAGTCGACGCCACCCCTGGTCAGCGCCCGCACCTCGGTCACCAGATCGCCGGTCGCCGCGTTCACGGCGTGCGTGGCACCGAAGTCCATCGCCGTCTCCAACTTGGAATCGACGAAGTCCGCGACGATGATCGGGGTGCGCGCCGACGAGCGCCGCACCCATGACGCAGTTGAGGCCCACGCCTCCGACCCCCCGACCAAGACCGATGCGCCCGGGGTGACGCGTGCGGTGTTCATCACCGCGCCGACTCCGGTCATGACGGCGCAGCCGACGAGGGCGGCCACCTCAACGGGACCTCGGGATCGATGCGCACCACGCCCGGCTCGGGCACGACGCCTCGTTCGGCAAAGCAGGAGACGCCGGAGAAGTGCTTGATATCCGCTCCGTTCCGGTGGAGGCGGCTGGTCCCGTCGAGCAGGCGGCCCGTACTACGGAGCTGATCGGCCATCCAACACAACACCGGACGCCCCTGGCTGCAGAGCTCGCAGTGCCCGCGGTTGGCACGCAGTTGGCCCGAAACTGAAGGACCACGTGGTCGCCCACGGCGACCGCGGTCACGCCGCGACCAACCTCCTCGCCGACCCCCGCTCCCTCGCGCCCGAGGACACAGGGCAGATTGACCGGCCGGTCGCCACTCATGAAATGGTGGGCGGAGTGGCAAACGCCGCCGGCCTCGACCCGAACCAGTACCTCCCCGTCACGGGGACCATCGAGCTCGACATCCTCGAAACGGACCGGTTGCTTCGGCTCGTAGAGGATGGCCGCTCTCATCGGGCGAGCATAGCCCGCGATCCAGTCGTGCGAGTCACTCCGGCGGGAGCCGGCACTTCCCCGTGGTCGAGTGGTCATACTCCCGGGATGGTCACGGCAGAAGAGCTCGCCGCACACGCGCCTTGCGATCGCCAACGAATTCCTCAGCGCGGCGCCAGTGGAGGTTCCGGACCTTCGTGCGGCTCGTGCTCTTCTGAGATGATGTCGACGGCAACGGGTTAGAGAGGAGGAGGCAGGCGCGTGGACAAGGTTCTGTCGCCGGCGGCCCTGATGCTCGCGGGGACGCTGACGGGCAACGAGCTGGGCACCCTGGCGGTAATCCATCCTGCCCTGGCCCGAGTTCCGGCGCCTGGCTATCTGCTTGCGGAGCAGAGCGTCACGCACCGGTACGGCAAGGTGATGCCAGTACTGATGACCGCGACGACAGGCGCGCTTGGCGCGGCCGCGGCCGCCTCTGCGGGCCGGACTCGGTGGCTCTTCACCGCCGCAGCAGGCTGTTACACCGCCATGCTTGCCCTCACCCTGCTCGGGAACGTGCCGCTGAACTCGGCAACCCTGCGGCTCACCGCACAAACGCCGGAGGCGGAGTTCAACGACATCCGCCGCCGTTGGAACCGGCTTCACCTGATCCGGGTGTCGCTCGATGTGAGCGGCCTGATTCTGGCCGCGGTGGCTGCCACCCGGAATCCCGGCTGACAGAGGAAAAAGCGAGCCGGAGGACCCGAAGAGCCGGGCGGGTCGTCGCGGCGCGCGGACGCTGGGGCTCCATCCTGGACTTCGCGACAGCGACGGCGACCCCAGCCTAGGGATTGCTCGGATGGCAGATGGCAAGTGGCTCCATAAGATCCACTGGTCGTGGAGTTGCGCACCGAGCGACTACGGCTTCGGACGCGGAGGCGACATTCTCTCGAGCCTCGTCAGGGTGGGCGGACGGCGACTGGAAACTCTTGGTGATCGCGGATGCGTTGACCGACACCTTCCTCGATTCGGCGTTTGTCGAACTGAGGGAGGGTGGCGAGGTTGGCTACTTGCTCGCCCCCGGTGCAGGCGTCATGGCTGAGGCCGTGCGTGCGGTTGTGCACTGGGCGCACGAAGCCGGAATCAGACGGTTGTTCCTGACGACGGACCCGGCGAACATAGCCTCGCAGGGCTGGTGTCCGGAAGCCTCAGCGCCGTTGCGGGCGCAGTAGCCGCCTGAACCTCAACACGTTTGCGGTAGGAAACCGATAATGTCAGAGACATTACGATGAACACATCACCACTAACGACGTATCCTGAGCTTGACCGCGTTCTAGTAAATCATGCTGAGGAATTGAAGCAAGTCTTAGGGTCCAACTTCGTTGGCTACTATCTGACTGGTTCGCTCGCAATAGGTGATTTTGATTTGACCAGCGATGTCGACTTTATAGTCGTTACGGACCGTCGGCTAAGTCTAAGTGAAGTGGAAGGTGTGCAAGAGATACACCTCAGGATTTCTAGTCAACAAACGAGGTGGGTGCGCCACCTTGAGTATTCCTTCTTTCCGAAACCGATGCTACTCAAGAATTCCTCGCGATACACAGACCGCGGTCCGAATACTGATGAAGGCAGAGATCTTTGCCATTACGTGAATGGCAGCAAGACAATGGTAATGTCTGGGCATGACAACACCTTGGTAACGAGGTGGACGCTACGAGAAAAGCAGCTTGCGGTGCTGGGGCCGAGGCCGGAAACGTTCATGCCAAGAATTGAGCCGAACGATCTAAGACGTGAAATTCGTGACGATCTGGTCAACTGGGGGCAAGAGGTAGAATTCTTTCGCTCCACACACTATAACCGTTTCCACCAAGCCTTTTTCGTTCTAAATTCCTGTCGATGTTTACAGGATCTGAACGAAGGCCGCGTGACATCGAAGCGCGAAGGTGTGGAATGGGCGAGAAGCCACCTTGATGCAACATGGATGCCGCTTGTCAATTTTTGTTGGCAAGAACGACAAGACACGCGCATATCAGTTCACCAACCGGCAGACCCAGAAATCTTCAGACAATCTATGGAGTTGGTGCAATACAGTGCCCAGCTCGCACGAGACTATCCTTTGAAGTCCTAGCCGCATCACTTCCTCCGGGCGTAACAGATCACGCCGCGGTCAGACTGGGTCAGCCAGCGCGCACCACTCCGTCACGTTGCGGTACACGAGGTGCTCTGGGAGCTTGCTGACGCGGCGGCTCCGGAGGAGAGGGACATCCTTGCCGCCGCGGCCCAGCCGGATGGCGGGAGGACGCTTTATTTACGCGCCGACGGCGCGGTCGATT
>CAWEGH010000007.1:0-105582 GCA_963808785.1 Candidatus Dormiibacterota bacterium | reverse complement strand
TGTGATCCATGATCCACGCATCCAGCGCGGCGCGTGAAATCCCGCACCACGCGCCCGATCCGCATGGTGGGCAGCTCGCCGCCTCGGATCATCGCGTAAAGCTTCGAGATTCGGACCACGTGGACGTGGCTGGAGCAGGGGATCCCCGTGTGTTGCTGCGGCGACGACTTCGAGGTAGCCACCTCAACGCAGCAAACGGATCGCTGCGGGTCCGATCCGCGTTCGAGCCTCCTTTCTCACCTACGATGAAGCGGCCGACGATCCGCGACGCGCCTTGATGTACGCGCTTCCGATCCGACCCTGCCCCTCGACCTCGTGTTCCGCGTGGACGTCGATGTCCACGTCCGCGAAGCCGGCACCCTCCAGATGAGACCGGTACTCGTCTACCGGGATGCTCCCGGATACGCAGCCAGCCCACTGGTCGATCGCGTGCTTCGCATCGGGCGCGAATTCCTCGATCTGGACCACGTCCGCGACGGCGAACAAGCCACCTGGGCGCAGCACCCTCGCCGCTTCCCGGATGACCGCACCCTTGTCCTCGGCCAGGTTGATGACACAGTTGGAGATGACGACGTCGACGCTTCCGTTCGGGAGCGGAATCTGCTCGATCGTCCCCTTCAAGAAGGTCGCGTTCTCGACCCCGGACCTCTTCTGGTTCGCCCGAGCAAGCGCCAGCATCTCGTCGGTCATGTCGACGCCATAGGCATGGCCACCAGGCGCGACTCGCCGAGCGGACAGCAACACGTCCAGGCCTCCACCACTGCCCAGGTCGAGCACCGTCTGACCAGACTCTAACTTCGCCAGCATCGTCGGGTTACCGCACCCGAGGCTCACCCCGCCGTCGATGCCGACCTCCCGGAGCTCGTCCGCCGAGTAGGCGGTCCCGCACGCGGCGTTCCCGTTGCTCGCCTCTGACGACGAGCAACAAAGGCTCTCGTCGCAACACGAGGATCCCGAGATCTGCACCGCGAAGCCCGCGTAACGCTGCCGAACCGCCTCGCGAATCTCGCCGCTCATGACCTCTGAAACCTCATGATGTGCCGGACAACCCATCGAACGCCGTCGATCCGTCCCGAACTCTACCCGAACCATCGAAGGATGTCAATGCATGGCGTAACATCCCAGCCGTGACGGTCGAACTTCCCGTACTCCGTACCCGCGGCGAATGCTGCTCGGTGGAACCGACGGTGTCGAGCGACGCGGCCCAGGACGCGGCCGAACTCCTCCGGATGCTCGCCGACCCCACCCGCCTCAGCATGCTGGCCACCCTTCGCGCGGCCGTGGCGCCCGTATGCATCTGCGACTTCCTAGCCGCCTATGGCCTGTCACAGCCCACCATTTCGCACCACATGGGCAAGCTTCGGCGCGCGGGCCTGGTCACCGCCCGAAAGGACGGGATCTGGATCTACTACCAGGCGACCACACCGCTCCCGCCGCTTGTGGAGGCGGTCCTGGCAAACGTCATCGACGAAGCCGATCGCCGTGGAGGTAGGCAGGTGGCCACAAGCGCGGATCTCGTCAGCGCCCGCCCCTAGAGAGAGACGATGGACGGCTCAGCGAAGGTCGTGACGCGCCACATGGCCGCGAGCGATTGGCCGGAAGTCGAACACATCTACTCCGAGGGCATCGCGACCGGCGACGCAACCTTCGAGACCGCGACTCCGTCCTGGGCGACCTGGGACGCCGACCACCGCGAAGATCTTCGCTTCGTCGCCAGCATCGACGGCCAAGTCGTCGGTTGGGTGGCTGCCGGTCCGGTGTCCCTCCGAGTCTGTTATGCGGGCGTCGTTGAGCACAGCGTCTATGTCGCGGCCGATCAACGTGGGCGAGGCGTTGGTGGGGTGTTGCTCGACCGGCTGATCTCGACCTCCCGCGACGTCGGTGTTTGGACGATCCAAAGCGGCATCTTTCCGGAGAACGCGGCGAGTCTCGCTCTCCACCGGTCTCGTGGATTTCGGGTCGTTGGACGTCGTGAGAGGATCGCCCGGCTGCACGGCGCCTGGCGCGACGTGATCATGATCGAGCGACGAGAGCAGGAGCAGGGATGAGGGCCGAGCTTCTACGCCGTGCAGTGGCCGAACTGCTCGGCACCGCGCTTCTCTTGGTCGGCGTCGTTGGCTCCGGGATCATGGCCCAGCGGCTCAGCCCTGGTCAAACCGGCCTCGAATTGCTCGAAAACTCGATCGCCACCGGACTCACGCTAGCCGTGCTCATCCTGGTCCTTGCACCGGTTTCTGGAGCACACTTCAATCCAGTCGTGACCCTGGCCGAGCGGGTGTTGAACCGCTTCCCCTGGAGAGACTCAGTCGTCTATTGGGTCGTGCAGGTCCTTGGTGGGATTCTGGGCGTCGCCGTGGCCAATCTCATGTTCTCCCGCGCACCAATCGAAATCTCCACCAAGGTGAGATGGGGATGGGGGCTCTGGTTCGGCGAGGTTGTCGCTACGTTTGGCCTTCTGCTCGTGATCTTCGCGCTCGCCCGGGCGAAGAGGGCGGCGGCGATCCCGTTTGCCGTTGGGGCTTATATCGCCGGCGCCTACTGGTTCACATCCTCGACGAGTTTCGCCAACCCGGCGGTCACAATCGCGCGCATGTTCTCCGACACCTTCGCGGGGATCGCGCCCGACTCGGTGATTCCCTTCCTCATCGCGCAAGTCATCGGCGCTTTCGCCGCACTGGTCACCTTGCGCTATCTCTTTCCCCTCGTCCTGGACGATCAGGACCTCAAAGAGGACACCCGTCGTGACAACCACTGAGCGACCCGTCGTGCTCTTTGTATGCGTCCACAACGCCGGCCGGAGCCAGATGGCAGCTGCGTATCTCCGGCAACTGGCCGGCGATCGCATTGACGTCCTCTCTGCTGGGACCGAGCCCGCCAACGCCATCAATCCTGTGGTGATCACTGCGATGGCCGAGAGAGGCATCGACCTCCGCTCAGCTCACCCGAGGCTGCTTACCGACCAGGTCGCCAGTGAAGCGGATGTCGTCATCACCATGGGGTGCGGAGATGCTTGCCCGGTATATCCCGGACGACGCCGCGAAGATTGGGAGCTCGACGACCCGGCCGGAAAGGACCTCGACACCGTCCGTCGCATTCGCGATCAGATCGAGGCTCGGGTCCGTCACCTGGTGGACGAGCTCCCCGCTCCCGACGGGCAACGAGCGTAAAGGCAAGCCACCCCTCAGCCGCATCTTTCTGAGCCCTTCGTGTGCCACGGGCTCCTCATCCCCAAACAGGAAGGGCCCTGCCCCTTCCGTCCGGGTCAGCCGAACAGGAGCTGCGGCTGCAGATATCCCTTCGTGAATTCGAAGACCGTTAGCGGTCTCCGGCTTCGTTGACCTCGCGCGCTTCCGAAACCGCTTTCCAAGCTTCGCGAAGAACCAGGCCGGCGAGCACCAGGGCGGCCACGTACTCGCCCCACCACCAGCCGAGCACGACGCTTGCCCCGACACCGAGCAATGTCGCCAGAGCGAGGTAGGCACACGCCATGCTCTCGACGCCATCAGCTCGGAGCGCCGCGCTGTGCAACCTGCGTGCGACGACTCCCTTGCGCCACCCAAGTGCAGGCATGATGACGATGGCCAGACCAGCTACAACCAAGCCTACCCAGGAGGTCCCGGGTTCGAAGCGGATCACCAGACCGACTACGGACGAAACCCCGAGATACAGAGCAAGCAAGACCAATAACACCGCGGCCAGCCATGCCGCGCGCTGCTCCATCCGCTCGACGCCCGCCAAGTCGTCAGTTCGACCGGCGGTTGTCAGACGCCAGAGCAAGACCCCCGCGCTGATGAGCTCGATGACGCTGTCCAGACCGAACCCCATCAGGAGTACGCTCCGCGCCGCAACCCCTGCGCCGATCGCCACCGCGGCCTCGACGACCATCCAGATGATGGACACCACTTCGAGGGCGATGCCTTCTCGCAGCGCACCTCGCGGCGCTACTTCCGCAGTCATCGGAGGCCGCGGGGTCGAGGAACGCCCGAGGGCAACGTCAATAGCACGCTAACGACCATAATCGCCCGCGGCCGAGTAGCAACGGGTGTCGCAACCCGGCCGAACGGCGGTGAACCACGCGGCCCGCTGGCGGCCCTGCCGGAACTATCAGCCCCACCGCGAGATGGCCCGCCGACGACTGTTAAATGCAAGGTCAAGCGCCGGCTCGACACTGCGGCCTCTCCGCCCGCCTAGCCCTCCTGATCCCACGAAGGACGCGCCATCTCGCGCCGTGCTCTCACACGCTTGTCAAGTCAATCTCGTCCCTCGAGGAGCGCCGCAACCTGTGCGAGACCGCGAACCGTTCGACCTTCAGATCAGCCGGCCTCCGGGTTACTGGTTTCTCGTTCGGCCGGCGGGCCCTCGCCTCCGCGGCGCCTGCCCTTGTCGAACTGACCACTTCCGCGCCGAGCAGGAAGCCATCATCCGCGACCACGGTCTGTACGAGAAGCTACGCGGCGACAACATGACGGCCGAGCTCCACGCTGCCCTCCCTCGGGAGGCAACTGCGCCGCCAAGTGTCCTATTGCATGAACCGGCTACGTGGATGAAGATGGACCGGTCGCCCATTCGCGGCACGAGGGTCACCCGAATGAAAATTGACGCCTGGACACACGTTCTCTCGGCCAGCTACCTCCGGCAGATCGAGGCGGCAGGCTCGACGGCTCCAGGGCCGGGTCCGTTCCTCCTCGCCCACCGCGCCCTGTACGATCTGGATCGCCGCTTCGAAGTAATGGACCGGTTCGGCGACTACCGCCAGATCGTGACACCCATTCCGCTTCTTTTCAGTGTCGCTGAAAGCGGCCCTGGCGCCGACGTCCACCGTCACGGAGGGCCCGCGCTCGTCGAACTCGTGAGGCGCAACAACGAAGACATGGCTGAGCTCGTGGTGGGCCATCCCGATCGGTTCGTCGGTTTCGCCGCGGCCACCGCCCTGACTGACCCCGACGCGGCGACCGAAGAAGCCATCCGCGCTGTTCGCGAGCTTGGTGCTCTTGGCGTCCAGCTAGAGGAGGACGCGAACAACCTTCCCCTTCACGACTCGCGCTACGAGCCCCTCTTCGCCGCCATGGAGGAGGCCGATGCCGGTGTCTGGCTGCACCCCTTCCGCACGCCGGCCACACCGGGGATACCGCCGGAGTCGGTCCCGTTCGCGCTGTGGCAGGCGTTTACCTGGGTATTCGATACCACCATGACGATCTGCCGGTTGATTTTCGCCGGCATCTACGATCGCCATCCGCGCCTCAAGCTGATCGCGCACCACGGGGGCGCCATGATCCCGCATTTCTCGGGTCGGATCGAGTTGATCGCCCGCCATGGGGTGGGCCTCGAACCGCAATTGGGTCCGTCTCTGGAACGGCTTCGGAGGCCCCTGACCGATTACTTCAAGATGCTCTACGTCGATACCGCGATGTTCGGGTCACCACATGGGGCGAGGTGCGTGATCGACTACTTCGGCCCCGACCGCGTCCTCTTCGGCACCGACACGCCGATGGATGTCGAGGGGGGCGCCGCCTTTATCCCGGCCACGATCGCAGACGTGGAAGGTGCGGCCCCCGACGCCGCCTCCCGCCATGCCATCTTCGAGGACAACGCGAGGCGACTGCTGAAGGTCAAAGCCCCCGCGTGAGCGCAGGTCGGCAGCCGGCAACCCTATGACGGTGCATCGCGTAACCCGTGAGTCCCGTCGACTCTCGAGGTGACGCTCAGGCCCTAGATGTCCTCGAGGGGCGGTCCCACGACGATGTTGCCCCACTTCCTGCCGAGGGCGTCCCACTCCGCCTCGCCCGCGTCCGGCGGCAGCTTGGACACCTCCCTGAAGTAGCCTTCGCTGAGGGCGGGAGGGATGGCCATGATGAGCACTCTCGCCGGTTGTGTGCCCGCCGCCCGGAACGCGTGAACGCAGCCCGCCGGACAGAATGCGAACGTTCCGGCCCCGGCTCGCTCGATGTGGTCTCCGATCTGGAGCAGCAACTCGCCCTCGAGCACGTAGAACGCCTCGGCCATATTGGGGTGGTAGTGGCGGTACGGGCCCGGCCGACCCGGCTCCAAGACCCCTTCCTCCATGGCGATCACACCACCGGTGCTTGCGGTTCTCGCCAGCACCCGGCCGCCCATGAAGTAGGCGCGCTCGAAAGTCTCGCCCGGGGGCACGATGTATCCCTCAACCGCGGCCCCTGCCCGCTCCCAGCTTTTCCGCGTGTCCATTGGTTGCTCCATCCTTGTCAGGATCGCCGGGATGATCGCAAGTCCGCAACCGCCCGTCATCGGTCCCGGCAAAACGATCGCCTCGTCTCGCGCCCCTGACCGACGACTCGTCAGCCCTCGTTCTCACGGACTTCGAGAGCTTTTGGCGCCGGTGGGGTCGCCTGGCCGTTCGGCTACGATACTGCGACCAAGTCCGGCCGGAGCCGGCCCAAGAAGAGGAGAAAGTTCGTGGTCGCGACTGAGGCGGCGGTACGGGTGTTGCTGGAGACCTGGTTGATGCAGCGAGGGATGTGAGATGCAGAGCAAGCCCGGCGTCACGATGGAAGTTCACTTCAAGCTCTACGGCACCGACGGCGTCTCTCTTCAGTCTCAGGAGCTGTCGAGGGCGCTGAGAGAGCGGGGTTGGGCGGTTCACCCATGCGCGTCGGACGTTCCCGACGACGTCGATGGCCTTATCGTTCCCGAGCTTTCCTATCAATCGGACGACGCGCTCGCGTTGCGGAAGCGTCTGTTTCAACCCGATGCCGCTGGAGCCGGTGCGGATCCTGATCAAGCACCGCCAGATCTCCTGCAGCCGGTTAAGGAGATCGCGGCGAAGATACGGACCAAGGTTGAGGACTACCTCGACCAGCACCAGATTCGACTGGTCCACGTCCGCAACGTCATGTCCCTTCCGTACAACCTGCCGGCAACGCTTGCCTTCTACCATCTGATCACTGAAAGGCCTGACATTCGCTTCCTCCTGCAGCACCACGATCTCTATTGGGAGGGTCCTAACGCCAGGACTTTCCAATCCCCCTACGCCGAGGTCACCGATCTGGTTGAGAGGGCCACCTGCCCGGATCGACCCAATACCATTCACGTCCTCATCAACCCGATTGCGGCCGAGGCACTGCTCAAGCGACGAGGCATCCATGGCGTCGTCGTCCCCGACGGCTTCGACTTCGACCGTGACGAAACCCCGATCGATGAAAAAGCGTTTCGCAGCCGGCTCGCCGTCCTGGCTGGAGAACCGACACCGGTGACGACAGATGACTTGGTCGTGGCCATGCCTGCCAGGGTGGCCAGCAACAAAGCCATCGAGTTGTCGATACAGTTCGTAGCGGAGCTCGGGCACCGGCGATCGGAGCTGGCGAGTCCCGAGGGCCTTGGACTCAGGCGAAGAATGGTCGGCGGCGGTGGAAGGGTCATCCTGGTGATCCTCCAGGGTGAAGACCTTTCAGAGAGTAGAGACTATTTCGACAGGCTGGTGGCATATGCCCGGGACATCGGCATCACACTGGCTTTCGGCGGGGATGTTGTCGTTCCCGATCGCAAGTTCGTCCCAGGGGACAAGGAGCACTATCCCTTCTACAGCACATACCAGGCGATCGACGTGGTCTGCTATCCCCCTGAACATGAAGGCTTTGGCAACCAGGCGATCGAAGCGGTGTGGGCGAGAAGGCCTTTGGTTGTCCTGGAGTACCCCGTCTTCAAGCGGTTCTTACGCGAGCACGTGCCCCACTACATCACCCTTGGCGATGTCGACGGGCTGGGACGGCTTGACCAGTACGGCGGCCTTCATCTCCTGCGCGACGATGTGCTGGGTTCCGCCGTCGATGAGGCGATCTCTGTCTTGAAGGATCACGATCTCGAGAGCCGTTGGGTACAGGACAATGCGGTCGAACTGCGCCGATTCTGCGGGATCGACGTCGTGAGCGAGCGGTACATCGAACTGTACACAAGCGGTGAAGCCTGACCGGGCTCGGGCGGCGGGTGAGCGGAGGCCGGCAACTCCATTCGCATGCCGCCCCGGCGGTCCGGGTTTGCCTGGTTCGGGTGGACCTTTACCCCGGAGCCGGAAGTATCCTGACCGGAGATGAGCGAAATGAGCGAGGAGCAGGTCATCGACCGGCTCTTCGACCTGGAAAACGAGGGCCTGGCGGACCAGCGGGCGGAGTTGACCGAGGAGCGGTTCCTCTCCCTGATCAACGACGAAGACAACGGCCGGGCGTATGTCTTCCGGCACGGTGTCGACGACACCGAAGGGGCAGAGGTTCCGGAGGGGACGGAATTCTGGGAGTACCCGAACTTCGACGAGGCGCAGCGCGCCTATCGGGAGCTGCTCCAGGAGGCCGGCGCGAACGGCGAGTTGGTTGAGGAGGACTCCGACGAGGACCTGGGAGACTCCGAGACAGCCGGCGCCGAGGTCAGGGGTCGCTACTCGGCGAGCGACGAGGACCCCTTGATCGAGGAATCGTAGAGGCTTCCCGTCAGGGTCTCGGAGCGGGCTCGTGGATGCGAATCGACGTGTTGCCGCCGGCTTCGTCTCTCTCCTCGGCAGTTTTGCCGACAGCTCCGGGTTGGATGACCGGAATTCGCTGGACGGAGAGGAGGGCAATGAGGCAGAGCACGGCCAGGATGGCGAGGCCGGCCCGGAGGCCGACGATTCGTGCGCCGCAGTCAGCGTTGAGCGCGTGCCGCCAGGGTAAACAGCACCATCGCCGCCGCTGCGCCGGCTTGACCGCGCCACCCCCGGCCCCGTTCACCCAACCCCAACCTTCCCGGCAACCCCCGATTCGGCAGACCCTCGGCCACAGGCCGTCGACCCGGGTTCGTAGGCTCCAGCGCCATGACGACTCTTGTTGCTCGGCTCCGCGACGCCCAGGAGGCGCTGAACGTGTTGGCCCGGCGCCATGGCGTCCCCGGTGCGACGCTGGCGATCGCGAAGGACGACGAGCTCCTCGATTTCGCCACCGGGGTGCTCAACGTCGACACGGGCGTGGAGGCGACGACGGACTCGATCTTCCAGATCGGCTCCAACACCAAGCTGTTCACCACCACGCTGGTCATGCAGCTGCTCGATGCCGGCAAGGTCGACCTGGACGCTCCCGTCAAGAAGTATCTGAAGCGGTTCGCCTTGAACGACCCCAGCGCGGCATCAGAGATCACCGTTCGCCAGCTTTTGACCCACACCAGTGGCATCCAGGGCGACTACTTCGAAGGTTTCGGTCGCGGTGAGGACGCGGTCGCGCGCTATGTCGAATCCCTCGCCGGCATCGATCTCATCCACCGTCCCGGACAGCTGTGGTCGTACTGCAACTCTGGGTTCGTCGTCGCCGGCCACCTCGCCGAGGTCATCAGCGATACCCCATATCACCGCCTGCTCAAGGAGAAGATCTGCGGGCCACTGGGCTTGAGGCACACGACGATCGAGGTCGAGGAGATGGTGGCGCGCCGCTGCGCTGTCGGCCACGTGCCCGGCCGCGGGGGAAGGCCCATGGTCCCCCCGACGGTCGTGATGGAGTACGCCCAAGCACCGGCGGGCAGCCTCACCACGGCAACCGCGTCCGAGCTCGTCCGTTTCGTCCAGATGCACCTGAATCACGGCGAGGCACCCGACGGGAACTCTGTCTTATCTCCAGAGTCGGTGCGGGCCATGCAGCAGGTGCAGGTTGGGATGCTCGGCATGGAGGGCCGACCGGCCAGCATGGGTCTCGGCTGGATGATGCAGGAATGGGACGGCAAGCGGGTCATCGGTCACGGCGGGGGCACGATCGGCCAGGTCTCCTTCCTGCAGTGCATGCCGGAGGAAGGACTGGTGATCGCCCTGCTGACCAACTCTGCCAGTGGCGGGGCGATGTGGCGCGACCTCGGACGCTGGCTCTTCGAGGAACTGGCGGGCGCGCACATGCCTGAGCCACTCAAGCCGCCGCCGACGAGCCCCGAAGTGGACCTCTCCCGCTATGCCGGCACGTACGAGCGACTCGGCGTCCGCCAGGTCTTGTCGGTTGAGGGCGGCAAGCTGATGATGCGTTCCGAGCCCACCGATGAGACTCCCGAGATCTTTCGGCAAGGGCCGCCGCCACCGCCGGCCTGGTTGCGTCCCCTCGATCGTGAGCGATTCGTCGGCAAGGTCGGTGAGATGGACCTCGTGGTCGCCTTCCTCGAGTTCGAACGCGGCACGCCGGGGTACCTCTTCGCCGGCAGGGCGGCGCGGCGGATGTCCGCTCGCAGCTCGTCTCCCAAGCAGGCGAATTCGCGCGCTCGCTCCACTCGCGGTAAGAGGCGAGCCGGACCGAAGGGCGTCAACGTATAGCCGGCAGAGACGCACGTCGGGCACCCCTCCGCGTGTTTGGACGCTGAGGCGTGGGCTCGGACAATCCGGCCGGCCCACGTCTCGCGCTGAGGGGGACGGCCCGGCGAGACGTAGACTGGGTGCGGATCACCGATGCACGGCTACGCAGGACGTCGAGAGGAATATCGGAAGCGCCTTCGCCGGGTAGAGGGTCAGGTGCGCGGGATCGCCAGGATGGTCGACGAGGACCGCTACTGCATCGACATCCTCACCCAGGTGAGCGCCGCTACCCGCGCGCTCCACTCGGTTTCCCTGGCGCTGCTCGAAGACCACATGGCCAACTGCGTCGTCGATGCCGCGCGCACCGGAGACGAGGAGGCCGAGTTCAAGGTGCGTGAGGCGGCGGAGGCGATCGGCCGCCTGGTGCGTTCGTAGCCCGGCCGCACTTCAGGCCGGGCGCCGGTTGCACGGACCGCAACCGGGGCGGTGGAGTCTCAGCTGGATGATCCGGCGTGGATCGGGACCTTGAGCGTCTGGCTCTGGGTCCAGGACCCGGCGCCCGGTGGCAGACGCCACACCTCGAGCTCGTCTCCGGCGGTGCCGAAGGCGTCGAGCTCGCCACCGGAGACAGCGGCGACGACGGCGGCGGCGTGAGGCGTCGGCGGCACGCGGAGCCAGCCCGAATTCGGCCCTTCAACCGCCTCCGGCACCGGCCCCGAACCCGGCCCAGTGAGGAGCACGCCGAGGCTCATCCCGGGTCCGATGAAGGTCGAGGCGAGCGTCGCGCCCCCAGTCCGGAGCGCCGGTGAGACCGACCAGGTCCCGTTCGGTTGCTCCCACGCGGCGAGGAGTTCCGACCCCTCGCGCCCGCCGGCCAGCAGAAGTGCGACGACGCCCTCCGGAGTCGTGGTCAGGCGAAGGACCGTGACCGTCTCGCTCTTCAGCGTGCCCGGCAGGGGAGGACCTATCAATTGCGGGGCTTTGCCACCCAGAGCCACGATGCCGACGGTTCCGTGCCGCCGGCATTCCGCGCCCACGAGGGGTGTTCCGGCGGCGGTGAGGGCGACCGCGGTCAGAACACCGGGGTCGCACGCGTGCAGCGCAGGCGAGCGGGCGAGCGCCGCCAGGGTCGTGAGCCGGGCCCAGCTCGGCCCCGATCCCTGGCCGGCCCAGACCGAACCGCCAGAGGTCTGGCTCAACGCCACCAACCGGCCGCCCTGAGCGGCGCCGAGCGCGTCCGGGAGCCGGGCCAGCGCGGAGGGGAAGATGCCCGGAGTCCAGGCCCCGGCGCTGTCGACGGTGATGGCAAGCGGCGAGTACTTGAGGTTCTGACTGGGCCGAAACCCCACCACAAGCGTTCCCGGCGAGCCTCCCGACAGGACCAGGCCGCCGTTATCGGCGACACCCGGTGGTGTCCGGAGTGACCAGGCGGAACGTCCGGTAGGACGCAGGAAGAGTTCCCAGAACCCCTGCATCGGCACCAACGCCCAGGTGCCGTCCGGCGTGGTGAGCGAGCCGGCGAGGCCGGCGCTCACCGGGCCTCCGGTCCCTCCCGAGGGGGCCGCCCCGGACGCGACCCCAGGCGGAAGGGAGAGGCTCAGACCGGCCGCGACCGTCACGAAGGCCGACACCGCGCGGCGCACCGTCAAGCTCACCCCGAGGCCTGCCTCACCGCGCCGGCGAGCATGGTGGCGAATGAGGCTTGCGTGCTCGTCGTACCTGGCCCCGGATCGGTGCCGATAACATCCCGGGTGCGGCCGTCGGGCCCGATCACGAACGCAAAATCGCTATGGGCGACCATCGCGCCCGCCGGCTCCAGAGCTACATCGAACCCGTAGGCATTCCACACCGGCCGGAGCTGCGCCGGTGACCCGGTCAGGTAATGCCAGTTGGGCACTCCCTCCAAGTTCTCCTGCTGAGTGAAGGCGCGGGTGAAGCTGGGAGCACAGTAGAGAGGGTTCGCGACAATCGCGACCAGCACCACTTTATGAGGATTGATACCTGGCTCGGAGTCGACCTGACGGAACTCCTGCGCAATCAACGGGCAGTCAGTGGTACAGACAGGGTCGAGGAAGGTCAGGAGCAAGGTCTTCCCTCTGAGGTCACTCAGAGAGACGGTCTCTCCGCGCTGGTCCACGAGGCTGAAATTGGGCGCCGGCCCGTTGACCGCCGTGATCCCGCCGTCGATGCTCTGGGCCAGAATCGGGCTCGGGGGTTGGGTGCCGACGGCGTATGCGGCCGGGACGGTGCCGACCAGGATCAACCCGCCCGCGATCGCGGCCGCGAACACGCCGAGCCGGTACCGCCGGCCCGCACCGGTCCAACCGGCCTGCTGAGGAGACGGCTCCCGTTCCGCCGCGGAATGCCGAACGGCGAGATACCCTCCCGCACACAAGACCGCTGTCGGTATCGCGCTGTTGGGGTCGGTCCCCAGACCGCCCAGGAATCCGAGGTCCTGAACCAGCACCCAGTCCACCAGGCAGAGGACGGTGGCGAGCACGATGCCCGGGAGCAGCAGCCGCGCCCCGGTGGGCGAGCGTGAGGTTCCGACCAGGAACGCTCCACCCACCACTGCGAGCCATCCCGCCACCACGAGATTGATCAGCACCGCGTGGGAGGCGCTGAACCTCGCGAAACCGGCCAACAACCAAGCCAGGAACCACGGCTGGGGCGTCTGGGACATCTGCTCGACCATGGAGGCAAGAGCGCCGCTCCTCCCTTCCTGCCAGAACCCGTTGCCTGGCAAGACCTGGAGGAGCGCCATGGTGAGGAAGAACAGACCCATGATCCCGAGCGTCGTGTGGCCCAGGCGCCGGCCCTGCCACGCTTGCTCGGGGAGCGCGATCAGGGCGCCGGCGAACGCGTACAGGAGGACGGCCCCGGGTGCCCCGAACATCCACGTCAGACCTGGGCTCAGAATCCCGCCCATCGCCTCCCCGAACACCCAGACCGCGAGGCCCCATGCGACGCTGACGACGCCTCCCGCCTGGGACCACCTGCCCCTCGGAGCAACCAACAGCCAGATCCCGATACCGATCTGGATCCACACCGCCGACGCGGCCGCCGTCACGGGATGCGCATTCCAGAGCAATCCGGCCCAGTCGATGAGGTGCTGGAGCCAGAGCGGAGATCGACTTGCGGTGGGACCGATGACCTGCGAGGTGAGCCCCAGCGGCATCTGGGATTGGGCCTGAAGAATGCCGTCGAACACCCACAAGATCCCGAAGGCGAGGCGCAAGAATCGGCGCGCCACCGGTTCCGCCGGCCGTGGCTGGATCGCGCCGGACCCAACACCAAGGCGGCGTTCGGTGACCAGCCACGCCGTCACGAGAACCATGGCGATGGCGAGCCCGACCACGAGGCCGACCAGGAGGCTGGTCTGGAAGGCGGCGGCGATGGCCGGGCTGCTCGTAGGCAGGCCGGAACTCATACCGGGCACGCGGTCACCTCCATCCGGTACCTCCTGGCCGGGTGCGCCTGCTAGGTGCAGCCGAACGTCGCCCGACCTCTGCAGGCGATGCTAGCAGGCTCCCCAGTCAAGGGCACAATTCAAAGTCACGGGGATGACAGTGTTGACGTTTGTCAAGGGTGACGGCGTGGAACAGAGATACTGGCGGGGGGTATGAGTGAGCTGTCATAGTACCGTACCCCGGTATCCATACGTGACCCCGACAGTGACTGATCGTGGTCTTCTTTGCTCTCCACTCGTGCGCATCGAGGGCGCGGGAAGGCGATACTTAGAGCGATCACCGATGGCGAACATCTGCATGCCGGGCATGACGATGGCAGGCTGCCGCGCATTCGCGGCATCGTCGATCAACCACCTGGTAAGCCCGGGTGCGACGGTGCTCCCACCCGGGGTGCGGGACATGCTGCTGATCGCGCTCGGGCTCTCCTTCCTGGGCCTGGTGCTGTTTCTCTGCCGGTTGGCGTGGCACCGGCAGATTCCCAGGTACCGCTGGACAAGCGAGTGGCTGGGCCACGGGGGGGCGCACGCGGTCGGGATGATCCTGATGACCACGCTGATGCTGGGCTGGGTCTCGACCATCGGTCCCGCCTGGGCGTACCTGATCATCTACGGCGCGCTGGCGCTTGTCTTTGCGCTCCATGCCCTGGTGGCCGGGGAGGCGGCGATCCGGACCGATGACCTCTGGCATGTGTTCGTGCAGCTGTCGATGGTCTATATGTTCGGTATCCTCGGTCAGAGTCCGGCCGTGGCCCTCACCGCGGCCTTCCTGGTCTTCTACGGAGCGCTCACGGTGGATGGGCTCCGGGATGCCCTCCAGAAGGCGGGCCCGGACGCCGCCCTTCGCGGCGATCGGGCGCCCGCGCGGGCCGCCGGCACCATCGGCCATCTGGCGATCTCCGTGTCGATGGTCATCATGTTCGTCGTCATGCAGTGGCCCGCGCTCTTCAGTGGAGCCGCGTAGCGAAGCCGGCCCGATTTGATGAGCCGACGCACCGCCTGGTAACGGGTCCCAGTTAGCTCCGGCGCCCGAGGCCGCGCGAATTCGGCGCTCTCGAAGCAAGGTGTGTTTTCGCAACCGGGTCCTGATATCCTCGGGTCACCCTGGTGGCCCTGGATCTCGGAGAACGCTGATGGCGGCAACCGCGCGGAGTTGGACCCGGGCTTTCGACCGCGGCGAGGGCGTGCGCCTCGGAGGCTTCTACGGAGTCGTGCTTCTGCTCCACGTGCTCGGTTTTGGCTTCCTGATCGTCTGCGGTGGCCGCTACCCGACGTTCATCGGCCTCGGACTGCTGGCGTACACGTTCGGTCTTCGCCACGCGTTCGACGCGGACCACATCGCCGCCATCGACAACACCACCCGCAAGCTCCTGCAGCAAGGCAAGAAGCCGGTCGGCGTCGGCTTCTTCTTCTCCATGGGGCATTCGACGATCGTGTTCGTGATCGCCTTGCTGCTCGCGCTGGCCGTCCGCACGATCGTCAGCAGTGTCGTCAGCGACAACGGCCAGCTGCACAACTTCGGCGGCCTGTTCGGAACCGGCATCTCGGGCTTGTTCCTGATCGTCATCGGCGTCATCAACCTGCTCACGCTGCTCGACATCGTTCGCGTTTACCGCCGGATGCGTGCGGGCACGTACGACCCCGCCACGCTGCAGACCGATTTGGTCGCCGGCGGCCTCTACTCGCGCATGTTTTCGTGGCTGTTCAAGTTCGTGAACGAAAGCTGGCAGATGTATCCGGTCGGCGTGCTCTTCGGCCTCGGGTTCGACACCGCCACCGAGGTGGCGCTCCTCGGGTTCTCCGCCGGGGCAGCCGCCAAGGGCATCAGCTTCTTCGCCATCATCTCCCTGCCGCTGCTCTTCACCGCCGGGATGTCCTTGATGGACACTACGGATGGAGCGTTCATGTCGAAGGCGTACTCTTGGGCGTTCTCGAAACCCATTCGCAAGGTCTTCTACAACATGACGATCACGTCCCTGTCGGTTTTCATCGCTCTCTTCGTCGGCGTGATCGAAGTGATCCAGCTGATGAGTTCGATCGCCAACGCGCAGGGCGGCGTTTGGGACTTCATCAACAGCCTGGACTTCGAGACCATGGGCTTCATCGTGGTCGGGGCGTTCGTGCTCACCTGGGCGGGCGCCTTCACGTACTACAAGCTGGCGCGCGTCGAAGAGCGCTGGTCGGGCGCTTTGGGCGAAGCTACAGGTCCGGACGGCTGACGGTGACAAGACCGAACGATCGGGGTGAGCCCCGACGCATGGTGGCGGGCGAGGCGACGGCGGCGCCCGACCAGGAATCAGGCGCTGAACCCCGCCTGCGACCCGGCCAGCGACGAACCCGTCAGCGACAGCTGGTGTGGGAAGCGCTTCACGAGCTCGGCCCTCACCACACCGCGGACGACATCATCGCGTTCGTCCGGCGCAGGTATCACATCGGACTGCCGAAGAGCACCGTCTACCGAGCGCTCGAGACCATGCTCGGATCCGGAGCCGCCACCGCGTGCCGGCTCGACGACGCGGGTCTCCGATACGAGATCGCGGAGGCTCCCCACGCCCACGCCATCTGCACCGCATGCGGCCGGGTATTTCACCTTGACGACCTGGCGCTGAAAGTCGCGGCTCAGGAGCTTGTGGGCATGCACGACTTTCTCCCGCTGCGAGCCGAGTTGACGGTTTCGGGCCTCTGCGGCACGTGTCGCGTCGACACAGCGCCCCCGCGCGCCGCCGGGGAGCAGACCACAGGGGAGTAGGCGGCGCCTGGCCGGCAGACGGGCCCGGCTCCTCAGGACTCCGCCGCCCTCATCTCCTGGACCGTGCGAGCGAGCAGGCAGAACTCATTGCCCTCAGGATCGGCCAGCACCACCCAGGTGGAATCCGGCGCCTGGCCGACGTCGGCAGGTCGCGCGCCCAGTGCGAGCAAACGCTGAAGTTCCTCTGCGGTGCTCACCCCGTCCGCGCGGAGGTCGAAGTGCAAGCGGTTCTTCACCGTCTTCCCCTCCGGTACCGGGCACATGTCGATCGTGGGCCCGATGCCGTCCTCGGGCGCGATGCTGACGATGCCATCTTCTTCTTCAGCGACGTGCCAGCCGAGCACCGCACACCAAAACCTCGCGACGGCGGGCGGGTCGGTGGCGTCGATGGCGATGGCAGCGATGCGAGAGCCCATGGCGTGACTATGAGCGACGCAGCTGACGCAAACTCTTGCGACCTTTCGAGGCGCCGCCCGCTCCGGTTCGCGTGGTGACCGGCGTTGTCTTCGAGGCGGGGTCCCCGCGCCGCGCAACGCCGCGGTTGATCAGGGTCGAGTCGTCGCTGTCGTAGAGAGCATCGACCGCCTCTCGAACCGAGCCGCCGGCGCGCAGCGCCCGATAGCTGTCGGTGGTCGCCCTGCCGAAGCCGCCGCGAATGCCTCGGGAGTGGCGTTGGCCGAGATGGTGCTCCTGGCGACACCGGCGGTCGCGAACGCCTCGATCGTCATCCCGATCGCGTCGAGCAGAGCCGTGCTGCCTCGTGGCGTGTACTCCGCAGGCCCGATCGGCTTGACCAGCTGGATGTCGGTGGGGCCGGTACACCTGGATGAACGTGGTGTCGAAGCACGTCAGGGAAAGCGTGACCCGCCCGCCCTCGGCGTCCTGGTCTGCCTGGGCTTCCTTCACGAAGGCGTTGAAGCCGCCGCGCGTGTCGTCCTCAATCCCGGACATGGATCCGCTCATATCCAGGATCGCGATCACGTTCACGTCCTTGATCGCCGTCTTCGCAGCTGCCGCCATCTTCTTAAGGGTTGTCTTTGCTGTCATGCCGCAGTCGCCTCAGTTCTTCGGTTGCTTGCCGCCGTTGGCCACTCCGAAGGCGCGAGATGTAGCTCTGGCTCACGCCCATACTCCCGAGCCACCTCGGCACCGGGCCTGAGTGGGGTGGTGATGATCTCCGCCAGCGCCAACAATTGGACATTCCAATAGTTGGGCAGGGGTTGGGCGTGCCGCCTCGGCTGGAGGCCGGATCCCGGCCGGGCCGGAGGCCCTCGTCAGGGTGCCAGCTTCACGTGCTTGGCGGAGCCGAGGGTCTGCAACTGATCCGCGGTCACCTTCGCCGTCCCTAGATCGGCCTCGTCCAGCGTCGCCCAGGTGAGCGCCGCCCCGGTCAGATCAGCTTCCCGGAAATTCGCCCCGACCAAGGTGGCCTCGGTGAGATTCGCGTCCGTGAGATCGGCGCCCTGCAAATTCGCGCCGCTCAGATTCGCCTGCGCGAGATCGGCCCCGCGCAGATTCACACCGCTCAGGTCAGCGCCGATGAGAGTGGATGCTCGCAGCTTTGCTCCCGGCAACCGCGCCTTCGCCAGGTTTGCTCTGAGTTCGCCTGCCTTCTCCATTCCCATGAAAGAGTCGTTTAGATCGGCGCCGGTGAGATCCGCTCCACGAAGATCGACCCCCCTCATGAACGCGCTTGTGAGTCGAGATCGCGACAGATCGGCACCCGAGAGGTCGGCCCGATACAGCGCGGTGCCCTTCAGGTAGGCGTCGCGCAGGTTGGCGTGGCTCAGATTCACTCGACTCAGATTCGCATTCTCCAGATGTATCCCCGCAAGATCCATGTTCTGCAGATCTGCCCCGATCAGGGCGGTGCTTCCCTTCAACGCATCACCGATATAGGTGGCGGGCAGGCCGTTCTGGCTGAAGAACGTCAACATGCTGACCTGCTGGTCTCCACTCAAGGTCTTCAACACCTGCCCCAGCCGCCGTTGTGCGACCTGTGAGATCTCGGGCCGATCGGCGAGCACGGTGAGGAAGTACGTCTGGAAGACCATCTCCTGGAGCATGGTCATCCATTGCTTCCCGGCCTTCTCCTGGGCGTATACCTGCCACGCCGTGATGCTGAGGCTGACCAGGATCGCGAAGCTGAGCGCGACCCAGATCACTTCCGGACGTTCACCGCCGCTGGCCACATCGAGGAGAAACCCGATGATGGCGCCACATACCCCGGAGAGCACAGCCAGCGTGGAGGGGTGAAAGACGATTCGGCCGACGCGAAACGAACGTCTCAAGCAGCTTTCCTCCCTACCGCTTACGCCGGCGGCGCCTTGCGCGACTGCTGGTCATGGCGGCATCGATCCTAAGCCCGTCCACCTTCCAGCCCGACCGCCTGCTCAGGAAGCAACCTCCGCTACCTTGGCCGAGCTCCCAGGCGACCCCTGCCACGCTCTTTGGGACACTATCGGCCATGCACTCGAAGGCGGCGTTCGCCACCGATCCCGCGACCGCGGCCTATTACGACCGGCGGGCCACCGAGTATGACCAGTGGTACACCGGCGAGGGCCTGTTCGCGCGCGGCGGGCGCCCGGGCTGGGACGAAGAGGTGGCCCGGGTGGTCGCACTGGTCGGCAGCCTGCCTCCCGCTCGCACCCTGGACGTTGCCTGCGGCACCGGCTTTCTAACCCGGCACCTGCGTGGATTCGTCGTCGGAGTAGACCAGAGCCCCTCGATGATCGCGATCGCTCGAACCCGGCTGCCGGCGGGGCTGGCCGTGGTGGGCGACGCTCTCCACCTGGTGGTCGCGGACCACTCCTTTGACCGGGTGTTCACCGGCCACTTCTATGGTCATCTCCCGCCGCCCGAACGGCAAGTCTTCCTCGACGAGGCGCGGCGGGTGGGGGACGAGCTGGTCGTGGTCGACGCCGCTCTTCGGCCGGGTGTCGAACCGGAGCAGTGGCAGGACCGGGTTCTCAATGACGGTTCCCGCCACCGGGTGTACAAGCGCTACTTCACGCTCGGCCAGCTCGCGCAGGAGCTGGGCGGCGAGACGCTTTTCCACGGCACCTGGTTCACCGCTGCCCGAGTCACCTGGTGATTTCGGCACCTACCATATGCCTCTTGCGGCTTGCTCCGGGCTGGTCCTGTCGAAGACTCTGATCCACACCCTTGAGCGCGGTTCTGAGTTTGCATCCCCAGCGCCAGCGATTCGGCGACCGGCCATGATCCGAACCTGGAGGTGATGGCGGCCAGCCAGGGGCGCCGGCGTCCCTCCTGGA
This sequence comes from Candidatus Dormiibacterota bacterium, assembly GCA_963808785.1. Lineage (GTDB taxonomy): Bacteria > Chloroflexota > Dormibacteria > Dormibacterales > Dormibacteraceae > CAVTSA01. The sequence continues at coordinate 85,831 of CAWEGH010000007.1, read as the reverse complement.
AGGGCCCCTGCCCGGGATCACCGGCGGCAGCGGCATCCTGGATCGCCTGCAGCATCTCTTCGTCGCTCCACACGCGGCGCGGGGAGTGGCCCGCGGTCTTCGGCCGCAGGCCGGCCGCGGCGAGGGCGGCGTTCCAGGTTCCGAAGACGGTCCGCACGCGTGAGGGGGAGGGCCACATCGCGCGGGGAAGGCTTACCAGGTCAGCGATCGTTGGCGTGTGCCCGACCGTGACCGCCAGCTGACCAAGCGCCGCGATGATCCGGGGTGCCGTCCACATCGCGACCGAGCCGTCGTGGCCGTCGCGTCCGCCGACAGCGCGGATGCCGCGTACGGGCTCCAACGGCCTCGCGACGGGACGCGCCCACTCCACCCGGTCCGGCCCGGCCGGCGACCCCGACTGCCGGCGCGGGAATACTCTCCGCAGCTGATGCGGTCCGGAAGGCGACGTGCGATCGTCGCCACGCTGACCACGCCGGCCGAAAGGCGCCGCCGGCGGCCTGGCCATGTCCCCCTCCCTTCGCATCGGCACTACCCCACATGATGAACCGGTCACCACTTAATGGGACCTTGGTGAGAGAGGTTCGTTTATAGCACCTGTGTCCTTTCCAGTGCAGCGCAGGTCGCACCTTCGATGACCCTCCCGCTGCGCTCCGAGAGCCTGATTGGACAGCTACGCGGGCCCCTCGGTCACCGGGCGAAGTTCGAAGAGTGGATGGCGCCGCGCGTCCGCTACGTACTCCTCGAGCGTGTCGTCGATGCGAAGCCTCAGGCTCAGGAAGACGCCGATAGGAGGCCTGAAACGTGGCCCCAGGACGAAACGGAGCACGACTCCAAGCAATCGCGGTCGCGGGTATGGCGCGAGCGCCCGTTTCAGGATCACCCCTGCCTCGTCAGGTGTGAGCTCCACCGCCTGGACCGGCAAGCGGCGACCGTCCGGATACGTGAGGGTCACCTGGCCGTCCGCCCGCAGGTTGGCGACCCAGCCGGTCTCGCCGTAGGACGCCTGCACGTACCGACGAGCGTCGAGCTCGAGCAGGCCCAGCGGTACCGTTCGCATCCTGCCGGACCGGCGACCGCGCATCGTGAGGAGCACGTTCGGGGCACCCGTTGGGAGGCCGGCCGAGATGAGCCGGCGAGCGAGCGGGTTGACCAGGCGAAGGAATCGCCCCGCCATCCGGTTCCGAAGGTCCAACCGCCCAGAAACGAGATGATCACTCATGACGAGAACACGAACCAGCCGCGGCCCGGTGTGACGGTGATCCCGGCGGGCAAGGATGTCACAACCCGCGCCCTCCGTCCGTGTTTCTCTTGTGAGCACCTGGACCGGCACCACGATGTGACCCGACGCGACTGGCTGGCGGCGGAGTTCGAGCGCCATCGCGAGCACTTGCGGAGCGTGGCCTACCGCATGCTCGGATCGGTGTCCGAGGCCGAGGATGCAGTACAGGAAGCCTGGCTGCGCCTCGATCGAAGCGACCCCGGCGGAAGCGACGACCTGCGCGGCTGGCTGACCGTGGTGGTGGGCCGCATCTGTCTCGACGGACTGCGCCGGCGGAAGGCACGCAGGGAGCAGCTCGGTGGTTCTTGGCTCCCGGAGCCGATCATCGGCGGCGAGGAGAGCTCGGACCCGGAGCGCAACCAGGACCTGGCCGATTCGGTCGGGCTGGCCCTGCTCGTCGTTCTCGAGTCCCTGACACCGCGGGAGCGCCTCGCGTTCGTGCTGCACGACGTCTTCGGGATGCCCTTCGATCAGATCGCCACGGTGGTGGACCGCTCCCCCGCGGCGACCCGTCAGCTGGCGAGCCGGGCTCGGCGACGGGTCAGAGCGGAGGCGCCCCCGCCGGATGCGGACGTCGCGGTGCAGCGAGAGGTGGTCGATGCCTTCCTCACCGCCGCCCGGGACGGCGACTTTGAGGCCCTCCTTCAGGTGCTGGATCCCGGGGTCGTGGTCCGGATCGACGGTGGCCCTAAGGCACCGCGACCGCTCGCGCGTCCACCGATCGTCGGTGCCGAGGCTGTGATGCAGGAGATGAAGAGGTTCCGGGCGGGCGCTGGAGCCAGGGTCGAGCCGGTGATGGTCAACGGCGCCCCGGGGCTGGTCCTCCACTATCCCGCGCGCTCGATCCTCGGAGCCTTCACGGTGGCCAACGGCCGGATCCTGGAGATCAACCTCATCGCCGATCCGGACAAGCTCCGCGGGCTCCCGTCGACGTGATCGCTTTTCAGGGCGGCCGGCGAGGCGGAATCCGCGGCCTCGGTGCTCAGGCGGACTGGACGCAGCGGAATCCGACGTGGCCGGTGGTGTCGTGGGGGCCGTGTGCCTGGCGTGCGGCCGGGCGGTAGCGGTGGCAGTAGGAGGGGGCGCAGAGGTGCGAGCCGCCCTTGATGACGAACCGTTCGTGCTCGCCGAAGCTCGTATGCGGCGCGCAGCAGGACCTGAGGGCGCGGCCCGGGGCAGGTCCGGGGTCCTCCGCTGTGGAGTGGTCGGTCCAACGAGTGCCGGTCCACTCCCAGACATTGCCCGTCATGTCGTACAGGCCGTAGCCGTTGGCCCGGAACTTCTTGACCGGAGAGGTCCGGGTGAAGCCGTGCGGCGCCAGGTTCTGATACGGAAACCGCCCATGCCAGGTGTTGGCCATGATCCGGCCGTGGGGCATGAACTCGTCGCCCCAGGCGTAGGTGACGCCGTCGAGTCCGCCGCGGGCGGCGTGCTCCCACTCGGCTTCGCTGGGTAGGCGCTTACCCGCCCAGGCGGCGTAGGCCCGGACGTCCTCGAGCCCGACGTGCACCACCGGGTGCAGGTCCCGGCCATCCAGGGTGGAGCCGGGCCCCTCAGGGTGGCGCCAGTCGGCGCCCGGTACCCATCGCCACCAGCGGGTCCAATCGTTGAGCGGCACCGGCCCGGTGGTGGGGGTGAAGACCTGTGATCCGGGGACCAGCAGCGAGGGGTCGGCGCCCGAGAGCTGGCGGGCGTCGGGCGGCGTCTCGGCGATGGTCACGTGCCCGGTGTCGGCGACGAACCGGCGGAAGGCAGCGTTGGTGACCGGGTGGTCGTCCACCCACAGGCTGTCCACCTCGGCGGGGACAACCGGTCCTTCCTCCGGATAGAAGCCGGCGCTGCCCATCCGGAAGGCCCCGCCGGGGACCAGCGTCATGCCCTTTCGCGACACGCACCCACTGTAAGGACCAGTGACCGGCCCTGGTTCGGAAGTGGACAGCGAGCAGATCGGCGAGGACGAAGCCGAAGACCGTGAAGAGGCCGACCGGCCTACCACCGTGACGGAACGCCTCGGGCATCATCGAGTTCGCCGGCCTCGTTAGCAGGCCACGGTGAGCGCGCCCCACATCAAGGTGACGGTCCGCCAATCATGCGAGCCCAGGAATGCCGTCGGGCCTCGAGTCACTCACGTGCGATCATCGCCGCCGCGGCGCGTTCGAGGTCGACGTAGGGCTCACCGCTGACGTCGACGGCGATGCCCCTGAGGGCGCCACCGGTGAAGCGCCACGGCCGCTCCCCCGGGAAATCGCCGGTGATCCTGGTGATGCTGCGGCCGACGGTGAGGGCGGTACCGGAGAGGCCGAACGCAGCCGGCTGCGTTTTGATTCGGCCCCGTCCGACCTCGTGCTCGCCCTGGAAGAGGGTCAGGATCCCGGTCGACACCCCAGGAGGATCCTCGCCATCCTTGACGAACGACGCGGACAGGATCAAGTCTTCGCCGGTCGGGACGTCCTCCTCGGCGCTGATCAGCTGCTCGACCATCCCGACGAAGTTGTAGACGTAGCGCAGACGGTTGTCCTTGAGGTAGAGGGCATGCCCGCCGAAGGGGGAACCCTGGGCGAAGAGCACCCCATTGGCGCCGGGACCGGCGATGTCGACCCGCGCTCCGACGATGTAGTTGCGGTTGCGGATGTTGACCGAGAGTGCCTCCGGCACGCCTGAGGTGTCGGGGTAGTAGAGGTAGCGGTCGCGGGGGCTCGTGAGTTGAGGGCGGGGTGTGTTGAGGATCTCGACCGGCGATCGGTCATCGAGGGGGAAGGCGCCGTTGGCGCCCGCTTCCGCAAACCACAGGTTGACGAGCTCGCGGACGATCTCCGGGTGGAGGCCCGAGAGGTCATGGAGCTCCGCTCGGTCGGTGTCGACGTGATAGAGCTCCCAGGTGTCGTCGTTGAAGTGACTCCAACCGCTGATCGTGGGGTGGGTGCTGATCGCCTTCCAGCCCTGGTGCCAGATCGCTCGCGAACCAAGCATCGAGTAGAACTGCGTCTGGCGGCGGCCGGGAGCGTCGGCCCCATCCAAGCTGTAGCGCATGCTGATGCCGTCGAAGCTGCTCTGGACATGGCCCTTGATGGTTCCGGGCGCTTCCACCCCGAGGCAGTCGAGGATCGTGGGCACGATGTCGACCGCGTGGTGGTACTGGTGCCGGATCTCACCCTGGGCGCCGATCGACGCCGGCCACGAGATGATGCAGGGGTCACTGGTCCCGCCGTTGAACTCATAGCGTTTCCAGAGCTTGAAAGGGGTGTTGAACGCCATCGCCCAGCCGTTGGGATAGTGGTTGTAGGTCTTCTGGCCGCCGAGGTCGTCCAGGAGCGCCAGGTTGGCCTCGATGTCGTCGGGCACGCCGTTGAAGAACTTGTTCTCGTTCACGGAGCCGTTCGGACCGCCCTCGCCGCTGGCGCCGTTGTCCGACACGAGGACGATCATCGTGTTCTCGAGCTGGTCCGTGTCCTCCAGGTAGGAGAGCAGCCGCCCGATCTGATGATCGGCGTGGGCGAGGAAGCCCGCGTACACCTCCGCCATCCTCGAGAACAACCGGCGCTCGTCGTCGGAGAGCGACTCCCAGGGCCGCGTGGTGTCAACCGCGGGGAACGGCAGTCCGCCGGGGCCGGTTCGGGTCTCAGGCGTTCCGATCGGGTTGACGGGCGGAATCTGCGTGTCGGCGGGGACGATCCCAAGCTGTTTCTGGCGCTCCAGCGTTTGCCCCCGCATCGACTCATAGCCATCGTCAAACCGGCCCCGGTACTTGTCTATCCACTCACGGGGCGCCTGGTGGGGCGCGTGGCAAGCTCCGGGCGCGTAGTAGAGGCAGAACGGCTTGTCGGGCGCCACCGCCTTGGCGTCCTTGATGAACTCGAGCGCCTTGTCGGTCAGATCCTCGGTCAGGTGATAGCCCTCCTCGGGCTGGCGCGGAGGTTCGACCTGATGGTTGTCGTAGACGAGGTCCGGATGCCACTGATCGGTTTCGGCGCCCAGGAACCCGTAGTAGCGCTCAAACCCTCGACCGGTGGGCCAGTTGCGCCGCGTCGAGGCGAGATTCATCTCATCGGTGGGGCACAGATGCCACTTGCCCACCATGTAGGTGTTCCACCCCAGCTCGCCCAGGATCTCCGGCAGCATGCCGTTCTCCGGCGGAATCGTCCCGCTGGCGTTCGGGAACCCGATCGCCGCCTCGGTGATGCACGCCATGCTGTTGCGCGTGTGGTTGCGCCCGGTGAGGAGACAGGACCGGGTAGGTGAGCACAGGGCTGTGGTGTGCCACTGCGTGTAGCGCACCCCGCGGGAGGCGATCCGATCGATGTTCGGGGTCTCCACCGGGCCGCCATAGCAGCCCATCGCCGAGAAGCCGACGTCGTCCAGCACGATGTACAGAACACTCGGAGCACCCTGGGGAGCCTTCGGCGGCTCGAACGGTGTCCAATCCGGCTGAGACTCACGGACATCGACGTTGATCGTTCCTTTGAATTGCGCAGGCACGACTGTCCTCCGTTTTCGGCAGTGGTCGTCATCCCGCCGGCTCGCCCCAACCGACTCGACTGCATCCTCGCATCACCGCGTGCCGTCCAGCCCTCGCGGGCCGCCGCCGATAGACAAAACGCTTCCGAATACCCGTTGGTGCACCAGCGGGGCCTAAACGAGGCTCGAAGGACCCGTTGGTGCACCTTCGGTGGCTATCCGCTTCGCTTGAGCAGTCCCAGCCGCTTCGCCCGCCGCTCCGCCCACGCGAACACGAGCAGGCCCAGGGGAACGAGCGCGAACCCGAGAGCGACCAGCACCAGGATGTCGCCTCCCACCGCGTCCAGGCCCTTTCCAAAGACGAGGCTCTGGCGCATCCCGTCCAGGGTGTACGTGAGAGGCACCGCGTAGCCCAACGCCCGCAGGGGCAGCGGCAGCACCGACAGCGGGTAGTAGACGCCCGCGACCAGGAGCATCACGCCCTCCAGCACCATCGTGATCTGCTGCCCCTTCTCGGGAGACAGGAGCGGCATCACCGACGCGATGATGCCCATGCCCACCAGCGGCACGATCGAGGCCGCCAAGACCAGCCCGGCGGCGCCGAAGTCCGCCCGGGAGAGGTCGAGATGGAACATCACCACCGCGATGCCGAGCACGATCGCGGACCGCACGAACCCGTACAGGAGCGTGAAGATGCACACGCCGAACAGGTGGGTGATGCGGCGCACCGGGGCCATGAACGTGTACTCGATCGTCCCTTCCCAGCGCTCGATGTCGATCGCGAACGCGATCTCGATGAACACCATGGAGAGGTAGCCCCAGAGCAGCGATCCGACCAGCAGGTAGAGCTGGGTGCGATGCAGGTCGGCGGTCGAGTGATGGCCGCTCAACTCTCCGAGACCCGCGCCCAGATACCCGACGCTGAGCACGTTGACGATGTTGTAGACGACCCACACGATCTCCCAGGCCCAGTACCGCTTGACCAGGTTCTTCTGGCGATCGATGAATCCGACCAGGGCCCTCCCTTCGAGGCCCCACGACGCGATGTTCAGCATGCTTTGTTCACCTCCTCTTGTTCTTCTTCTTCCGCGTCCGCCTCCGCCAGCACCCGGCCTGAGCGCGCGAAGAAAAGCGGCTCCAGCGGGCCCAGCTCGGCGGGTGTGCCGTCAGCCAGGACCCGGCCCCGGTCCAGGAGCAGGACCCGGTCGCAGAGCGCCTCCGCCTCCTCCAGGTCGTGCGTGCAGACGACGATGGTCACGTCCCGCTCCGCTCTCAGCTCGTCCACCATTTCCTGCACTTCCCGCTTGGATCGCGGATCGAGGCCGGTGGTCGGCTCGTCCATCAAGAGCAGCGACGGCGTGGTCAGCAGGCTGCGGGCGATCGCGACCTTCTGCTGCTGGCCTCGGGAGAGCTGCCGCAGAGGCCGGTCCAGGTAGGAACGTCGGAGGCCGAAGCGCTCCAGCAGCTCTTCGGCCCGGGTGCGGAACCCGCGCATCGGCGTGCCGTAGATGCGAGCGGCGTAGGCGAGGTTCTCCCACGCGCTGAGCTGCTTGTAGAACGCCGCCTCGACCGACACCCGGTTCACGTGACGGCGCACCGCTTGAGCCTCTCGCACCACGTCGGAGCCGAAGACCCGTGCCACGCCCGTGTCGGGGATCAGCAGAGTGGACAGGATGCGGATGAGCGTCGACTTCCCGCTCCCGTTCGGCCCGATGATCCCCGTGGTGCCGCCAGTCCGCAGCCCCAGGTCGAGCGGATAGAGGGCCAGCTCTCGCCGCCGCGCGCGGCGCAGCCACCCGGCCCTCGACGACGACCGCGAGAAGCCCTTGCTGACGTTCTGAAGTTCTACTGCGAGCTGCATGAGAAGGCCTCCTGGCATCGACTGACGGGGGCAAGGGCAAAGAAAACGGGGGCTGGGGGCAAAAGAAAAAGACCGCGCGCTCGGGGGCGACACGGTCCTGGAAGGTCGGGAAGAGAGCTAGTCGAACCTGCTCAATGGACAGCCTCCAGGCACACGTGTCCCCCGAACGCGGGAGTGCGGCGTGTGACGCAGAGGCGGATCGACATAGCTCTGGCACTCTACCAGTTGGCGGGGTGCGGTGGGCGTGGGACACCGGCACGCTGCACCGAGCCGGGCGTACCTCTGACGATTCGGGGGTGGCGAAGATCTACCACCTCGCGTACAGGACCGATTGGAGCAGGCACAGAGAGCCGGCGTGTACCGGCATTCCACCCGGGGACGCAGTCTGGAGGAAGAGGGGTTCATCCACGCGTGTGCCACGCCGGCACAAGTGGGCCAGGTACCAACACGTTCTATCGCGGGGAGACCGACCTCCTGGTCCTGGTCATCGACGCCGCCACGGCCCGTCCCGAGATCCGCCGTGATCCCGTGCCCGGCTTCGACACTCCACTGCCGCACATCTGCGGGCCCCTGAACCCCGACGCCGTGGTGGACGCGGTCCCGCTCCAGGTCGATGCGGACGGCCGGTTCCGATTTGATGGCAACCTTCGCTCGATCGCCCACTGACCGCAGGCCGGCCGCGGTCGCCCGCCGCTACGGCCGACGTACGATGCGGGTGACGTGGGTGGCGGTGGGGCGGTGCCCGCTGGCGTGAGGGAAAGGGGGCCTCTCCGGGAGGCTTGGGCGACGCGGACCCGCCCGTTCGGCACCCAGCACCCCGTCGACACCGATGTCGACCTCTCCAGTATCGCCTTCTGGTCGCGCCCGTTCCAGGTGCGCGACGAGTCGTTTTCATGGCTCCGGCGGCATGCCCCGGTCAGCTGGCACCCGCCGCTGGAGACTCCCGAACTCCCGGGGTGGAAGCATCACGAGGCCGGCTTCTGGGCCGTCACCACGGTGGCCGACATCGTGGAGGTCAGCCGGCACCACGAGCTCTTCAGCTCCGGTCTCGGTCAGGTGAACCTGCGTCCGGCGCCGTTCCAGGTGTCGCCCAACATGCTGGTCATGGACCCGCCGCTGCACTCCGTCCACCGGCGGGTGGTGAGTGACTGCTTCACGCCGAAGGCGGTGGCCCGGCTCCGGGGCCGGATCCAGAAGCGAGCGCGAAAGATCGTCGCTCGGGCCGCCACCCTGGGCGAGTTCGATCTGGTCCGCGAGGTCTCCGCCCAATTGCCGCTTCACACGCTCGCGGACCTGCTCGGTCTGCCTCCCAGCGAGCGGGACCGGTTCGTGCTCGCTGCCGATACCTTCGCCGGCTCCGGGTTCTCGGCCGAGCTGCCGCCCGGCGTGACGCTGGAGTCGTTCCACGCCCAGCAGGTGGCGTACCTGAAAATGTTGACGGCGGCGCTCACCGCGTATCGCCGTGTGCATCCCGCCGACGATCTGATGACGCGGTTGGTCCACGCTCGGGTCGGCGGTCGCCGGCTCACCCAGGAGGAGATCCTGTCCACGGTACTGCTGCTGGTGGTGGCGGGTGACGAGACCACCAAGCAGGCGATCACGCTTTCGCTGATCGCGCTCTGGGCCCATCCTGAGCAGCGGGATTGGCTTCGCGAGGACTACGAGTCGCGCATCGAGGGTGCGCTCGACGAGTTCATCCGCTACGCGTCGCCCATCCTCGTCTTCACGCGAACGGCGACCCGGGACACCGCGTTGCACGGGGTCCCGCTGACCGCCGGAGATAAGGTCGCGCTCTTCTACTGCTCCGGAAACCGGGACGAAGCCGTCTTCGCCGACCCGGGGCGGTTCAATCTGGGCCGACCGCACGCTCAACACGTCGCCTTCGGGGGAGGTGGCGTGCACTTTTGTCTGGGCAATGCGGTGGCGCGCGCCCAGATGGCGGCGCTCTTTCAGGAACTGCTCACCCGGCTACCCGGGCTCGAAGTCTGCGAGCCGGACTACCTGCTCAGCGATTTTATCCACGGGGTGGAGAGCCTTCCCGCTCGCGTCACCTGACGGCGCCGATCACGGAACGCGGTCGGTAGGACGCGTCAAGTCCTCGCGTCCGGGGCGCGGTTCGTAGGCCATGGGCCAGTATTCGACCTGGTGGGCTATCTGCTCGCCGTCGACGTCGGAGAAAGCCACGATCCGAGCGGCCTGTTCGCCGTCTGTCACCGTGACCTCGCTCACCACCGTGTCCCCATCGGCGAGGAGGCGATGGATATCGAAGCTCCAGCGGGCGGTGTTGGTTGGATAGCGGGCCTGGATCGCCGCGAAGTCCTTTCGCCCGACGATCCGCTCGCCGGAACAGGGCCAGTCGATCACGCATTCGGGCGTGAGGTAGCCCGCCGCCCGCTCCCAATCATTGGCCCGCATGGCTTCCCAGAACCCGGCCACAACATCTCGGCTCGTCATGACCGGGCAGGGTACCTCGTGGCCCCGCAGCCCGACCGACAGGGGATGGGCTTACGACACAGGCTCGTCGGAGGTCACCACGCGGATCACGTCGCCGCCGTTGACGTACCGGTACGCCTCTACGATCCCGTCGAGCGGGTAGCGCCGGTCGATCACGGGCCGGAATCGACCCGTCTCGATCAGACCGCGCACGCGCAGTACCGCGTCCGGGCCGGCGCGCGAGACCGGCATCGCCAGGCGCCTGCCCCGGAAGACCGGAGTGACCACGGCCAGGGGCACGTTCTGCCAGTACCGTCCTCCGTCCGTCGCGAGGAAGAGACCGCGCGGCTTCAGGAGGCGCCGGCAGCGCGCCGGAAAGGTGGTCTTACCGACGGCGTCGAAGACAACGTCACAGCGGCGGTCGTCCCTGGTGAAGTCACACGCCGTGTAGTCGACGACCCGACCCGCGCCCAGGCTCTTGACCAGGTCCAGGTGCGGCGTCGCGCAGACCGGGGTCACCCTGGCGCCGATGGCTGTCAGCAGCTGGACGGCGGACGACCCGATGGCACCGGTCGCGCCGTACACGAGGACGTCCTGGCCTGGCCTGATCCTCGCCGCATCGATCAGCCCGAGCGCGTAGCCGGAGCCTTCCGTGCAAGGCGCCGCCTCCTCGTAGGTCACGCTGGCAGTGGCATCGTCGCGATCGGGCCGTCCGCCCCGGTCACCAGGTATTCGGCGTGCGCCCCGAACTCGCCACACCGGCCGAAGCCGGCGTTGAACCCGAACACCCGGTCACCGGGCTTGAAGGAGGTGACGCCATCGCCGGCCGCTTCGATCTCCCCGGCGAACTCGTTGCCGAGCACGCGCGCCCGGGGCCGGGCCAGGCCGTAAAAGGGTCGGGCGATGGAGGGATGGCCCGACCGCACTCCGCAGTCCGTCCGGTTCACGGTGGTGGCATGCACCATGACCAGCACCTCCCCGGCTCCCGGCCTCGGCTTCGGCACCTCATCGATGCGGACCACCTCGGGCGGCCCGTACCGGTCGCAGACGGCGCCCCGCATGCCGTCAGCGCGTAAGTGCCCGGCCCGAGGCCGCATGGCCGGGAGAGCACCCGACCGCGCAGCTCGCCGGCCCGGCTACCCGGTGAGGAGAGTCGCCACGAAGACCAGGTACCCCACCACCAGGAAAGCGCCCGCCCAACGCCCGAGCCCCCGGCCCAGATAAGCGAAGACGAGCGCGCACAGCGTGAGGCCGGCCGCGAACGCCGCGGCGATCAGGCCTCCGCCCGCGGACGCGCTGCCCAACCCGATCAGCGAGGCAGGCAGTAGCAGGCCGATGACCACGTTCAGCGTGTTGCTGTTCATCGCCTCGCTGAGCACGGCAGCGCCCCGACCGCGTCCCGCCAGATACACGGCCGCGACCGCGTTCGGGAGGCTGGTGACCGCGGCCAGCACCAGCGCGCCGATCACGATCGGGGGCAGGTGAAGGGAGGCGCCGACCGTCGACGCGGAGAGCACCATGACCGCGCTGGCGACGACGACGAAGACCAGCGTCGCCGCGCCCACCACCGCGTCACGCCAGGTGCCGGGCGCCGGCCGGACGGCTTCGGCGAGCTCGGTCTCCTCCTCGAACAGCGCCACCCGGATCATTCCTGACCATCGGGGCGGCAGCGGAAGCCGGTGCAGGATGCGGGGCGCCGCGGCCACCAGGACGTACGGCACCAGGACGGCGAGGACCACGAGCAGACCGAGCCGGGGATCGAAGCCGGCGCCGACGACCGCGAGCGCGCACAGGGCGGCCCAGGCTCCCACCGAACCCGTAAGCATGATCGCCGCCCGGTGCAGGCGGATGCGGCCTGCCACCAGCGCACCCAGCCCCAGCAGCGCCGCCAGGTTGAACACGTTGGAACCGAGGACGACGCCGATGCCGATGTCGTGCTGACCCCGCGCCAGGGCGGTGACCGCGGACGTGATCTCGGGTGAGTTCGCGGCCAGGGCCGAGACCAGCCCGAGAATCGCTTCCGACAGGCCCAGCCCGGCGGCGAACCTCTCGAGCCGGCGGACCAGCAGCCCGCTCGCCCCCAGGCTCGCACCGGCGGCGACGAAAAAGATCACCCCCCAAGCGCCGGTGGACAGGGTCACCGGTGCGGGCCCGGGATGGACGATTCGCGACGGTCGGAGGTGGTGGGCACCAATTACCTCAATGCGGGCTTTCTCGTTGCCGACCAGTCTTCCCGGCGCTCCGCGGGTGATCGTACCCCGGCGAACTGGCCCGGAAGAGCCCGCTCAGCCGGACCGCCGTCTGAGCACGGGTGAGGTGTTACCGGGCCAGGGTCTGCGCGCGCTGGGCCAGGACGGCCGCCGGCACCCAGCCGTCATTCGACCAGACCGCCTTCCCCGTCTTCGAGGTGATCACGAACCACGGCTGGTCCTGGACACCGTAGCCGTCGGCGACCCGACCGGTCTGGTCGACCGCGACGGGGTAGTTCAGGGGTGCGGGCAGACTGCCGAGGAGACCGGGCAGCGCGTGCCCGCCCGGCTCCACGCTCCCCTCGTCGACGGCGACCAACGGCGGGAGGCTCCCGTTGGAGGCGAGCGCCTCCGCCTGGTAGGCACGGAGGTCTTCCAACTGTCCGCTCACGCCCGAGGTCTCCGACAGCCAGGTCGCGAAGAAGACGATCACATGGGGCTGCCCCGGACCAAGCTGAACGGTTCCGTGTCTCCCCGCGCTCGCGAGCTCGACCCGGCTCGCGGGGGTGATCGGGGTGATCCGGTCATAGGAGCGCAGGGACAGGAGGTGGGGGTGATGAGGCAAAAGCTGCGATGCCTCCTGCGCCAGCACCTGTGCCTGCTGGTCGATGCTGGCGTACGACATCTGGCTCAGGTAGACGCTGCGCAGCCGGCCCTGTGGATCGATCTCGAACAGCGCCGGCGTGTGATCGATGGCGCCGTTCTCGATCTGGACCTCGATGCCGTATTGCTTCCACACGCTCTGCAACTGCGCCAGCGGCCCGGTCATGAAGTGCCACTGGTCGAGCATGCCGTGGGCCACCGAATAGGCTTTGACGTCCTGGTCGGTGGTGGCATCGGGATTCGCGTCCACCCCCAGCAGCTGGACTTGAGAGCCGGCCTTCCCGAGCAGGCTCTTGGCCTCCAGCATCTCGGCCGTGGTGAGGGGACAGATCGTGGTGCACTCGGAATCGACGAAGGCGAGGATCACGACTTTGCCGCGGAACTGCTGAAGAGACGTCTGCTGGCCGAACTGATCGGTCAGGGTGAAACCGGGCGCCGTCCGGTGGTGGAGCTGCGTGCCCGGGTCGAGCTCGGGATTCCGCGCCAGGGGCGAAGGGCCCGGCGATCCGCACGCGACCACCAGCAGGGCAGCCAGGCCGGCGGCCACCGCGACCGGGAGAAGCGCACGGCGCACCCGTCCACGCTAGCAAAGCCGGAGCCGTGGGCATGGGGTGGAACGGGCGGGGTCACGAGAACGGTGCCCGCGCCCGGCACTCCGCTCGCGGCGGCGTTCTTTTACCGGTCGACCCCTCTCACCTCGTCGAGCCAACCCCGCAGGAGCGGCAGCACGACTTCCGCCTGCATCGCCTGCGTGTGGTCCAGGCCCTCCAGGAGACGCACCTCCCACCCGGCCTCTCGCAGCTCCTCCTGATGGCCCTCCAGCGCGCCGGCAATTGAGATCCGGACGTCGCCCCAGCGCGGGCCGTAGTCGATGTCGTCCTCGGTCCCCGCGAAGCAGAGCCGCGGACAGCGCACCCGCGACAGCGCCGCACGCTCGTCGAACCCCTGGAGCGCTGTATAGAGCGTCATGTACTGGCGCGTCTGCGCCTCGGTGAGCGTGATCGTGACGTTGGACCAATCTCCGGGCTCGACCGGGGTGCTGGGAGCGGGGGGAGGGTTCGAGGCCATCTCGTGCGTGGCCCTGGTCACGCGGAGCATTCCCTCGTAAGGGCCTCCCAGCGGCGGGAAGCCTCCCATGGCCAGGCCGTCGAGGCGGTCGGTGCGGAGTGCGAGCTGGAAGCCCGCCAGCGCCAACCAGGAGTAGCCGTAGTAGACGAATCGCCCCACACCGGCGGCGTCGGCGACGGCGAGGAAGTCCTCCGCGATGTGCTGAGGAGTCAGCGTGTCCGGCTGCGGAACGGCGGAGAGATGCCCCTCGTAGTCGAAGGCAACCACGGTGCAGTGGTCCTCGAGCCCTGCCACCAGCCGCCGGCCGAGCGCGGGGTCGGCCCCCCAGGCTCGCATCTCCTCCGCTGCGTCGCCCTCGACCGGGATCGGGTCCACCGGCAGCAGCAGCCAGGGGCCGGCGCCCGTGACGTGGACCTGAATCCGGCTCCCGTCGTTGAGCGTCGCTTCGAGCACCTATCCCATGATGCGCCGTAACCGGCGGCCAGACCCTCCCGTTAGCATCGCGTGCGCTGGTGGAAGGCGGTCGCTGTGGCGGCTGCCATGATCTGTCTTCTCTACGGGACCGTCGCCGTCTTTCTCGCGTTCGACCGCGTCTCACATTCGGCGAGTGACACGCTCCGGCCCTTCATCATCACCATGGGGCCGGTCTGGCTGGTCGCCGCCGCCGGTGCCTGGGCCTCTCTGCGGACGCCGCGGCCGCGTAACAGCTGAGCGCGGCCGGGGCCCCGTCCGGCCTCAGGTCAGGCGCGCGGGTTGGCGGCCAGGAACGCCGCCGCCGGGCTCCCCGCCGGGGTGAACACGCCCAGCAGCAGCATCGGCTGGTCGGACGCGTTCTCAACGACGTGAACCTCGCGAGGGCGGACCCGGAAAGCAGACCCGGCCTCGAACTCCTCCTCGCCGCCCGCCAGGTGGTAAAGACCGTGGCCCTCCAGGATCCAGACGATCTCGTCGTACTGGTGGAAATGCCACGGCGCCGCGCCCGGCGGAACCTTACCCAGGAACAGCGTCGCGCGGGGCGAGCCGTTGTACATGTCGAAGAGCACCTGGAACTCGCGGCCGCTGGTGGCCGCGTCCAGCGAGCTGAGGTCGACGCGGACCGTAGAGGCGGGGAGACCGAGCGCCGCGTGCTCATCACACCCGGGGCTGCACCGGATCACCACCAGCCGCAGCGGCGCCGGCCCGCCGGCCACGGTCCCCGACTCGCCCCGCCCCATCCGGACGGCGGTCCCCGCCGAGAGCGACGCCTCGCCGAGCCGGCCCTGCCCGCTGACGGCGTAGACGAGGACGTCGTCGACACCGGCCTCCAGCTCCCAGATGGCGCCGGGGGCGACGTCCACCAGGGCACTGGAGATGGGGGAGGCCTCTAGATCCGGCGGGACCGTCTCCAGGAGCACGCCAGGCGCCGGTTCCTGGCCCTGACCGTGGCGGTGGACCCGGGCTCCGGTCGCCTGCTGAGCACTCATCTGGCGGCTCCCGGGGTCTCGGTGCCGGCGGGGCGAAGCCGGCGGATGCGCGGCGGCCGGTCGAAACCGAAGTGGTGAACGCTCATGGGCCCGGTCATCCCTGGAACCGATGGATTCGCTGGCCGCGGAAGCCGGTGCCGCGGATCACGAACAGATCGCCCGCGTGAGGCTCGTGGTGGTGGTCCCGCCGCGCGGTGGTGATGTAGAGGTCTGACCGCTCCGGGCCGCCGAACGCGGGCTTGGTGACCTGCGTCACGGGCAGGTCGACCCGGAGTGCGAGCTCGCCCTCGGGGCTGTACCGGTGCACCGCGGACCCTCCGAAGAGCGCCACCCAGAGATACCCGTCGAGGTCCACCACCAGGCCGTCCGGCGCGCCCCCCTCGGCGGGAAACGTGAGCAGGTTGCGGCGGTTGGCCATCCGGCCCGTGGGCATGTCGAAGTCGAACGCGTCCACCGTGCCGGCCGCCGTGTCGGCGAAGTACATGGTGCGCCCATCGGGGCTCCAATCGATCCCGTTCGAGATGCCGATGCCGCCCAGCATCCGCGTCACCTCCCCGCCCGGGTCGAGACGGTAGAGCGAGCCGTTGCGGCCCGAGTGGTCGACCGACATCGTGCCCGCCCAGAAGCGGCCCTGCGGATCGACGTAGCCGTCGTTCATGCGCATGCCCGGCTGGTCGTCCTCGACCGGGGTGATCATGTCGACCTCGATCCCGTGGAAGAGGGCGAAGCCGTCCTGGAGGGCGAGAATGAGGCCTCCGTCACTGGTCAGCCCGACCGAACCCACCATCTGGCCGACGTCCGCCACATAATCCAGCCCGGACGCGGGGTCGAACCGGTGCACGGCGTGACGCGGGATGTCGACCCAGATCAGCGCCTGCTGTCGCTGGTCCCACAGCGGTCCTTCCCCGACCTCGGCCCCGGCCGCGAGCGCCACCTCGATCTGTCTTGCCGGAATCGTCTGCACCGCCATGCCTGGCACGTCCTCCTCTCGCTGGTGACGGGGATCCAGCCGTAGGGTAGCCTCCCTCCGGTCTGAAGGTCGCACCGGTAGGCCTCATCTGCCCCACAGACGGGCTGTTCGCCGGCGGTGGCCGGCACCCGGCTCTGCCTCCGGTGTCTCGCGGAGACGCCACGGGGGCCTCACCCGGGGCCGGTCGAGGTGAGCGTCGCGAAGACGACCGTGTTCTGGTCGTAGCTACGGTGGGCGATTTCGTAGGTACCGCCGCAGGTGATGAGGCGAAGCTCAGGATCGGCGGTCTGGCCGTACACGGTCTGAGTCGGGAAGGCCGACTGTTGGTACTCGATGACATTCGTGACGGTGAACGTCAGCCGGGTGCCGTCACTGCGGGTGATCACAATCGCTGCGCCCGGCTGCAACGTGTGAAGGTTCCAAAACACCGCAGGTGCCACATACGAGTCGAGGTGGCCGACGATGACCGCCGGTCCCACTGCGCCGGGTGGGGGGCTCCCGACGTACCAGGCGGGCTGATTCCAATCCCCCGGGACCTGGATCGTGCCGTCGCTGTTGAGGCCGACCTTGCCGAGCGCGGCACTGACATCGATGGAGGCAACGTCGATCCGAATCGGCGACGGCATGGTAGCGCCTTCGAGGGGCGCCGGAGCTGGCGCGCCGCCTGCCGCCGGCACCACGTTCGGCGTCGCCAGCGGCATGGGGCTCCCGCCGCTCTGGGGGCCGATCGCGCGGGTCCGAGAGGGGATCGGCCCGGCGACGGCTCGAGTCCCGCTGACGGTGTGGCCACTGCCGGCAACTGCCAGACCCACCAGGGCCACGGCGAAGAGGGTCGCCATCAGCCGGATCGGGCGCCCGAACCAGGCCATCACACGGCGGCGTCGGTGCCCGGCCGGCGGCGTGTCACCAGGTACGCCGCGCCGGCGAGACCGATTGCGCCCAGGAAGACGAGGGCGATGATCTCGGCCTCGTGCACGGCCGGCGACATCCCGCCACCGCCCATGTCGGCCCCCCCGGCCGGCGCTGCCCCGGCGGCGGCGGCATCGTCGAGCGCGAGCAACTGTACTGGAGTGTTTTCGCCCCCGATACCGACCAGCGTTTCGATCTGCCCCGAATTGACCGTGACCTGGGGAGCGGTGAAGAGTACCTGGGTCGTGCCGGTCGCCTTCAACTGCAGCACATAGGCTCCGGAACCGACCGCGGCGTATGGCGAGGCCTGCATGAACGAGATGTCATGGAAGATCACGGGCCCGTTCTCGGCGGCAACGTCGACACCAGGTACCTGCAGCGCGGTATGGACGAATCGAACGTCGGCCTGACCGGCTGGTGGGCTCGACGTGGAGTCCTGGACGGAGATTGGCTGCAGACTCGACCACTGGCCACCGACGAACACGGTCCAGCGTTCGTCGGCCCCCACCTGAACCGTGGTCTGGGTGGCGGCGGGCGAGCCGACCGAACTGCCCGCTTGCCGGATCACAACGGTGTGTGACCCAGGGGCGACCGGGGTGTACGTGGTGACGGTCTTGTAGGCGGCGTTGGACAGGCTGACCGTGCCATCCACGTAAATGTCCACGTTAGGCGCCGCAGGAGCCAGGTACGCGACCCGGAGCAGTCCGGTGGTTGCGGCGCTGACGCACACCATACCCGGGATGAGCAAGCAGGTCGAGGCAAGGAACGCCAGCGCCGCCAAGGAGAATGCTCGTCTCATGTCACTCCACTCCTTCCGATTCGCCGATCTGGCAATCGTTCCGGCTCAGGCATTCGACCGGGAACGAAGGGCCCGCGCTCAGAACGCCTCTTCCGCCACCGAACCTCAAAGTCCTTGATTAAGATGCGTGCCTTGAGAGGTCCAGAAAGCGCAAGCCGGCTGGGAACCTCCAGAGCGCGGCTGCGATGGTGCCTATGTCTCACAGCGAGTGTCTCGCTCATATCCCCCCGGTTGCTGAAAGGACTCAGGGTCGGCACCCCTCTGCTGGCCACGCTACAGGCGGAGCACCCGGCCCCGGTGACGCCGCAGCAGTCTCGGGTCCGAGGTGCCGACGACAACGGTCACATCCGCTGCCTGGAGTCGTCTGAGCAGCGCCTCCACCACCAGCTCGTCCGACCGGTCGAGATCGGCCGTAGGATCGTCAACCAGGAGGATCGACGGGCTGTGAACGAGCGCCGCGGCGAACGCAACCAGCCGCTGATCGAGTGGAGACAGCTCTGCCAGCTGGGTCCCGAGCCGGCTTTCCAGGCCGACCGCATGCATCGCGACGATCACATCGGTGTGCTTGCGAAACTGCGCGCGGGGACCGGCCGTAACCAGCCCCAGATCGAGGAGCACTGAGTCGAGCGCGGCCGCGGAGGTTAAGCGACCGTCGATTTCTCCGACGTAACCGACCACCCGGTGGAGTCGCCGGACGGTGTAGGAGCGGACGTGCCGGAGGTCGAAACCGCCGATCATCGCCTGCCCACCACCCAGCGGCCGGTCGCCGTGGAGAACGCTCAACACGGCTTCGATCCGACCCGGGGGACCGTCGCAGGTGAACATGAGCAGCTCACCGGGGCGGATGCAGGCCGAAATCGGGCCGATGGACCCGCTCGCGCCCAACCGGCACACCAATCCATCCAGGTCCATTGCTCCGCGCACGCCCCGGGGTCTGAGATCCTCACGTATGTAGGCGAGCCTCGCGAGCGCCGCGCGCATCGCGTGTTCGGGCTCGGTCAAGGGTTCGCCGGCCGGCGGCGAAGGTCTCGCTCCCTGGACGAGCGTCTGCTTCGCAGGAGGCGCGGTCGCGCGCTCGGCGTCGCCGGCGGCCTCCGCCTTGACCCGCCGCCCCTCACTGCCGCCGGCTTCCTCGAAAAGCCGGCGGTGAGGCTGGACCTGCTCTTCGCCGACGACGGCCTCGGCCGAGGGGTGCAGGGCGCCGCCGCGAGGGGTCGTGTCGGCGGGGCCGGGCGTGGAGGCGCTTGGCTGCTCGGCGGTCGTCGGACCGCGCTCTCGCGTTTCCACGGGGTCGGGACTCCTCCCATTCAGAGGCTCCTGACGCGAGCGCTCCCCGGGAGGCCCAGGACTCGGACTGAGAGGCCCGTGTCGTTCGGTGCCGCCGTTCGAATCGGCGACGTGTTGCTGCTGGAGCGGCGGCGAGGGGCCGGGACGCAAGGTGGAGGCGCGCGCCGGGTGGTCGGCGGCACTGGGTTGAGAGGCCGGTCGCCTCTCCTGAGGTTCGGCGGCCCTCGGCTGGGCAATCCGTCTCCAGCGCGGTCTCCGCCGACCTCGGCCGGTACCCGCTCGCGGCCGCGCCGAGACCGGCGCCGCCACTGAGGCGTCAGGTCCCGCTGACAGCGTTGATTCCGGCCGGCCTGCGGGCGCAGGACGGAGTGCCGGCGAGGGCCCGGCCCCGGCCGGCGCCGGCGTCATGTTCTGACGGGACGCTGCGCTCCTCCCGAGGGCGCGCGCGGCATTGGTCCGAGAGAGCTGCAGCCCCAGCAAGAGAGTCACGACCAGCAAAGCGATGCCGGGTCCCCCCAGAGCCACCGCCGACGTGGCCTGGAGCTCAAAGCTGCTGAACTGGAAGGCACCGCCGGTCGCGGTAGCGCCCAGCAAGATGCCGGAGGAAGGCTTCGCCGTCGCCGCGAAGGCCGCCACCAAGACGACGGTCGCCATCACCAGCGCGGTGACCAGCGTCACGATCCTTTTGCGGCGGGTAGTCGCCAGCCCGCCCTCCAACGCGACGAGGGAGGTGGCCAGGAAGATGATGGTGGCGAGCCCCGGCCGGGCCGTGATGGCGGCGGCGACCAGGTCGGCAGCAGCGCACCAGGCGACCAGGAACCAGAACCATCCGCGTCTGTGGCCGAGCCTCATGGTTGGCCCGCTCGGCGCCACACGCGGTGCCGCCACAGCTCGAGCGCGGTGACCACCGCCAGCCACATCGCCACCAGGACGGCGATTCCAAACGTCAGCAGTTCCGGGAGCGACGCCTCCACCACCGTGTTCGTACCCGGCGTGGTTTCCGCCGGCGACGTCGTGGTGGCGGCGGTTCCGACCAGTTGCGCGCTTCCGAGGAGGCTCGCCGCCTGCGCCGTTGCTGCGGCGTTCGGGCCCGCGACCCACAGAATCTGGCCCCGGGCCCCAGGCAGACGGACGTCTTCGACCCAGCCGCTGTCGGGCGATGATCGAGGGGGATCGATCCGTGCTCCCGTCGACCCGGAGACCCGGAGTTGGGAGCCGCCGCCGGGCACGCCGAAAACGATCAGTCCGGCAGCGCCGATTCGAAGTCGCCCAGTCGCGGGCGCCACGTGAAACAGAGGAGGCGAGAGCAACGAACGGCTGCCCAGCGCGGCGGCGCCATCGAGCGACGCTTGGATCAGCCCCGGTCGATGGTTGGCGAGCACGACCGTCGGCGCCCCGCCAGCGCTGCCCAGAAAGGGATCGGGGAGGTCGCGGAGGGAGATGCCCGCGGTGGGCGGAGGAAGCAACAGGGCCGTCCGCGAGAGGTCGAGGGGGGGCGCCGAGCCCGCGCTTCCGGAACCACGAAGAGCGAGGGTGATTCCGTTGAGGCCGGGACGCAGGTCAGCGGCGGGCACGATCACTGCGAGGCCGGTGCGGCCTCGTCCGGGAGCGGAGGCGACGGGCAGCGGGGCATGACCGTTGACGGAGACCTGAAGCGTGCGGACAGCCACTGCGCCCGCTCCTGGCAGGAGGGGGACGCGGAGCGTACCGGCTCCTCGTACCGGCCGTCCAAGCGGGAACCCGACCGCGATTCGCTGCTCTGACTGCTCCGGAGCGACTCGGGCGGCCGCGAGCAGGGCGGTCATGGAAAGTGTTTGGTGGGTGACCGCGGGAGCGTCACCATCGACGACCGCGGCGGCGCCCTGATAGGCGCCAGGCCTCTCGATCAGCGCCCGGGAAGCCTTCTCGATGCCCTCGTCCGTCTGGCCGCTGACAATCCAGGCACGCGCACCACCAGTGGCCGGCACCTCGGCCGTCGCGAGCACCCCGTCGCGTGCCGGGATCGCTGTGCCTGAACCCGTGGCGACCAGACTCCCTCGGTCGATCTTGAACCCTGCACTCCGGAGCAGGCGGTCCACCAGCGGAGAGGCGGCACTCCTTCCGACAACGATGAGCGGCTCCCGAGCGGAATCCGCCGTGGTGGGCGGTAGGACCTGCGGGACAACGTGGCGCCCCGGCAGAGCCTGGGCAAGCGCCGCGACCACCGACATGGCGGAGCCGATCTCGGCACCGTCCGGGCGCCAAGGAAGCACGATCCCTACATGCAGGGTCGTTGCCGGGAGCCCCTCGAGCATGGAGTAGGGAAAGGTGGCGAGCGAGTCAGCATCGCCCGCCATGGCGTAGTCAAGAAGCGTCTCGGGCGCCAGCGTGCCGAACGCTTGGGCAGGCGTCGGCGATGTCAGGGTCCACTCCGCCTCCACCTCGTTCGCCGCGTCCTGATGAAGTGTGCCGGCCGGGATCTGAGTATCGAAGACTCCGCCCTGAGCGGTGGTGTCATCGAGCGCGACGCGGTCGAGCTGATTTCCGTTGACGGCGATCGTGAGGTTGGAACCGGAGCTCAATCCGGCCGAGTGCGAGAAGAAGACCCGGACGATGTTGCCCTGTGTCGCCAGCGTCCCGGTGGGCGGGGGGAACTCGAGATCCACAATGGCCCGAGACCCGTATACGGTCTGGGTCGAAAGGCCGAGGCTGGCGACCGTCAGCTCCTCAATCGGACCCGATCCGACCGCGGCTGCGCGGGTGCGGATGCGAGAGGCCCAGGCGTCGGTGCCGGTTGGACTCCGGGCAGCAGCGCGTACTTGGGCCTGCGCGGGCACCACCGCGGGGCCCCCCAACAGGAGCAGCACGCTCAACATCAGTAGACACGAAAGTCGCTTGCGTGGCACCCCGCTCTCCAGCGAACCTGAGACCACGCTAGTGCATGCGCGCCGCAACCGAAATGGTGCATCCGTCCCATGGCACCAGGGCACCTTGCGCGCACTACGTCATCGGACCCGGCTGTTGGTGCACCAATCGCCCACTTGCGCTGCCCGGAATAGGACGTTGGTGCACCAATCGCCCGTTACAGCCGCTCCGATCTCACCATCCTGCGCGCTCGCTGGAGGCGCTAGGGGGCGACGGTGAACGTGTGGGTGGTGGTGTAGAACTCCCGCGCCGCCTTACCCTGCTCGCGCGGGCCGTAGCTCGAGTGTTTCTCGCCGCCGAACGGGGCGTAGTAGTCGACGCCGGCGGTCGGTGCGTTGACCCTCACCATCCCGGTGTCGAGGCGATCGACCACGCGGAGCAGCGAAGGCAGGTCCTTGGTGTAGACGGACGTCACCAGCCCGTACTCGACCCCGTTGACGATGGCGATCGCCTCGTCCAGATCCCGGGCGCCGATCACGGTGGCGAAGGGCGCGAACACCTCGCGCTGGTTGAGCGCCGCGTCGGGTTCGAGGCCCGTGACCAGCGTCGGCTCGACCATCCAGCCCTCACCGGGGGCGGCTTTCCCGCCGCGCACCAGCTTGCCGCCGGCGCGGGACGCCTCCTCCGCCGCTGCCAGCATGCGGGCGCGAGCCCCTTCGTCGATCACGGGGCCCACCTGCGTCCCCGCCGCCGCCGGGTCTCCCACCGCAAGCCTGTCGGTGGCGGCCTCCAGCGCCTCCACCGCGCGTCCCATCTCACCCACCACCACCACGCGGCTGGTCGCCGTGCACTTCTGGCCCGCGAAGGCGAAGGAGGCCCAGGCGATCTGGGTGGCCGCCTGCTCCAGGTCGGCGTCGGGGAGGATTACCGATGCGTTCTGACCGCCCATTTCGCACTGCGCCGGGATGCCGGCCTCGACCGCGGCCGCCGCCACCGCGCGGCCGGACTCGGTGGAGCCGGTGAACGAGACCGCGTCGGTGGCGCGCAGCAGCGCCTGGGCGGTCGACGAGTGGCCGGGCGCGACCTGGAACAGACCCTCCGGAAGGAGCGGCCGGAAGAGTTCCTCCAGCCTGAGCGCCGTCGCGGCCGCTTCCGAGGCAGGCTTGAGCAGGACCGCGTTCCCGTAAGCGAGCGCGGGCGCCGCCTTCCAGATCGGGATCGCGATCGGGAAGTTCCAGGGCGTGATCAAGGTCACCACTCCCCGCGGCCGGCGGCGGTAGTAGAGCAGGCTCGACCCGTCGGGCGAGGGAAAGGTCTCCCCATCCGGGTCCAGAACCTGCTGCGCGTAGTAGTGCAGGATCCCCACCGCGCGGGCCACCTCGCCCGGCGCCTCCGCGCGCGGCTTGCCGACCTCCCGCACGATCAGATCGGCGAGCTCGCCGGCGTGGGCTTCGACCGCTTCGGCGGCATGACGGAGGGCCGCCGCCCGGTTGGGCGCGGGCTGGTGGCGCCACTGCTCCGCAGCCGCCCGCGCCGCCTGCACGCCCGCTTTGACCTCGGGCTCATCCCAGGCGGGCGCCTCGACGACGACGTCGGAGGGTGCGAAGGGCGAACGACTGACAATGGCTGCCACGGGTGCTCCTCCTCTTTCACCGGCGGGTTACCGTTCGATGCTACGGCCGCGCATACTGGCCGCTGATGGCAACGTCCGATGTGAAGCTACCGGCTGAGCTGGGGCTGCCGCCGCGCCCCAAACCGGTGGCGGCGCTGACGCCGATCGCCTATCAACGGACCGCGATTCCCGACCCCGACCTGGACTCGCCGGAGTACAAGTCGAGCATCCTCCGTCATCCCAAGCAGCCGCTCGTCTACATGCCGCAGACGCTGACCGAGATCACCGGTCCCCGGCTCGGCGACCCCCGCGTGATCGGATCGCTCGACAACGACCTCACCCACCAGCACGCCGGGGAGCCGATCGGCGAGCGCATCATCGTCCAGGGCCGCGTCATGGACACCGAGGGCAAGCCGCTCCGGAACACACTGGTCGAGATCTGGCAGGCGAATGCGGCGGGCCGCTACCGGCACCGCGTCGACCGCTGGCCCGCACCCCTCGACCCCAACTTCAGCGGCGCCGGGCGCTGCGTCACCGACGAGGAAGGCAGGTACCGCTTCCTCACCATCAAGCCCGGCCCCTACCCCTGGGGCAACGGCTACAACGCGTGGCGCCAGGCCCACATCCACTTCTCCCTTTTGGGGCGGGCGATCGGCCAGCGCCTGGTGACGCAGATGTTCTTCCCCGGCGACCCCTGGGCTCCTTACGACCCCATCTTCATGGCGGTCCGGGACGAGAAGGCGCGCAACCGCATGGTCGCCGGCCTGTCGGTCCACGACTCGGAGGAGAACTGGGCGGTCGGGTACTCCTTTGACATCTTCCTGCGCGGTCCCGCGGCGACCCCGATCGAGGAACGGTATTGATCTCCGTTCCCACGCCCTCGCAAACGGTGGGCCCGTTCTTCGCGATCGGTCTTCCCTGGCCCACCGGACCCTACGCGGTGGCGCCCGAGACGCCGGGCGCGATCACGATCCGCGGAGTCGTCTACGACGGTGCCGGGGAGCCGGTGCCGGACGCCATCCTGGAGACCTGGCAGGCGGATCCCGAGGGGCGTTTCGCCGACCTCTGGGACCACCACGGCCCGACCCGGACGCCGGGCTTTCGGGGGTTCGCACGCTGCGGCACCGATCCGGCGACGGACGACGAGCCGGCGGAGTACGAGATCGTGACGCTCAAGCCGGGCCGGGTGCCGGGTCCGGAGGGGACGCTGCAGGCGCCGCACCTGGACGTGATCGTGATGGCGCGCGGCATGCTGCGGCACCTGGTGACGCGTCTCTACTTCGCGGACGAGCCGGCGGCCAACGCGGAGGACGCGGTGCTCCAGCATGTGCCCGCCGAGCGCCGCTCGACACTTCTTGCCGAGCCGGTCGAGGGGGGATACCACTTCGACATCCACCTGCAGGGGGCGGGCGAGACCGTCTTCTTCGACGTGTGACGTTGGCCCGTTTGCTAGCACATGGGCCTCATTCAGGCCCGTTAAGAGCCGATCTGCTAGCAGACGGGTGTCATCGCCGGGCTTGAGATGAGCGTGTTCGAGCCCCTCTTCGACGGTGGGGCGGCGGCCGGCGAGCTGACGGGTGAAGCCCATCTCCAGGCGATGCTGGACGTGGAGGCGGCGCTGGCTGCGGCACAGGCCGAGCTGGGCATGATCCCGGGTGCGGCGGCGGAGGCGATCGCGGCCCACGCGATGGCAGCGGAGTACGACGCGACCGCGCTCGGGCGGTCGGCCAGATGCAGCTTCCAGCCGGTGATCCCGCTCGTTGCCGCGCTGCGGGAGCGCGTGGGGCCGGAGGCGGCGTCGTTCGTGCACCTGGGAGCTACGAGTCAGGACATCCTCGACACCGCCACCATGCTGGTGGTCCGGCGGGCGATGACTCACCTCCTGCGCGATGTCCAAGCGTCCCTCGAGCACGCTCGCCAACTTGCACGAGACCACCTGCGAACACCGTTCCTCGCGCGTACCCTCCTCCAGCCGGCCGCACCGTCGACCTTCGGGCTGCTGGCCGCCGGCTGGGCGGCGGCGCTGGCGCCAGCCCACCTGGAGCTGCGTCGAATCCGCCACCAGTCGCTGGCCGTGCAGTTGGGAGGCGCCGCCGGCACCCAGCAGGCGTGGGGCCGCGACGCCGGCGAGCTGACGCATGCCCTGGGCCGACGGCTGGGGCTCAACGCCCCCGCGCTCCCCTGGCACGACCGGCGCGGGCGCGTGCTCATGCTGGCCGCGGGGCTGGCTGGACTGGCCGGCGCGGCGGGCAAGATCGGGCGGGACGTGACGCTGCTCAGCCAGGGCGAGGTAGGGGAGGTGCGTGAGCGCCCGGAAGCGGGGCGCGGCGGGTCGTCGGCGATGGCTCACAAGCAGAACCCGGTGGCCGCGATCGGCGCCGTCGCCTGCGCGGCGCGCGTCCCGGGATTGCTGGCGACGCTGGCGCAGGCTCAGGTCGGGGACCTGCAGCGCGCCGCGGGCGCCTGGCAGGCCGAGTGGGAGCCGCTCCTCGAGCTGCTGCGCGTCAGCGGCAGCGGAGCGGCCTGGATCCGGGAGTCGCTGGGGCGGCTGGAGGTCGACCCTGGTCGCATGCTCCAGAACCTGGCGGCGTCGGGCCTCGACGGCGATCTTGAGGAGGGGGTGGCCGCCGCGGCCCGCCTCGTCGAACACGCCCAGGAGGGATGGTGATGAACGACCCGCTGTGGGAAGCCGGCAACCGGGTCCGCCGGGAGGTGTTGGGCGACGAGTACGTCGACCGGCAGACCGCTCCCAGCGAGTTCAGGCGTCCGTTCCAGGACTACCTGACGCGCACCGCCTGGGGCAGCGTGTGGACGCGACCGGGTCTGGACCGCAGGACGCGCAGCTGCGTCACCCTGGCGGTGCTGACCGCGCTCGGCCGGACCGGCGAGATTCCGCTGCACGTGCGCGCCGCGCTCCGCAACGGCCTCACCGAAGAGGAGATCTCCGAGGTCCTCCTGCATACGGCCGTCTACGCCGGGGTGCCCGCGGCGCGGACCGCGTTCGAGATCGCCGAGGAAACCCTCGCGCCGGGAACGCTCCCTGAGCCGGGTACCCGGCATGATCGACCTGAACAGGAGGTGACGGAATGACGATGGAGCTGCGCAGCCTGGGCGGCAGCGGGGCGAAGGTGTCGGCGCTCACGCTCGGCACCATGACGTTCGGCCATGGCGGCGACAACCTGATGGGACAGGTCGACGGCAGCGCGGCGCGGGCCATGGTCGACGCGGCGCTGGAGGCGGGGGTCAATCTCTTCGACACCGCGGACGCTTACTCCGGGGGAGTCTCGGAGGAAATACTCGGCGAGGCCCTCGGCGATCGCCGCCAGGACGTGCTGGTGGCGACCAAGGTCAATGGGCGGATGGGCCCGGGTCCCAACGACACCGGGCAGTCGCGCAAGCACATCCTGGAAGCCTGCGAGGCGAGCCTGCGGCGCCTGAAGACCGACTACATCGACCTCTACCAGGTGCACACGATCGACGAGACGACGCCGCTGGAGGAGACACTGCGGGCGCTCGACGACCTGGTCCGGCAAGGGAAGGTCCGCTACATCGGCTGCTCCAACTACTCCGCCTGGCACCTGATGAAGGCGCTCTCGATCTCCGAGCGGCGAGGGTTCGAGCGCTACGTCACCCACCAGGCCTACTACAGCCTGGTGGCGCGGGAGTTGGAGCACGAGCTGGTCCCGCTTTGCCTCGATCAGGGCCTCGGCGTCCTCGTGTGGTCACCGCTCGCCGGCGGGCTCCTGTCGGGGAAGCAGAAGCGCGGCGAGGCGCCCGAGAAGGGAACCCGGCGCGACTGGCGCGGCGAGACCGGCACCGTCGACTACGACATCGCCTGGGCCACCATCGACGTCCTGCGCGAGATTGCGGACCAGCGGGAGGTCAGCGTGGCGCAGGTCTCGCTGAACTGGCTGCTGCGGCGGCCGGCCGTGACCTCGGTGATCGTGGGCGCGCGCACGCAGCAGCAGCTGGAGGACAACCTCAAGGCCGCGACCTGGGAGCTCACGCCGGAGGAGGTGGGGAGGCTGGACCGAGTGTCGGCCCGGCCGCTGCCCTACCCGATCTGGCACCAGAACAAGATGAATCCGGCGCAGCTGGTCTACCGGCAGCAAGAGCCCGGCCAGGACTGACCCCGAAACAGGGCGGTTGGTGCACCAACGGCCGTCTCCAAACCCCGAGACAGGGCGATTGGTGCACCAACGGCCCGTGTCCTCACCCGGACCGGACAAATTCAGCGGGCCGCCTCGGTGGTTCCTTTCTTGACCAGCGTTCCCTGGGCGAGCTCGTCGAGGTCGACGTCGTCGAGGCTGGTCACGACCAGCGTGGCGCCGGCCTGCTGGAGCATGTCGACGTCGTTTTTGCGCGCGGTGCCGAGTCCCGCCATGCCGCCCGCGCGGGCGGCCTGGATGCCCGCCACCGCATCCTCCACCACGAAGCACACCCGGGGTTCTTCACCCAGCTGAGCGGCCGCCCCCAGGAAGATGTCGGGCGCCGGCTTGCCGTGTGGGAAGTCACGGCCGGAGACATCGGTGTCGAGGATATTGAGGAGGGTGGAGGTCTGGTTCAGGTGGTGAGCCCGGACCTCGCTCGGTCCCAGGATCGACTGCAGGTTCACCCGCTCCAGGAAGGCCCTGGCGTTCTTGGAGGACGACGCCGACACCGTGCGCAGACCGCGGTTGTGGACGTTGAAGACGAACCGCACGGCGTCGTCATAGGCGCGGAAGTCACCGGCCTGGATCAGCTGCTCGAGCCGTGCCTGCTTGGCGTCCGCGTACTCCGACACATGCGACTGCGCGTCCGGAACGTGGAAGTACTCGAGCGCGGCGAGCGCGCCCGCCTCGCGCGGCTTCCCCGAAAGCTGTGTCTCGTAGACCAGTGACGTGAACGCCTCCGGCGACCAGGTGCTGGCTTGACGGATCGAGGCCCAGGCGGGCGACTCCATCAGGGTCTGCAGAGATTCACGCCAGGCGCGCTCGTGTGGGGAGTCCACGAGGACCCCGTCGACGTCGAAGATGGCTCCCCGAAACACCGTTCTCCTCCTGGGATGCGGCGCGGAAATCGGACACTCCCATGGTGCCCCATTCCAGCGCCCAAGGGCACGGTCAGGCGGGAGCGACGCCCGCGTAGTTTTCGGCGAAGACGCGCGCCATGTGGGTGGAGGTGCGGACCTGCCGCAGCCGCGCCCGCTGCAGCTCCAGCTCCCACGGGTCGTCGCTCAGGCGGTGCAAAAGCGTCGTCATCTGGTTCGAGAACTCCTGCGCCCGCCAGACGCGGCGCAGCGCCGTGCCCGTGTACTCCTCAAGGCCCGTGGATCGCCCCTGGCGCAGATAGTCGACGATGGCGGGCGCGAGCAGCCGCACGTCGTTCACCGCCAGGTTGAGTCCCTTGGCGCCGGTCGAGGGGACGATATGGGCGGCGTCGCCGGCCAGCACCAGGTTGCCCCACCGCAGCGGCGAGGCGACAAACGCGTGCTGCTCGGCCACGCTCCGCTCCACGATCGAGCCCTGCTCCAGGGACCAGCCCGGCAGGCGGAACCGCGTCTGGAGCTCCTCCCAGATGCGATCGTCGGGCCACGTGTCCAGGGTGGTGTCGGCGGGGACCTGGAGGTAGAGGCGGCTCAGTTTGGGGGAGCGCATGGAGTGAAGGGCGAACCCCCGGTCGTGCCGGACGTAAACCAGCTCCTCGACCGAGGGCCTGACCGCTGCCAGAATGCCGAGCCAGGCGAACGGAAACCGGCGTTCGTACAGCTGGAGCGCGCCGGGCGGGACCGAGGGCCGGGAGACCCCGTGCCAGCCGTCGCAGCCGGCGATCAGATCACAGCGCAGCTCGTGGGTGGCGCTCTGGTGGCGATACGTGAGGCGGGGGTGGGGCGCGGTCAGGTCGTGGAGTTCGACGTCCGCGACCTCGAAGTGGAGCGCCGCGCCGGTGGCGTCACGCGCGGTCAGCAGATCCTTGACGACCTCCTGCTGCCCGTAGACGTAGAGCGAAGCGCCGGTCAGCTGGGTGATCGCCAGACGGTGTCGCTCGCCGTCGGATTGGAGCTGAATCCCCTCATGGACGAGCGCCTCCCGAGCCAGCCGGTCCCCGACGCCGCTCGCCGTCAGGAGGCCGACCGTCCCCGGTTCGAGCAGTCCGGCCCGAACGCGCTGCTCGATGTGGGCGCGGGTCTGCCGTTCCAGGACCACCGAGTCGATCCCATCCAGGTTCAGCAGGTGGGCCAGCAGCAAGCCTGCCGGCCCCGCCCCCACGATCCCAACCTGCGTGCGCGCGGTGAGCACACTCACCGCGCGACCATACCCCCGCAGCCGCGACCGTTACCTGCGAACGATGGTGGGGGCGGTCAGTCGATCCAGCCGTCGATCCAGCCGTCGATCCAGCCATCGGTTCGGCCGTCGATCCAACCGTCGATCCAACCCAAATTCCTCATGTCCTTTTCTCCTCATGTGCGCGGCCGGCGGGATGCTTACCGCAGGCCACCAGAACCGGCCACGGCGGGCGCGGGACGGACCCACCGCGTACCATGCAGAACCGGCGACTCCTCGACCCCCGGCTGGCGAAGCCTGAGTTCCGAAGGTTCGATTTTCCAAGCCACCATCGTGCAAAACAAGATCAGAACCCTTCCCTCGGATTCCATTCCCACTGTCTACCGGCCGAAAAACCGACCGGATATACGCAATTAAGGTAGCAGCGTGTCGCTTCGAATCGCTTCTTCCAACTCAGCTTTCCCCAGCGTCGCCGAGCTCGTGCATGCGTTAAGCACCTGCGCGACGGAAGCCGATATCGCCCAGGTTCTGTACGCCCGGCTCTCGGGACCCCTCGGGTACGACGTCGTCAACCTCCAGGTGCTCGAACGCGAGGGATGGATCCACCGCCTCGTGGTCGACCAGGGAGTACTCCAGGACCTGCGCCGGATGCGGGTGGACCAGTCCTTTTTCGCCCCGCAGTACGCCGCGGGAGAGATCGCCGCCGGCCATTTCGACGAGCTTCCGTACCAGCAGGGGCGGGGCCCCGGGATGCCCGCTCGGCCGCACACCTACGTCTTCGTGCCCGTTCATCACCGCCGCGAGCTGGTCGCCGCGGTCGTCTACCAGATGTACGAGTGGCGCCTGGTGGACGACGACGAGATCGCCTTCCTGAGAGAGCTCCATCAACACCTGGGGCCCCTGGTCGTGAGCGCTTACCTGCATGCGTTGACGCGCAACCAGGCGCTCAGCCTGGGGGCGCTGAACGACCTCGCAAGCGAGCTGGCGACGACCCACGACGAGGCCGGCATCGCGTCCGGCCTGCTGGCGACACTGGGGCATCGGGTCGGCATCGACGCACTGGAGATCGTCGTGCCGGCTCGGGAGGGACGGGACCTGCACTCGGTCCGGGCACCGGCCGCCAAGCCGAAGCCGGGCGAATTGACGCGGCGCCGCGACCTGGCTCAGATCCGGCGGGTGACCACCTCCCGCCGCCCGGTGCTGATCAGCGGCACAGAGGCGGAAGGACGCTCCGTCGCCTACGTCCCCATCCTCGGCGAGCAAGCGGTCGACGCGGTGCTGATCGCGTACAACGCGCAACCTGACGCGTACGAGGAATCCACCCTCGACTTCCTGCTCCAGGTCGCCGACCACGTGGCGCCGGCGCTGCACAACGCCTGGTCTTTCGCGATCGGCGAAGAGCAGCGCCACCGTTTGGAGGTGATGGCCGCCGTCGGGCGGCGGCTGGCGGGTGCGGTCGACCGGCCCACGATCGTGCGTGCCCTTCGCGACGAGCTCGCCGCCCACCTCGCGTTCGACGCCTTCGCCCTCACGTTGGTCGAGGAGGGTGAGGGGGTGCGCGCCGCTCAGACGTACATCATCGACGGGGACGGCCCGATCCGCGAGGTGGTCGGCTCGCTGCGGCGCGACGACCCGGCCTGGCTCGCGCTCGAAAGCGGACACCCGCAGGTGCTGCGTGGGACGTCTGCGAAGTCGGGCAAGGCGCTGGGGCCGGCAGGCGGACTGCTGCGCGAGCGGCACGGAACTGGTCCGATGCGGTCCCACCTCCTGGTGCCGGTGCCCGGAGGCGACGCGCTCCGGTGCGAGATCATCCTCCAGGCCGCCGCCACGGACGCCTTCAGCCCGTCCGACGTGCGGCTGGTGGAGGACCTCGGCGCACAGCTCCGTCTGGCGCTCGCGACGGCTGACCTGTTCGGCCGCATGCGGGCCATCCTGGAGCACTCTCCGGTGGGTGTGGTGCTGCAGGACGATTCAGGACTGGTCACGTTCGTGAATCCGGCGATGGAGAGCATCTACGGGCTCCCCCGAGAACGCCTCCAAGGTCATCCGGCGACCCGGCTGCTGGAGGAGGTGGCGGCCGTCCCGCTCGATGGCGATCGAGACCCGGGCCAGCCGCGCCGCTACCGGCTGGGCACGCGGGAAGCAGTGGTCGAAGTCCGCACCGTGCCGGTCCCGGCCGAGGGCGACCGGGCCGCCTCGATGCTGCAGCTGCATGAAGACGTGACCGGTGAACAGACCCTCCAGGAGGCCAAGGACCTGATGCTCAGGGCCATCGGGCACGAGGTGCGAAGCCCGGCAGCGGCGATCCGGACCACGATGGCGGTGCTCGTCGACTGGCTCCCGACCATGACGCCCGAGCAGCAGCGGGCGCTGCTGGAGAGTGCCTACGAACAGTCGGAGCGCTTGCTCCACGTAGCCGAGGCTCAGCTCATGATCGCCAAGCTGGAGCAGGGGGAGGTCGACCTCCAGCCCCAGCCGGTCGGCGTGCAGGAGTCGCTGGACCGGGTGCGGCGCCTTCTCGTACATCGCTACGGCGACCGCGCGCTGTCGGTCGCGACCGAGGTCCCGCGACATCTGCCGATGGCGATGGCGGTTCCGATCTACTTCGACGAGGTCCTGACCAACCTGATCGGGAACGCCCTCGAGCACACGGCCTCGGACGGAATTCGCGTGGTCGTGGGCGAGGAGGGCGACCGACTTCGGGTCGCGGTCGAAGATCACGGCGGGGGCCTGCCCAGCCACCGGGCCAACCGCCTCTTCGAGCGTGGAGGCCTTCCCGGTTCGCATCGGGCCCGCGGCGGCCTGGGGCTGGGCCTCTACCTTTGCCGGCTGATCGTCGAGCGGTCCTTCGGTGGCCGTATCGAGGTCACCCGGACCGGCCCTGAAGGAACGCGGATCGAGTTCACGGTTCCCGCGCGACGACGCCTGTCGAAGGTCGGCGCCGAAGCCCGAGCGTGAACAGGCCGGCGAACACCAGCATTCCTGCGCCGACCAGGACGAACGCCCCGCGAGCGGTCGCGATCGCCGCCACCAGCGCGCCGACGCCGAGGCCGAGGATCTGGCTTGCCTGTGCGATCGAATATCGCGTCGCCATGATCGATCCCTGCTCATCGTTCGGGGCCCGTCGCATCAGCGCGGTCCGGCCGTGAACCGAGTAGGTGACGTTGGCGACCCCGGTAACGGCGAACGCAACCAGGGTGAGCGCGATCCAGGGGGAAACGGCGATCCCGAGCGCGCCGACGCCGAACAGGGCCATGCCCCCGGCCATAGCCAGTGCCGGCCGGCGCACCTCGCTCCGCGCCAGGGCCACGCTGCCGGCGATGAGGCCAGTGATGAGCGCGACCTCGAGCCAGGTGTAGAGGGCCCCCGGGTGGCGGGTGGCGAGCAGATAGGCCAACGGCAGGACGCACGCGGTGCCGACACCGACCATGAGGTTGGTGCCGCCGGTCGCCAGCAGCACCGGGCGCAGATTGAGCCGACCGATCTGCTGCAGCGCTTTGAACTGGAACCGTGCCGTAACGACGCCGCCCCCGAGGGTCGGCAGCGAAAGCACCAGCAGCGCTGAACAGAGGAAGCTGGCCGCGTCGGCCCAGTACACGAACACCGGACGCGCGAGGACGGTGATCGCGATCCCCGCCAGCCCGAAGCCGATCGCTTGTGCCACCGAGTAGGCGACCATGAGCAGCGAGTTGGCCCTTCCAACGGCGCCCGGCGGGGCCAGGACGACCGCGCCGGCGAGCCGGGCCGGCTGAGCGAGGGCCTCCGCGCCTCCGAGCAGGAACAGCGCGGGGAAGACGGCGATCGGGACCCGCGCCACCAAAAGCGGCAGGAGGGCCAGGATCAGGAACCGGCTCGAATCCAGCAACACCAGCAGGCGGCGGCGGTCGACCCGGTCCGTGACCGACCCCGCCAGGCCCCCCACCAGGAGGGCGGCCGCCGCCCGTGCCCCGAAGGCGGCCGCGATCGCGAAGGTGGAGTGCAGCGTCGAGTAGACGATGACCAGCGAGATGGCGAGACTGAACGGGTCCCCCATCGAGGAGACCATGAAGCCGATCGCGAGGCGTGAGAACGGGAGACGCGGGTCGCCCAGGCTAAGGACGCCGAAACGGGAGTGGCCGGGAAGTTCCGGCTTCGACCCTCGGTCAGGGCTGGCCACGTTCATGGCTCGCGGGGCGGTTGCCGGTCATGGCAGAGGCGGGGAATCACACTACTCGCCCTCGAGCTCTCCCGGTTACCGTGCCGTGACCCGCTACGCCACTGAAGGGTGATAGCTCAGGGCTGATCCTCGCTGGCTGGGGGCAGCTCCGGGGATTGCTCGTCCTCCAGAGCCGGGCCACCACCGTCGCCGGATGGCGGCAATTTCGTCGACGGATCGTCCTCGCTGATCTGCTCCAGGAACTCCCCGTTGGCTCGCAGGGCTCGCATCCCAACCTCGCCGGCGCCCCGAGCGGCGGTGTCGACCGTCTCCTCGAGCTGGGCCAGCTGCTTCATCAGAAGCTGCGCCGCGGCCGTTCGCTGCGGGCCGTCGGCGCCGGTGACGGCCAGCCGGTACGCGTTCATGGTGTCGGGGAGGTAGCGGCGCGTGGTCTCTTCCACATGGAAGCGATCCTCCGTGCCCAGGTCGTTCTTGACCCGCTCCAGCGCCAGAGCTTTGCGCTGGATCCGCACCGTCTGGGCGGTGGCCTCGGCGGGAGCCAGGCGCAGCACGTCGCGATACTGCACCAACGGCCGGGCGGCGCTCGCACTCTGCGCGATGCTGCTCACCATGGGGGCGGAGCGGAACTCGTGCCAGACCCCGCGCAGCCAGGCGAGCAGCAGGGCGACCGCCGTTCCCAGCAGGCCCAAAACCAGCAGCGCCACCACGACCGCGACGATGACCACGACAGCGATGGCGCTCACAGGGTGGAGGATACGAAGCGCGTCGTGGGATAACCCCGCGGCGCCTCACTCAACGCGTGCGCCCACCCCAAGCGGCGTGCCCGCAGCCGCCGTCATGACCGGCAGCGTGGCCACGATCCGGGTCCCGCGTCCGGGCGCCGTGACCACGCGCAGGTGGCCGCCCAGGAGGGTGGCCCGTTCCTGCATGCCGAGCAGGCCCAGGGATCCGGACCGGGTCCAATCACCGGCGGCGTTGAACCCACGCCCGTCGTCCACCACCTCCAGCCGTACCTCGCGCCGCGCGAACGAGAGCCGGACCGACGCCCGCGTCGCCTCGGCGTGCTTCTCCACGTTGTTGAGGGCCTCCTGCGCGATCCGGAACAGCCCCAGCTCGAGGTCTCGGCCGAGCCGCGCCCGGTCGCCCTCCACGCGAAGCTCGACCTCGATGCCCTGACGGCGCCCGAGGTCGCTGACGATGCGCCGGACGGCCGCCGGCAGGCCGAGATCGTCGAGGCTGGGCGGTCGCAGGCCCTTGGAGAGGCGCCGCAGGTCCTCCGTGATCCCGGTCGCGAGAGCCCGCAGATCGGCCAGCTGCTCGCGCAGGCGATCCGAGGCGCCGTCGTCCTCCATCGCCGCGTCGAGCTGGCGGCAGAGGTGGATCAGCGACTGGATCGGCTCGTCGTGGATCTCCTTGGCGATGCGCTGACGCTCCTCCTCCTGGCCGCGCAGGACCCAGGCCGCGTACGCGTCGGCACGGTTGGCGCGGTGGTGCTCCTCGGAGACGTCGAAGAACATCACCTGCATGCCCGACTGCTCGGCGAGCCCCCAGGCAGCGGCGATCGGCTGCAGCACCCGTCCACCGTCGGGGCCCGGTATCAGCAGCGGCGAGGTGCCATCGGCGGTGATGCTGCGCGCCCGGTCGGTCCCGACCAGACCCTCCAGGGTGGCGGGCGCCTCCGACTCGTCCCGGTACCCGAAGAGCCGGAGGGCGGCCGCGTTGATCTGGAGGATGAGGCCGTGCTCCGACACCAGGATGGTCGGCGCGGGACTGGCCGCGAATAGCTGACGGAGGGCGGCGCCCACGGCTTCGGCCGCGCGACGGGCGATCACCTCCCGCTCGACCCGGTCCCCGACGAACAGAGCCACGAAGGCGACCACCAGGAACTGGCACGCCTCCGCCCAGAGGTAGGGCCGCTCCATGTGGCCGATCAGGACGGGCAGCGTGAGAAGCACCGTCCAGGCGGCGGTGGCGAGCGACCCGGCGAGCCCGAAGTTGAGCGCCGCGTAGACGACCGGGACCACGAAAAGGGAGATGGGCAGGAAGCTGGGGAAGCGCCAGACATCGAACTGGTGCGTCGCCTGGAGCATCCAGATCACACCCGCAACGGCGATCGCGAGCGCCTGTACGCCCCAGAACCGCAGGTCGCGGAGCGGGGGGTGGATCGCGCGGTCGAACAGCCGGCGCACGTCCTTGTCAGGCTCGAACGTGGGGTCGAGGCTGCGGTGGTCGATCACTCCGCGCGCTCCATCGCCTCGGGCTCGCTCAACTCGGGCGCGATGCCGTGGTCGAGCGCCCAGAGCAGCGCCTCGGTCCGGGAGGTGACGCCGAGCTTGTTGAAGATGTGGCTCAGGTGGCCCTCGACGGTTCGGGGGCTGATGCCGAGCTGCCGCGCGATCTGCTTGTTGGGGAGGCCGCGGGCGAGCAGGCGGAGGACCGAGATCTCGCGAGACGAGACGACCGGTTCCTCGACCCGGGTCGAGACCCGGCCCACGTAGCGCGCGATGCGAACCGCGAGCCGGGGGTCCAGTGCTGGATCGCCCTCGACCGCGCGCCGCACCCACGTCGCGAGCTCGTCGCTGGGCATGGTCTTGACGAGGTAGCCGGCGGCGCCCGCGCTCAGCGCCTCCATCACGTACTCCTCGTCGTCGAATGCGCTCAGCAGGACCACCTTGGCCGGGCTGCCCTCTTGCCGGAGCTGGCGGACGACGTCGACGCCGCTGCGGTCGGGGAGACGCATGTCGAGGAGCGCCACGTCCGGCTCCAGGGTGCGGGTCAGGTCGAGTGCCTCGGCCGCGGTCGCCGCCTCGCCCACGACTTCGATGTCGGGTTCTCGTTCGAGTATCCGCCGCGTTCCCTCACGGACCAGTTGATGGTCGTCGGCGATCACCATTCGGATGGCCATGCTTCTCTGGGGCGAGTCTAGGCACATCTGTGGCGGGCGACCCCCGCTGAACCCGCCCACAGACTCCGACGCGCCAGCCCCGAGTGCCGGCACGGCGCCCTTCGCCGCGCCACGCGCTCAGCACCCGTTTCGCGCGAAGGGGTTGGTATTCCGCGCGTGATGAGCGCCCTTTCGTGCGAAGCGGGGAATTGGGGGACTCGAGGAAGGGCGGACCGGGCGGGGCCGAGCGGCGGGTGGATAGGTGGTTTCACCTACTGCGGGCGGGAGGGATACCGGATTGTGCGCGGACCCTCCAGCCGCCAGCATGATGATCATGCAAGGAACAGCGCCGGTCGGGGGGTGAGCGCCGCGGTCCTGCAGATGGAACGCCTGGACACCGAATCCCGCCTGCGTGTCCGGCGCCGGCTCCGCTTCGATCGCGCGATCCGGGAGCTGGATCTGCTCATCGAAGACATCGAGCAGCTGAATCTTGCCGACCGCTCCCGCGTGCCCATCGACTGGCAGCCGAGATTGGCACGTCTGGCCAGCGAGCTGCCGGTGGAGTGCGGGGCCCGTCTTCGCGCCGGCATCTCGCCTCAGCGGCTTCTCGACACCGTCTACGACATCGAGCAAGAGGTGTTCTGGGCGAAGCGAGGCATCTCCGCCGAGGAACTCGTGGAAGAGCTGCCCCGCGTGAGCTAAAAGGGCGCGGGGGCGAGTTCGCTCGGGACCCCGCCCGGCCGGCGATTCGCTTATCGTCGGCTCGTGGCGGTTCAGCACCCCCCCGCGTATCGCCGGGTGGCCGCGACCCTGCGCGACCAGATCATCTCCGGTGAGTTCGCGCCCGGGGACCGGCTCCCTTCCGAGACCGAGATGACGGAGTCCCTGGGCGTGAGCCGGATCACGGTGCGGCACGCGCTGGCCGTGCTGGCGGCCGAAGGCAGGGTCGAGACTCGCCACGGCGCGGGAACGTTTGTCAGCCACCCTCCGTTGCCGTTCCAGCTCTCGCACCTCGCCTCCTTCATTGAGGTCGTACGCAGCCGGGGCATGGCGCCCTCGTCCCGCGTCATCGGTTTCCAGGCGGCGGTGCCCCCGCCCGAGGTGCAGGACTGGCTCGGCGCCGGGCCCGCGTACGAGCTGGAGCGCCTTCGCTTGATCGACGGCGAGGTGACCTGCCACGACGTGACCTGGCTTCCCCTCTCCATCGGCTCTCGGCTTCCGGTCGATCAGCTCGAGGGTCGTTCCCTCTACGACCTCTATGAGAGCGAGCTGGGACTGCAGGTGGTCGCCGCCACCCAGCGTGTGTGGGCGCTGGGCGCTCCCAGCGGGCTGGCACGGCTGCTCGGCGTGGCACGGGGGGCACCGCTGCTGGCCGTCGAGCGCGTCACCCACGGGCTCGGCGAGACCGTGCTCGACTGGCAGCGGCGGTCGTACATCGGCGACCGCTTCCGGCTCGAGCTCGAGCTGCAAAGGACGGGCCATGCCGCGATCTAGAGCGGCCGTGGTTCAGTGGTTGCGGCGTCCCACGGCCGCTCGCGGCAGGCTCGCTTTCGCCGCCAGGGTGATCGTGGTCGCGCTGTTGGTGGCGTCACCGGCTCTCCTGTCCGCCGGCAAGCATGGGGCGGCACCGGCCAAGGCGGCGCGAGCGCACCCCATGCGGTTGGCCGCGGTCCGCCCGAGGACCGGCGCGACCAGACCTGGGTCGCCCGCGACCCAAGCCGGGACGGTGACGCACGTGCTCTTCATCGGCGCGAGCATCACCTCCGGAATGGAGCAGTCGACCCTTGATGAGACGTATCCCGGCCAGGTGGTGGCCGGCCTGCGGCATCAGGGCTTCAGCGTCGACTGGCAGGAGCGCGCCCGCTGGGGGGCGCTCGCGGCCGACGCGCTCACCTGGCCCTATCCCCCCGACCAGCAGGTCATCGCCATCCACCTGATCAGCAACGACTTCGTGCGCGGAACGCCGATCGATGCGTATCAGGAAGCGCTGGGCCACCTTCTGGTCGACCTCCGAGGGAGCTCTCCACAGGCGCGCCTGGTCTGTCTGGGGGTGTGGGGAGCGCCCAACAGCGTCAATCTGGCCCACGTGCCCCTCGCGGCCTACGACGCGGCGGCGCGGCAGACCTGTGAGGGCGAGCACGGGGACTTCATCCCGCTGGACGGGATCTTCGCCACCGCGGGCTCACGGGGACCGAGGGGGCAGGTCACTCCCTGGGGTCCCACCGATGGCTGGCATCCCAACGACGTCGGCGCGCAGCGCATCGCGGACGCGGTGCTGGCGGCGATCCCGCCGGAAAGCGCTCGCTCTTAGGGCGACGGTCGGGGCGCAGCCCAGGGTGTCGCGATCTGCGCCGCCGCGGCCGGCTGCGTGACGGCGTCGGGCGGCGGGGAAGAGGGCGGCAGCCCGGTGACGCGGAGGATCTCCTCCTCGTCCAGGGAGTCCTCCTGGAGCAAAGCGTGGCTGAGGACGTCCAGCTGACCGCGGTGTTCCGAGAGCAGACGCACCGCCTCTTCGTGACACTCCTCGACGATCCGCCGCACCTCCTCGTCGATCAGGCGGCCGGTGGCCTCCGAGTAGGGGCGGCCGCCGAAGGGTCCCGCCTTCTCCTGCTGGTCGGCGAAGTTGAGCGGTCCGACCCGATCCGACATACCCCAGCGCACGACCATCTGCTGCGCGATCTGGGTCACCGACGCCAGGTCGCTCTCGGCTCCCGTGGTGACCACCCCGTAGATCAGCTTCTCGGCTGAGCGGCCCCCGAGCGCGCCGATGATGCGGCCGCGCAAGTAGTCCTCCGAGTAACTGAACCGATCGTCGACCGGACTCTGGACGGTGACGCCGAGCGCCTTGCCGCGGGGGACGATGGTGACCTTCCGCACCGGATCCGACCCCGGCACCAGCAGACCGAGCAGTGCGTGGCCGGATTCGTGGTAGGCGGTGCGCTCGCGATCCCGCGCGGAGAGCTGGATGCCCCGCACGCCACCGAGCAGGACCTTCTCGATCGCCTCCGAGAAGTCCGCGCGGGTCACGCGCTCGCGGTCGCGGCGGGTGGCGATGAGAGCCGCTTCGTTGACCAGGTTGCGGAGGTCGGCCCCCACCATCCCGGGCGTCTCTGAGGCGACCTCGTCGAGGTCCACGTCGCCGGCGAGCGGGACGTTCCGCGTGTGGATCCGGAGGATGGCGGCACGGCCCCGGCGATCGGGCGGCTGGACCATCACCTGACGGTCGAAACGACCGGGTCGAAGCAGCGCTTCGTCAAGCACGTCGGCCCGGTTGGTGGCCGCAATCATGATCACGCCCTCGCGGGAGTCGAAGCCGTCCATCTCGGTCAGGATTTGGTTCAGGGTCTGTTCCTGCTCGTCGTTCCCGCTCAGCCGGATGGAGGCTGACCGGCTGCGCCCGATCGCGTCCAGCTCGTCGATGAAGATGATCGCGGGAGCCGCCGCGCGCGCCTTCTGAAAGAGATCGCGCACGCGCGAGGCGCCCACCCCCACGATCGCCTCCACGAACTCGGAGGCGGCGACGGAGAAGAAGGGGACCGCGGCCTCACCCGCGACCGCGCGGGCGAGCAGCGTCTTACCGGTGCCGGGATCCCCGACCAGGAGCACCCCCTTGGGCACGGTGCCGCCCAGCCGTTCGTACTTCTTGGGTTCCCGGAGGAAGTCCACGACCTCCTGCAGCTCTTGTTTGGCATCCTCCACGCCGGCCACGTCGGCGAACGTGATGCCGGGTCGCTGCGCGTCGTAGAGGCGAGCCTGAGACTGACCAAAGCGCCCCAACACGCCGCCGGCGCCACCGGCGCGGCCCAGCATCCGCATCACGAACAGCAGCCCCACGATGATGAGCAGGGCCGGTCCGAAGTCGCCCAGCAGGGTGACCCAGAAAGGGGTCGGCGGATTGGGATTGACAGCGTTGATCTGGACGTTGTGGCCCAGCAGCAGCTGCTGAATATCGCCGCTGGCAAAGGTGGGAAGCTGCGTCGCGAAGGCCTTCGACGTCTCCGACTTGTTGCTCGCGTCGGCGACCGGCTCCTTGGTGGTCCCGGTGATGGTGTTACCGGTAGCGGTGATCTCGGTGACGTTGTTGTTCTTGACCTGGGTCAGGAAGGTGTTGTAAGAGATCGTGACCTGCTTCGGTTGTGAGTTGTTGGAGATCAGCGAGCTGATGATGAAATTGGCGCCCAGCAGCACGATCACGAAGACGAGGTACAACCAGATGTTGAAGCCGGGACGAGGCCGCTGTGCATTGGGGTCGTTGCCTGGCGGCCGGCCGCTTCCGAATGGCGGCGGCGCGGGGGAGCGCGGATTCCGCTGCTGTGACACGATGGCCCCAGCGTACGAACCCCGCGGCCGGGACGCTAATCGGTGAGCAGAAGTGAGACCTTCACCGCCGGTCCGCGCGACTGCGCCACCTCCAGCGCCTCGGGGGTGCGCTCGAGCTCGAACCCGGTCCCCCGGCAGTAGTCGACCTCGACCGTCCCTTGCTGGATGACCCGGACGGCTTCGTGGAAGGAGCGCAGGCCAGGCTCACGCTGTGTGCCCACCGTGAACTCCACCGTGGGCGCCTTGCGAAAGCAGAGCTCGACCGGGAACGGCACCAGGCCGGGCCGTTCCGGATAGCCGAAGCAGCCGACGCGGCCACGCGGCCGGACCGCCTGAATCGCCTGGTCCCGGCACAGGTCGTAGCCGGCGGCTTCGATGACGAGGTCTGCCCCGCGCCCGCCGCTGGAGGCCAACGTCGCCTCGAGCAGCTGCCCGGTGCTCCCGTCGGCGATCTCGCTCGCGCCCAGCACCTGCGCCATCTGTCGCCGCTCGGGAGTGGGGTCGGCGACCACGATCTGCTCGAAACCGAGGTGGCGCGCGAGCTGGACGAAGAAGAGGCCGGCCG
Source organism: Candidatus Dormiibacterota bacterium (assembly GCA_963808785.1). Taxonomy (GTDB): domain Bacteria; phylum Chloroflexota; class Dormibacteria; order Dormibacterales; family Dormibacteraceae; genus CAVTSA01. Next base: position 43,811 of record CAWEGH010000007.1, on the reverse strand, counting down.
ACCCGGCGCCGATGACGACCGCGCAGCGCGGCTCCAGCGGTTCCATCCCGGCCGGCGTGTCACCGGTGGCGGGGTCTTGGGGCCAGAACTTCCGCATCGCGTAGATCGTCGTACCCAGCTGCTGGGCGAACAGAAGGCGCTCCTGGTCGGCATCGTCGGGCAGCCGGACCAGGAACGCGTCGGGGACGACCTGATGGCTGGCGAAGCATTGACCCCCCAGTCCGGTGGGGACGGTAAGCACGACCTCGCCCGCCCGGAAGTCGGCGGAGCGACTCTCGAGCACCACGCCGATCCCCTCGTGGCCGGGATACCCCGGTTTCTCGAACGCGCGCGCGAACCCGTCGAAGATCACGTGCAGATCCGAGCCGCAGATGGAGGCTCGCGTCATCCGGACCAGGACGTCGCCCGTCCGCAGGTCGGGGATGGGGAAGTCACCCACCTCGACGTGACCGGGCGCCCTGAGCACGGCGGCGCGCATCCGGATCGGGCTCGGACTGTTCATGCGGTGACCTCCTGGTGGACGGCGAGTGCGATCTCGGCGAGGGCGACGGTGCCCTCGTTGTCAGGCCAGAAGCGGAGATCCTCGGCGCCGCTCGACATCAGCGCGAGGACGTAGCGATGGCCATGGCCCTCGACCAGCGCCACGTCGTGACGGTGGCCTTTGATGGAGCCGCTCTTGGATGCGATCTTCCAGGGCTGCCGGTCCTGCTCGAGCTCCTCCTTGGAGTACGGAAGGAGGCGGCCGACGATGAAGTCGGACTGCTCGCGCCTCAGGATGTCCAGCATCTCGTTGGAAGCCTCGCGGCTGACCACGTGGCGGCGGGCGATCTGTGTCATGAGCCGGCCCAGGTCCTGAGGCGTGGTGTGCGAGCGGCGGCTGCGGCCCTTGAAGAGCTTGCCGCGGAGAAACGTGTTTTGAAAGCCGGCGTCACGCGCCCCCTGGTTCACGGCCCGGGCGCCCAGCCGACCGATCAGCAGGTTGGTCGCCACGTTGTCGCTGACCGTGACCATCAGCGTCGCGAGGTCGCGCAGCGTGAGCGAGACGCGAGCCGGGGTCAGGTCCTTCAGCACGCCAGAGCCCGGAACCACGTCGTGGCGGCCCATGGCCAAGGTCTCGTCAAACCGCAGCAGCCCGGCGTCGCGCTGGCGGTAGAGCTCGCGCAGGATAAAGAGCTTGATGGTCGAGGCCGGGTCGAAGCGCTGGGTCGCGCGCAGCCCGAAGGTCCGGCGGGCCCTGAAGTCGTGGCACCAGAGAGCGACCGTCCCGCTGAAGTCACGCTCGATCGCCTCTACCCGTCCGGCCAGGCGGGGCGGCAGGGGTCCGGCCGGCTCGTCTCCCATTCCCTGAGGGTAGGGAACCCGTAGACTCGCGGCGGCTGCGCCGTGCCCCCGTAGCTCAGGGGATAGAGCAGGGGTTTCCTAAACCCTGTGCGGGAGTTCGAGTCTCTCCGGGGGCACCACTTTTGAACTGGCGGGGCCTGATCACGGACCCGGCCCGTCCCCTCAAAACACCCCAAATCCCGGCCGCTAGGCAGTAGTGGCGAGGGCACATCGGAGGGGCCACGGGGAAGGCTCGATGACCAAGCGGCCGGACGGCCTTTGGATGGCCCAGGTCGAACTCGTCGGTGATCCAGAGACGGGGAAGCGACAGCGCCGGACCTACTACGCCAAGACCCGACGTGAGGTCGCGGACAAGCTGGCCACGGCGGTCGAAGCGCAGCGCCACGGGCAGCTATCAGCCACCAAGACCGGCACCTTTGGGCAGTACCTGGCCCGATGGCTTGAAACCCGGGCAGCGTCTGGCCGCATCCGGCCCTCGACCCTCACGCACTACTCAAAGAAGATCGCCTACGTCCTCCCATCCCTCGGTGCCGTCCGCTTGGACCAGCTCACGCGCCAGGACGTGGACCGCGTTCTTGTGGCCCTTCGCGCGCGCGGCCTCTCCGCACGCACGGGGAGCCACGTCCGGGCGGTGCTGCGGAACGCCCTGCAGCCCGCCGTCCGAGATGGCAAGCTTCCCCGCAACCCCGCCGCGGACGCGGAACCTCCCGCATTGGGTGCCCGAGCCGACACCATCCACGTGCTCGACCCCACCGAGGCAGGACGGCTACTCGCCGCCGCGCGCGATGATCGGCTCGGGAGCATGGCGGTGCTCGCGCTGGCGACTTATGCGAATGGGCGAAGTGCTCGGGTTGCGCTGGTGCGACGTGGACCTTGCCGCCGGAGTGCTCCGAGTCAGCTACGCCTTGCAGCGCATCGATGGCACGTTGGCGTTGGTGCAGCCGAAGACCGAGCGGTCCCGGCGCGCGATCCCGCTTCCTTCGGTCGCCATGGACGCATTGCGACGCCGGCGCTCGCAGTGCCGTGACGACCAGCTCGCTGCCGGTGGGCGTTGGAGAGGCACGATCGGCGACGAACCGGCACCGACCGATCCCGTGTTCGCGAACGTGAACGGCACGCCGCTCAGTCCGGAGCGCGCATGGCACGCGTTCAAGAGGCTGCTGCGGAGTGCGCGACTTCCCGAAACGATCCGGTTCCATGACCTGCGGCATTCGGCCGCGTCGCTGTTGCTCGCCTCCGGTGTGCCCATGCGAGAAGTGGCTGATGTCCTCGGGCACTCCAGCACCGCGCTCTTGGGCAGCACCTACGGCCACGTCATCCCGAGTCTGAGGCGATCGGCCCTGGTCATGGACAACCTCTTGGCCGATACCCCCGCCGCCCCACCGACTCGTCGGATTCGCGGAGAACCGTAACATGCGTTCCGTGGCTATCCACGGCGACAACTACGCCACGAACGATGACGGGGAGCCCAACGATCCCCGTCGAGAGCCTTTCGACCTGAGCGACCTGGAAAGGGCCCGCCTGGCCGAGCTCCGCTCGCACAAGCGCAACGGCACGCTTGCTCCGCCGCTTTCTACCCAGGAAGCCAAGCGATTGCTCGGCCTGCCCACCTCGGAAGGTCGCGACTGACACGTGGGCCCGCGCCCACTCCGCGTCGACTGGAGCGCGGCCCTCCATGACATCCACCGTCTCGCCGCCTTCGAGCCGGTGGCGCTGACCGAGTTCATGGATGCGTTCGAGGCAATGGCGGCCACTGGCTTCAATCTCGGGCGTCGTGCACGTGGCGACCAGGCTGCGTTCCGTTACGTGAGCGGAAACATCCAGGCTCTCTACGACCTGGACCGGCCATACCTCTTCGTAGTTCTCGTTGAGGACGCGCGCCAACTCCGGGCGCACTTCTGACCTGTGGGGGTGCGGCCCCTCGGCGGGGCGGTGGCCCGAGGTGCCGAACCGCCCCGCGCCGGGCCACGATGGGCCGTCTCAGGCCGCCTCAGCTCCGAGGAGCCGGTGCAGCCCAGCCCTCGGAACCAGCACACGACGACCGATCTTCACGGTGGGAATCTCGCCTCCCGGAAGCCATCCTTGCCGTGGAACCTGGTGAGTGGTGGCGCACCTTCGTAGAAACCCACAACCGCCGCCGCGAAACGGAGCGCCTCAGGACCTTGGCGTCCGGAGAGTCAGGCGGGTAGAAGGGACCACAGGGGTAATGACTGCATCCGGCAACCCCGCTTCCCCGCGTGGCCGCGTCCTAAATCGCCCGCGGCCGGCGTTCGATCACCCCCAGACGGCGTCACGGTTAGCCCCCGCTCATTGAGAATCCCTTCCGTACCAGCTATCTGAGACGCCCGGTTGGGATCACCCGCTACGCCGAGAGCCGCAACCGTCCGCGTCCATACGTGGTTCCCCCAGCGGAATCAAACTCTGCCTGGATCCGCGGGGTGCAGGTCCTACGCTGGTCGAGTTGTGACCCCTGACCCCAAGGTCCTGTTCGGCCTCGGGCTGGAGACCGGTGTTCACCAAGTGAACGAGATGCTCAGGCACGCCCGTACAGCCGACAAGGCGGGCCTCGACTTCTTCAGTGTTGGTGACCACCCCTACTTCGCCGAGCGCCTCGACGCCTACGCCGCGCTCGGGTTCGTTCTGGGCGCAACCAGCGACATCACCGGAGGGGCGATGGTCACGAACTTGCTAAGCCGTCCCGCTCCCATACTCGCCCGGACCATCACAGGACTGTCCACCGTCTCTCGCGGTCGTGTCTTGCTCGCGATCGGTGCGGGCGGGTACGAGCAGGAGATTGTCGCCCTCGGTGTCCCGCGCCTCTCGCCCGGAGACCGAATACGAGCGCTGGAAGAGGCGATCGTGGTCGTGCGAGCCCTCTCAGGCGGTGGCGACCCGGTCACGTTCGACGGCGAGTTCTACCACGTCACCGAGCTGACGCCCGCAGCCGCGCCGACGCCGCCGATCTGGGTCGGATCGGGCGGCCCGAGGGGGTTGGCAGTAACGGGCCGGCACGCCGACGGCTGGATCCCACCACACGCCGCCGACTGGCGAAGCCAGCTGGTTGCCGAGTCACGGCCCATCATCGATGAAGCGGCCGCTGCGGACGGGAGGAAGCCTACTGATGTCGGCACCATCTATCTCGTGGCGGGGCGCATTACCCGCGATCCGCTGCCCGAGACCCGCGACGACAGCGGCCGCTGGATCGGAGGCGGAGTGAAGCAGTGGACAGAGGAGCTCACGTTCGCCGCCCTCGAATGCGCTGCCACCGCCTTCAATTACCTGGTCCGGCCCGGCGAAAGCCACAGCGACACGGCGCTGGACCTTTGGGCACACGAAGTCGTGCCCGCCGTCCGCGAAGCAATCGCCAGGCGCTGACCCGGTAGCGACGACCTGTAGACCTGTTCGGTTGCCGATCCTCCACGAACCACTTGCATGTGCAACCATCGCTGCTTCGGCGGTGGCTGGTCAGCTATCAGCGGGGAGATGTGGATGGATAGAGGTTGAGGCTGGCACGGATGTCGCCGAGGCCGCGGGCGATGAGCAGTCGGCCGCCGTTCTTGATTGTGGTCCAGGCCCTGGCGTCGGTATCCCACCGCCGCCAGAGACGGTCGTCGGTCGCTACGTCGACTTGGGTGGAAGTGGCGGCTGGTACAGAGATGGCGGTCCAGCCGACGAGGCGGACGGGCTGGCGGTCGTCTGCCGGTTCCAGGTAGACCTGCACGACTTCCCGGCTGTCGCGGCTTCCGATGTTGGTCACGGTGAGCCGAACCGTTGGGCTAGGGCCGGCGGTCTTGAGTTCGATGTTGTCGTAGGACCAGGTGGAGTAACCCAGGCCGTGCCCTAACCAGAAGGCCGGCGGTGTGACGCGGCCGGCGTAGTGGCCGCGGTAGCCGATGAAAGTGCCTTCTTCGTAGACGATGGCACCCTCCACCGGCGTCACGTCCCAGGCGGGGGCGGCGCCGTCGGCCGTCGGGAAGGTGGTGACTAGTCGGCCGGCGGGCTCGATGTCAGCGAGCAGGGCCGCGGCGACGGCGTGGCCGGCTTCTTGACCAGGCAGCCCGGCCCAGAGCACGGCGTCGACCCGCTCCAGCCAGGGCATCAGCACCGGGGTCGCGGCGTTGACGACGACGACGGTCCGCTCCGCGACGGCCGCGACGGCGGAGATGAGCGCGTCCTGGTCACCGGGCAGCCGCAGAGTGTCTTTGTCGATGGATTCGAGTTCCTGCTCGTCGGTGAGCCCGACGACGACGACGGCGACATCTGCGGCTTGGGCGGCGGCCACGGCCTTCGCGATCACCTCGGCGCTGGGCCTGCGAGCAGGCCGGGCGATCAGACCGTAGAAGCCGATGCCCGGCAGGCCGACCACTTCTGCGTCGGAGTCAGGAGCCGGCGGGCTCACGGTGGCCTCGACCAGCCCCGACTCATGCAGCTGCACCACTTCGAACTGCGTGGGGGGGACCAGCATGTCCTGGCCGAAGCCCGTGCTGGTCAACCGCAGCGTGTACTCGCGGGTGCGGTCAGCGGTCTGCAGGACCCAGTCGCCAACACCGAGAACGCCGAGCTCGACCGGACCGGGGATCTGGACCCGGGCCCGAAGGACGACCTTCGCGAACGGCTGCGACAGGTTGTCGTCGAAGCCGACGACCGTGCTGCCCGCGGGATGCGACCGGTCCTCGAGCAGGGTGCCGTCGGCGGCGTAGATCAAGGCCTGGATACCGGGTTCACCGGTCTCCGGGTGGGAGACGATCGTGGGGTCGGCCGCGACGGCCCGATTGCGGACCTCCACGCCGTCGACCACGGTGACCGCGTCGCCGAGCCGTTCGGTGAGGCCCTGGGCCACGCTGATGATGTAGGGCGCGTTGACGTGCGCCGAGCCGCCGCCCATGCCGATCGTTTCGATCGCGTGGCGGCCGATCAACGCCACCGTCCGCTCCGCGGCGAGCGGCAGCGTGTCGTTGGTGTTGGTCAACACGGTCATGCCGGTGGCGGCCAGCCGGGTGAGCTGCTCCTTGCGTGGCCAGCTGTCCGGTGCTGGCTGTCCCGTGGGATAGTCCCGCTCGACGCCCAAGACCCCGACACGGTCGGCGAGGACGAGAAGCCGGTGCAGGTGCTGATCGACGGTGGACTCGGCCACCTCGCCGTCGCGGACCGCCCGCACCAGAGCCTCCCCCCAGGGCCCGTCCGGACCCGGCATCACCAGATCCAGGCCGCCGTTGGCCGAGGCCGCGGTGGACTTGGTGGCGAGCCAGTCCGACATCAGCAGGCCGTCCCAGCCCCACTCGCCCTTCACGATCTCGGTGTTCACGTGGTGCTGCTCGGTGGCGGCGATCCCGTTGACGTCGTTGTAGGCCGCCATGATCGACCAGGGGTTCGACTCGGCGACGGCAATCTCGAACGGCAGCAGGTACAGCTCCCGCAGAGTCGCCTCGTCCACGACACTGTTCATGGTGGTGCGTTCGGTCTCGGACTCGTTGGCGACCAGGTGCTTCAGGCATGCTCCAACGCCCAGCTCCTGCATTCCTTGCACGTAGGCGGCGGCGAGCTTGCCGGCGAGCAGCGGGTCCTCTGAGTACGCCTCGAACAACCGGCCACCCAGCAGCGAGCGGTGCAGGTTGATCGTTGGACCCAGCACCACGTGGATGTGCTGCGCCAGCGCTTCCTCGGCCAGCAGCTGCCCCACCTCGTGAGCAGCCTCGGTGTCCCACGCTGAAGCCAGCAGCGTCGCGTTCGGGAACAGCGCCACGACCCGGCCTCCGGAGAACTCGAGCCCGCGGACCCCGGTCGGGCCGTCCGACAGGCGAAGCTCCGCGAGCCCGATCGAGGGCTCGGGCCACAAGGTGAACATCGTGGCACCGGTCAGCAGCTTGATCTTCGCGGGCAGATCGAGCGATCCGATTAGCTCGTCGTAGGGGTCTGGCGGTGGGGTCATCAGCGGACTCTCCTGGTCGAAGCGACGGTGGTGTGATTACCGATACGCTCACGCCGCGTGCGGCGCGCCGGTTTGCCCCGGATCCAGGTGGCGCGGATCCGGGTCGAAGGTGGATGGTGCGAGAGCGGGTCAGGTGCTGGCGTGGGGCTGCTGCCAGCGGGCGATGGTGTCATTCATGAAGGCGGTGACGTCTCCCACCATGTCGGTCGAGGGGTCCAGGAGCCACTGCAAGCCGATCCCGTCAAGCATCGCCGTGAGCAGCCGCGCCTCCCGCTCGATTTCGGCCTGGTTGAGCGGAGCAATCTCGCCGTCACCGACCGCCTGGGCTAGTTGCACGCAGAGATTTCCCATGCTCTCCACGTAGCGGTGCCGGATGAACTCGCGCGCGGGATGGGATGGGCTGGAGGCATCCGCCGCGATCGTCGTGAACAGTTCGAGCAAGCCTCGGTTATGGAGATGGAACTGCATCACCTCATGGAACCGCCGGAAGTAGGCCAGGCCCGATGTCCCCTCGAGGCTGGCGGCGGTCGTGCGGCGGCTCCACTCCTCCAGAACCGCCATCAGGAGTCCCTCCTTACTACCGAAGTGAGACAACAAGGTTGCCGGTGACACTCCCACCCGGGCGGCGATGGCCCGGATAGAGCCGCCCGCGTAGCCAAACTCGCCGAACACCTCGGTCGCGGCCTCGACGATCTCCTGACGGCGCCGGATCCCGTTGCGGTAGGGCCCGCGGCGGGATTCGTTCGCCGCCGGCTCGCTGCCGGCAGTGGCCATGGCTGCCTCCTCGTTCGGTACTCGGGTTCTGGCGTCGACCGATGTTGACTAAAGTCTATCAGTCGTTTAGAGTTGAGTCAATCGAACGTTCGGTCAAGGTTCACCATGGAGGAGAATACGTGGCGGTCAAGCAGTCCCTGGCGGTGCGCGACGGGTCTCTCGAGAGGAGCGGGACCCGCCCGTCGGCGAGACCACACCTGCCGCTGCTGATTTATGTGCTCGCTGCGGGCACCTTCTTGATGGGCACGACCGAGCTCGTCGTGGCCGGTCTGCTGCCGGAGATGGCGGCCGATTTCGGCACCACCGTCGCTCAGGCCGGGTTGGCGATCACGGCCTTCGCTGTCGGCATGATCGTCGGCACACCGTCGATGGCGCTGCTCACGCTGCGGCTGTCGCGGCGACTGACGCTGACCTTGGCGCTGCTGGTGTTCGCCGCTGGCCACGTTGTCGTCGCCGTTACAGACAGCTTCGCGGTAATGCTCGCCGCCCGGTGTCTGACCGCATTCGCCACCGGCGCCTTCTGGGCCGTGGCTACCGTGGTGGCTGCGCGCGCCGTCGGTCCGCTCGCCAGCTCACGAGCCCTCGGGATCGTGCTTGGCGGCGGCATGCTCGCCACCGTGCTCGGCGTTCCGCTCGGTGCGCTCGCTGGCCAGCTGATCGGCTGGCGGGGACCCTTCTGGGTCTTAGCCGTGCTGGCCGTAGTGCTAGGTGTCGTGGTGGCGCGGGCGGTGCCGGCCGAGCCGGCTCATCAGGCCGGACCGTCGTTGCGGGCCGAGCTCGCCGGGCTGCGGTCGCCGCGGTTGTGGCTGACTCTGGCGACTTGTGCCGGGGTTAACGCGGGTGTGTTGTCGATCTACAGCTTCGTCGCGCCGCTGCTGACCGACAGGACCGGTCTGCCCGGCTGGATGATTCCCGTCGCCCTGGTGCTGTTCGGCACCGGCGCCATGGTCGGAACGATCGTCGGCGGCAGGCTCGGAGACTCCTATCCGTTCGGCACAGCGCTGACCACCGCGGCGACCACCGTCGTCGTCGCCGGTGGCCTGTGCTTAGTGTCGACCCTGCCGGTTCCGACGCTGGTGCTGTTCACCGTCCTCGGCCTGGTCGGGCTGTCGGCGAACCCGGTGTTGGTGAACTTGGCAGTCCGCTACGGCGGTGATGCCCCGACCCTGGCCAGCGCGATGGCGACCTCGGTCTTCAACCTCGGGACCGCGGTCGGCACCTGGGTCACCGGCGTCGCCCTGGGCGGCGTTCTCGGCGCCCTCGCCCCGCCCATGGTCGGCGCCCTGTTCGGTGTCGTCGTCTTCCTGCCCCTTGGCACCCTCGCCCTCCTCGAACACCGCACCCGGAGCCCACTTACCGTCAACCCGCAGGGCACCTGAGCCCGCGCACCTGCACAAACCATCAGACCCACCAAACACCGCCACTCAGCAACCCCTCTACCAACTCAAGGAGTAACCCGATGCGTCAAGTAGTAATGCACACCGCCGGCGACGTCCGCGTCGAACAGCGCGACGATCCAACGATCATGGAGCCCACCGACGCGATCATCCGGCTCACCGCGACGTGCATCTGCGGGTCAGATCTGTGGCCCTATCGCGGGGTTGAGCCCGTGGACCATCAGCCGATGGGCCACGAATACATCGGCACCGTCGAAGAGATCGGCTCCGCCGTTCGAACCCTCCACGTCGGCGACTTCGTTGTCGGGTCGTTCTGCATCTCCGATAACACCTGCGAGATCTGCCGATCCGGCTACCCGTCTCGGTGCGTCAATGGCCAGTTCGTCGCCGCCGACATCGGCACCCAGTCAGAGAAGGCGCGCATCCCGTACGCCGACGGCACCCTGGTCGCCACTCCCGGCCAGCCTGACCCGGAGCTGATCCCGCACCTGCTGGCCGCCTCCGACGTCCTCGGCACCGGCTGGTTCGCCGCCGTCGCCGCTGAGGCCGGACCCGGCAAGACCGTCGCAGTCGTCGGTGACGGCGCCGTCGGGCTGATGGGCGTGCTCGCCGCCAAACAGCTCGGCGCAGAGCGGATCATCGCCATGTCCCGCCACCCCGAGCGCCAAGCTCTCGCCCGCGAGTTCGGCGCCACCGACATCATCGACGAGCGCGGCGACGCCGGCGTGGCCGTGATCAAAGACCTTACGAACGGTCTCGGTGCACATTCGGTGATCGAGGCCGTCGGTACCCAGGAATCGACCTTGCAGGCCTTGCGAGCCTCCCGCCCCGGCGGGCACATGGGCTTCGTCGGCGTCAACCACGGCGTGCAGTACCCAGGCGAGGAGCTGTTCTTCTCCCAGGTCCAGGTCCTGGGTGGCCCTGCTCCCGTCCGCCGGTTCCTTCCCGACCTGATCCAGCGCATCTGGGGCCGCACCATCGAACCCGGTAAGGTCTTCGACCTCACCCTCCCACTGGAGCAGGCCGCCGAGGGCTACCAAGCCATGGACGAACGCCGCGCCACCAAGGTGCTGCTGAGCCTTTAACCGCCCGAAGAACTCACGATGGAAAGCGCGTTCTCCACCCGCCAGTGCTGACAAACACTGGCAACGTTCCTGGACCAACTCCAAGCGCGAGCGCGGCCGGGGCGTCCCGCTGAGGGATCGGCTTACGACACAGTGCCGGCCCCGTTCAGGAGGTGCTCGCCAGCTCGTCGAGCAGTCTCAGGTCGTGCAGGTCGACCGCACGCGGGATGTACCCGCGGTGAAACTGCACCTGCTGCTCCCGGGCCAGGCACGGCACGACGACCCGCCCAAGGATGCCCTCCGCGAACGCCTTGGGCGGGTAGTCGAAGCAGCCTCCGTCCTCGTCGGCCTGGCGACCATGTCCGCTCCGATCGAAGGCCACCGGGTGCAGGTCGACCCAACCGCGGACAGGAGCGACGAGCTCCACCCGCACTGGCCGCCAGTCGGTTTCTACCGTGTAGCCGAGCACGTTCAAGGCGCGCAGGGCGGTGGCTTCGTTTTCGGCGTCCACGGCGAGGTCCAGGTCTCGGTGCGGCCGCGTCTGGCGACCGATCACTGCGTCCACTCCCCAGCCGCCGGCGACCCACACGGAACAGCTCGCCTCGCGCAGGTCGATCAACACGGCCAACACCTCGTCGAGCCGCATTCCTACGTTGGTCGACTCCTCGTCGATCATCCCATCATCCTGGCGCACCGGAGCCTGGCCGTCTCACTACGCGATTCGCTTTAGGATGCACTCGTCTGCCCGGTTACCCATGGCCGCTTCAAGTAGCGCTGGAGGGTTAGGCAGTATTTAGGCAGTAGTAATGTGCGCTCGAAAGCCGATTTGAACTCCAGATTCGCTCCGAAGGCCATCTTCGGCGAGGTTTCCTAAACCCTGTGCGGGAGTTCGAGTCTCTCCGGGGGCACCACAGATGAACTTGGCGAGCCAACAACCCCGCCCAGATTCGCTTGCGCGACGCCCGACCGAATGCCGCGGGCGGTTTACGGAACGGTTACGCGCGAGTCGACGGTCGTCCAGCGCTTGTCGAATGTCCAGACGGCATCTGCGTCAATCAACCTGGCCACGGCGAGCGAGATCGCGTCCGGCAAGCTCAGGCCCTGGTGCTGCGACTTCAACGCAGCTGCTGCATCCGCTATAGAGGCGGTTACCGGAACAGTCTCACAGCCGTCGAGGAAGGCGGTTGCGCGCGCGAGCGCGGCACCTCCTGCCCGGGCGGGTCCGACCAGGACCTCGGCGCGTGTGGTGGCCGCGATGATCAGCTCAACTTCGCCGGCCCCCGCGAGCGCGGCCGTCGCTGATTGGTGGTGAATGTCATCGGCCACGAGCGCGGCGATCACGACACTCGCGTCGAGAACGATCAGCCGGTCCACCCCGCGCGAACTTCGTCCAGGTAGCCGGGGGGGTAGACGGAGCGGTCCAGCGTTCCCATCGCGGCGAGCAGCCGAGCGCGCCGCCGTGCACGCTGAGCTTGCCCGGGGGGAGTCCCGAGAAGCTCATGTCGAATCGCCGTACGAATGACCTCGACCTCGCTGGACCCGCGCTCCTTCGCAGCCTGCTTGAGCTCTTGGTGCAGCTCGTCCGGTAGGTAGATCGTGGTCTTGACCACGAGGGCGAGCCTACCACACGTCACGTATGGTAATTCAGCGGGTTCGTTAGGGGATGATCGGCTTGCGGGACCTACTCTTCCGCCTGGTTACCCCTGGCCGGTTCAACTGGCGTTGGGGAAAGGCAGTATTTAGGCAGTAGACGTGCGGGTCGGGAGGCTGATCTGAACTTGAGGTGGGCCGTCAACGGGTTATTCGCCGGGGCTTCCTAAACCCTGCGCGGGAGTTCGAGTCTCTCCGGGGGCACCACCTCTGAACCCGCTGAGCCGGACCAACGACCCGGACCGCCCCCTATACACCTCAAATCCTGTCCGCCAGGCAGTAGTGGCAACGGCACATCGCAGGGGCCATGGGGGTGACTCTCCACCATCGGGCGGAGGTCGCCGCCGGTGAACCCCAGCGGCTCGAGCCCGAGAAGTGCGACGGATGGGACTGGTATCCGTGGGATCACCTACCGCAGCCGCTCTTCTCAGCGACCGCCAACCTCGTCGCCACGGGATGACGGCCTTCACCCTCAGTCCTCCTCTCCCGCCCATCGACGGCCGGAAGAATCGTTCCGACTGGGACCGCTACGGCCCGCCACCGTTGCGCACCGACTCCAGCGCCCTGGGGCCGTCAGGACGTGTTTATCCCAGGCTAAGAGCGTGACGAACGTCCAACGTGACGCGAAGGGTGTCGAGGACGCTGGCCGGGCTGAGCCCGGAGATCGCACCACGCTGCAGGCAAGCGATGACGTGCTCGATGACCGCGGCGTAGGCATCCGAGTCGGGCAGGTCGATGGTGCGCTCGGCTTGGTCGGTGTACTCGGTCAGCGTGGGGCGTGCCCGACCGTCGTAGCCGGCCGTCCAGCTGGATTCGAGGACGGCGTCCGTGAAGGTGGCCCGAAAGCCGCCGCGCACACCGTACGGCTTGGGCATGAGCGCAGACGCGCTGCAGCGCACGATTGTGCCAGGGTAGTCGAGCAGCACCTCGGCCGCCGATCCGCCGCTCATCTTCTCTACGCCTAACGCGGTCGTTGCGGTGGGTCGTCCGAGGGCCGTCACAATCGTGTCCAGACCGCCGTGCAGCACGTCCATGGCGATCGAGTCCAGCCGGATCTCGTAGCCCTCCCACAACAACGCCGACCGGAGCTCGATATCCAGTGCCTTGAGTGGCCCGTAACGCCTGTCGGCGATCGCGGTGTGCAGCAGCTCATTACTGGGATCGAAGCGTCCGAACATGTCCACAAAGAGGTGCTTGTCGCTAGCGGCGTGAGCGTCGACCATGCGCTGGGCGTCGGCCATGTTGTCCGCCAGGGGAAGCTCGCAGAGCACGTGCTTGCCGGCATCGAGGCCGCGGACGACGTGTTGGGCATGCAGCCGGGTGGGCAGGCACACGTCGACGAGATCGATGGAGGGGTCGTCGTAGATCGCGTCTAGCTCCGTGGTCGTGACGAACCCGAACTCAGCCGCGATCTTCTCGAGCTTCGCCGGAGTACGGCCGAAGACGATGACCCCGTCGACGGCGGGATGCCGGTGGTAAATGGCGGCGTGAGCGGCTCCGAAGCCGGTGCCCAGCAGGCCGATCTTCATCGAGCAGGTCCTCCTCGTGCAGTCACAGGCATCGCGCGCCACCATAGAGCGAATCGCGGTCAGGAATTGGCCGCATGAGCCAAGCCGCCGACCTGCAGTCGAGCAGTCGCGGCATCCTCTGGCAGCCATCCGCTGCGGGATCCCCCGGATCCGCCGATCCCCAAATGATGTCTACACCGCCCTTGTGAAGGTGCTGCAGCAGGAGGAGGGTTGACTGCTCTGTCCGGCAACGGGCTACGCAGACGACCGAAATCAGCGGCGATCCAGGCCGGGGAAAACGCTTCTTGAGCTAAGGAACGAGGCCTCGGGCACGAAGTGCGGCCTGCGTTCGGTCCTCGGCCTGCAGCTTATCGAGGACCCGAGAAACGTGGTTCTGCACCGTCTTTAGCGATAGGCCCAGCTCGTGTGCGATCTGAGCGTTGCTGTGACCCCTCGCCAGGAGGTCAAGCACCTGCCGTTCGCGTTGGGTAAGTTCCTCGCGCCCCGGCCCTGGCGTGGGCTTGAAACCACGCATCATGCGTCCAGCAACCGCGGCGCCGAAGGCGGCCCCGCCGCTTGCGACCGTCCGGAGCGCAGCCAGGATCTCCTCTGACGAGGCGTCCTTCAGGAGATAGGCCCGAGCGCCGGCAGCGAGCGCGGCATAAAGCGTGTCGTCGTCGTTGAACATGGTAAGGACGACGACAGCCAGGGCCGGATCCTCATGAAGCGCCCTTCGCGTGGCGTCAACGCCGGACATGTCCGGAAGCTTGATATCCATCAGGACCACGTCCGGGGCCGTCTCGTGGATCTTGTTCAGCGCTTCTTCCGCCGTACTCGCCATCCCGACGACCTTGATCCCGCCCGCCGTGGCGAGCAGCCCAGCCAGGCCGTCGCGAAAGACCGGGTGATCGTCAACCACGAGAACGCGCATCACTTCTCCTCTGCGATCGGATCCGTGACGGCTGTGAATGGCGCTCCCAGGGGTAAGCGCGCTCGCACGGTGAATCCAGGTGAAGGCTCGAGTTGCAGGTCCCCGCCCAGTTCAGCAACGCGTTCAGCCATCGTGAGAAGTCCATGACCTTGACCACTGCTGCTGTTCATGCCCCTGCCGTCATCTGTAACCTCGAGCCGTAGAGACTCGGCTTCTGCTCCTGCCGCAATGAGGCAGCTGCTGGCATGGGCGTGGCGTATCACGTTGGTCACCGCTTCGAGGATGATCCGGTAGGCAGCGACTTCGATCGCCGCGGGCAGTGGAGGCAGCCTGTCAAACCCCTCCATGACAATCGCGATGCCGGAATCTTCGGTGAGTTGGTGAACTGCCTTCAGACACGCGGCGCCCAGCCCAAGCTCATCGAGAGCAGGGGGACGCAGCCCTTCCACCAACCGGCGGATGTCTGTGACCGTCTCCCGAATCTCGGCGCTCACCTCTTGTAGTCGTTCCGCCGCGGCCCCTGACCCGGGCGGAAGCAGCCGCCGAGCGGTTTCCGCCTTGAGCTTGAGCGCGGCCAGGGATGGCGCGATCCCGTCATGCAGATCACGGCGCAAGCGGCGCCGCTCCTCCTCCCTGGCGAAGACGATCCGCTCTCGAGCCAGCTGCAGGTCGTCACGCAAGGCCTTCGCATGAAGCGCCATGCCGAGTTGCCTGGCGAGATCCCGAACCAAGCGGTCCTCAGCCGTGCTCAGCGTGGGTCCGGGAGTCCGGAACGTGAGTTCACCCACCAGGTTCGCGTAGGCGAAGAGCCTTATCGTTTGTTGCCGGCCGCCGGCCGCCGGTGCTCCCGACACCACCCGGCCTTCAACGTCTCGCACCGCGACGTTGTGCAAGTCAAGCTCGCGCTCCAACTCGATCACGGTGGCATCGAGCCCCCGGTCGATGTCGGCCGCGCCGGCAAGGAGCGTACCAAGCTCCGTGTCGTACGGCTCGCGCTGGCGGCCGTAAATCGCTCGGTTGACCCTCCGCTGCAGGGCGTCTCGTGCCGCGACCAAGACTAGCGCCACCGCCGCTGCTGCCAGCGCCGGCACCCACACCCCGGAATGCTGCGGAAAGAGGACAGCACATATCGCTACCACTGCCGCGTAGGTAGCGACCAGCCCCGCGGACAAGATCAACCAGACGAGGGCTCGGTTGGTCGCGTGCCTGAGGTCGTAGAGACCATGGTTGACGACGGCGGTGACGATCGCGATCGGCAAGGGGACCGTTGCCACGACAAAGAGCCAGGGGGCGCACTATTCGAGATCGCGATGACGACCAAGACGACCAGCGGCGGAACCGCGGCCAGCGCCAGCAGGAGAAGCCGTTGATGCATCACAGCGTCGCCGCGCCGCCATCGCACGATGACGCCGGCGATAGCTCCGCCGGCTGCCACGAAGGCCAGCAGGAGACCCAGCGCCGACACAAAGCCACCACCCGGCGCCCAGGTCGGCGGAAGACCGAGGGGGTTGTGCCAGTGGACCAGGCCAGCCTCTTGCCCTCCGGGCTGAGAATTTCCCCGGCGCCCAAGCAGAAGATCGAACCGAGCAGACCCGCCCCCAGCCACCTCCAAAGCGCGCCCGGCAGCCGGCCGTCAGGGAAGATCATGGGGACGCCAACTACTGCGAGGAGCCAGCCGGAGCGACGCAGGGCAGGGCCCACGGCGGCAAAGTAGCCTGCTGCGAAGACCGACCCTGGTGCAGTGACGACGCCCCGGACCCCCGCTTCGATCATTCCGTCGGCCGCGCCCCAAATGGCGGCGGCTGCGAGCAGCAGCCACCCCACCCGATTACGCGGGGCGGCCAGAATGATGATCACGCCCGACGCCGCGACGACCCCGACGACGAGGGCGGTCGCGAGCTCGTTGATCCGGGCTTCGGTGGTGGCTTGGTCGAACGTGACGGCCACTGCCGACCCTACTAGAGTCACGAAGCGGCGAGGACGACCGCGAACGCCCGGGTGCCACCGCGCCACGCGCCGAGGTGGTCCGTACCTCCGAGCCGGACCACCTCTTTGGTTCCCACCGACAAATGGTGCATCACATCCGGCAAGCCTGCTCGCCGTCATTCAGAAGGTCAGCCGCTCGCTGACTACAGGTTGTCACTCAGGCGGCGCGGGCGCGAAACCGGGTGCGCAGGTGCCCGGCCAGCACGACCACGGCGAGCACGAGACCGATCGCGCTGACGACCGCGAAGGCGCTATCGAAGATCCAGTCGCCAACGCCGTGCTTCTGCCAACCCGGGTAGTTCAGAACCTCGACGAGCGTGAGCAGCGCAGCCAGTACGGCTCCGGGGATCACCCATCGACGCCACAGCATCAGCGAGCTGGCGGCCAAGAGTGCGGCGAAGACGATTGCGAAACCGGGCACCGCGATCTGGAAGGCGGACACCACTTCGCCGACAGCGAGCAGGGCCGTGACCGCGGTCAAACAGACGATCAAACGGTTGAGCATGGGCTCCTCCTTGGGTGAGTTTTTGCGGCGACGTAGGGCAAGGTATGAAGCCGCCTTCCCAGGCCACAAGAGGCGCCTTCCCGATTTGCGGTGGGATATTTTCCCGGCTGAAGGTCGACACCGTGCCTCGGCAGATGCAGCGCCGACCGCCGTAACGAGCACATCTACATCCAAGGTGTGAGCCCCACCGCTCGGGCAGCGAGGCGCCGTCCGGGTGCACACAAGCCGGTCTTGCAGAGGGGTCCAGGCGATAGCCGCGCCCGTGGGTCCGCCGCGATCGCGAGGCAGCGTACGCAAGAGGAATCGGCTTGCGGCCGTGCTCTTCTGCCTGGTTACCCCCCGCCAGTTCGAGCTCCGTCCGTCGTGCTCCCAACCGCGCACGTCCCCACCGCGTTCAAGCTATGGACCCGCGTCATGACAGCCGGATGGGCATCAACGTCGGCCGTGGTTCCCCCACCAGGAAATGGCGTTTTTGTAGGTCGCATTCGCAACGAGGGAGCCAATCTCGTCGATT
The DNA here is from genome assembly GCA_963808785.1 of Candidatus Dormiibacterota bacterium. Classification (GTDB taxonomy): domain Bacteria; phylum Chloroflexota; class Dormibacteria; order Dormibacterales; family Dormibacteraceae; genus CAVTSA01. Next base: position 26,212 of record CAWEGH010000007.1, on the reverse strand, counting down.
CATGATCTCCATGGTGAGATGATCTCCACCGGACTCCCAGGCGAGAGCGCGGCAATGTGAGCATGCCGGACGGCCGGGGCTCCGCGCGATTCGGTACAGGTGCCAACTGTCGTCGGCCCCTTCCTAACGGCAACGCCTGGCTGCGCGACCCGCAAGCTGCGCGGTCATCCGTACCACCCGTTGTGCGTGGCTAGCGGTCCGTCGTCGGACCGCCTTTGAAAGCGTCAGCAGGGTGACCCCTTTGCGGGCGCCGGCGGAATGGTCCGTGCTCCGGAGGTGTCAGCAGCGCCCGACGAGTTCCTCAACTGAGCGCAGTAGGACCTCTGGCGGAGTGCTTTCACCGGGCAATGACGTGAAGGGCTCGGCGACGCGGTAGTTCTGGACGAGGAAGCGTATCAGCGCCTGCACTGCGGCGACGTAAGCCCGGTCGCCTTCGGGGGCAGGATCGAGCCCGAGATCCGGATCGCACTCCTGGTATCCCCTCAACAGCTCCCTGCAGCGCTCGGCCAACCGCCGATGGCGGGCAGTCGGATACCGCCGGCTCATAGTCGATCGGGGATCCAACGCCGGGTACAGCCTCCGCGCCGAGCGCACGGGATCAAATGCGACTTGCGCGTCGTAGCCCTCCGGGATGGAGAGCACTGGTGCGGGGTACGTGCCCTGATAAGGCTCTACCACGATCGTGGCCAGTACGTCGCGGCTGGCAGCAAGGACGGGCAGCGCGGCTTCGACTACGTGACCCTGGCCCCTGGACTCAAAGCACACCACGAACCGGGGTCGGCCGGCCGGCGACGTGACCATTTCCACGACCTGGTCGAACCGCACACGTGCTTGGTCCGGCTCAAGCGACCGTGGCAGAAGCATGACCCGGCCCGCCGACTGGAGTTCCGACATCCCGTGCTCGAGCTCATGGCGATCGACCTGATCCTGGTCGAAACCAATGAACCACGTCTCCGCGGGGATGGCTCGAGCGATTTCCAGCAGCGTCACCAGCTGTCCCAAACCGTATGCTGCCGGCCAGCGCGCGACAGAGCACCGCGACAGCGGCGCGAAAAGGTCCAGGGCCCGAATCCCGGTGTAAACGTGATCTTCCGATGCCGGGATCGCGGTACGGGCGATGGAGGCATCCAGTCTGCCGTCCGGCGCCCAGTCGGCCGGGCGGCGTCCACCACAATCTGTACGTTCCGGATCCGCACCTGCGTCGCGGAGCAGAGCGATCAGATCCTGCCGTCCGCGCTGTGCGGCGACATGCAGTGGCGTGGCGCCGTTGAAGGCTGCTGCGTTGGGGTCCGCCCCCCGCTCCAGAAGAAGGGCAGCGACGTCAGCCGAGCCGACCACCGTCGCCGTCCAAAGAGGGCTCTCGCCCGCCGCACACCAGCAGCGCTCGTTGGCGCTCGCGCCGGCATCAAGTAGGAGGCGCGCGATCTCCAGGTCGGCGGCGCCGGCTGCCCGAACCAGGGGCGTCCCATGGCCTGCGAACGGAAGCTTGGCATCGAATGCCTCGGCAGGGCTCCAGTCCTCCTCCGCGTCGATAAGGTCGGGTCTACGCGCCAACAGCCGCCGCACCGTCGGCGCGTCATGGGAACGGATTGCGGCGAAGAAGAGTACGGCGTCCCGGAAACTGCCATCCCCAGAGGGTCGCGAGCCAACCAGCATGTCTGTGGCCATCGGAAGGATCTCCTTCAACTTGGCGCGGGCAGAGAACGCCCGCTTCTTTGCTGCGGAGACCGAGATGCCGAGGAAGCAAGCCGCCTGCGGATAGGAGAGTCCGGCAATGTAGTGAAGGGCGATGACGATCCGTTCACCGCTAGGTAGAGCCTCGATGCCGACTCGGACCCGTTCTCGCTCGCCCCGTTCCGCAGTCAAAATCGCCGGATCTGGGGAACTGCCCGCGATATCTCCTACCGCTTCGAGCGAGGCGATACCGGCCACGACACGACGGCGCTGCCGCGCCGAGGCCGTCCTAACCAGCCGAGCGAGCCAACCCGGAAATGCTTCCGGATCGTCGAGCTGATCCAGGTGCTGGAATGCCAACAGGAACGCCTCTTGGGCGGCGTCGCGCGCACTCTCGACATCCCCTGACCAGCCGAATGTTGTCGCGACGGCCAGGTCCTGGAAGCGGAATACCAGTTCGTCCCACGCGTCCGAGCGGCCCTCCTTTGCGGCGTCGACGACCTCACCGAGCGGAGCCTGAACCATCCTCGGGGTCTCCATTACTACAAGGAGCCTCTCCGATGCGCCCCGGTTACCGGCCACCAGCGCTGGCCGAGGGCAAATCGGTGCCCCGATGGACGATCCGCTTGTGGACGTCGGCGCCTCTCACGAACCAACCTGCGTTTGTTCGGATTGGCTCCCGACAAGGAAATCGACGGTCCGGCGAATCACGCTGGCGACTTGATCGTCACTCCAGGTCGCATGCCGATAGCCCTCGAGCAGTTCGATGCGGACCGGGGGTGCTGCCACCTGGCGCGCGGCCGCTCGAGTTTCGACCCGCGAGTGGTCGTCCCTCGTGGCCAGGAGCACGAGGGTGGGGACGGCAATCTTGCGCAGAGCGCCAAGCGTATCTGCTCTCTGATACTGGTCCCAAAAAGCCCAGGACATCACCTCGCCGCCCTCAACGTCCACCTCGTTCATCCTTTGGGGCGGTGGCGGGTCCAGCCCTGGGACCGACGCAACGCAGCCGCCAATGGTTGGCTCGTGTGCCGCCGCCACGAGAGCTGCCGACCCTCCCATGGAGTTCCCGACAATCGACACCTCGTGTCCGGACCCCTGCAGTCGGTGGATGAACTCGATCGTCAGTGCTACCCAGTCGTCGAACCGCCGGTCAGCTGGCGTACCTCCCGGCGCTGACCGGGGACCATTTCGCATCTGTAAGACCTCGGGGTGCCCGTTCACAGACCACGCCACTGCCTCCGACCGTCGAGAGACTTGGCTCAGCCGGCACCGAGGCTCACGACCGGGTCGGGGCGATCGGAGACGAGGGTTTTCGACAGCGTCGTTCGCAACCGTCGACCCCGGACAGGACCACGCAACCGATCTGATCGTTGCGGCCCAGGACCCAGTTGGATATCGCCAGCACCTCGCAACCACCGTAACCGCGGACGGCAGCGATGAGCATCGACCCCCCGTAGAAGGCGAGGATGGCGTCGCTCATGAACCAGAGCACCTGCACATACAGGCCGCTAAGGAAGATCGCGAGGCCCACCAGACAGTTCACGGTCGTCGCCAACAGCCCGGTCGCCCTCAGTTGTGACGGGCGCCGGCGCGAACGCTGCCACTGCCAGGCCAGCACTACCGCCGGGAAGACGAGCAAGCCGACGGCGAGGCCGAGGCCCGTTAGGTGCCCCGGCCAGAGTTCGCGCCAGACGACGCTCCCCAAGAGCACGCCCCCGAGGACAGCCCGAGTGATGGTGCCACCGGTGCCGATAGCGCGGCCGTGACCGCCGCCAAGGATGCGGGCATTGCCCGTTCCGCTCGTGACCGTCATCTCCAAACGGACGCTACAGCCTCACCCCGGGGTTAGAGTCAAGACACTTTCGATCTCGGGTCCCCTGACCGGAAGTCGCTCCCCTGTCCTGCCAGCTCGCGGTGGTGCGCGAGCTCGAACTCCTCGATCTGACCCTTCAGCTGGCTCAGCTCAGCGACGCGCCGATCGATACGCTCCTTGACCAGCCGCAGTCTCTCGGCGAGCACCGGCCCGATTTGCTGCTCGGGATGCCCGATGTAGACCTGGGCCAAATCACGGATCTCGGCCTCTGATAGGCCCAGGCCGCGCAGACTACGGATCACCGCGACGCACCAGAGCGCCTCCTCGTCGAAGAGCCTGTAGTTCCCCGCGCTCCGCCGGGCCATGTAAATGAGGCCCATCTCCTCGTAGTGGCGCAGCAGGCGGATCGACATGCCGCTCCTTTTCGAGAGCTCTCCGATACGCATCATCGACGCCACCTCATCCTCAGCCAGGAGCTATTGGCAATGCAACGGTCGAACGACGACGGGAGGTCGGGGAGGTCGGAGTCACCCTGCACAACGACGCGGCCGGCGATGGTGGCCGGGCTCGGTTCGTGGGCGCAGCCCGGACCACCGGGCGCATTCCTCAGGTGCTTACCGGACCACGCGGAAATCGAGGTGTGTCGCGGCCGGCGTCACCAGAGCCCGAGTGCGTTCGAGCCTGATGGACGAGGTAAGCCTGCCGAACAGCGGGGTGCCGCCGCCGAGCAGGACCGGGATCACGTGCACGTGGACCTCGTCGACCAGGCCCAACGGGAGCGCCTGCTGCGTGACGGTCGCGCCATGCAGGCCGACGACCTTCTCCCCGGCGACATTCTTAGCCTGTTCGATCGCGCTCGCCACACCATCGGTGACGAAGGTGAACACCGATGGGTAAGAGGTGGTCGGCTTGCTGTGGGTGACCACGAAGCATGGGACGTCCCCGACAGGGCCGCCGTCGCCCCAACCGCCGTCTCCCTCATTCTTGTTGAAGGACTTGCGGCCCATGACGACCGCGCCCGCACCGTCGAGCATGTGCTGGAGGAGGGCCCGATCTTCATCCGTCGACGCACTGAACATCCAGTCGTGGAGCATGCCGGCGCCGTCGCCGAACGGGTTCTCGCGGCTGTCGTTCGGGCCTGTGACGTACCCGTCGAGCGACATGGACATGTCGCATATCACCACCGCCATGGGGAGCTTCCTCTTCTACTCGACCTTCCACGGGCCTGCGTTTGTCATTACACCGTCGAATGCGCCAGGTGGTTTTCGACTCGTCCAGGTCGGTGAATCACGGGTTTCTCAACCGGGGCACCACTACCGCTGACAGAGGGAGCCGGCCTCTACCCCCGTGGCTGCCGGACACGTCATGGCCATTGGTCGACAGCCGACAGGACCCAGGAGGCCCGAACCCGTCAGCCCGTTCGCTGATATTGGGCGCCCACCGGGTCCCGAGCCAAGGCGGAGGCGATGCGGACGAGCAACTCAACGATCGAGAAAGGCTTGCCGATGTAATCGTGGACACCGAGCTCGGAATCCATGACCGCATCGAGCTCGCTGCCCTCATGAGCCGTCAGCATGATGACCGGAGTCGTGCTGGAATGGCGTAGCCGCCGGCATACCTCGAGCCCGTCCATTCCGGGCAACATGAGGTCCAGCAGCACCACATCAGGTGCACTGGTCCGGGCCAGACGCAACCCGCTGACGCCGTCCCGCGCCGCCACCACGTGATGCCCCGCCGCCTCGAGACTGAACGACAGCATCTCCGCGATCCCCTCGTCGTCTTCGATCAGGACTATCCGGCTCAACGCGTCATGCCGTCGGGTCCAAAGCAGCCGAGCACCGCCAGGCGATCCATGAGCATTCCCCTTGCTTAAGATGTGGCCAGCCCGAAACCGTGCCCGCCATCAAGGTCCGTCCGAGGCGAGGTGCGCGGACAGGATCGAACAAAACACCATACGCGTTCGTCCGGCGAGCCTCAAAGCCGCGTGAAGCCCGGGAACGCTTTTGCGTTACGGCCAAGCCGCCTCAGCCCTGGTTGTTCCCGCCCAGCCCTGCACCTGCCGCAGAAGGACGACCGCGTTGAGAAAGTTGCCGCCTGCGGGGCGCTCGCCCAGCCCGCCTAAGGCCTCCAGGTCTTGTCGACGATCAGGAAAAGCCCGCCGGCCACCGAGGCGACCGCGATCGCAAAGCAGACGACGGCGAGAGCCACGCCGAGGGACCTGGCGTGCCCCCCCTCGGTACGCCCCACCGAATGGTTGACGCCTACCACGCCGACCGCATATACCGAGACCCCAACCACGCCGACCACGATCGAGAGAGCGGCCACCGTGAGCAGGGAGCTCCAATCGATCAGGGGTGCGGCCGCCGCGGTCAGCGCAAGCATCAGGCCACCTCCCGCGGGAGATCCTCGGGCGGCTGGGTGGACTGCAGCGCGAGGATCTGACCCGCCGCGACTTCGTCATTGACGTTGGCGGCCGTGACCCGGTTCCGCAGGGACGCCAGGAAGATCACGAGGGCGATCAGGCCGAGGGCGATGGTGACGATTCCGGCCCCGACTACGCCGCCGACGCGTGCCGCCACGAACGCCGCCGCACCCGCCAGGCAGGCAGCAGCGGGAAGCGTGATCAGCCAGCCTGCGAGCATCGTTCCGGCGAGACTCCAGCGGACTCCCCTCACCTTCTTGCCCGCCCCCGCGCCTATCACCCCGCCGGAGCAGACGTGCGTCGTGGAGAGGGGAAAGCCGAAGTGGGAACTGATCAAGATCACCGCCGACGAGCACCAGGCCGCCGCGAAGCCCTGCGTGCTCTCAAGCTGGGTGAGGCCCTTGCCGAGCGTCCGGATCACCCGCCAGGCGCCGAAGTAGGTGCCGAGCCCGATACAGACGCCGCAGCTCAGGATGACCCAGATCGGCACGCTTGCGGTCTGGTCAAGGTAACCGGCGGTGATCAGCGCCAGCGTGATGACGCCCATCGTCTTCTGCGCGTCGTTGGTTCCGTGCGCCAACGAGACCAGCGATCCCGCGACGATCTGTCCGATTCGAAACACCCTCACGTTGACCCGTTCCTCGCCACGCCGTGTGATCCTGTAAGCGAGGAAGGTCGAGGAACTCGCGGCCAGGAAGGCCACCAGCGGCGAGATCAGGGCCGGCAGCAGCACCTTCGAGATGAGGCCGCCGTACTCCACGGCCTGCCAGCCCGCCGTCACGATGGCAGCGCCCACCAGGCCGCCGATCAGCGCGTGGGAGGAGCTCGAGGGCAGCCCCAGGTACCACGTGACCAGATTCCAAATAATGGCTCCCACGAGGCCGGCGAGCACCGTCTCGACGGTGATGACATGCGAATCGACGATGCCTTTCACGATCGTGGTTGCGACCGCGAGGGAGAGGAAGGCCCCGGCCGTGTTCAGGACCGCCGAAACCAGGACCGCGACGCGCGGCGGGAGCGCCTTGGTCGCAACCGAAGTCGCCATCGCATTGGCGGTGTCGTGAAAGCCGTTCGTGAAATCGAAGGCAAGGGCGGTGGCCACGACCAAGATCACGACGATCAGGGTGACGCTCACTGCGCCACACATTACCCGCGCTTAATTAACCTCTGGTTATGGGCTCGTTATGGGTCGATTATCGCTACTCGACCTGCTCTGCGCTGCCCCCACCAGACAGGGTTTGCACGAGAACACGGGACAACTGCCGACCGCTGCGCCAGGCCTTTATCTTCACGAGCCAGTACCCACCTCCCGCGAGCGCGACCGCGAACAGGATCCAGGCCAGGGCCGTGGTGCCCACCCCAACGTACTTCAGTCCCGAAGCCAGGATCACAAACGTGATCACGGGCCTTATGTAGTCGTCTGGTGCCCACGATGAGAGCAGCGCACCGATCACGACCGCCGGAACGCTGCCGATCACGATCGAGGCGGTCACGCCGAATTCGACATGTCCGAAGGCCAGGGCACCCAGGGCGGCCGCGAGGGTGAGTGGTACCGCCTGGCTGAGGTCCGTACCGACCAGCCGGCCCGCGCTGAGCCGCGGGTAGACGAACAGCAGGAGCACGATCATCAGGGAACCCGCACCCACCGACGTCATGCCTACGATGAGCCCGCCGATCATCCCGATCAGGACGGTCAGCAGCGGCCGCGCCTTGACCTCGGTTGTGGTGCCGTCACGCTCGACCCCTGATCGGCGGTCCATCACGTAGCGCAGGACCATCGCGCCCACCCCGACCAGCAGCGCGGCCCCGAGCGCGATCTCGACCTTCCTCTGCGCAGCCGCGCCATTGCCGAAACGGCTGAGCAGGTAGGCGCCCGCGAATGCCGCCGGCACGGAGCCGAGCACCATCAGCCCAACCAAGCGTAGGTTCACCGTGCCCTTGCGAAGGTGCACCGCAGCACCGACAGGTCGCATCAGCACCGCTGCGACCAGGTCACTGGAGATCGCCGAGGACGGCTTCACGCCGAACAGCAGGATCAGCATGGGGGTCATGAGCGCGCCGCCGCCGGCTCCGGTGAGACCCACGCACAGACCCACCACCGCGCTGCCCAGGACGATGTATGGGTTGATGTGGAGACCCATGGGTGAGATAAGGATACATGTGATCCACAGGTCTTAGCCCAACTGAGACACCTATTCTTCCCGAAGGCTTAGACGTTCCTGCCGATCAGCCGACCTCGTCGACGAGGACCTCGTGGTCTGCCGCGTCGCGATACGAGATCGTCATCCGCTCGGTGTCGAAGGTCCACTTCGCTATCCCGCCGGCGGCCAGCCTCCTTGACATCTCGACGTAGTTGGTCTCGCCGCGGCCGTGCCGTTCCAGGTGCTCGCGTACCCGATCTGCGCTCGCCGTCTCCGCCACCACGAGCGCCTCGTGCGTGGCCGGCCCGACCACCTTGTGGCCGCCTTCGCCGAAGTACTCCGAGTGGCCGTCCGAAAGAAATGAATCGCTCCTTGTGACGCCCATCGCGTTGAGTTCGCGCAGGTATTCGGGCAGGGTGGCGGCGGTGCCCAGGCGATGGTGTACAGCCTCGACGTCAGCGATCGTGAACACGACAGCGGATCGTATCGGCTTCGACCCTGGCGGGTCTCATGAGCATGCCGGCGGCCTCAGCAGCGGTGACCCCAGAGGGTGAGGACCGCGGGCGGAACCTGGGCGGTGTTGGCGCCGCTGCAGAATGGCCGCCCCGCGAGGCCGCGCAGCTGCCAGCCCCGTCCCGCCTGGTCGAAGAAGAAGGCTGTGCCGGTGCCGTTCTCCAGCTGCATCCTGGTCAACGGCTCGGGCGCCCCCGCCGCCGGCGCGTAGGTGACCATCGCCCACTCGCCACCCGGGACCAGCGCGGCTCGGGGCGGCGTCGACGCGCTGACCATGATCGTGGTCGGCGTCAGCACCTGGCCGGTAGGCCCCGAATTCTTGGTGGTCACGAAGATGCTGAGGAGAGTCGCCTGGTCGCCGCTGGTCAGCGTGGTCTGCGCCACCCCGACACCGGTGCCGGATGGCGACACGTTCGGTGTCGGGGCGCTGGCGCACACGGGCGGCAGGCCCAGGAGCCGCGCGACCCGGCCCGGGAGCGACCGGCCGGCGGTGCGGCAGGAAGCGCCGGGTGCCAGGAAGCCGAGCCAGGTCCAGGCCCCGCCGCCGGCCTGCCTGAGCAGACCCTCGTCGTCTCCCCTGGAGAGCGCCTGGCGGGTGGTGGGTGGTGCGGCGGGGGTCGCTCCGAAGGTGGCCCGGGCCCAATTCGAAGCACCCATCCCGACCTCCTCCAGGCTGGTCAAGCGGAGGTCCGGGGAGTCGCCGGTGGAGCTGAAGAAGGCGTTCTCGACCGTGTGGAGAACGGCGACTCGAGTCGCCTCGCCCGGACTCTCGGTGTGGGCGGTGGGAGGCGTGCTCCCACAGCCGAGGAGGAGCAGCAGGGCTCCTGTGGCCAGTGTCGCGAGGCCTGCGAGCAGACCGCGACCACCCCTCATCGTTAAGAGAAACGCGCGCGCGGCACGCAAAGGTACGCACGATGAAGTGATAATCGTTATCATTCTCGATGTGTGCGGACGCCGCCTACTGGTTGCCTCGCTGCTCGGGTTGACGGCGGTCCTCGCCGCCGCCTGCGGCACCGAGTCCGGCCCCGGAGGCTGGGCAGACTCGGGCCGGGTCCAGGCCGTGGGCGCGGAGAACGAGTACGCGAACGTGCTGTCTCAGATCGGTGGGCGGTACATCGAGGTGACGGCGGTTATGAGCAACCCCAACACCGACCCGCACGCATTCGAGGTCAGCGCTGCGGTCGCACAGGAAGTCGGTGGGGCGCAGCTGGTGGTCCAAAACGGCGCCGGCTACGACGACTTCATGGCACAGATCGAGAGGTCGGCGTCCAACTCCAGCCGCCGGGTGATCGACGCACAGAAGGTGCTGGGCCTCCCGGCTGCGGTCCCCAACCCGCACCTCTGGTACCGGCCGGGCACGATGCCCTTGGTGGCGGAGCGTATCGGGGAGGAGCTCTCCGCCCTGCAGCCGGCGCATGCTTCCTACTTTCACCACCGGGTGCAGACCTTCGACAGGTCGCTTGATCCCTGGCGGCGGGCGATCGGCGCGCTGAGTGCGCGCGATGCCGGTGCCCCGGTGGCGGTCACCGAGCCGGTGCCCGACTATCTCCTTCAGGCCGCGGGTCTCGATGACAAGACACCCTGGCGGCTGCAGGCCGATGTCATGAACGGTGTCGATCTGTCTCCGCAGGACGTGACCCTGGAGGAGAACCTGCTGCGGCAGCACCGGGTGAAGGCCCTCCTCTACAACGAGCAGGTCACCGACTCCATCACCCAGACGTTCCTCGCCATCGCCGGGCAGAGCGGCGTGCCGGTGGTGGGGATGTACGAGACCATGCCCCCCGCGTACACCTACCAGAGCTGGATGCTTGCCGAGACCCGGGCCCTGCAAAGCGCGCTCGAGGACGGGACGTCCACGCAGCATCTCTGATGCCGGCGATGCTGAGAGAGTCGAACGCGATCGAGCAGGGCACGCCGACCCTCGAGGTCGTGAACCTGGGGGTGACGCTGGGTGGCCACCAGGTGCTGCGCGACGTCGACTTCACGCTGGCACCCGGGACCTTCGCGGGGCTGATCGGGTCCAACGGAGCGGGCAAGACGACGCTCTTCAAGGTCATTCTGGGCCAGCTTCCCGCTGCCACCGGTCGGGTCCTGGTGGCAGGACGACGGCGGCAGCCGCGCCGGCGCCTGGTCGGGTACGTGCCCCAGAAGATGCAGCTCGACCCCGACGCCCCCGTGCGGGCCCGCGACCTGGTGGGTCTGGGCCTCGACGGTCACCGCCTCGGGCTGCCGCTGCCCACGCGAGCGCGGCGGCGGCGAGTGGACGAGGCGCTGGCTCAAGTGGACGCCCTGGGCTTCGCCGACCGCCGGGTGGGCGCGCTTTCCGGAGGGGAGCAGCAACGGGTCCTGCTGGCCACCGCCTTGATCGGCCGCCCCCGTTTGCTGCTGCTCGACGAGCCGCTGGCGAACCTCGACCTGCGCAGTCAGCAGGAGGTGGTGGCGGTGCTGCGGAGGATCGTGGACACCGAAGAAATCTCGGTCCTCCTCTCGGCACACGACATGAATCCGCTGCTGGATGCGATGGATCGCATCGTCTACCTGGCCCAGGGCCGGGCGGTGAGCGGGACCGTGCCGGAGGTGGTTCGCTCCGACGTCCTGAGCGAGCTCTACGCCGAACGCGTGGACGTGGTGCGGGCAGGTGGCCGCTACGTGGTGCTGGCCGGGAGCGGCGGCAGCCTGGAGGGCGGTCACTGCGAGCCGGAACAGGACCAGGCCGCACGCCGGATGACGCAGCCGCGATGACTATTCTCCTCACCTTTTCCTTCGCCCCCGGCTTCGCGCAGAGTCCGGTCGTCCGCACTGCCCTCCTCGCGGGCGGTGTGGTCGCCGCGGCCTCTGCCTGTGCGGGGGTCTTCACGGTGCTGCGCGGGCAGTCCTTCGCCGGCCACTCGCTGGCTGACGTCAGCACCACCGGGGGTTCAGGGGCGTACCTCGTCGGCGTCAACCCCTTCTGGGGTTTCGCCGCGCTCGGGGTGGCGGCGGCCGGAGCGCTGGAACTGCTCGGCTTGCGCCTGCCTCGGGGACGGGACGTGGCCACGGGCATCGTGCTCGGCGCGGCAACCGGTCTGGCGGCGCTGTTTCTCTACCTGGGGACGACTTTGACCAGCACCACCGGCGCCCCGGTCCAGATCCTGTTCGGCTCGCTGTTCGTGGTCGACACGAGCCTGCTCCCGGTCCTGGTCGCGCTCTCACTGGTCTGCGTCGCATTGGTGCTCGTGCTCTACCGGATGCTGCTGCTGTCTTCGATCAGCGCTGAGATCGCCGCCGCGCGCGGCGTCCCCGTGCGCGCGGTGGGCCTCCTCTACCTCCTGGTGCTGGCGCTCACGGTTTCGCTGTCCGCGGTCACGATCGGTTCCGTGCTCTCGACGGCGCTGCTCATCGGGCCGGCGGCGACCTCCCTGCGATTGACACGGCGCCCCGGCGGGGCCATGGTCGGCGCCGCCCTCCTGGCGGTGCTGACGGTCGCGGTGGGAGTGGTGCTCGCCTACGACAGCGCCGGCTGGCCTCCCCACGGCCACGTGTGGCCCGTCAGCTTCTTCATCGTGGCGCTGATCTTCATCGCCTACCTGGGAAGCGGGCTGCCGCGCCTGGTGCGCGGAGGCGGTGGGGGCTCGGAGCGGGAGGGCTGAGTGTTCTCTTCCTTGATGCTCAACACCTGGGTCGCGGCCTCGATCGTGGCGGTGGTGGCGGGTTCGATCGGCTTCTTCTGCGTGCTCCGCGGCGCGGCCTTCGTCGCCCACGCCGTGCCCCAGGGCGCGTTCGCCGGGGCCGCCGGCGCCGCGCTGCTCGGCGTCAACACGCTGGCGGGCCTGGGCGTCTTCAGCGTGCTCGGGGCCCTGACCATCGGCTGGCTCGGCCGCCGCGGCCGTCACGACGTGGTGACCGCGCTCGCCCTCGTCAGCATGCTCGGCCTGGGCGCTCTCTTCCTCAGCTTCAGCGTCGAGTACGAGCCCGAGATCTATGGGCTCCTGTTCGGGCAGGTTCTGGGTGTGGCGCAGAACCAGCTGCTGCCGATCGCGGCCCTGGGCGCGCTCGCGCTGGTCGCCATCGCCTGCCTCTTCCGGCCGCTGCTCTGGAGCTCCATCGCCCCCCAGATGGGCCAGGCGCGGGGCCTCCGTCCGGGGGTGCTGGAGGTCCTCTTCCTGATCGTGGTCGCCTTGACCACGACGCTGACCGTGCCGGTGGTTGGGGCGCTGCTCACCTTCAGCCTCACGATCGCGCCCGCCGGGACCGCGCGGTGCTTTGTCGCCGAGCCCGTGAAGGCGGCCGGACTCTCGATCGCGATCGCGCTGGTGACGGTGTGGGCGGCGATCGCGCTCGGGTATGTGACCGAGTGGCCGATCGGCTTCTTCGTCGGCGCCCTGGGGGCGGTCGGCTACACCGCCGGCCGTCTCTACTCCTGGCGGCGCGGCGGCCGCCGGGTGGCCGGCGGGACGACGAGGATGATGGAGGCATGACGACGGCCAGCGCGGTCCACGCGGCGGCGGCGGACCGGCTGCTGGCGACCGACCAGCGCTACACACCGGCGCGCCGCGAGCTGGTGGAGGCGATGATGGGGGCGCGGCGTCCCCTGACCATCCCCGAGCTGGTCGCGGTGGCGGAGACGGTCCCCCAGAGCAGCGCCTACCGCAACGTCACGGTGCTGATCGAGGCCGGGGTGGCGAGGCGCATCGCGGGCACCGACGACCACGCTCGGTTCGAGCTCGCCGAGACCCTGCTCGGGCATCACCATCATCACGTGGTGTGCGCCCAGTGCGGCCGGGTGGAGGACATCGACCCCTCGGCGGCGCTGGAGCGGGCGCTCGGGGAGGCGGCCAGCCAGGCGGCCCGGCAGCAGGGATACGAGATCATGGAGCATCGCCTGGACCTGGAGGGTCTGTGCCCCGACTGTCGTCGGGAGTGAGCCGCGTAACTGGCCGCCTCTGGCCCGCGTTGCGCCAGTGAGATGCGAGCGTGGCTGCGCGGGCTTCTGCTGGCCATCTCCGTGGGGACCGCACTGGCGGCGCTGACCAGCTGCGCGAGCGGGCCCAGCGCCAACCGCCCGCCGGCCAGGACGCCCCCGGCGTCTGCCACCACGACGCCCCTGCCCCGACGCCTGCCCCGACGGTCACCGCCACCTCGGCGCCGGTGCCGACCACCACTCCGATGCCAGGGGGGACGCCGGCACCCACGTTCCCCTGGCCCTCGGGGGCTCCGACGGTAGGCCCCGGCCAGGTGGAGTTCGGCCTCCTGGTGACCGGCACGCCGGTTCCGGGCGAAGAGCTCGACGTGTATTTCCAGGCCCCACAGGCAGGCCAGAATGAGTTTCAGCTCTGCGGGGCCGTCAACCCCTGCCGTCCGGAGCCGGGCCAGGTGTACACGTGGAGCGCCCAAAACGTCCCCGCGGGCGCCTCACCATGGGCCTTCCAGGAGCGGCTCGGAGCGACCACCACCACGATCAAGTCCGGAACTCTGGACGCGACCCATGGTGCGGTGATCACGGCGACCGTACCCAGCTGAACGGCGCCGGGAATAGAATTAGAAGCCTACCGATATATCGCAACGTGCAGGCAATGAACGATTACAGAATTACGGGAGTCGCCCCTTGATGTGGCTTGGGGGCGGACACCGTCCCGACTGGGGGCAGAAGGCCGAGGCCAAGCTCGAGTGGCCGATGCTGAAGCGCGTCTTCCGCCACTTCCTGCCCTACTGGAAGGAGGCGATCGTGGTCCTCCTCTGCATCGGGGTGGCGGCGCTCCTGGGGCTGGTGCCGGCGCAGATCACGAAGACGCTGGTCAACGGGTTGAGCGCGCGCGACATCACGTTCACCACGGTCTGCCGGCTGGTCGCGCTGCTGGTCGTCTCGGCCCTCGCGGCAGGCGCCATCGGGGTACTGCAGAACTGGTTCAGCAACCGGATCAGCCAGAGCATCATGTACGACCTGCGCACCGGTCTCTTCGAGCACCTGCTGCGCCAGTCGGTCGCCTTCTTCACCAAAAACCGCACCGGCGACGTCATGTCACGGCTCACCAACGACGTCAACGGCATCCAGTCGGTGGTCTCGGACACGATCTTCAGCCTGGTCCAGAACATCGTCATCATCACCACCACGCTCGTCTACATGTTCACGCTCAGCTGGCAGCTGACGATCGCGGCGATCGTCGTGGTGCCCCTGTTCGCCATCCCCACCCGCAGCGTCGGGCAGGCCACCTTCCGCGCCCGCAAGGACACGCAGTCGAAGCTGAGCGAGATGACGGCCTACATGCAGGAGGTGCTCGGGATCTCCGGCATCCTGCTCGTCAAGGCCTTCGTCAAGCAGCAGTCGGAGCGCCTCAGGTTCCGGCTCCTGTCCCGCCAGGTGCGCGACCTGAGCGTCCGTCAGGCGATGGTGGGGCGCTGGTTCTTCATGGTGATGAACGTCCTGGGGACGGCTGGGCCGGCGGTGCTGTGGGTGCTCGGCGGCCACCTGGTGCTGAAGGGTGAGCTGTCGGTGGGCGTGGTCGTCACCTTCGCCACGGTCCTTCTCTCACGGCTCTACGGCCCGGTCGGGCAGCTGACCTCCCTCCACGTCAACATCGTCGGCTCGCTCGCGCTCTTCCAGCGCATCTTCGACTACCAGGACCTGCCGGTCGAGATCGACGACAAGCCGGACGCGCTGGCGCTGGGCCAGGCGCAGGGTGCCATCGACTTCGACCACGTGAGCTTCCGTTATCAGCCGGTGACTTTGGCGCTGGACGACGTGACGTTCCACATCGAGCCCGGTCAGCTGACGGCGCTGGTCGGCCCGTCGGGCGCCGGCAAGACCACCATCACCTCGCTGCTGCCGCGCTTCTACGACCCCACCGAGGGGGCGGTGCGGCTGGACGGGATCGATCTGCGTGACCTGACGCTCGAGTCCCTGGGACGGCAGATCGGCATCGTCTTCCAGGACACCTTCCTCTTCCATTCCTCGGTGCGCGACAACCTGCTCTACGTGCGGCCGGAGGCGACCGAGGAGGAGATGATCGCGGCCGCTCGCGCGGCG
Organism: Candidatus Dormiibacterota bacterium; assembly: GCA_963808785.1. Taxonomy (GTDB): domain Bacteria; phylum Chloroflexota; class Dormibacteria; order Dormibacterales; family Dormibacteraceae; genus CAVTSA01. The sequence continues at coordinate 10,646 of CAWEGH010000007.1, read as the reverse complement.
CACATCCACGAGCTCATCGAGTCGCTGCCCGACGGCTACGACACGGTGGTCGGCGAGCGCGGGCACCGGCTCTCGGGGGGCGAGAAGCAGCGGATCGCGATCGCGAGGGTGATCTTGAAGGACCCCCGGCTGCTGATCCTCGACGAGGCCACCTCGGCCCTCGACTCGGAGTCGGAACGCCTGATCCAGTCGGCGCTGGCGCCGCTCTTCCGGGGCCGGACCTCGATCGTGATCGCCCACCGGCTCTCGACGGTGCTGGCGGCGGACAAGATCCTGGTGCTCGAACAGGGCCGGGTGGTGGATCAGGGGACCCACCAGGAGCTGCTGGCCCGCGACGGTCTCTACGCCCGCCTCTACCGCACGCAGTTCAGCCCCGACCCGGTCTTCGCCGCCTGAAGGTCCGGGGGCCGTTTCTCTACATTCCGGCCCTACCGGGCGCGCTGTAGGCCCGGAGTGTCGAGAAAACGTGCCCTCACGACTCGCTCGGTGTCTCACCACCCTGGAGGCACTGCAGGTTAAGGGGAGACGGCGGCGGCCGGGCCGCTGCTAGAGTCGGGCGCGGTCATGCCGGCGCCCCTCGACGTCCTGCGCGCCACCTTCCACCTGGAGGACTTCCGGCCCGGACAGGAGGGGGTGGTGGAGGCGCAGCTGAAGGGACGCGACGTCCTCTCGGTGGCCCCGACCGGGTCCGGCAAGTCGATCAGCTATTGGGTGCCGGCGCTGCTCGCGTCGGGGGTCACGATGGTCATCTCGCCGCTCATCGCCCTCATGAAGGACCAGGTCGACCGTCTCCGCTCGCTGGGCGTGGAGGCGGCGTTCGTCAACTCCACCCTCCCGCGGTGGGAGCAGGAGCAGGTGCTGGAGGACGCGGAGGCAGGCCGGGTGCGCCTCCTCTATGTGGCACCCGAGCGGTTCGCCCGGCCTGGCTTCGCCGAGCGGCTGCGGGCCCTGGGGCCGGCCCGCTTCGTGGTCGACGAGGCCCACTGCATCTCCAGCTGGGGCCACGACTTCCGGCCCGATTACCGGCTGCTCGGCCAGGCCATCGATGCCTGTGGCCGTCCGCCCGTCTCCGCCTTCACGGCCACCGCCACCCCGCAGGTGCGGCTGGACATCGTCCGCTCGCTGGGCCTCCGGGAGCCGTTGGTGTCGGTCACCGGCTTCCATCGCGAGAATCTGCGGCTGGCCGCCCGCCGCTTGCATGACGACGACGAGAAGCTGCGGTTCGTGCTCGGCCGGCTGGACCGGGTGCCGGGCCGCTGTCTCGTCTACTGCGCCACTGTCCGCGGCACCGAGGAAGTGGCGGCTCAGCTTCGTGAGGCCGGGCACGAGGCGGCTGCCTACCACGCCCGGCTCGAGGAGGGAAGGCGCCGTCAGGTCCAGGAGGACTTCGCCGCCGGCGGCCTGCGGGTGGTCGCCGCCACCATCGCGTTCGGGATGGGCGTCGACATCCCGGACATCCGTCAGGTCATCCACTACCACCTGCCCGGCTCCATCGAGGGCTACTACCAGGAGGCGGGACGGGCCGGTCGCGACGGACAGCCGGCAAGCTGCATCCTGCTCTGGCGCCCCGCCGATCGAGACATCCAGACCTTCCTGCTCGACAAGACGGCCGAGGAGGCGGGTGGCGGCCCCCAGGTGGAGGAGCGGCGGCAGCACGGCTACGCGCGCTTGCAGCAGATGGAGTCGTATGCCCGCCTCCGAACCTGCCGGCACGCGCGCATCGCCGACTACTTCGGTGAAGAGGGAGTGGCGCGAACCTGCGCCGCCTGTGACAACTGCCTGACGGGCCGTGAGGACCGTGAGGAGGCGGTCGACCCGGCGATCGTGAGGAGCGCCCTGGAGGCGGTGGAGCGGTTCCGGCTCGGCAGCGCCAACCTGGCCGCCATCCTCGCCGGGTCCGACACTCGATGGGTGCGCGCTCACGGGTGGGCGCTCGAGACCCCGCAGTTCGGCTCGCTCCGCGGGTGGCCGGTGGAGCGGATCCGAACGCTGATCGGAGAGTTGGTTGACACCGGCCTGGCACGTCTCTCCCCGGGCGACTATCCCACGCTGCTGATGACCGACGACGGCCGCCAGGTGCTCCGGGAGGCGATGGTCCCGGAGGTGACCCTGCCTCCGGCCCCGCCAATCCTCCGCACCAGCCGACGCGGCGGTGGAGCTGCGTTGCCGGCGCTGACGGGTGACGACGCGGCTCTGATGGAGCGGCTGCGGTCGTGGCGCTCCGGGCTCGCGCGATCGCAGCAGGTGCCGGCGTACGTCATCCTCCCGGACCGCGCCCTCGCCGTCCTCGCCAGCCGGCGGCCACGAGACCGCTCGTCTCTGCTCGGCGTGCCCGGCATCGGCGAGGCCAAGCTGACCCGCTACGGGGACGACCTGCTCCGGCTGCTCGCCTCCGACACTTAGCCTGGGGCCACAGAGGTGCTCATGCGGAGCGACCGATCGAAGGCCACGAATCTTGTAGGCTCACGCCAATGGGAGACCGGGCGAGCGGGGCCTTCGAAGCGGTCGGGCACGAACCGCACCGGGAGTTGGAGCGGACCGTCCGCGAACTGGAATTCCTGCAGCGGCTGTCGCAGTCGGCGGCCTCGACCATGGACTCCGACGCGCTGCTCTCTCTCATCATCCACGAGACCACGTCCGCCCTCGGCACCGACGTCTGTTCGCTCTATCTGCTCGGGGCCCGGCGCGACGACCTGGTGCTGACGGCGACCAATGGCCTCAACGAGGCGATGGTCGGGCGCGTGCACATGCGGGTGGGGGAGGGGATCACCGGCTGGGTGGCCGCCCGCCGGACACCGAAGCTGGTGTCCGACGTCACCACCGACCCCGCCTGGCACTGGGTCCCCGGCTTTGACGAGGAGCGGTTCCACTCCATGCTGTCGGTGCCCATCGAGTCGGGGCCGCGTCTGGTCGGCGTGCTCAACGTGCAGTCCGTCGAGCGCCGCGAGTTCAGTGACGAAGACCTGAGCTTTCTCCGCGCGATCGCGGGTCAGGTCGCGGGCATCCTGGAGCGCAACGAGCTGCAGCGCCGCCTGGAGGCGCAGCTGACTCGCATCCGCCTCTCCTACGACATCCACGAGCGGTTCACCAAGCTGACGCTGGACGGCGCCGGGATCCCGGCCATCCTGGACGCGATCGGAGCCCTGGCCGGTGGCATCGCCGGTCTCTACTCGCCGCTCGGCTTCAGGGTCCGGGTGGCGGGGTCAGAGCCGGACGAGCTGCCGGCGCGGCTGCAGGTGCCGCCGGCGGTGCTGGTGGCGGGAGCGCGCGACCTACGGGCGACCGCGGGGCGCCGCCGGATCCCGGTCGACGTGACGCCGGTGCGCGCCGGCGACGACGTGCTCGGGGTGCTGGCGGTGGAGGTCCCCGAGCGGGCGGAGGACCAGGAAGGACGGCGCCGCGCGCTGGAGCACGGGGCGACGGTGCTGGCGCTCGAGCTCTCGAAAGAGCGGGCCGCCGCCGAGGTTGAGCGCCGTCTGCGGGGCGATCTCATCGAGGAGGTCCTGGGCGGAGGCCTGGACGCGGACGAGGCGGAGCGGCTGGCCCGCCAGGCGGAGCGCCTCGGTCACCGGCTGCCGACCCACGCCTGGGTGCTCGTGATCGAGCCCGACGGCCAGGGCGAGGAGAATGGGACCGGTGCCGAGCAGGACGTCGTCCTCGATCGCCGGCTGACCGAGCTGCTTGCCCGCCGGGTCCCGGCGTCGCTCACCCTCCTGCGCTCCTCCTCGGCGGTGGTCCTGCTGCCGGAGGAGTCGGCGCCCGACCTCGCCTCCGCCGAGCGCATCGCGGAATCCCTCCGCGCCACCGTGTCGGCGGTGGTGCAGGCGGGGAGCGCGTCGGCCGGGATCGGGAACCTGGCGGCCTCCGTGTTCGAGCTCGGCCGGTCGCATCAGGAGGCGAGGCAGGCGCTCCGCCTCGCTCGCCGTGCCGGCACTCGGGCACAGGTCACCTCCTACCGTTCTCTGGGCGCCTTCAGGCTGCTGCTCGAGGTGCAGTCACCGGAGGCGCTGCGGCGCTTCGTGAACGAGGTCCTGGGCCCGCTCCTGGACTACGCCCAGAGCCGCGACACGCCGCTTCTGGCGACCCTGGAAGCGCTGGTCGGCGCGCGCTGGGTACGCCGGGCCGCCGCCCGCGACCTCGGCATTCACATCAACTCCCTCAACTACCGCATCGCGCGGATCGAGGAGCTCACCGGTACCCCGGTCTCGGATCCCGAGGTCCGGGTCGCGATCGCGATCGCGCTGCACGCACGCGCCATGCTCGGGACCTCCTGATCTGACGGCTAACCGGCGCCGCGGACATCACTCTCGCATTCAGAGATAGCGGCGCCGCAGTTCGCCGGCGCTCATCCACACCTCCCCCGGCCACCGTTCCGTGTGGCGCGCGACCGAACCCCAGCCTCCCGGGTTGTAGAGCAGGACCAGGCCCGCCATGAAGAAGCGGTCCAGGCGGAGGTAGAGCGTGTGGGAAAGCTCGCGGAACTCGAACCCCAGCACCGGCCCGGCAGACGCCATGAAGGCGACCCCGTGGAGCCCGGCCACCGGGCCTAGAGCCCCTCCCTCGACCAGGTGCGCCAGAGCGTGCAGGTCCTCCCGCAGGAGCCGCACCATCCCCAGCGGCTTCACGCCCGCGGCCGTAAGCCGGGCGAACCGGCGATTGTCCAGATGCAGTTCGATCACGACCGCCCCCGGCCCCACCCGACCACCGTCCGGCAGCCTCACCCATGGTCCTCGGTATCGCCTCACCGCGTGGCGCAGGACGCCGCCCTCGCGAATCGGCCGGATTCGCTGGAGGGTCGCGAGCAGACGCTCCCAGAGGATCCAGACGTCGAGGACACCGAGCGCTCGGCCGTTCCCGGCCCAGCCGGCGCGAAGGAGGTGCCAGACCGGCTGCGGCGGGCGGCCGCGCTCAGCCCGACCCGGTGCCGGTGGCATGGGCCTGCCGGGGGCGGTCAGGACTCGGCTCCCGGCGCAGCAGGAGGGCGAACCCGAAGCCGATCAGAGCCATCAGGACGTCGTTGAACCCGCGGTAGAGCAGCGCGGCGAGAGCGGCCGCCGCCGCCGCCACGCCCTGCGCGGCGATCAGTCCCGTCATCAACCCCTCGTAAGCGCCGAGGGAGGCGGGGAGCACGGTCAGGCTGGAGCCGACCTGGCCCAGCGAGTAGGTGAACGCTATCCGGCTCAGGCCGACGCCGTCGGCGCGAACGCCACGCAGGGCGAGCGTGAAGAGGGCGATCGCGAGCAGCGAGGCGAGGACGTCGAGGAGAACCACCGGTAACAGCGTCCGGGGGCGCATCAGCTGCCGGAACGAAGGTCCCAGCAGCTGCACCTGCCGCTCGAACCGGCGCACCAGGGGGAGCCGGGTCACCAGGGCGGCCAGCGTCTGGTAGAGCCAGGGCCAAAGCAGGATGGCGAAGATGAGGGCCTGGGGCAGCAGCGTCGCGCCCACCCCCGCGAACAGAAGGGGCGCCCGCAGCGCGGCGGGAACCATGGCCAGCGTGAGCACGACGAAGTAGAGGAGGTCGTCGAAGACCACGGTCCCGGTCACGGCACCCACCTCGACCCGGCCGCCGGCTCCCCTCTCAACCAGGGGCACACGCCAGAGGTCACCGCCCGGCAAGTACGTGAAGGTTTGCGACATGTAGGTGATCGCGATCGCGCGCCCGAGCGAGACCCTGATCCCGGCTCCCCGCAGCGCGATCCACCAGGCGACGCCGTGCACCAGGTAGAGCACCAGCACCGTGGGCAGCATGAGCGCGAGCATCGAGGGGTTGGCGTGTGTCAGCGCCCGCGCCACCCGCGCCGGGTGCACCGCGATGACGAGCGCAATCAACGCGATGACTCCGACCACCACCACCCAGCGATCCCGGAACCACCTGGTCATCGTCGCCATCAGTTTCACTCACGGCAACGGTCGCGCCAACCGTCGCCATTCCCGGCACCGACGGCAAGACACGAAGAGGGCCCCAGGGTCACCTGGGGCCCCTCGGGCGTGGGGTTGGGTTCTGGGCCGAGTCTATCCAGACGCGTCAGGCGTCGTGATAGAGGGCGAACTCCCAGGGATGTGGCCGCAGCGCGACCTGGTCGATCTCGTCCTCTTTGAACTCGATGTACGTATCGATGACGTCCTTGGTGAACACGCCGCCCTCGAGGAGGAACTGCTGGTCGGCACGGAGCGCGGCGACCGCCTCAACCAACGAGCCGGGCACGCTGGCGATCGCGTCCTTCTCCGGGCCCTCCAGCTCGTAGATGTCCTTGTCCAGCGGGCCCGCCGGCTCCAGCCCGCGCTTGATCCCGTCGAGGCCCGCCAGCAGCATCGCCGGGAAGGCCAGGTAGGGGTTGGCCGTCGGATCCGGGGAGCGGAACTCGATGCGCTTTGCCTTCGGGCTGTCCGAGTACATCGGGATGCGCACGCAGGCAGAGCGATTTCGCTTCGAGTAGACCAGGTTGATCGGCGCCTCGTAGCCGGGCACCAGCCGCCGGTAGGAGTTGGTGGTCGGCGCGCACAGCGCGAGCAGGGCCGGTGCGTGCGCGAGCAGGCCGCCGATGTAGTGACGCGCCAGGTCGGAAAGGCCGGCGTAGCCGGACGCGTCGTGCATCAGCGTCTCGCCGTCCTTCCAGAGGCTCTGATGCGTGTGCATCCCGGTCCCGTTGTCGCCGAACAGCGGCTTGGGCATGAAGGTCGCCACCAGCCCGTTCTGGTCACAGACGTTGCGGACCACGTACTTGTAGAGGATGACCTGGTCCGCCATCTTGAGCAGCGTGCCGAAGCGGAGGTCGATCTCCGACTGACCGCCGGTCCCGACCTCACCGTGCTGGACCTCGACCGTCACGCCGGCCTCGATCAGCTTGAGCATGATCTCGGAGCGGAGGTCCTGCAGCTTGTCCACCGGCGGCGCCTGGAAGTACCCACCCTTGGCCCGCGGCCGGTAGCCCAGGTTGGGCTTCCCGTTCGCGCCCGTGTTCCAGTGACCCATGTCGGAGTCGATGAAGTAGTAGCCGCTGTGGACGTTCTGGTCGAAGCGAAGGTCTTTGAAGATGTAGAACTCGGCCTCCGGCCCCCAGTAGCTGGTGTCGGCGATGCCGGTGGTCTTCAGGTACTCCTCCGCCTTGCGCGCGATGTAGCGGGGGTCGCGGCTGTACGGCTCGTGGGTCAGCGGGTCCACGACGTCGCAGGTGACCGCCATGGTGGGGATCTGAAGGATGGGGTCGATGATCGCGGTGTCCGGATCAGGGAACAGGAGCATGTCGCTCTCGTCGATGGTCTGGAAGCCGCGGACCGAGGAGGCGTCGAAGCCCAGTCCCTCCTCGAAGGCGCCCTCGTCGAACTCGTCGAGCGGGACGCTGAAGTGCTGCATGGTGCCGAAAAGGTCGCTGAACCGAACGTCGACGACCTTGATGCCGGTTTCACGTGCCTTCTGCAACACCTCGGCGGGTGTCGTCCGGTCACTCGCGGCCACGGTTACGGCCATGCGCTTCCCTCCTCGAGTCGGTGATTCATTCGACAGCACATCGTAGGTGCGGCAGGAGGGGGCAAGGTTGGTGGGCTCCGACCGGATGGAACCGGGGGGTTCTCGTTCGGTCGAGCCAACCGAAGCCCACAAAAAAGAGGCGGTCCCTGCTGGGACCGCCTCTCGGACCAGGTGATGGTCAGGCAGACTTCTGCTTCTCGGCGACGGGTGCCTGCTTCTCGAAAAACGATCGGACATTGCGCGGGCCCGGGTAACCAACCAGCCGGTCGACCAGCTGGCCATTCCGGAACACACCCAGCGTAGGGACGCCGCGTACGTCGTACTGCATCGCGGTGGTGGGGCTGTCGTCCACGTCCAGCTTGCCGACGATGATCCTGCCCTGGTACTCCTCGGCGAGCTCATCGACCACCGGCGCCATCGCCTTGCAAGGCCCGCACCAGGTCGCCGAGAAGTCGACCAGCACGGTGCCCTCAGCCTTCAGGACGTCCTGCTCCCAGGTCACGTCCGAAAACTCTTTGACACTGCTCATGACTGGGGAAACACCACCGGGCCCAGAACGTATTCCGACCGTCTCGATCCCCGGCTGGGAGAATTGACGGGGCATGGCCACAACCACGCGGGAGGCGCCCGGCCCGGTCTCCGGCGCCGACAGCCCGCCGGAGCCGGGGCCCTGGCTGCAGGCGCGCGACCGCCTGCTCGAGATTTCGCCCGGTCTCTTGACCTGGACCCTGGTGCTGGCCCCGGCCTGGATCCCGATCGCGTTCGGCTACTACGGGGCGCTCTCGGTGGCGATCGCGATCCTGATCTTCGACCTCTACTGGTTCACCCGCGCGACGATCGTCGTGACCGGAAGCTGGGGAACGTACCGACACCTGCGGCGCGACATGGAGATGGACTGGCTGGAAAAGTGTCGGGAACCCGTCCCCGAGGGCGCCCGGGATCCGCTGAGCTACTACCACCTCTGCCTCATCCCGACCTACACCGAGCCGTACGGCACGCTGGAGCGAACGGTGCAAGCGATGGCGGAGGCCAATTACCCCAAGGAGCTCAAGCTGGTCGGCATCATCACCCGTGAGACGGACAAACCGGGCTGGGCCAACGTGGCCCGGCTGCGCGAGAAGTTCGGGGACCAGTTCCAGGACTTCCACCACATCAAGGATCCGCTCGAGCCGCCGCTGGTGCCGGGGAAATCGGCGGCCATGAACTGGGGCGGCCGGGAAATGGTGAAGCGCCTGACCGACCTCGGCTACGACTTGAAGCGAGTGATCGTCACCGACCTCGACTCCGACTACCGGGTCCACCCTCAGTATTTCCCCTGGCTCAGCTATCACCAGGCCCGCACACCGCTGCCCGACAGCACCATCTGGCAGCCGATCCAGCTCTTCTACAACAACATCTGGGCGGTGCCCACCGCGGTCCGGGTGATGACAGCGATCTCCACCCAGTCCGCTCTCTACAACCACTCCCAGCCTCGCCGGCTGGTGCCTTTTTCGAGCTACAGCCTGCTGCTCGACACCGTCCGCCGCGTCGGGTACTGGGACAAGGACGTGATCCCCGAGGATTCACGCTTCTTCTGGAAGTCCTTCTTCGTGTTCGGACGGGACCTCAAGGTGCGGCCCTGTTTCCTACCGCTCTACGGGGACTCGCCGGAATCTCGCGACTACGCCGGGACCTTGCTCAACCAGTACAACCAGACCAAGCGCTGGGCCTGGGGGGTGACCGACATCCCGTACGCGGCGAAGCGCCTCTTCGAGCACCCCGAGATCCCGTTCTGGCTTCGCGTCTACCGCTTCTGGAACCTGAGCGCGACGCATGTGAACTGGGTCTTCCTGCCGATCCTGCTCCTGCTGGGGACCGACATGCCGGTCTGGGTCTCGGTCGACTTCTCGCTCACCGACTTCGGGCAGAACCTCTGGGTGTTCTCGACACTGATCGTCTCGGCGGCGCTTTTCTCGGCCGCCATCCTGATCTACGTCGAGGCGCGGCTGCTCCCGCCCAAGCCACCCGGCTGGAACCGCCTCCACCGGGTCGCGATCTACTTCCAGTACCTCACCTTCCCGATCGTGGGCATCGTGCTCAACGCGATCCCGGCGCTCGAGTCGCATACGCGCCTGCTGCTGGGGAAGTACCTCGAATATCGGGTCACCGAGAAGGTGTGAGCCGGTGCCGCTCCCGGAACTGCTGATCGCGAAGAACCCGGACCCGGAATCGCGGCTCGGCTACCTGCTGCTGGTCCCACACGGCGGAGGCCTCGTGTTCCGGACCTCGGGCGTCTGGCCCCGGACCAAGGCGCTCTTCTGCTACCCCATGCTGCGGGAAGACTGGCCGCGCCGGCCCGAGATCGTGGAGCGGGTACCGGTCCGCTCCTGCGCCCGCCGGGGCGCCGCCATCGACCTGGTGCTGGACCGGGCGCGCGAGAACCGCTCTCAGATCGTGTACACGACCTCCCGGGGACGGGAGACGATCTTCTGGCAGTCCGCACGCACGCGGCGGCAGGCGCGTCCGCAGGTGTCCGTGCCCACGGCGCGAGCGGCCGGGCTGGACGAGCTGGAGATCGTGGTCGACGCGCATGAGCGCTACGCCTACGCCTTCCGGGGTCAGCACGTGCGGATACTCAGGCAAGCGCTCCCCTGCGGTGACTACGGCGTGCGCCTGGGGGAGCGCCTGGTGGCGGCGGTGGAGCGGAAGTCGCTGCCGGACCTGATCGGGAGCGCCCTCGACGGGCGGCTCAGGTTCGCGCTCGGTGAGCTGTCGGGGCTCCCGCGCGCCGCCGTGGCGGTGGAGGAGCGGTACTCCCAGCTCTTCAAGTCCAGCTACGTGCGGCCGGCGCTGGTCGCGGACACGCTGGCCGAGCTCCAGGTGCGGTGGCCGGAGATACCGATTGTGTTCTGTGAGACGCGCGCGCTGGCCGAGGAGTGGACCTACCGCTATCTGGCGGCCGCGTACACCTGGGCGGAGTCCGAAGCCGCCGCGGAGGCGCGGATCAGCGCTCTGCCACCGCCGACGCTGCGGGTGTTGAGAGCCCGCCCCTCGGACATCCCGACCGCGAGCGAGGTCCGGGCCTGGGCGCGAGACCATGGCCTGGAGGTGCCGGACCGGGGCCGCCTCCGCCCCGAGGTGTGGGCGGCCTGGGACCAGTCGCACTCCACCGCCGAGGAGTAGGGGCCCGGCAGCC
>CAWEGH010000006.1:0-128802 GCA_963808785.1 Candidatus Dormiibacterota bacterium | reverse complement strand
TGATCGAACCAAACGCCACCCCGGCGGGAGGCGGCCCGACGCCCACGCAACGGGTGCCTGGCGAGCGTACCGAGCAGGAACCCGGACCTCGCAGTGCAGGCGGATGGCTCGGGCGCACCAAGGTGCGTCTTCGCATGACAAGGTGCTAGTCTGCAGCTCGTGCCGAAGACAATTCAGATCCGCGACGTCGACGACGAGGTCTACGCGGGCCTGGTCAAGCGCGCGGCGGAGGAAGGCGTCAGCGTTCCCGAGCTGCTACGGATCGAAGCGGCCCGAATCGCCGCTCGTCCAACGATTCACGAATGGCTGGAGCGGGCGCGCAAGGATCCAGACACCGGGATCACGCGAGGGGACATCCTGACTGCTCTGGACGAGATTCGTGGACCCTGGCCTGATGCTCGTCGTTGACGCGTCGTGCCTCGCCGAGGTGGTCTTGGCCGGGCGACGCGCGCGGCGAGTGCGGGAGCGTTTGGAGGCTGACGCTGATCACGCGGCGCCGCAGATCGTCGACGTCGAGGTATTTGGGGTCGTCCGGCGGGACCATCTACTGGGCAAGATCGACGCCACGCGCGCCGCGCTCGCCCTGCGCATGCTGCGGGAGTGGCGCGGAACGCGTTTCGGCCACGTTGAGCTTCTGCGCCGTGCCTGGGAGCTTCGCTATGACGTGCGCGGCTGGGACGCCATGTACGTTGCGCTGGCGGAAACGCTCGGGGCTCCGCTTCTCACGCTGGACGTTCGCCTCGCGCAAGCCATCGGGCCCGGCTGCCCTATCGAATTGCTCTGACGGTCCCGGGTGCGCACCGAGCACCCACCCGGCCCCGCACGCGCCGGTGCGGCTGCGCCGGCGACGGAAAGCGCCGCTCGTCCGTAGCCCGGGCCCCGGGTAGCAGGCGGAGGACATCACGCCCAAGCTGACCTTCGGCCCCGGTGATGGGCGCGCGCATAGGGGGGTATCTTGTCACACCGACCCCGCGCACACCGCTACCGCTGGCCGTTTGCCGGGAAGCGGCCCCGAAAGCGCCTCCCCGAGACGCCCTTTAGCCGCGAAACGGCCTTCACGGCCGCCCGGAGCTAGCCGCCGGTGACGCCGAAGATGGTCCAGCCGGCCAGGGACCAGAACGTGAAGGACGCGACCCAGGTCATGAGGAGGATCCAGGCAGTACCGGTGATCACGTTCCGGCCCGGCACCGGCCAGGTGGCCCAGCCCAGGAGTCGCGCCAGCCGGGGCCCCGCGATCTGGTCCACGAACGGCCACAGGAGCAGGATCAGGATGATGACGGTGGGGATGTAAATCGCCATCACCACCTCCGGCCCCAGCTTCAGGAACTGGAAGAGCCAGAGGAAGTACCAGTCCGGTCGAGGTGTGATGACGACGGTCGGGCTCGCCGCCGCCGGCAGCTGCATGTTGATCGACTGGAAGACCGAGAGCAGGCCCATCGCGACCAGCATCGACATCATGATCACGGGGTAGGGCCAGAAGTGGTCGGGGAAGAAGGGGTGGGTCTCCTCCTCCGGCATGTCGTCCGCCAGGTGGTGGCCGGAGGCCTGTCCGAAGAGGACCGACACCAGGCCCAGCGAGACGGCGATCGGGTAGAGGATGTCGTCCTTCCCGATCAGCACGCGTTTGTCCGAGGGCTCCAGGACGTGCCCGCCGCTGCCGCCGCCGTCGACCTCGACGATCGGGATCGCCGCCGTGGTCGCGCCCGGTCCCTCGGTCCAGACGCCGTCCCACTGAGTGGTCGGGATCCCGTCCGGACTCACGTCCTTCACCCGCCGCGTTTTCTTCTCGTCGGTCATCTCACATGGGCTCCGAAATGCCGGCCTTCCGGATCATCCGGAAGTGCACGTACATCAGCAGCACGATCAGCGCGGGCAGAATGAAAACGTGCAGCGTGAAGAAGCGCTGCAGCGTGGCGCCGCCCAGGATCGGGCTCCCCTGGAGGATGTTGCGCATGGCATCCCCCACGATCGGCGCCAGGCCCACCAGCTGGATGGTCACCTCGGACGCCCAGTAGGACGTCGAGTCCCAGGGCAGCAGGTAGCCGGTGAGGGAGAACGCGATCACGATGAACAGCATGATGACCCCCACCATCCAGTTCAGCTCACGCGGGGCCCGGTAGGAGCCGGTCCAGAAGACGCGGGCCATGTGCAGGACGATCATCACGATCAGGAGGTTGGCGCCCCAGAAGTGGATGCCCCGCACCAGGGGCCCCATGTAGACGTCCTTCATGATGAACTGGACACTCGCCCACGCGGCGGGCTGGGCCCCCTGGGCGCTGGAGACGACGGCCGCGTCGGGAACGTAGTAGAAGCTGAGGAAGATCCCGGTCAGGATCTGGAACACGATCAGGGTGAAGACCATCCCGCCGAAGCAGTAGTAGAACGCGTTCGCGAAGTTGGGCACTCGCTGATAGAGCGCATCATCCACCGCCCCCGTGAACGGGAACCGCTGGTCGAGCCAGTCGACGACCGCGACCTGAATGTTCTTCGGGCTCGGGATGCTCGCCATCGACCTCTATCCTGCGCCGATGATCTGATAGCCGTCGATGATCACCTCGTGGGGGTTGCTCCCACGGGTGAACTTGTACTCCGCGAGCGGGGCCTCGGCCGGCCCGTGCGCCACCGAGCCATCAAGACGGAACTCAGAGCCATGGCAGGGGCAGAGGAACAGGTTCTGAGCCGACTGCCAGGCGTAGCTGCAGCCGAGGTGCGGGCAGGTGATGGAGTAGGAGACCAGGTGCCCGTGGAGGTTCACCATGTAACCGCCGAAGCTCACCTTGCCGGGGTAGTTGTCGCCGCCGCCGGTGACCATCCTCAGCGCCAGGCCAGAGGGCGCGTTGAACTGCACCGGGCTGGTGGCCTGGATGTCGTCGAGCTTGGTGTTGAGCGTGATGTGCACCGGCACGTTCTTCACCCGGCCGTTGGAGTTGGGCCAGATGAAGATGAGGATGGGCGCGACGACCACGGCGGCGAACGCGGTCAGCAGCCCTGTCATCCACCAGACGACGAACTTCCGCCGCGTCATCTCGACGGGGCTGCTGCCGACAGGCTCCGGTGAGTGGGACGGATCGGCGGGGATGGTTCCTGCTCCTGAGCGGTGGTGAGGGCGTGGTTACGAACTCGAATCTAGCACAGGAGCGGAGAGCGGAAGCCGGTCCAGTTCAGGGGCCGCTCAGGGTGGGCGGAAGCCTGCAGGTAGGATGACGGCACCGTTGGACGACGCCTCCGCGAGTGGAAAGCCGCGGGAGTCGGCGCTCGTCGGCGCCGGTTCCCGAGCCATCCGCAACACCGCACTCCTGATGGTCGCCCGGGTCATCTCCCGGGTCCTGGCACTGGTCGTCCTGATCGTCATGAACCGGGCGCTCCTGCCGTCGGAATTCGGCCAGTACTCGACCGTGGTCTCGATCTCGGGGTTCGTGACCGTGATCATGGATGTCGGCTTCAACACGCTCTACCAGCGGGAGGCGGCCCGGGATCAGGCCCAGCTCAGCCACTACCTCTCCAAGCTCCTCTCGGTCCGCCCCCTGTTCGCGGTGGGGGCGCTGGCGGCCTTCGTGGTCGCGGTCCCGCTGGCGACCCACGGCGCCTGGCAGATGGTGCCGGCGGGCTTCGCGATGATGGTGCTGGCCTCCTTCTCGAACCTGCTGCGCTATTCCCTGTACGCGGTGCAGCGGCTCCGCGCGGAGGCGGTCGCGATCGTGCTCGAGTCGCTCCTGCTGCTGGCCGCCACCCTCGCCGGGGCGCTCACCCATCAGGGCCCGACCTACTACCTGTGGGCCTACGCGCTGGCCTACGCCTTCGACTGCGTCTACTTCTTGATCGTGCTCCACGTGCTCCGGATCGCGCGGGTCCGATGGAGCTGGGATCCCGGCTTCGTCCGCGGGTGGCTGGTGATGAGCCTCCCCTTCGCGCTCACCTTCATCATCACCTCGATCTATTTCAACGTCGACCTGCCGCTGGTCAACCTGATCCGGGGGAGCACCGAGGCCGGCTGGTACGCGAGCGCCTACAAGGTCTTCGCGTCCGTGCTCTTCCTGGCTCAGACCGTGCTCAGCGTGGCGTTCCCCGTCCTTTCTCTCATGTGGAAGGAGAAGGACCCTCGCTTTCAGTGGGCGGTGGAGCGGCTCTGGAAGGGCCTCCTGGCGGCGGGCTGGCCGATCACGATCGGCTGCGTACTCCTGGCGCCCGCCTTCCGTTTCATCTACAACTACGGGCCGTCGGAGCCGGCGTTCCGAATCCTCTCCGTCGGGATCGTCTTCATGTTCGTGACCAACACCTTCATCGGCGCCCTCAACTCGATCGACCGCCAGTCCAGCTTCGCCTGGGCGGCGTTCTGGTCGATGGTCTTCAACCTGGGGGCCAACCTGATCGCGATCCCGCTCTGGGGCTACATCGGCGCCTCCTGGACGACGGTCTTGACGGAGGTGTTCCTCTGCGGTGCCGGGTTCGTTCTCCTCCGCCGTCACCTGCTCGCGCTCCGGGTCCACCGGCTTTCCTGGCGGATCCTCGTCGCCGGCCTCATCATGGGGGCCGGCGTGTTTCCCTTCCACCAGGTGACCGGCTGGCTGGTGCTGCCGGTGATCGCAGGTGCCGGGGTCGTCTACGGTCTGGCGCTGCTGCTGCTGCGCGCGGTCGACGGCGACGAGTGGCGGCTGGTTCGGAGCCTGGTCCAGCGGCGCGTGGCGGCTCCATGACGGCACGCGGCCGGCGGATCGCGCTGGTCCAGGCGGTCCTGGACGCGGGGGCGGTGGTGGTCGCCCTTTACCTGGCCTATCAGCTCCGGTTCACGCTGCTCCCCGACTTTCCCGGCCGGTACCCGGGCATCGAGCCGCCCTCACCCCAGAAATACGCGTTAGCGGCCCCGGTGCTGGTGGCGATCGTGCCGGTGGTCTTCTTCCTGCTCGGGGTGTACCGCCAGCGGCGAGGGAAAGACTTCATCGACGAGCTGCTGGCCCTGATCTGGGGCATGGTCGTGGTGGCGGTCGTGACCCTGGCCGGCGTCGGCCTCTACCGGGAAAGCGGCCGGAGCGGGACCGAGTTCCAGTTCTCGCGCGAGACCGCCGTCTACTGGATCTTGATCACCGGGCTGCTGATCGCCGTCGTCCGCTATCTGCTCCGGCGCCTGGTGGCCGGCCGCCGCGCGCGGGGACTGGGCGCCGATCGGGCGGTGGTCGTCGGCTGGTCCCCTTCGGCGGACCTGCTGGTGCAGCGGATCCGCATGTTCCCCTCCTACGGCTACCGGGTGATCGGAGTCCTCACCGATCGCACGGACCTGGGGGACTGGGCCGCCGGAGTGCCGGTGCTGGGCCGGGTGGCCGACCTGCGACACATCCTCGAGACGCGCGGGGTGGCGGTCGTCTTCGTCACGCTGGATCAGCCGGATCGCACGCTGGAGGTGATCGAGGACTGCCGGGAGGCTGGGGTGGATGTCCGCATCCTGCCCGGCATCATCCAGCTCATGACGGGCCCGGTGGGGGCGGACCAGATCGACGGCATCCCCCTCATCGAGGTGCGTCAGGGCCTCGAGCTGGGCGGCTCCAAGGCGGTGCTGAAGCGCGCCTTCGACCTCGTCTTCGGCGGCCTCGGGATCGTCCTGGTGTCACCGGTGCTGGCGGTGATCGCGATCCTGGTGCGACTCTCCTCGCCCGGGCCGGTCCTGATCCATCAGCTGCGCGTGGGAAGGAACGGACGCACCTTTCGGGCGCACAAGTTCCGCAGCATGCGGGACGACGCCGAAGCCGAGACCGGGCCGGTCTGGGCCGCCCCCGACGACCCCAGGCGGACGCTGGTCGGCAAGGGCCTGCGGCGCCTCTCCCTCGACGAGCTGCCCCAGCTCTGGAACATCCTGCAGGGTGAGATGAGCCTGGTCGGCCCGCGGGCGGAGCGACCCGAGTTCGTGGAGGACTTCGCCAACCGGCTCGCCCGGTACCAGGACCGGCACCTGGTGCGGCCCGGCCTCACCGGGTGGGCGCAGGCCAACGACCTCCGCGGCCAGACGCCGATCGAGGACCGACTGATCTATGACCTCTACTACATTGAGAACTGGAGTCTGGCATTCGACGTGAAGATCATCCTGCTCACGCTGGGTCGCGTGTGGACCCACAAGAACGCCTACTGATGGCGCCCGAGGCGCGTGCGGCTGCGAAGGAAGGCCCTTTGCTCAAGGCCCGTGCCGAGTCCCCGGCGCGCTGGGAGGCGCCGCGGTGGGAGCCGGCCACCGCCACCGCGGAGTCCCCGCTCCTGGACGCCGAGTACTGCGCCTTCGACCTGGAGACGAACGGCTCCACGCCGTTTTGGGTGATCGAGATCGGAGCCGAAAGGTTCTCGCTCCAGCGGTCGCTCGCGCTCTTCGACACCCTCTGTGACACCTCGGCGCCGATCAACGTCTACGCGCGGCGCCGTCACGGGATCTCCTCGTCGATGCTGCGTGGCGCGCCGCCGTTCGAGGAGGCGCGCCAGGCCTTCCTCGCCTTCGCGCGCGGAGCGGCTTTGGTCGAGCACTCCCACGACGCCTTCGACTCCTACCTGATGGGGCGGGGCTTGTCGGAGCCGCTGCCGCACCCCGTGTTCGACACCTCGGCGGTGGCGCGGCTGGTGCTGGATTTGCCGCCCGGCCAGACGCCGGGCCTGTCGCGGGTGGTCGAGCTGCTGGGCCTGGACGTCAGTCCGGCGCACGCAGCGCTGGGGGATGCGCAGGCGACGGCGGCGGTCTTCCGGGAGCTGGTGGCGCGGGGGATGGATCGCTTTGGCTGGCGGACGGTGGGGGATGTGCTGGCGGTGCAGCAGAGGCCCCGGGTGGACCGGACGGCGATCTCACTCACGGCCGGGGCAGGTGGCGGTCGTTCGCGTCGGGTGCGCCCGCGGCCCCGGCGCGATCCGCAGCCGAAGCGCCCCCAGACGGAGGCCTGAGCCCCCGGCCGGCCCCTTCCGGCCCGCAGACCTGCGATGAGCTAACGGGCGCGGCTCGGGACCTCCTGGACCATCCACGCGTTGCCGTCCGGGTCCTGAAAGCTGAGGAAACTGCCGTAATCGGCGCGCTCGGGGTGCGGCCCCGGCTGCTCGGCCCCGGCCGCGAAGTGGAAGGGACCCCGGACCTCCACGCCGCGCTCGACGAGGTGCGCGTGCGCCGCCTCGATGTCGCTGACCACCACCTGCAGGCCGGTCACGGGAGGCGTCCCCGGGGGAGTGGTGGAGACAAAGGTGACCGAGCAGGCGGAGCCGGGCGGAGTCAGCTGGACCACCCGAAAGGATCCTTCGCGATGATCCACGTCAAGAGTGAAGCCGACCTGATCGCGGTAGAAGTCCCGGGCTCGATCGATGTCGGCGGCGGGAAGGACAACGACCTCCAACTTCCAATCCATGACCAGGTCATTGTGTGGCCGGCGGACGCCCGGCGTCGCCACGGCCGGTTCAGTTGAAGAGCGGAAGCTGATAGTCGGGGCGGGGGTGCTCGAGACCGCTGAGGCCGACCCCGAGGAGCTTGACCCGGGCACCGTCGACATACGACTTGCGCAGCGCGACGCGAGCCGAGGCCAGCAGCTCGAGTTCGTCGTCGGTGGCGGCGGAGCGGCTGACCTGCCGGCTCACCGCGCGGAGGTCCGCGAGCTGGAGTTTCACGTAGACGGTCCGGGCCCGCACCGCTTCCGCGTCGAGGCGTCCGGCGATCCGGTGGACCAGACCCGCGAGCGCGCTGTCGAGCTCGTCGCGGCGGTCGACCAGCCGGGTGAACGTGGTCTCGGCGCTGATCGTCTTGGCCGCCCGGCTGTTCTCGACCGGCGCCCGGTCGCGGCCCTGCGCCAGCCGCTGCAGCAACGCCGCCCGGGTGCCCAGCTGCTGCACCAGGCGTCCCGTGTCATAGCCCGCGAGATCGCCCAGGGTCCGGAGCCCGAGCGACCGGAGAAGGACCTCGTCACGCTCGCCCAGCAGGCGGAGCGGGAGGGGAGCCAGGAAATCGGGCTCCTCCCCGGGCCGCACGACGACCAGCGCGTCCGGCCCGCGAGAGGTGCCGCCGATGCGGGCTACGAACTTGCCGGTGGCGACCCCGACCGCGGCGGTGAGCCCGATCTCGTCCTGGACCATGAACCGGATCCGCCGTGCCACGTCCTCCGGCGCCGAGGTGCCGTGCCGGGTGCGGGCGGTGACGTCCAGGTACGCGGCCCCGAGGTCGACCGCCTCCAGACGCTCGGGTCCCGCGAAACGGCGGAAGATGGCGGTCAGCGCGCGGTTCGCGTCGCGGTACCGAGCTGGTTGGGGGGAAAGCAGGTGCGCCTGCGGGTAGCGGGTGGGGAGCGCTTCCATCGGAGTACCGGGTTCGATCCCGAGCGCTCGCGCGCCCGGCGACACGGCCAGAATCTCCGCCCTCCGGCCCCTCCCCGAGATCACCAGAGGCCGGCCACGCAGCGAAGGATCATCACGCTCATGGACCACGGTGCGGAAGGAGTCGACCCCCACGAACAGGATCGCACGCGACCAGGAGTCGCCTCGGGGCATGCTTGGCGCAGTGTACCGCCCCGGTCGAGACCACCGGATGTTGTGGCACGCCACCAGGCGGTCAGATGCGAGCGGTCGGGCTCAGTAGGATTACGGCGACCTGAGCGACCCGTTTCCGCCGGCCGCGCGCTGGCCGCTGGATCAGGATAAGAAAGACATGTCCAACCCTGAGATCGGAGGCTCCGCCCTGCCGGCGCCACTGCGGGGCGCGTCCGGAAGCGCGACGCGATGAGCCGGCGCTTCAAGCGGGTGCTGGTGACGGGGGGCGCCGGCTTCATCGGGTCGGCGTTCGTCCGCCGGCTGGTGCGGCGGGCGCCCGGACTCGAGATCTGGGTGCTGGACAAGCTGACCTACGCCGGCAACCGGGCGAACCTGAGCGAGGTCGAGGACGCTCCCGGCTACCGGTTCGTGCACGGGGACATCTGCGATCGCGCGCTGGTCGACGACCTGGCGGCACAGGTCGACGCGATGGTCAACTTCGCCGCCGACACCCACGTGGACCGATCTCTTCAGGATCCGTTCGCGTTCGTGGAGACCGACGTCCTGGGGGTCGCGGTGCTGTGTGACGCCGCGCTCCGCCACCACCATCAGGTGTTCCACCTCGTGAGCACCGACGAGGTCTACGGCGAGGTCCCGCACGGGCGCTCCCGGGAGACCGACGCGTTCGCTCCCCGCAGCCCCTACGCCGCGTCCAAAGCGGGAGGCGAGCACCTCGCCCGTGCCTACGCAATCAGTCATGGCCTGCCGCTCATCGTGACCCGCGGGGCGAACACCTACGGCCCCTACCACTATCCCGAGAAGCTGATCCCGGTCTTGATCACGAACGCGATCGACGGCGAGCCCCTCCCCCTCTACGGCGACGGCACCGCGATCCGGGACTACATCCATGTCGACGACCACTGCCACGCCATCGATCTCGCCCTCCATGAGGCGGAGCCGGGAACCGTCTACAACGTGGGGTCCGGCGCCGAATGGAGCGGAAACACGGTCGCGGACCTGGTCTGCGAGCTGCTCGGGAAACCGCGGGACCTGATCCAGCACGTGAAAGACCGCAAGGGTCATGACTATCGCTACGCGCTCGACACCGAGAAGATTCGCACCCAGCTCGGGTGGAAGCCACAGATCGGGTTCGCCCAGGGGATGGAGTCGACCGTGCGCTGGTATCGCGAGCACGAGGACTGGTGGCGGCCGCTCAAGAACGGCGCCTACTGGGAGTTCTACCGCCGCAACTACCAGCCCCAGCCCGGCTGACCGCTCATGCTTTCCCGGCCGACCGCTTCGGTCGTCATCGTCAACTACAACGGCATCGGACACCTCGACCCCTGCCTGGAGTCCATGCGGGCCCAGGAGGTGATCGGTGGGCTGGACGTGACGGTGGTCGACAACCACTCGACAGACGGGTCGGTCGAGCATCTGCGCCGGTACCACCGCTGGGTGCGGCTGGTGACCTGCAACCGGAACCTCGGTTTTGCGGCGGCCAACAACCTCGCGATCCGGGGCACGCGCGGCGAGCACGTGGTGGTGCTCAACAACGACACGCGTGTCCGGCCGGGCTGGCTGGCGGCGCTGGTCGACTCGGCCGAGCACGATCCCCAGGCCGGGGCGGTGACCAGCAAGCTCGTCTTCGCCGACCGGCCGCATGTGATCCAGAACGCGGGCGGAGTCCTGCTCACCGACGGGAGCGGTGGCGATCGGGGCTCGGGGGAGACGGACGGCGGCCAGTTCGACCGGCCCCAAGAAGTGTTCGGCTTCTGCGGCGCCGCGGCCCTGCTGCGCCGGGAGGCGATCGACGACGTGGGCGTGTTCGACGAGAGCTTCTTCATGTATTACGAAGACACGGATCTCAGCTGGCGGCTGCGGCTGCGGGGCTGGAACGTTCGGTACGACCCCCGCGCCGTGGTCGAACACGGGCACAGCCGGACCGCAGGCGAGTGGTCGGACTTCTTCCTCTTCCATGTCGACCGCAACCGGCTGCTCATGGTGCTGAAGGACGCGCCCGCGCCTCTGGTGGCGCGGTCGTTCTCGGCGCTGGGTCTGCGCGCGGCGCGGCTGCGACGCCCCTCGCCGGATCAGGCGCCGGCGCCCGACAGGATCGACGGCCAGGATCTCGCGCGGCTCCAGCCGGCGGCGCAGAAAGCGACGCGCCGGCTCGCCCTTCGAGGGCGGGTGCTGCAGTCCTTCCTCGCCCACGCGCCGGACGCGCTGGCGGCCAGAGGACACATCCGGGGCCGGCGCACGGTCCCCGACAGTGAGATCACGCGGTGGATGGTTCCGAGGGCCCAGTGGGACGCTCGCTTCGCATAGGGCTTCATTCGCCTTACTTCGGCTCCACCTACGGCGGGGGCGAGAAGTATCTGGGGACGGCCGCCGAAGTGCTCCGTGATGACTACCCGGAGCATCGGGTCGAGATCGTGAGCCCGGTTCCCGTCGACCGGGAGCGGTACGCACGTGTGCTGGGCCTCGATCTCTCCGGGATCGCGACGAGATCCGGGACGCGCCGGGTGACGCCCGCTCACCGCCTGGTCGCGCGCGCCCCCGGGCTGCGTCCCCTGCGCAATGCCCTGGTCGCCCGGCAGGCGGCGGCGATGACCCGGGACTACGACCTGTGGATCGCGATGGCCTACGTCATCCCCGCCATCTCGGAAGCCGGGCGCTCGGTCCTGCTCTGTCAGTTTCCGTACCCGCTGGGCCGCGGCCGCCGGCGGCGGGACCTGGACGCTTTCGAGCCGATCATCTGCCAGTCCGAGTACGTGCGCGGCTGCGTCCGCCGGCTCTGGCACCGGGAGGCCGCCGTGCTCCCGCCCCCGGTCGAGGTGCCGCCCCGACAACCCGACTGGTCACGCAAGCGACATCTGATCCTGAGCGTGGGCCGCTTCGTCGCCGGCGGTCACGTCAAACGGCATGACGTCCTGGTCCGCGCGTTCCGGGAGTTGTGCGCGTCCGGAATCGGGGACTGGCAGCTGGTGCTGGCCGGCTCCCTACATCGCGACGCGGCGAGCCTCGCCTATCTGCGCCAGGTCGAGGAACTGGCGCGAGGATATCCGGTCCGCATCCTCACCGACGTGCCGCTCTCCGACCTCGGCCGGCTGTACGCGGCGGCCCCGATCTACTGGCATGCGGCGGGATTTGGCGTCGACGCGGCCCTGCATCCCGAGGCCCTGGAGCACTTCGGGATGGCGACCGTGGAAGCGATGGCGAACGGTGCGGTGCCGGTCGTGATCGGGCGTGGCGGGCAGCCCGAGGTGGTGCAGGACGGCGTCAGCGGGTATCTCTGGGTCGACCCTCGAACGCTGGTCGACCGGACCCGGGTCTTGATCGAGGACCCCGGGCTGCGCGAGCGGGTCGGCAGGTCCGCGCGCGCAGCGAGCCAGAGGTTCGATCGGCAGTCTTTCGCACGCATGCTGCAGTCGTTGCTCGGCCCCGTGGTCGACGCGGTCGAGGCTTCTCCCGCCTCCATCTGAGGAACGCGACGCGTGCCGCCGCCGGCCGAGTGCGCTGTGCAACCTTCGGCCTCATTCCGTAGTCTGGGCCCCAGGGTGCCGGGCGGCGGGGTGAACCTTTCAGCAACGTGCTCACCCCCGGCGGTACCGGTCGTGAACTGCGATCCGCGTATCCGGCGAGAGGAGGGCCGCCTTGTCGCGCTCGCTGATTGCCTCGATCGTTGTCATAGCCGTCGTCTGCTCGGTCGCCCTGGCGGGGAGGCCCGCGATGGTGGTGGCGACCGGGCGAGGGCAGAAGGAAAGTCAAGCTCCCAGGCTGGGACTCCGCGCCGATGCGAGCGAAGAGCCGGCACCACTGAGCGGGATCGATGTCTCGTCCTACCAGCACCCGGGCGGCGCTGCCATCGGTTGGCGCTCAGTGGCAGCCGCGGGCTACTCCTTCGCGTACATCAAAGCCACCGAGGGCACGTACTACGCCAATCCGTACTATGCCGGCGACGTCATCGGCGCGACGGCGGCCGGCCTGTCGGTGGGTGCTTATACGTTTGCGAATCCCGGCGCTGCTTCCGGCACCGCCGACGCGGATTATCTCCTCGCAGACATCCACTACACGAACAACGGGCAGACGCTGCCGCCGATGCTCGATCTGGAGTCGGATCCCTACCAGGCGGGAGACACCTGTTGGGGACTGTCTGCCGGCGGCATGCTGGCCTGGATCTCAGCTTTTGTCGACGAGATTCGCGCACAGACCGCTCAGTACACCCTGATCTATACCTCCGCCAGTTGGTGGTCGCAATGCACCGGCTCGTCGAGCGCGTTTTCCTCCGACCCTTTGTCTGTCGCCTCCTACGACTCCAGCAGTCCCACCTTGCCCTCCGGCTGGGAGACGTGGTCGATCTGGCAGTTCACGAGCGGCGGCAGCGTGCCCGGGATCACTGGCGCTACCGATCTCGATTACTTCAGTGGCAACTCGACCTTGCTGGCCGCGTTTGCCCGGGGAGTCGCCCCGGCGGCGGCTCAAAGCCAAGAGTGGGTGGCCACCAACTCGAATGGCGCGCTGGAGGCGTTCCTGAGGGGTGGTGACGGACAGTTCTGGACCGATTTCCAGACCCGGGCGGGCAGCAACGCGAGCTGGTCCGGCTGGCACCCGATGGGCGGCTCATGGCCGGGTGAACCGGCGGTGGTGCTTGACGGCGAGGGCCGCCTGGAGCTGTTCGCGCGTGGCGGTGATGGACAGTTGTGGCACGCCTACGAGACCCGGGCCGGCAACCCCGCGAGCTGGTCTGGCTTCTCGGCGCTGGGCGGATACTTGCCTAGAGATCCGGTCGCCACCGTGCTGGCGAACGGAGCGGTCGACGTGTACGCGGTGGGCGGGGACGGGGCGCTCTGGCACGACTACGAGACGGTCGCGGGCAGCGTCTCCAGCTGGTCCGGGTGGCACTCACTTGGTGGCCTCAGCCCGGGGGAGCCGGCGCCGATCGTCGAATCGGGGGGCCGGGTCGACCTCTTCGTGCAGGGAGTGGACGACCAGCTCTGGCAGAAGTACCAGACCGTCGCCGGCAGCGAGCAGAGCTGGTCCGCGTGGTACCCGCTGGGAGGCATCCTCCCCGGCCCGCCGGCGCCGGTGCTGGAGTCGGACGGCCGGGTGGACGTCTTCGTACGGGGGCAGGACGCCCAGCTCTGGCACCAGTACCAGACGGCGGCCGGGAACGAGCGCGGCTGGTCGGGGTGGCAGGTGCTGGGAGGTTTGTCGCCTCTGGACCCGGTGGTGGGGCGGAACTCGAACGGCCGCCTCGAGATGCTGGTGGTGGGGATCGATGGTCAGCCGTGGCATGACTACCAGACGGTGGCGGCGGGGAGCGGAAGCTGGTCCGGGTGGGGGCCGCTGGGTGGGCTGTCGTCGTCGCCGCTGGCGCTGGGAGTCAGTGCGGCGAGGGGGCTGCAGGTCTTCCTGGTGGGCCGGGACACAGCCCTCTGGTTCGACTACCAGGCGACGCCGGGGAGCAGCTCGAGCTGGGCAGGGTGGTTCTCGCTGGGCGGAACCTGGCCGTCCCCTTGAGCAGGGAACGGCATCGGCCCGATCTGCCCCACAAACCGGTCTTTCGCTGCTCCGTATAGACCCCGACTGTGCACAGATGTGACACGCCGGCGGAGCGCCCGCCGGATCGCGGCATTGCCACCACTTGGGTCGTGTGGTAGCCTGGGGCGCGCTTCTCTTTCGTCGGTGGGTGACGACGAGTCGGGTGGGATTGGGACATGGAGAACAGGCACGTCAGGCGCCTGTGTGTGCTCGGAGCAGCCACGCTTGCGACCGCTCTGGCGCTTTCGGCGACGGGGGTGGCCGGGGCTTTCGTGAGAGCTCGCGCCGCGTCGACCGCCGGCACCGCCACCTTCGTGCTCGACCACGTCAGTCTCACACTCAGTTCGCCGATGCTGCCGGGCCGGCCGTTCGTGACCTCTAAAGCAGAGAGCGCCAGCCAGGTCGCCAGCTCATCGATCCTCAACCCCTATCGCGAGGCCGTCGTCACCGCCGTTCCGTTCGGCACCTCGCCCGGGACCGAAAGGCTTCCCGACGCGCACGCCGGCGATCGGCAGTCGTATCAGGCTTCGCTTGCCAGCGACCGGGCCTCCCAGGGGGCGCACCCGGCTGCCGGACCGGATGCGTCGCTCTTCGGTCAGGAGACCTCGAGCGTGGTCAGTGTCCTGTACCTGCACCTTGACGGGCCTCAGCTGGAGCCCACCGTCATCGTCGAATGGGTGGCGCAGGCGGGACCCCGCACCTGGATCCTGCGCATCAGCGAGGAGCTCACTCCTGAGGAAGATCCCAATCAAGTGGTGGACAGCCTCTCCGGGGTCACGCTCACAAGTTCCGATCTCAATCGACCCTCAACCCTCCCGAGCCCGTCTCCTCAAGCCCAGACCTCTCCCACCGCCGGCCCGGTGCCGTCTCCGACCCTCGCTCCTACTCCCATGGTCACGCCGACGAAGCCCGCTCCGACGCCGACCCGGGCCGTCACGCAGTCGCTGGTGCGGCCGGCAACCGCCGTCGAGCAGAGCACACAGAGCGCTGCGCCGGCCCCCGGGTGGTGGAACGAGACCTGTGACGCCGGCAACCATCCCGGCAGCTACTCGCTTGGCTCCAGCTACGACGGTGTCCTCGCCTGCGGTCCGCTTCCGATCGACGGCGGAACCAACTACCTGGTGCGGTTTTATGGGGGTGCCTGGGGCGAGTACGAATGGCAGTGCGTCGAACTGGCGATGCGTTACCTGTATCTGGTCGACGGTGTCGGGCCCTATTCCGCAAACGGAAGCCAGGTGGTGTGGGACTACACGGGAACCGCGCTGAGGCAGATCGGAAACGGGACCGCCTACGAGGCGCCCGTGCCAGGAGCCATACTCAGCTACGGTTCAACGTCGACCAGCGGCCACACCTCGGTCGTGTCGTCGGTCTCCGTCAACAGCGCCGGAAACGGGACGATCACCGTGGTGGAGCAGGACGACACCACCAACGGCACGACCACCATGCAGGTCTCGAACTGGGTTGTGCAGGGCAACCCTTACCCGGTCAGCGGCTGGCTGCAGGCGCCCTCGTCGAGCGCCCCCGCCCCCCCTGCCACCGATAGCAGCGAGTGGGTGGCCACCAACTCGAACGGCACGCTGGAGGCGCTCCTGAGGGGTGACGACGGACAGTTCTGGACCGATTTTCAGACCCGGGCGGGCAGCAACGCAAGCTGGTCCGGCTGGTACCCGATGGGGGGGGCGGGGCCAGGAGAACCGGCAGTGGTGCTCGACGGCCAGGGGCGCCTGGAGCTGTTCGTACGCGGTGTTGACGGACAGTTGTGGCATGACTACGAGACTCAGGCCGGCAACCCCGCGAGTTGGTCTGGCTTCTCGGCGCTGGGCGGATACCTGGCGAGAGATCCGGTCGCCACCGTGCTGGCGAACGGAGCGGTCGACGTGTACGCGGTGGGCGGAGACGGGGCGCTCTGGCACGACTACGAGACGGTCGCGGGCAGCGTCTCCAGCTGGTCCGGGTGGCACTCATTGGGTGGCCTCAGCCCGGGGGAGCCGGCGCCGATCGTCGAATCGGGGGGCCGGGTCGACCTCTTCGTGCAGGGAGTGGACGACCAGCTCTGGCAGAAGTACCAGACCGTCGCCGGCAGCGAGCAGAGCTGGTCCGCGTGGTACCCACTGGGAGGCATCCTCCCCGGCCCGCCGGCGCCGGTGCTGGAGTCGGACGGCCGGGTGGACGTCTTCGTACGGGGGCAGGACGCCCAGCTCTGGCACCAGTACCAGACGGCGGCCGGGAACGAGCGCGGCTGGTCGGGGTGGCAGGTGCTGGGAGGTTTGTCGCCTCTGGACCCGGTGGTGGGGCGGAACTCGAACGGCCGCCTCGAGATGCTGGTGGTGGGGATCGATGGTCAGCCGTGGCATGACTACCAGACGGTGGCGGCGGGGAGCGGAAGCTGGTCCGGGTGGGGGCCGCTGGGTGGGCTGTCGTCGTCGCCGCTGGCGCTGGGAGTCAGTGCGACGAGGGGGCTGCAGGTCTTCCTGGTGGGCCGGGACACAGCCCTCTGGTTCGACTACCAGGCGACGCCGGGGAGCAGCTCGAGCTGGGCAGGGTGGTACTCGCTCGGCGGAGGCTTCCCGTCTCCCTGAGCACCCCGAGGGATGGAGCGCCGCCCCTGCACCGAAAGCACGGGCTGGCGGGTGGCGATCACCGCGGTCTAGAGCTTCAGGCGGCGCTTGACCGCTCGCAGCGGCGTCTCCAGGGGCGTGTTTCGAACCACGTTTCGCAGCCCCGCGCTCAAGGGCGTGATGACGTGGTGGATCCTGACGCCAAGGCGCCCGTCGGCGGCGGCGGAGCCCATAGGGTCCCGGCGCGCCGGCAGCACCGGGCGATCGGCATCGGGTTTGGCCAGGAGGACGATGAACTCGAAATCGTCCGGCTGCTCTGCGGCTGCGAACTGGATCGGTTCCAGGACGACCCCGAAGTCGCGGCGCACCGCGGACAGAAAGTCCAGGAAGGTGTCCGGCCGCCAGACATGGAAGTGGATGCTGTAGGGGATCGCCATCAGCGCGTCGGCCTCGGCCTCGGCAGCGGCCCCCGGGTCGTGGTCGCCGACGTTCCGGACCCAGTCGACATAGTGAGCGCGCCGATTCTCTTCCGCCTTGCCCTCGCGCTCCTCCTCGATCAGGTGTTCCACCGTGGTCAGCTCACGACGCTTGTCAAAGGTCAGCCGCTTGTCCGGCAGCGCCAGATAAAGCACCCCTCCCGGGCGCAGGACCCGCTGAAATTCGAGCAGCGCTTTGATCGGGTATTCAAGGTGCTCGAGGAGGTGGTTCGCGATCACGAAGTCCAGCGAGCCGTCGCCGAAGGCACTCAGATCCTCGGCGGTTCCGATCACATCGACGGGGACGAGATCCAGCTCCCCCAGTTCGGGGTAGTGTTCCCGCAGTCTTTCGACCGGGAGATGATCCACATACGTGACCTGAACGCTCGGCGGGAGCTCAAGCGGCTGATGGAGGGCGCCGATCTCGATCCCGTGGCCGGACAACCAGCGCGCGAGGCGCGGTCGGTTTTCGAACACCGGGACGATCCTACAGGGAGGGGTTCCGCACGACCCCGAACGGCGGCGCGCTTCCTTCTTCCCTTAGCATGCAGGCGGTTTGAAGGGAGTCGTCCTGGCGGGCGGGACGGGGAGCCGTCTGCATCCCTTGACCCGCATCACGAACAAGCATCTGCTTCCGATCTACGACCGGCCGATGATCACGTACGCGATCGAGGCCCTGGTCGAAGCCGGGGTGGGGGAGATGATGCTGGTCACCGGTGGCATCCACGCCGGCGAGTTCTTCCGGCTGCTGGGGAACGGGCACGAGTACGGCATCGACCGGCTTCTCTACGCGTATCAGGAGAAGCCGGGGGGCATCGCCGAGGCGCTTGGTCTGGCGCAGCGGTTTGCCGGCTCGGACAAGCTGGTCGTGATCCTTGCCGACAACATCTTCGGCCAGTCGATACGCGCCGCGATCGAGGGCTTCCACCACCAGGACTCGGGGGCGCGGATCGTTCTTTCCCGGGTTCGGGATCCAGACCATCTCAGGCACCTGGGTGTGGTCGAGTTCGGGGACGATCGCCGGATCCTGCGCATCGTGGAGAAGCCGGAGGAGCCGCCCAGCGCCTACGCCGTCACCGGTGTCTACATGTATGGTCCCGATGTCTTCGAGGTGATATCGACACTGACGCCCTCAGCTCGCGGTGAGCTCGAGATCACCGACGTCAACAACCATTACGTGCGCTGCGGCGTCATGCGGTACGACATCATGGACGGCTTCTGGGGGGACGCCGGCGAGTCGATCGACGCCTATTACGCGGTCAACGATTTTGTGCGGGCCAACGGCGCCAACCGGAGGAGGCCGCCCGATTAGCCCCCAGCCGCCTGCGGTCCGGAGGACATTGGAAAAGGGCGTTGGTGCACCAACGGCCCATTCCGAGCAGCGCAAATGGGCGCTTGGTGCACCAACGGCGGGCGCTCCTGGAGCGCTGGCGGGCTCTTGGTGTCCTACGGGCTTGGGGACGGGTCGGATGAACCGGTGGCCGGCTGTTCATGTGGCCGCACGCCGGTGACGAAGTACTCGCCGGGCGGATAGAGTCCGGAGACCCACTCGCTGAGCAGGTCGACCCGCGCCTCCAGCTCCTCGAGCCTGCTCCACACCGAGCCCGGAACGCCCGCACCACGGATCTTGCGCTTCACGCCGGTCGGGGGTGGGATCCGGCCCCGGAGCGCCGGCAGGCCGTCCGCCGCCCAATCGGGCCCCAGCCGGTAGATCGGATTGACACCCAGCTCGCACGCCTCCAATCCCGCCGAGCGGAACAAGAGATGGACGATGTGGGGGCTGTAGAGGCGGACGTGCTGGAGGTCGACCCAGAAGTCGTGCAGCTGCATCTGGAGGTTCTGCGGGTTCGGCGTCACGAGCAGCAACCGGCCGCGGGGATGGAGCGCTTGCGCCGCCGCTTTGATCAGCGTGGCGAGATCGTCCGGGTGCAGGTGCTCCGCCAGGTGCGACATGAAGACACCGTCACAGCTCAGCGGATGCTGTTCGAGGTAGCTCAAGCCGTCTGACTGGATCGCCTGCAGGCCCTTCCCCCGGACCTCATCGACCATCCCCGCGTCGGGATCGACCCCGATCCCCTCGATTCCACGGTCCCGAAGCAGCTCCAGGAACTCCCCTCGGCCGCAGCCCACGTCGACGACCTTGCCGCCGGCCTCGAACCGTTGCGCGTAGGGCTGGTATCGCTCCCGGAGCGCGTCCGGGTCGTAGCTCATGAAGCGGTAGTACTCGCGCTGATCCACGGCTCACTCAGACGGGGTCGAGACCGGCCGGCCTCACCGCGCCTCTCTCATCTCGAGATAGTGAGCGAGGCCGGTCTGCCACCCCGGCAGCCGATCGATCCCCAGCTGCTGGAGGGCGCCGTTCTCGAGCACGGAGTAGGAGGGGCGTTGGGCCGCGGCCCCGGATTCCAGCGACGACTGGGGGGAGTAATCGGGCGCGAGGTTCGCCAGGCGGAAGATCTCGCCCGCGAACTCATACCAGGAACAGGCCCCCTGGGTGGTGGCGTGATAGAGCCCGAACGCCTCCTGGCCGGCCAAAGCCGCGAGCTGCTCCGCCAGCTCGAACGTCGGGGTCGGGGTCATAACCTGATCGTCGACGATGCGGATCGGCTTCTCGGAGGCCACCAGTCGAAGCATCGTCTCGACGAAGTTGCCCCCCTTCCCGGACGCGCCGGCGATGCCGTAGAGACCGCAGGAGCGGACCACGTAGTGACGGCGGCACGCGAGCCTGACCACCTCCTCGCCCGCCGCCTTGCTGACCCCGTAGGTGTTGGCCGGCTTCACCGGTTCCGACTCCAGGTGCGGCGTTCTGTTCGGCGAGTCCGTGAAGACGTAGTCGGTGCTGATGAACATGCAGGACGCGTCGAGCTCCTCACACGTCAGCGCGACGTTCCTGGCGCCGAGCACGTTGACCTCGAACGCCGGGCCCGGCGTCGACTCGATCAGATCCACCTTGTGAAAAGCCGCGGTGTTGATGACGAGCCAGGGGCGGTATGCGTGGAGCGCCTCGCGCACGGACTCGGGGTCGGTCACGTCAAGGTCGGTGTGCGTCAGCGGAATCAGCTCGTGATCTGGATATGCCTGGGGCCAGACCCGGCGCAGGTCGTATCCGAGCTGGCCGCCGGAGCCGATGACGACGACGCGCCGGGCCATCAATCCCGAACTTGCGGCGCGTCGAAGACGCCACCGGTGATCTTGATCACCTCGTGCGCCTGCTCCAGCAGCCGCATCCACGTGATGTTGTAGTAGCGGGGATTCTCGAAATCGTCGTAGCCATACCTCCGGACCCCCTCGACCATCGTCCGCACCGACTCCTCGACCGTGACCGTGGGCCGGAACCCGACCTCGCGCTCGAGCCGCTCGCCCGTCACCCGATAAGAGCGCACGCCCCGATAGGAGAAGTCGGCGCGAATGTCGGTCTCGACGCCTGCCTCACCGAGCACCGAACGTACCCGCAGTGCCAGCTCGGAGATCCGGGAATTCCGGTTCACGAGGTTGAAGACCTCGCCGTTGACCTTGCTCGCCGGAGCCCGGAGCAGGGCGATGTACGCCCGAGCCGCATCGCGCACCTCGGCCAGCGGCCGCCACATCTCGCCGCCGTAGTGGACCGTGATGTAGCCCTTGCTCAGCGCGTCCTTCACGAACGTGTTGACCACCAGGTCGTACCGCATGCGCGGGGAGAACCCGAACAGCGTTCCCATGCGGAGCGCGGTGGTGCAGAACGCGTCCGACGCCATCGGCAGGATCCCGCGCTCGGCGGCCATCTTCGAGCCTCCGTACGCACTCGGGGGATCGACATCGGCGCTCTCGTCGAGCAGGACGTCGAGCTGTTCGTCGCCCACGCCACGGTCGTACACCGAGCACGAAGAGGCCAGGATGTACCTGGGCACACCGTGTTGGCGGCACAGTTCCGCGAGCCCGACGGTCGCCTTGACGTTCATCTCGTAGTTGGCCCGCGGGTTGTACTCGGCGGTCGGGTCGTTGGAGAGCCCACCGACGTTGATGACCGCGTCAACACCCCGCAGGATCTCGGGGCCGACCGTCCGCATGTCGCCGACCACGACCTCGACCCGGTCCCGGACGTCCCGCAGCCCGTGGTCCCCGAAGTACAGGCGATCGAGCACGCGGACCGCGTATCCGCGCTCGACCAGCTCCGCCGCCAGCACCGATCCCAGGTACCCGCCGCCGCCCACCAGCAGGATCGCCCCCATCAGCTGCTCTCCAGCGGGTAGCGGAACGCGGGGCGGGCTCGGTAGTCCGCCAGACCGGGCGCCTTCGCGTCCTTCTGCGAGACCTTGGGAGACGCCTGAGGCCACCGGATCCGGATCTCGGGGTCGTTCCACGCCACGCTGCCCTCGGCGGACGGGGTGTAGAAGCCCGTGCACTTGTACTGGACGTCCGCGCTCCCGGAGAGGGTGAGGAATCCGTGGGCAAACCCCGGCGGGCAATAGAGCTGCCGCATGTTGTCCTCGGTGAGCTCCTCGCCCACCCACTCCCCGAAAGTGGGTGATCCCAGCCGGAGATCCACCGCCACGTCGAGGATCGCGCCCCGGGTGCACCGCACCAGCTTCCCCATCGGCGCCGTCATGTCCTGGTAGTGCATACCGCGCAGCACGCCCTGCGCCGACCGTGAATGGTTGTCCTGGACGAATCGGGCCCGCAGGCCATGCTCGGCGAACCGCTGCTCGTGATAGTTCTCGATGAAGAAGCCACGGTCGTCCCGGAAGTAGTCGGTGTCGATGAGGAGGACGCCCTCGAGCCGGGACGGCGTGATGGTGATTTCCAAGTCGGAGACCCTCCTGTCGATTCTTGGCGGGGCGCGTGTTGGGCCGTTCGCGGGGCGGGGCGGGCGGCCCCCATCATAACGACCTCCCCCGGGGCCGCCGGCCGCCTCACGGACTAATCGGGCGGCCGCCGGCGAACCTGCCGCTCGACCCGGCGCAGGAGCCGCCGAGCAACGGCGAGGGTGCCCTCCTGCCGCCGGTACCACAGGAGTTTGGAGATGAGGCCGGAGGGCGGATTCCCCTCCGCCACCCGCCCGGGAATCCGAGACGGATCCTTTCGGCCGGCGATGTCAGGCGCGAACCAGGGGTCGGCGCAGTACTCGACCAGGGGACGGAGCGCGCATTCCCAGGTGAACGATGGCCGCTCGGCACGGAGCCGGCGGGCCGCCCCGTCGTATTGAGCCTGCTCGCCCAGCAGCGACGTCACCGCGGCGACGATCCCATCCCGGTCCTCGTAGCCGACCACCCGGCCCGTGCCCGTGCGTTCGATCCACTCGGCGAACGAGTCCCCTTCAGTGGCGACGATCGGCAGGCCGGCCCAGATGTAGTCGAGGATCCGGGTCCGGAAGCTGAGGCGGGTCTCCAGACGCTCGAAGTGGGTGCTGACGCCGAGGTCCGCCTCCAGCAGGTAGTCCTGGCGCCGGTCGTAGGGCACCCAGGAGGTGTTGAAGTACACCGTCTTATCGCGCACCCCGAGGCCGTCCGCGAGGTCGAGCGCCCGCTGCGCCATCTCCATCTCCGGGTTGGTCGGGTTCGGGTGTCGCAGGCCGAGGAACACCAGCCGCGCGGCGGGGATCCGCTCCACGACGGCGGGCCACGCCCGGAGGAGGGAAAGTGGGTCGAACCAGTTGTAGACGCCCCCGGCCCAGATCACGACCCGGGCGTCAGCCCCGATGCCGGGTAGGACCCCTTTGATCGCGGGCGTGCCCGAGTGGGCGGGTTCCTCGGCACTGATGCCGAACGGTGCGAGCTCGATGAGGCGCCGCACCGTCCGGTCTTGCGAGAGGATGGTCGGGTTCAACCGGTTGGCGGCGAGCAGGGTGCCCATCCAGAAATCCCGCTGGCGTTCGCTCGCGCAGAGATAGAGGTCGCCGATCCGCATCTGGACCAGCAGCGTCGAGAGGGCAGGCCAGAACTGGGCCTCCTGCAGCTCGAGCGAGCGGCCGGCGTGCATCTCCAGCGTCTCGATCGGAAACGGGTCATAGAGGTCGACCACCAGGCGTTTCTGGGTCCAGGCGAGAACGGGATACCGCGTCAGCACCAGGCCCTGGACCACGATCACGTCGGCCCAGCGCTCTCCTTCGGCCATCGACCGCTCCGTCGCCACGTGGATCGCGAAGTCCCCGGATTGGCGGTCCGAGCGGGCGGGGACGGTCAGACGCACCTGGTGGCCGGCACCGGCCAGGATCCGGGCCATCTCCCAGCAGCGGATCGCGGGCCCGGCCATCGACTGGCCCACCCGGTCGCTGCACACGATCAAGACCCGCGCCATCGCCCCGGAAGGCTACTGGAGCCGGTGGGCGCCTTCGCGAGGCCGTTCGCTACCATCCCCTCGTGCGGATCGCCCACGTGACCTGCCTCTACGTTCCGGAGTATCGCGGTGGGGCCGCGCAGCAGGTGCGACAGATCGCGGTGGAGCAGTTTCGCCGGGGTCATCAGGTGGCCGTGTTCTCGGGCGTGTTCGAACGCGCGCGGACCATGTTCGAGACCACCACCCAGGAGCAGGACGGCTTCTCGGTCACGCGGATCGTCACCACCGACACGTTCGGGGAAGAGGACGAGCGGAGCTGGAAGAACGCGGCTGTGGAGCCCCCGTTCCAGAGTTTCCTCGGGCAGCACCGTCCCGAGGTGGTGCACTTCCACGCCATCCAGAGCCTGGGTGCGTCTCTGATCGGCGTCGCCAAGCGCTCCGGAGCCTGCGTCGTCGTCACCACGCACGATCTGTGGTGGGTCTGCTCGCGTCTTTTCTGCGTCGACCGCACCTACCAGCCCTGCATTCCGGCCGTCACGCCCGGGTCGTGCGCCTGCGCCCAGGGCAGCGACGCGCTGTTCCGCCGACGGGCCTACCTGGAGGCGGCGCTCCGGGACGTCGATCTCATCCTGGCACCGAGCCCCGCGCTCGTCGGAAGGCTGCGCATGAGCGGGATCGGAGGGCGGATGGAGGTCGACCCGAACGGGGTGGCCCGAGCTCAACCCCCGGCGTGCCGGGGGCCTGGGCCGGTCCCGGACGCCGGCGCCTCGTCCTCAGACCGGCCCCTTCGTCTTCTTTATGTCGGGGGAGAGGCGAAGGAGAAGGGAATCCACGTGCTGGGTGAGGCTCTGCGCCGGCTGGCAACAACCGGGGTCACCGTCGAAACCGACCTCTACGGCGTGGATCCGCTCTCGATCGACGTCGCCCCCTGGCTGCCCGGGACGGGTGCTCGCCCGCACGGCGCCTTCGAGCCCGAGGGCCTGGACCGGGTGATGGCCGGCCACGACCTGCTGGTGGCGCCTTCGGTGATGTACGAGTCGTCGTCGCGGGCCGTGAGGGAAGCGCTGGTGCGCGGGCTGCCCGTGATCGCGACCGAGGTCGGGGGGCCGGAAGAGGTGGTCGAGGACGGCGTCAACGGCCTGCTTGTCCCACCCGCGGATCCGCCCGCACTGGCGGCCGCGATCCGCCGCCTCGACGAGGATCGCTCCCTCCTTGTCCGGCTGCGCGGCGCCGGGCCCCGGGGCGAGGTCCCGACCCCAGAGGGGCAGGCGGAGCATCTCGACGCCCTGTACGCGTCCATCGCCGGCGGACCGGTGCCGGCGGTGCGCCGTCGGGCGCCCCGCCGCGTCCTCTTCGTCGCCGGCATCGACGGCTCGCCACTGCACTACCGCGTGCACCAGAAGATCGAGCAGCTTCGCATCCGCGGCGTCGACTCGGTGCTGCTCCCGTACACCGATCCCGATCTGCCCCGGGAGCTGGATCAGGCGGAAGCCGTCATCGTCTACCGAGCCCCCGCCACCCGGGAACTGATCCGCTTCATCCGCGAGGTTCACCGGCGGCGACTGCCGATCCGGTTCGACGTCGACGACCTGATCTTCGATCCCGAGCTGGCGGAGGGCCTGCCCTCCATCGCCCACCTGCCCCGGGAGGAAAGAGCGCTCTGGATCGACGGGGTACGTCGCTACCGGGCGGCGCTGCTCGAGTGCGGCGCCGGCATCGCCTCGACAGCCGAAATCGCGCGGCAGATGCGGCGCCTGGGGATCGAGGCTTCGGTGCACCGGAACGGGGTCGACACACCCCTGGCGGTGATGTCGGAAGGAGCCCGCCGCGCGCGGGGCGGCCGGGTGCGCGACGAGGGCGATGCGTTCATCCTCGGCTACTCGTCCGGCACCCAGACGCACGACGCCGACCTGGCGCTGGTGGCGCCGGCGCTGGTGGATTTTCTGCGCGCGCACCCGCAGGCGCGCCTGATCCTGGGGGGTCCCCTGCGACCCCCAGCCGCGATGGACGACGTGTCGGGGCAGCTCGAGCGTCTCGATTTCATCGCCTGGCACCGCCACCCGACCAGGCTCGCCACCTTCGACCTCAACCTGGCGCCGCTGATCGAAGGAGTGTTCAACGATTCCAAGAGTTCGATCAAGTGGTCAGAGGCGGCGCTGGTCGATGTGCCCACCCTGGCCTCGGCCAGCGCGCCCTTCCGGGAATCGATCGAGCACGGCGTGACGGGACTGCTTGCGAGCTGCGCCGGGGAGTGGCGGGAGCTGCTGGAGGAGGCGATCGCACAACCGGACCGCATGGCGCGCATGGGACGCCGAGCACGTGTCTCGGCGTACCGGCAGGGGTCGCCCTGGGCGCTGGGCGACAACTTGCTCGACATCCTGGCCGAACCGCTGCCCGGCCGGCGCGCGGACGACGAGGGCGACGACGGCGGCTGGCCTTCGGAGGTGGGGAGGAGTTCGCTCGAGCCGGCCGGCCTCATCCCCGGCCTCCAAGCCTCCATCGAAGGCCCCCAGGCGGCGCCGGGACCGTCGCTGGGCAGCCATCGCGTGGGCTTCGACCTACCCACCGGGGCCGGACCGCCGGCTCGTGTGGACGTCTTCCTGGTCACGCTCCGCCAGCAGGCGCCGGCGCCGGTCTCGCTCCAGGTCAGCTCGCCGGCGGGTCGGGTCCTGGGTCGAGCCGAGCTGACGCCGGAGGCCGCCGTCGACAGTGGCTGGGCCGCCTTCGAGCTCCAGACGGCCGGCGCCGAGGCCACCCGTGCGGAGCTGTCTTCAGCGCCGGGCGCGAAAGTCTCGCCCTACATGCGGCTCCGCGGTTCTCACTACCTTGACGGCCGTCGAAAGGCGGGGGGTGTCGTGGTCCGGACCTTCCATCGCCCGCCGGTGCCGCCCGACTTCCGGGCCGCCGCGCCGGACGCCGAGGGAGGGCCGCGGCGCTGGGTCGTGGCCGGTCGCCTGCTCGCGATCGGGGGTCGACGGGCGGCCTTCATCCTGCGCAACGAGGGCCCGGTCGACGGCCTCCGCAGGATCGCGGGCGGGGTGCGCCGGCGTGCCCGGCGCCTGCGCCGGCGCTAGGGCACCGAATCGCCCACTCGCGCTAACCAGAACGGGCCGTTGGTGCACCAAGCGCCCAATTGGGGTGCTCGGACTGGGCCATTGGTGCACCAATTGCCTTTTGCGGGCGCCGGGCTCAGTGCGGCCGGTCAGGGCCGGCCGGTGTCGCCCGGCGCCTCGCCGAGAACAGGCACCACTTCGCGTATGACGTCGAGCCACTGCGTCAGCTGTTCCTCTGGGACCAGCATCTGGTTCCAACCACTGCTGTTGAAGGCGATCCGATCTACCAGGCGAGCGGACTTCGGCTCCAGCCTCACAGGGACGTAGCCGAGCTCGGAGCGGATCGCCTCCAGTGCCGCCGTGTCACCACCGGGCAGGATCTCGACGAAGATCGCCGGCCGGTGGCTGGCGATCACGCGGCGGGCGCCCGCGAGCACGAGGTGGGGCGCGGATTCGGCGTCGACCTTGATGACGCGCACCGGGACCTCGGGCTGGTTCGCGAGGTGATCGTCGAGCGTCACCAGCGGGACCGCTGATCGGCCGACGGAGTCGTCCTTGAAGGCCCGACGAAGGGAGAGGTTCGCCCTCAGCCGGCCGCGTCGCGGGTCTCGCAGGTGTATCTCGCCAAGCCCTGTGCGGTCCGTCACCGCGACCGCCATGACCTGCACGCGGGACCGCAGCCAGGGGTTCAGGCGCAGGTTCCGTTCCAGGGCTTTCCGTGCGGCCGGGTGGGGCGCGAAGGCGTGCACTTCGGAATGCGCTCCGGCCGCGGCTGCGAGGAGCGAATAGAAGCCGCTGTTCGCCCCCACGTCCAGGACCAGCCCGCCGCTCTGCCGCCGCACCGCCGCCGCGAAGACGTCCGGCAGCGGCTCCTGGAAGGACGCCCACCCACCGCCGGCGATGGCGGTCACGGTCTGGTCGCGCCCCTGCGACGTGCTCATTCGGAACCGCACGTCGGGGAGTGCCGGAGGTTGCAGCGTCGCCGTCGGTCCGGGATTGGAGACACGCCGGATCCAGCGCCGCGTCCGGTGCGGCAAGCGGTGCCAGGCGGCGCGAGCGAGCGGGATGCTCCGCAGATCCCGGCCCGGGCGGACCTCGGCCAGCCGGCGCCGGAGCTGGTCGCGTTCGGCCGCCGCCTGCTCCAGGTCGAGCTGGCGGTCATGCTGCTCCCGGCGGGTCGGGAGGCGGTCACCGAGGTCGTAGCCCGCCTTCTCGGCCTCCCGCATGGTGCGGTCGTAGTCGGCCTCGAACTTCCCGCGCCAGCGGCCCAGGAACAGCTGCTTGTTCCGCTCGTCGTTCGCGGTCAGGCGGCCCCGGCTCATGCTCTCCCAGTGGTAGGCGATCGAGGTCGGAACGTAGAGAATGCGCCCCCCGGCCTCTCGCACCCTGAGGCAGAGATCGCCGTCCTCATAGGAGTTGACGTACGCGGTGTCGAACCCTCCCAGCTGCTCGAACACCCGACGTCGGATGGCCAGGGCGGCACCGGTGACGGCCTGGTACTCACGCTGCTGGAGCACCAACGGGGAATCCCCCGGCAGCCCGGCGAACACGTGACCGGGGCCATCTTCGCCAAAGGTCACGCCGGCGTGCTGGATCCGACCGTTGGGATAGAGCAATCGGGACCCGGTGACCCAGACCGACGGCTCCGCGAACGGCGCCAGAAGGGCCGGCAGCCAGTCCGGCATCACGAAGGTGTCGTTGTTGAGGAACACGATGACGTCCCCGGTCGCCCGGGAAGCGCCCAGGTTGCAGCCGCGCGCGAACCCGAGGTTTTCCTCCGACCGGACCGCGATGCGCCGGGGGCCGGCATGCTCCCACTCGCCCAGCAGCTGGGGTGTGGCGTCCGAGGACCCGTTGTCCACCACGATCACCTCGGCGCCGCGCAGATCGGCGCGCTCCAGACTGAGGAGGCAAAGCCGGGTGAGAAAGACCTCGTTGAAGGCCGGGATGACGATGCTGGCCGGAATCGTGGCCTCGTCCGTCATTGATGTCCGTCAACGGTGGTCCCGGACGAGGGGCCGCTCGAGCAGGTCATCGCCGCTACTTTAGCCGGGCAGCGCGGGCGCTCAGACGCGGCCCCCGGGGGCGGTCAGCGAAGACGGTGGCCGGATGCCGGCCTGTCATAAGGTCGGCGTGCGAGAGGTCCACCTGGGCGACCTGGCCGGCGCCGCGAGATCGTGGCCCGGCTCCGGCTTCGACCTCACGATCTCCGAGCGGTAAGGGAAGGCGGCGGCCGGTGTGGAGAGCGGGGGTGAGGTGGCGAATATTCGATTCGGTAGACTAGCGCCTGCTTTGGCCGATCTGGTGGACACGAGGGCCGGGTTCAGGGAACGGATCTCTGACCTGGTCAACTACCGGGAGCTGCTCGTCAATATGACGCAGCGCGACCTGATTCTTAAATACAAGGGATCATTCCTGGGCGTGGCCTGGTCGCTCTTGAACCCGGTGCTCCAGATGGTCATCTACACCGCCATCTTCAGCATCTTCCTCCGGGTCTTCACCCTCCCGCACTATTGGGCTTTCGTAATCGGAGGGATCCTGTTCTGGACCTTCTTCTCGACCAGCCTGCTTTCCTGCTCGACGTCGTTCATCAGGAATCCCGGTCTGATCACACGTGTCTACTTTCCGATCGAGGTGCTGCCCATCTCGGGCATTCTGGCCAACTTCGTCAACTTTCTGATTCCACTTGCGATCCTGGTCATCGTGCTTCCGATCGCCGGGCTCCCTCTGGGCAGCTCGCTGATCTGCTTGCCGGTGATCCTGCTCTCGATCTTCGCCACCTCACTCGGACTCGGCTTGATGGTCTCCAGCCTCACGGTCTTCCTGCGGGACATCGAGCACTTCCTGCAGTTGGGACTGCAGGTGTTCTTCTATGCCAGCCCGATTCTGTATCCGCTGTCGCCGGGCCGGATCCCCCACGGCGCTTCCAAGTACGTCGAGATTCTCCGCCTCAATCCTCTCGCGTGGTATCTGAACTCCTTCCACGCTGTCATGTACTTCGGGATCTGGCCCAGCTGGAACGAGTTCATAGCCATGATCGTCTTCTCCGTGATGTGCCTGGTCTCCGGATGGATGATCTTCCTGAGACTCCGGCCGCGACTTCCAGAGAACCTCTGAACGCGATGGCCAGCACCGTGATACGGCTCGAGGATGTGTACAAGCGGTACCGCATCTACCGGCGCCGCTATCAGTCGGTCAAGGAGATCCTCGTCCATCGCCGGCTGGGTGAGTGGGAGGACCACTGGGCGGTCAAAGGTATGAGCCTCGAGGTCGAGAAGGGAACGACACTGGGCCTCCTGGGGCCGAACGGCGCCGGTAAGAGTACCACTTTGAAGCTGATGGCCCGCATCCTGACGCCGGACAGAGGGCGGGTGGCGACGGCCCGTCGCGTGGCCGGGCTGCTGGAGCTGGGGTCGGGGTTCCAGCTCGAGTTCACCGGGCTGGAGAACATCGATCTCAACGCATCCCTCTTGGGCCTGACGAAGCGGGACATCAAGAAGCGGCTGGAGTCGATCATCGACTTCTCCGAGCTGGGTGAAGCGATCAACGACCCGCTGCGCACGTACTCGACCGGCATGGCGATGCGGCTCGCCTTCTCGATCGCGATCCACGTCGACCCTGAGGTGCTGCTGGTGGACGAAGTCCTCGCGGTGGGGGACGAATCGTTCCAGAAGAAGTGCCTCGATCACATCACCCGGTTTCAGGCCGGGGGCGGCACCATCGTGTTCGTCTCGCACAGCATGGGCCAGGTGCAGGACCTGTGCAATCAGGCGGCCTGGATCGAGGACGGAGTGGTGCAGGCGATCGGCAACCCGGCGACCGTGATCAACGGCTACGTCGACCGGGTGCGAGATCGCGCCGCGGCG
The DNA here is from genome assembly GCA_963808785.1 of Candidatus Dormiibacterota bacterium. Lineage (GTDB taxonomy): Bacteria > Chloroflexota > Dormibacteria > Dormibacterales > Dormibacteraceae > CAVTSA01. Next base: position 98,587 of record CAWEGH010000006.1, on the reverse strand, counting down.
CAAGAGCTAACGGGCGAGGTGCCGGCCGTCCAGCTGGGTGAGGTTCGGATGCTGGGCCGGGACGGGCAGCCGGTGCACGCGCTGCGAGCGGGCCAACAACTCACCCTGGAGGTCCCGTACCGGGTCCACCGGCCGGTCGAGCACCCGGTCTTCGGCGTCGCCGTGATGCGCAACGACGGTGCTTACGTCTACGGGACCAACACCCTTGTCGAGGGCATGCGCCTCCGGCCCTTGAAGAAGGACGGGATGTTCACCTTCCGGTACGACTCCCTCCCCATGCTGGGCGGAACGTTCCGCCTCCAGATCGCGGTCTTTGACGAGTCGCAGATGCTGGTCCCGATCCACACCCACGACCGAACCTACAGCTTCCGCGTCGAGGGGACGACCAAAGAGGAGGGCGTGGTGCGTCTCGACCACGCCTGGAACGTCGGTCCCACCCTGCTGCGGGTGGAGGAGGATCGCCGCGCGGTCTGACCGCGGCGTGGCGACGTCCCTCAGGCGGTAGGCTGCCTACGCTTTCTGGGGGTGTGCAGCAGGCGCCGGCTGTGGCGAGCCAGCCAGCGGACCGCCCGCACGCTTCTTCGCTGCGACTCGACGCTGAGCTGATCCCGCTCCGAGCGAATCCGCTCCAGCTCCGATCGAGCACTCTGGAGCTCTGACCGCACCTGTGCCAGCTCGGGAACCATCCGGTCACGGTCGGCCGCCGCCGCCTCCAGCGCGAGCTGTCGATCGTGCTGCTCTCGACGACCGGGAATGCGATCGGAGAGGTCATACCCGGCGACCTCGGCCGCCTTCATGACGCGGTCGTGATCGACCTCGAAACGTCCGCGCCAGCGCTCCAGGAAGAGGTCCCGGTTCCGAAGGTCGTTGGCGGAGAGACGTCCTTTGCTCATGCTCTCCCAGTGGTAGGCCACCGAGGAGGGCACATACAGGATGCGTCCACCGGCCTCCCGAACCTTGAGGCAGAGATCGCCGTCCTCGTAGGAGTTGTGATACGCGGTGTCGAAGCCGCCGAAGCGCTCGAACACCTCCCGGCGGATTGCCATCGACGCGGCGGTCACCGCCTGGTACTCGCGCTGCTCGAGCACGAGCGGCAAATCGCCTGGCAGACCGCCGAAGACATGGCCCGGTCCCTCATCCATGAACACCACCCCGGCGTGCTGCACCCGGCCGTTGGGGTAGAGAAGTCGGGACCCAGTGACCCACACCGAAGGATCGGAAAACGGCTCCAGCAGCGCGGTCAGCCAGTCACGCAGCACGAAGGTGTCGTTGTTGAGGAACACGAGCAGGTCCCCGGAGGCGTGCTCGACACCCAGGTTGCAACCCCGCGCGAACCCGAGGTTGCAGTCGGAGCGGACCACGATTCGACCTGGCCCGCCTCCCGACCAGCCGCCGAGCAGGGACGGCGTGGCGTCGGTGGACCCGTTGTCGACGACGATGATCTCAGCGTCCGGGAGATCCGCCTGTTCGAGGCTCAGGAGGCAGACGCGGGTCAGGAAAACCTCATCGAAGACGGGGATCACGATCGACGTTCGGACCGGACCGGTCATCGAGACGGGGATCCGTGCCACCGCACGCGAGAGAGGCCGCCGCTTCGCGGCAGGTCGGTCCAGGGCCTCGTGGCCACCGGCCTACTTTAGCCGTGTCCCCAGCGGGGGGGTGCACTCTCGTTCCCGGCCGGCACCCCAAAGAGAACCGGGCGCCGTCGATCATTCGCCACCTGAGCACCGTCCCGGCGCCCGTCTGCGACCGGCTACCGCCAGTTGTCGAACGGCGCTGCTCCCCGCATCAGCGTCGGGCACCGCTCGGCGAGTGCCGCGAACGCGGCCGACGTCGAGATGTCTGTCAAGCTCCGCATCGACGCCGGCGACTGTCGGTACGCCGCGACCACCTCGGGGACCAGCACCCCATGATCCCCCTGTTCGGCTATCCGGCAGTACAGGTCATAGTCTTCCCAGCCGTACAGGCGGCGCTCCAGTGTGAACCCGCCCAACTCTCTCAGGATGTCCGTCCGCAGAAGTGCCAGGGCGTCGATGTAATTGCCATTGCGCAACCGCCATGGATCCCACGGAAAGTAACTGATAAGGCGCTGGTAGCCTTCTTCGTCGAACGTGGCGAGCATGCCCCAGGCGAAAGCAGCACCACGGTCGGCGTCGAGCGCCTCGACCAGGCGGCCGAGACAGGCCGGCAGAATCATGTTGTCGGAATCCAGAATCAGCGCGAACTCACCGCGCGCGAAGTCCAGTCCGGTGTTCCGGGCGCTGGGCAGGCCGCGATTGAACGGATGCTGCAGGAGCACCAGCGGGACCTCGGGGTTGGCCTCGCCCCACTCACGCACCCGGTCCGCGGAGCCGTCCGTCGAGCCGTCGTCCACCGCGATCATCTCCAGGTCGCGATACGTCGAGGTCGCCACTGACCGGAGCGCGTCCAGGATCCATCGCTCCTGGTTGTAGAGCGCGGTCACGATCGACACTCGGGGTGTGCCGGCCGCGCGATACGCGGACCCTTCCCACGCCTTTCGAACGGCCGGCCCGGCGGACCCGGCGGGCATCCGGCTCCGCGCCAACTCCCGCCGGACGTCCTGCAGTTCCAGCCGGAGGTCCTTGACGGAGCGCCGGAGGACCGCCAGCTCTGACGAGTCGGAGTCCACCGTGGCGGGCTCCTCGAGCCCACTCACGCGTACGGCTTCGAGAGTGCTCGATCGCTCGGTCGCCCACGCCGGCGGGGTCCAGTGGACGCGCGGTGGTCGAGATCGTGCGTCCACCTTCTGGCCTGCCTCGACCAGGGCCAGCGCCGATGACTCAAGGGGCTGCTGCTCGCGCAGGCACGTCAGTACCTCTTGCTGCATAGCCGTCCTCATTCGTTCGTCGTCCAGCAACTCCTCGGCCAGCAGGGCCAGCGATCCCGGGAGGCCGGAAATGAAATGGACGCCGGGGACGAAGGGCTCGAAGTCCGTGGAGTGTTCACTGACCACCACGCATCCGCAGTGCACGCTTTCGACGACTCGCGGCCACTCGAAATAGGGAATTCGATCCTGATGGATGTTGATCAGCACCTTGCTTCTGCGCAGCAGTGCGAGCTTCTGGTCCCCAACCAGGAAATTCGGGAGCGCCGCCGCGTTGGGCCCCGAATTGTCGGCGATGATGAGCCGCGTCCGGTGCCGCGACAGCACCGGCGTGTAGCCCGCGAGATACTTCAAACGCCGCTCTGTCGCGGCGCCCAGGAAGACCAGATCTACGTCCCGCGCGCCATCGTCCCATCCGCGATCCCAAAAGCCGCTGTAGCCGAGCGGAAGATGCTGAGCGTGGATCCCGCGCATGGCGAACTCGCGGACGGACTGTTGGTTGAGATCGAAGAGGGCGCCCGCGACGGGAGCCAGTTCGACATTGTGCTCAAAGTGGCCCGTCCCGGGCTGCTCCGCACAGATGAAGATCGTACGTGCCAGCACCTCGCGCGAAGGCACCTGCCTTTCCACCACGAAGTATTCGTGCGGCGGGAACAGGACATACACGAGTCCCTCACGAGCGGCGGGGAAGCCATCGGCTGACACGAACGAGGTGACACCGATCCGGTCGAGTTCGTAACGCAGCGCCGCGACCAGATCCACGAAGAAGTGATTCTGTCGGTTCGACATGACGAACGCGAACTCCAACACAGGGGCCCGATTATAGAAAGCGGACAACAGGGCGCGGCGGGCAGGGGGTATTCACCCGCAAAAAAGGAGGGCGGTCGGGCGGCGGTGTAAGCTGAGGGCCGCCGGCCGTCGAGGCCCAGCAGATGTATGACTCCCCTCGCCCGACGTCTTACTTTTCAGTCCCGCCCGGAGATGATTGATGCCGGGCGCCTGGCCGTATACCGGTGGGTGGCCCCACTCGCGGCCGGCCGAAAGGTGCTTGACGCCGGCTTTGGCTCCGGTGATGGAGCACTGATCCTTGCGAAGGCGGGGGCGCGGGAGGTGGTGCGCCTGGATGTGATCGCCGACCCCGCCGGCGACGGCGTCCACGGCACCCACACCGGCGTCACCGCGAACGTTTGGGAAGGTACCCGACTTGAGTATGCGGACGCGTCCTACCAGTTGGTGGTTGCCATCCGACCCGCCTCGCCAACGGGTTGGGAACACACGACGTTCGACGAGCTGCTCAGGGTCACCGCACCCGACGGTCTGCTCCTGATCTCAGCGGCCGAGGGCCGGCCCGCGGACGCGGCTCGGGCCCGCTTGCTGCAGCGGTTTGGCTCTGTCACGACCGCACGGTGCTACAACGTCATCGGGGGCGGAGTCATCACGCGCGAGCCGGCCCAAGTTGGCCCGAACGGGGCCGCCCGAACGCAGGTCCTCCTCCCAGGCGAAGGCAGAGCGGCGACCGCAGAGGTGTTCATGCTGGCCGGCGACCCCGGCCCTCAAGCGCCTCCCCCCGTCATCCTGCTCGACGAAGGCTCGGCGATCGGCCAGTGGATCAGGTCCTGGCGGTCACAGCGGGCGGCAGAGGTGCAGCTAGAGAACCGCGTCCGCGAATTGGAGCAGCGGCTCGCCGAACGCGACCAGTTGCAGGCCCGGCTCCGGTCGGCGCGGGACGCGCTGGACGCGAGGATCGCGACCGGCGAGGAGGCGATTCAGGAGGCGGTGGGGAGAACCGCCGGCTCGTTCGAAGGCACGCTGGGATGGAAACTGACCGCTCCTCTGCGGCGTGTGGTCCCGTTCAGAAGGCGCCGCCTGCGAGGGAGTTGAGCGGCCCCCGGGTAACGCGGGGGGAAAGCGAGCTCGGTTGAGCGGGACCGGCTCCGGATCCGATCAGGGGTCCGGCTTCGTCGCTTCCAGCTGGAAACCGCCGGCGAACCTCGCCTGCGCCTCTTGCGGGAGTCTCATCATGGTCTGGAAGAGCGGGGAGCTGTCGCGCGCTTCCTTGGTGGTCCACAACTCCCGCCACTCACCCAGGGTGACCCGCGCCAGCCGGTCGCTCACGTCCCAACCCAGGGTGGATCCGGTGTGGTGGAGGATCTCGCTCGCGAGCCAGGCGAGGGCGAGCGAGGGGTTCATGTTCTCGGGCACCAAAAGCTTGTCGATCTGGAACCCATCGAACCACTGCCGCAGGCCCCACTCGGTGGCGCCGAAGTAGTGGTGCGGCTCCTCGTGCAGGGGCTGCAGGTACGCGGTCTGGAGCAGCAGACGCCCGCCCGGCTTCAGCACCCGGTAGAGCTCTCGCGCCGCGCTCGCCGGGTCTCGGAGATGCTCGAACGTGTTAAAGGTGATCGCGGCCTCGAACAGCCCATCGGGGAACGGCAGCCGGTGCGCGTCGCCGACGACATCGGTGGTCCGAAACACCGAGTATTCCAGTTGAACGCAGCTCGGGATCCAGCGGTCCGTGGCGCCGGCCCCCAGGTTCAGCGTCGGTCCATCCATGGCTTCCAGCCACGCCGCCACGCCCTCGTTCAACGCGTTGCTCACATGATCGGGAGGCATCACCTGCACCTCTCCCTCGCGGAGGATCGGCACCTCGTCGAGGAGCCGGTACGTCTTTCCGCACCCAGTGCACCGAAGGTGCTCACGGTCGTGCTCCAGCCTCGACCTGCAGCTGGGGCAGGCCACTAGTTCCAGGAGCGTTTCGAGCGGCCTCCTTGCGGGACCCGCCGGTGTGGCGACGGGCGATTGCCCGGCCGGCTCGCCAGGCGGCTCCTGCGCCGGCCGCCGCGCTCGCCGGCCGAACCACGGAAATCCCATCTCCCTGCCTACCTGCGACCGTGTGCTGTGTCGTGAGACACTCCGCTCAGTCTGTCGAGGCCCTCCGCCTGCGTACAGATGTAGTCGTATTCAGCCGCGTCCATGGATCGCGAAGTATAACGTCATGAGTGGCTGCGCAGCGCTTGTTATCATCGTGGTAGGCCGGCACGCGATGCGCGGCACGTGGGCCCTTCACAGTTCGCTGACAGGCCGGCACGTTGACTATTGCTGTGTCACCGGGCAGCCCGCACCACTCGGTGGAAAAGACGCTTGAGGGGCGGTTTCGACCTCCGAACGGGGGAGGTCAGCCTCCAGCTGATCGTGTTCTGATAGCGCTCGGCGGTCTGGAGGGAGGCATTCTGGACCGCCTTCTCGTAGCTGGAGATCCGCACGGCGAGATTCTGCTCGGCTGCCCGCAGTTCGCGACGGAGGCGGTCCCGATCACGCAGCTGTCGTTCGAGGTCCTCGATCCTTGACTCCAGTTCCTCGAGCCGGCGGTCCTGCTCGTTGCTGTACCCCAGCCACCGGTCGACACTTCCCAGGTCGAAGGCGACGACCACCGGATCAAGGGAGGGGATGGGGGCGTCGCTGGCCAGGATCAGGCAGCGCCCGGAGCCTCCGGGCAGGCCGGTGTCGGCCAGGACCGAGACGGTTCGAACGGCGGGAGTGTCCGAGGCTCCGTTGGGAGTCTCCCACCGCACCTCGGAACCCGCCACCGGATGCTGGTCGACGACGGTCACATAGCCGCGTCGATCGTTCAGCAGCCCGCGCACCGAGCTCACCGCGTGCGGCTCGACGGATACCACCAGCTGCCCTTCAGGTTTGACCACCCTGAGCAGCTCGGCAACCCGGGTGGTCACTTCTGCAACCCGCTCGGTGCCGCCCAGACGCCTGGCTTCGAAACTCACCACGACGTCGAAGCTTGCCGGTCCAAAGGGGAGGCGGTTCAGGTCCGCACGCTGCGCCAGGACTCCGGGCGGCGTCTCCGACCGCGCTATCTCCACCACCGCCTCGGTCTCGGCGACCGCGACCACCTCGGCCGCGCCCCCGGTCGCCAGGACGGTTGCGCCGTGGCCCACCCGGCAACCGGCGTCAAGCACCCGCCGGCCGGCGACCAGCGGGGCGACCCAATGGTAGGGAGCCATCGCGAGGGCCTCCAGCACCGCCGCCGACGCCCTCTCGAGGAGGGGTTGGTCACCCGCGGTCCAGGTGCCGGTCATGGCTTCAGAGCCCCGCGACACGACCTTCGTACTCACTGGATCGCAGCTTATCCGATGGCCCGGGTCCCCGCCGCGGGCTGGAGGGTGGTCAACTCGAGACTTGCCAGCGGGCACACCGCGGCGGTCCGCCCTACCCTCACCGCCGTCCCGCATCGCCTCAGTCACCGATGGTCCCGGGGATGACTTGATAGCCCGACCACGCGGACGAGAACCTGGTCAGGTAGATGCCGTCGTCGATGCCCTTGACCACGACCTCGAGGTTGCCCGGTCCCTCCGAGGCCGCTCCCGGTCCCGAGTCGAGGATGCCGCCCTGGGGCTCCCATGCATACCATGACGCGGCGTACGGCAGGTGCCACAGCTGGTAATCGGTTCCGGCCGCGAACACGTCGAGCCGGCCGCTGCCCCATGAGGCGGCCCCTGGACCCGATGTGAGCAGGCCCCCTAACGGTTCGTATCGACCCCATCCTTCCGAATACCAGCCATGCCACAGCTGGTGATCGATTCCGGTCAGGAAGAAGTCGATCCGTCCCGGTCCCCAGGACGTCGCGGCGGGCCCCGTCCCCGGCGCCACCGCGCCGCCCAACGACTCCCACGGCCACCAGCCACCCGCGAACGCGAGGTGCCAGACAGCCTCGTCCGCCCCCGCCACGAAGACGTCGAGCCGGCCCGGGCCCCAGGACGAGACGGACGGGGACGAGGTGAGGTACCCTCCCAGAGGCGACCAACCGGTCCACGCTCCCTCCCAGGCATCGTGCCAGAGCTGATGGTCGAGACCTTCGATGAAGACGTCCATCCGACCGGGGCCCCAGGACGCCACCGCCGGGCTGGTGCCAGACGCGATACCTCCACCCAGCTCGGTATCGGTGGTCGCGCCGCCGACGGTCACCGCGTCCCAGATCGCCCCGTCGGTACCCCGAACGAAGGTGTCGAGGCGCCCTGCTGCCGGCGACGCATCCGCCGGCCCCGCGGAAGCCAGCTCACCGTTCGTATCGGTGGTCAGCTTCGAGTCCAGGGCGCTCGGGTCTCCCGCGAATTGATCGACGTCGCAGGGTCCGCTGACGCCGGCCACGGTCCCGGTGGCGTACTGCCAGATCGACCAGAGTGGAAAGCCCGAAGGATATCCCGGACTCGAGACACCCCAGCTGGCGGTCCAGAGGGGATCCGCCTGGAACGCGCTTGAGTCACCGGTACATTGATCCCACCAACCGGCGTCGGTGTAGATGACGGGGGCATGTCCCAGGTGCGCCTCGATCTCGGCGCTGTAGGCAGCGATCCAGGAGACCATGCCCTGCTGACTCAACCCATAGCAGGGGGTGCTGCCGTCGTAGGGATCGTTCTCCAGGTCGACCATCGGCATGAGCAGATGAGCTCCCCAGGCGTAGCCCGATTGGGAGAGGAAGTAGTCGGCCTCGGCGGTGCCGCTGGTGTCATTGGGGGTCGCGAACTCATACCCGCCCACCAGCATCCCTTGACCCGTCGCGGCCCAGTAATCGCTCGGGTAATAGGGATTGGTGTAGTAATCGCCCTCGGTTGCCTTGATGTAGACGAACTGGTACTGGGAGGCGACCAGGCCCCAGTCGATCGGCGCTTGGGCATGCTGGTACGCAGCGACGTCGATGCCCTGAGCCGCACTCGTGTTGCCGTCCGCCGATGGGCCGGCTGTGACCGAGGGCGCGCGCTGGACACTCTGAAGGAAGTCCGGCCCGTGAAAAAGCGCGGGGCCGGGCGCGAGGGGGGACGGGTACGCGGCCCCCGGAGGAGCCACCGACGTTCGGCGGTCGACCGTCGGGGCGGTCAGCTTGGTCGGGGTTGCCGGTCGTGCCACCCGGTGATCGGGGAGGGGATGGAATTGGCCCCAGATCGGCGGCGCGACGGCCGTCACGACCACCAGAACGCCCAGGGTGATGGAAGCGGGCACCAGCGCGCGCAGAGGCCCTCCTCGAGATCCGATCTTGACGATCCGATCTATCATCCGACAGCGCCCCCGACGGCCTCCTGTGTCCCTCACCAGCGGCGCACACCTTAAACCGAAGTGGATGTGATTTGCAAACAGAGAAGTGCGTGGTCAATCTCGCCTTTCCACTATGGCGCGCGCTGGGAGGGAACCGTCCGCGAGGGGACGCGCGGTATGCGGGGCCGGTGTCGATGCAACACCCGAAACGATCTCCGAGCTTCCCGGCCGGTTCCCCAACAGTTGTGCAGTGTCTTCGGGTGAAGGAGGTGACGATACGACGGACGTCGCAACGCGTCCACTCTTCGTGATCAAGAACGGCTCTGGCCGGCACCATGGCGGGCGCTGTGACCGCGAGGGTCGGTCTGTCAAGGCGCCGCCCAGCGCCGACATGTAGGGGCTGCGAGGCAGGGTCACCGCCATTGGTGGGGCGGGCACAGGGCTGAGTCCGCCGCCGGCGGCCTTGACGTCGCGCTCGGCTTTGACCTAACCTTGCAACCAATTGTTCCAACCCGCAGCTCACGTCATCGACGACGACGAATCCGACGTCACACCTCTGATGGATCAAGTTGGTTGTCCTTCCTCCGACCTTTATGTGTCCAACGCGCGGCCTCCGAGATGCGACCTCGACATGGGCCATCGCGGCCGGAGCTCCAGACTTGGCGTGGTGGGCACGTCGTACGCTCACCACATGACGGTTGAGTACCGCGCCGCCCCGCACGTGTCTGCGGCGGGTGGCGTCGCGGTCAGCGACGAGCCCCGGTGTGGGCCCGATCCGGAGGCGGGGGCTTGAGCGCGCCCGTCGCACGGAGCGCCGATCGATCGCGGGCCTGGTCCCTCCGGCTCACCGAGCTGCGATCTTCGGTGCGGGCCCGGCAGACCTTGATCGCCATCCCGGCCGCGTTGGTGGCGGTGGCCCTGCTTGGATTCCTCTACTACCACCTCGCGGCCACGGAGCCCCTGAATTCGGACCTGGCGGTGTCCCCGATGCAGGCGCGCGACTTCCTGAGCGGTAACTGGTCGCTTCGGGGATGGGCCCTGGCGCAAGACAACTTCCTGCTCACGGAACTCCCGCTGTACATCCTGGCCGTCGCGATCCGGGGGTACCGACCGTCGGTCGTCGTCGACGTGTCCGCGGTCTTCTACACCGCGCTCGTGGTGGTGGTGGTCGCGACCGCGGCCCTGACCTCATACCGCCGCTCATGGCGGCTGTCGGCCCTGATCGCCCTGGCGTTGGTCGCCGTCCCTGCGGTGGGACTCGGAGTAGGAGCGGTTCTCAGCGGCCCCTGGCACGGCGGGACGGCCCTGTTCATACTCAGCGCGATCCTGGCCATCCACTGCAGCCATCACCGACTCAAGATGGTGCTGTCTGTGGTGGCGTTCCTGCTGCTTACCTCAGCCGTGGCGTCGGATCCGCTGGCGCTGTACGCGGGCGCGCTTCCTCTGCTGGCCGTCTATGGTGCGCGGGTAGCCTCCTCCGTCCCGCGTCCCAACTTCGACACGGTACGGGCTACCCTGCTGTCGCTGTTCGCCGCCGTCTTGGGGACTCTGCTCGCGAAATACGGCCCCCGCGAGCTTGGCTTCACCATCTTCACCTACCCCCCCTCGGGGTACAATTTCGCGCCCCTGGCCGCCATCCCCACCAGCATCGGGTTGGCGATCGATGGCTGGCTGTCGATCTTCAACGGCGACTTCCCGGGCCATCCGGTCGACCGCAGCAGCCTCGATCAGCTGTTTCATGCGGCCGGCTACGCGTTCGTGATCGCGAGTGTCGTGTACACGATCGTGCGCAGCGTGCTGGCGGCTCGCCACTCTGAGGGGCGAGCGGAGGATCCTCGATCTCCGCTGGTTCTCTGGCAGGTGCTGGTGGGCGTCGTCGTCTGCAATGTGGCCACGCTCATCTTCAGCACGGCGTCAGGTGACCCGTTCGCCAGTGCCCGCTACCTCGCCCCCGCCACCTTCGCCGGAGCAGCGCTGGCCGGCGCGGTGGGACCGGCACTGCTTCCGCGATTACGCTGGCGGTTGCTGGCGGCGGCGGTCGCGGTGGTCTATATCGCGTTCCTGCCGCTCGCTCTTCGATATCCGGTCGCACCCCAGGCTCAACAACCGCTGGTGCAGTATCTGGAGGCCAATCATCTGGATCATGGTCTCGCGGAGTATTGGTCGGCCAATGTGACGAACGTCGCCTCGGAGGGAAAGGTCCGGCTCATGCCCGTCAGCGGCGTCACCGGGCGTATCGGTCCCATCGTCGCACTCACCAACACGTCATGGTTCGGCGACGGTCAGTACGCCAACTTCCTGGTTCTCGACACCGTCGCGGTGAATGGTCCGGACAGTGGCGTGGATGAGAACACGGCGGTCCGGACGTTTGGGACCCCCGCGCGGGTCGTCCACGTCGACGGGGACACGATTCTGATCTACGACCACAACATCCTGCCGGACCTCGGCACCGGAGTCATATGAGCCGCACGCGGGCACCGATGGGGTTTAACCGCAATTGATCAAGTCGATTTTGCACGCGCTGGTGTCGAAGCCGCTCGTCTACTCTATGTGCCAGGCCACCCTCGGCGCCGGACGGGTGACACAGCGGGTTGGTGTGTTTGCCCAGGACGAGCATGGTTTGGTCCTTGATGTGGGCGCGAATCGCGGCTATGCGAAGCGACTGTGGCCCGCGGACGCACGATATGTCCCGCTCGATCTGGACCCGACCATGCTGCGCGCGGGAAGAGTGCCTTTGGCCATTCAAGGGGACGCCACGCAGTTGCCTCTGCTCTCGGATTGCATCGACATGGCGCTTTGCAAGCAGGTGTCGCACCACATCCCCGACGCCGTGCTCGACCAGATGTTCGAGGAGATCGTCCGGGTACTGAAGCCCGGCGGCTGGTTCGTTTTCATGGACGCTGTCAGGACTCCGAGGGCGGCGAGCAAGCTCATGTGGCGCTATGACCGGGGCGCGCATCCGCGGTGGGAGCCAGAGCTCCGTGAGTACATCGATCGATACTTCGAGGTCCGCCATCGCGAACAACATTGGAAGCTCCACCTATACGTGGTGTACCTGCTGGTCCCGAAGTCCGCACCAAGCGTGACAACCGCCGGCGCAGAGGCAGCGGTGCCCCAGGGTCGCTTCCGCGGGCCGCTCGACCATGCACCCGACGAGATGGCGGCCGGCGTGGCCGGGCCGGCGGCGCGCGGGCGCGTGTCTTCGGCGGCACCTGCTACGATCCGCCGCCATGGGAGGTGAGGTGAGGAGGGAGGCCACGCGCGAGGACCATCGGCAGCAGGTGATGGCGGGTTCGGCCGCTGAGCGCGCGCGTGATTCCTCATCCGAACCGGAGTTCGACCAATACGCCGAGGACTACACCCCGGCCAATCGACTCTACGGGCTGATCGGCGCCTCGCCCCGCACGTATCTCGAGGTCAAGGCAGACCACTTGCTGCGGGCGCTCTCCCGCCGGCAGATCCGGCCGGACGACCCGAGCGTGAGGTTTCTCGACTTCGGCTGTGGTGCGGGCGACTTTCTGAGCGTCCTTCGCGACCGATCCGTGACCTGGTCGATGGAGGGCTGCGACGTGTCTTCAGGGATGCTGCGGACAGCGGCGGAGAGGTATCCCGAGCTTGCGGGCGAGGTTCGGCTGTGGAACAGTGCCGAGCACCCCCTGCCGGACTCCGCCTTCGACGTCATCACTGTTCTCGCCGTGCTGCACCATATCCCTCCGCACAGCTTGCGGGACACGCTGCGCCAGCTGTGGCGGGCGCTCTCCCCCGGCGGGGTGCTGTGCGTCTACGAGCACAACCCGTGGAATCCCGTGACGCGATTCATGGTCGCACGACTGCCGGTTGACGAAAACGCCGTTCTCATCAGCCAACCTGCTCTGTCAGCGCATCTGCGAGCGGTTGGGGCCGGGGAGCCGTCGCCGTCCAACCTTCTCTTCTTTCCTCCGCGCCTCGGCTTCGCGAGGCGTGCGGAAGCGGTGTTAGGGCGAATCCCATTGGGGGGTCAGTATCTGATGATGACCTGCAAGCCGGCATGAGCTCCGGACACACCTTCGAGTCGGGCCGGGCGGGCTCGGGATCGGTGGAGGTGGTGATCCCGGTCTACAACGAGGAAGTCCAGCTCGAAGACTCCGTGTGCCGGCTTTCCGGCTTTTTGAGCCAGACCCTGGACACGCCGTGGTCGATCGTGATCGCCGACAACGCCAGCACCGACACCACGTGGCGGGTTGCGCAGCGGCTGGAACAAACGGTGCCCGGAGTTCGCGCCGCACACCTCGACGAAAAGGGCCGGGGACGCGCCCTGAAGCAGGTATGGCTCGGATCCCGGGCAGACGTCCTCGCCTACATGGACGTCGACCTGTCGACCGGCCTGGAGGCGTTCCGGCCACTGGTGACGCCCTTACTTTCCGGGACCCACGATCTCGCGATCGGCTCCCGTCACCTGCCGGCATCGAAGGTCCAGCGGGGCCTCAAGCGGGAAATCCCCTCCCGGGCATACAAGCAGCTTGTGCGGGCCGCCTTTCCGGTCACGTTCTTCGATGCTCAGTGCGGGTTCAAGGCGATCACCGCGGCCGCGGCCCGCGACCTCCTGCCCGACGTGGAGAACACCACCTGGTTCTTCGATACCGAGTTGCTCCTGCTGGCGACACATCGCGGCTATCGCATCCATGAAGTACCCGTGGAGTGGGTCGACGACCCCGATTCGAGGGTTGTGCTCGTCAAGTACGGGCTCGAAAGTCTTCGCGGTCTGTGGCGGATGCGCCGCACGCTGGACCGGAACGACGCGCGACCAGCCCGGCCCCCCGTGCGCGCCGTGCACGCGGTCCCACCCACCCGCGAGCCGACCGGCGAGGGCTGATCCGGGTCAACCACCCGTCGGGTGAGGTGCCCCCGAGAGGTAGTCCTCAAGGTCGCGGAGTCCCTCGGGGGATCCTGCTTCGTAGAACCGCTGGTGGACCTCGAAGCCGGCGAGACGACCGGCCTGGCTGAGGGTGCGGAAGAGCTCCGCCAGGTCGGCACGCGCACCCCGGTCGAGGGCCTCTGCCACGACTGAGCGGGTGAGGATGGACAAGCCGTAGTCGATCCACCGCAGCTGTGCTCGCAGCCCTTCCGGCCGTCCCTTGTCGTAGAGGTGCACCCGGCCGCCGGCGAAGGCCGCGTTGCTCCTGTCCCACCGGTCCTCGTTGTGCAGCACCGTCATCAGAGCCGGCAGTCCGCTCAGCCTCCACGCCCGCTCCACGGGGACCATGGCGATCGGCAGGTAGGAATCGCCGTAGAGCACGAAGAAGGCGTCATCGAGAGCACCCTCGTCCAGGGCCAGTCGCAGTGCGCCGCCGGTTCCGCGCAGCTGCGAGCCCTCGTCCACCCAGGCCGCCTGGAGGCCGAAACGAGCGCCGTCGCCCACGTGGTCTCTCAGCATCTCGCCCCGATAGCCGACGCTGAAGACCACTCTCCGTACTCCCTGTCCGGCGAGGTGCCGAAGCTGCCAGTCGACGAAGGGCAGTCCACGCACGGGGACGAGGGCTTTGGGGATCGTCTCGGTCAGCGGGCGCATACGAGTACCGAGGCCGCCGGCCAGGATCACGCACTGCAGAGTCATCGGTCCCGCGCGCTCAGGTTATCCCGAGCCGGCGGGAGGGCGACCGATCGATGCTTCGGAAGCAGGTTCGGGTGAGAGCAACCCAGGCTCCAATCCAAGAGAAGGATGCGAACACCCAGAAGCCAACCAGGGCCTTCTTTCGGCGCCGGCTGCCGAGCCTCGGCAGCCGCCGTGACTCGCGTACCGAAACCCCGTCGCCGAACTCCTGCGCCCGGATCGGACGCCTCGCTCGCGGCCGTCGATCTCGGTCCGAGCCGCCGGGCGACCTGATAAGGTGGTGCGGCAAAGCGCCTCGGCGAGCGTGATAAGAGGGGGCTTTCTACACCAACGCTATGGAGACGCCACGAAACAACGCAGTTGAAGTCGCACCGAGCGCGGTCGCCGGCCGCAGCCGCGCCGGCGAGGACGTTGCGGACGCGAGCATCCGGCTCCTCGTCCCCCCCGACGACACCCCGGAGCCCGAACTCTCCATCGTCATCCCGGCTTCCAACGAGGCGCTCACGGTGGGCGAGTTCGTGGACTGGTGCAAGGAGGGTCTGGACCGCGCCGGAGCGACCGGGGAGATCTTGATCGTGGACTCGTCTGAGGACGAGACCGCGCAGATCGCTCTCGATCATGGGGCCCGGGTCCTGTCGGTCCCGCGACGGGGATTGGGCCGCGCCTACATCGATGCGTGCCCGTTCATTCGGGGCCGGTATGTCCTGATGGGGGACGCCGACTGCACCTACGACTTCCGCGAGCTGGCGCCGTTCGTGCAGCGCTTCCGATCCGGGTGCGAGTTCGTGATGGGTTCGAGGTGGCGGGGGACGATCGAAGACGGCTCGATGCCCATTCTCCACCGTTACCTGGGCACGCCCGTCACCACCTGGATCCTGAACGTCCTGTTCGGGAGCCGGTTCACCGACATCCACTGCGGCATGCGCGGAATCCGCACCGACGCGCTCCGGAAAATGGGCCTCCAATCTCAGTCCTGGGAGTACGCGTCGGAGATGGTCCTGAAGTCGGTGCACATGGAACTCGACACGGTCGAGGTTCCGGTTCGGTTCCTTCGTGACCGCAACGGCAGGGTCTCGCATCACAAACGTGCCGGCTGGTTCTCGCCCTTTCAGGCGGCGTGGATCAACCTCCGCTCAATGTTCATCTACGGGGCCGACTTCTTCCTCTTGCGGCCTGGTCTCCTCCTGCTGGCCATCGGGTTGATCTGCTCGCTGGCTCTTACGTTCGGCCCCATTCACATCGCCGGCCTGACCTTGTCCCTCTACACCAAGCTGTTGGCGATGACCGTCGCCCTGGTCGGGCTGCAGAGCTTTTTCCTGGGCTGCATCACCCAGGTGCTGCACGACTACTCGGGCGCGGCACGACGCCGCTGGCTGCGTGTCTTCCCCTACACGAGATCGGTGTTGCTCAGCGGGTGTTCGATCCTCATCGGGCTGATCCTGATCGCCGTCCTCGTGGTCACCTACCTCCGCTCTGGGTTCCAGCTCACCGCGCATCTGCCGGCGTACCTCGCCGTCACCGGCCTGCTGCTGGTGATCGGAGGGTTCATGACCTTCACCTCCACGCTTCTCCTCCACGCCACCGCGCTGCGAAGCGACGTGCTCTATGGCGACAACGGTCGGTAAGCAGCGGCGGTCGTCCTTTGGGCAGGAGGGCGCCTTGACAGTCGTCGACCGCGCCGGAGTCTGGTTGTCCGACCGGCGCATCAGACGCATCGCCGGGGTCGACGGCAAGCGGGTGGCGGACATCGGTTGCGGCTATCACGCCCGGTTCGCGATGCGGCTGCAGCCGGTCGCGTCGGCGGTGACCTTGCTGGACGTCGCGCTCAGTCCGGACCTCGCGGACGTGCCCAACGTCCGCTGCATCGTCGGGTCGCTGCCTGAGGCCCTGAGTGAGCTGGAATCGGAGTCGGTCGACCTTCTGGTCTGCAACTCCGTTCTCGAGCACCTCTGGGAGCCGCTCCGTAGCCTGCAGGAGTTCTGGCGGATCCTCAGCCCCGGCGGGGCCTGTTTCATCAACGTCCCCTCCTGGATGGGGAAGCGATTTCTCGAGTTCTCCGCCTTCCGCCTGGGCCTGAGTCCCGCGGTGGAGATGGACGACCACAAGAACTACTACGACCCGCGGGACCTGTGGCCGCTGCTCGTCAGGGCCGGCTTCACTCCGCGGGGCATCGCCTGCCACCGCCACAAGTTCGGGCTCAACACGTACGCGGTATGCCGTAAGGCCGCCGTCCCGATCACGTGAGGGAAGAGACCTTCGCGGGCGACTACCTACGCGAGGCGACCGAGGTCCTGAGCGCGATCGATGTCGAGGCCGTGGAACGGTTGGCGGCCGCGCTGGCGGACGTGAGGGCACGTGGCGGGAGGTTGTTCATCCTCGGCGTGGGCGGATCCGCTGGGTATGCCGGCCATGCGGTCAACGACTTCCGGAAGCTGTGCGGCATCGAAGCGTACGCGCCCACCGACAATGTCAGCGAGCTGACGGCGAGGGCGAACGACGAGGGCTGGGAGACGACCTTCAGCGAGTGGCTGCGAGGATCTCACCTCCGCGCCGAAGACGGCGTCCTGGTGTTCTCGGTGGGCGGGGGCAGCGCCGAGAAGCAGGTTTCGGTAAACATCGTGCGCGCCCTCGACGAGGCGGTCGGGGCCGGCGCGTCGATCTTCGGCATCGTGGGCCGTGACGGTGGGTACACAGCTCAAAAGGCGGAGGTCGCCGTGGTGGTGCCACCGCTGTTCCCGGAACGCGTGACACCTCATACCGAGGGTCTGTGCGCCGTGCTCTGGCACCTGCTCGTCTCGCACCCGAGGCTTCAAGAGCGAAGCGCTCGGTGGGAGACGGTGGCACGGTGAACGAGCCCCTGGGAGGCCGTCGGAGGTTCATCGTCGTCGGCGGAGCCGGGTTCATCGGCAGCCACTTCGTGGACCGCCTGCTGGGTTCGAGGCAGACGGAACGTGTCGTCGTCTATGACAACTTCTCGTCCGGGCGGCAGGAACACCTCGCGGCCCACCGCTCCGATCCGCGGCTGGCGGCGGTGGCCGCCGATGCGCGCGATCTTCCGCGCCTGGTCGAGACGATGAAGGGTTGCGAGGTCGCGATCCATCTCGCTTCCAACCCGGACATCGCCCGGGCCGTCAGCGAGCCCACGATCGACTTCGACAACGGCACGCTGCTGAGCAACTGCGTGGTCGAGGCGGCCCGCCAGGCGGGGGTTCCGACCATGCTCTACGCCTCTGGAAGCGGTGTCTACGGGGACGTGGGCGAGCGGGTGGTGGGCGAGAATCACGCGCCGATGCTGCCGATCTCGACCTACGGCGCCAGCAAGCTGGCCGGGGAGGCGCTGCTGACGTCCTACGCCTTCATGTTCGGCCTCGTCGGACGCGCGTTTCGGTTCGCCAACGTGGTCGGCCCCCGCCAGACCCACGGCGTCGGCTACGACTTCATCCGCCGCCTGCTGGGCGGTGTCCCGGAGCTCACCATCCTGGGCGACGGGACCCAGAGCAAGCCCTACATTCATGTGGACGACGTGGTCACCGCCGTGCTCCTCACCCTCGAGGCCGCCACCGGCCCGCCTTACCAGGTCTTCAACGTGGCCACCACCGACCACCTTTCCGTCGCCCAGATCGCCGACATGGCGGTCGCCGTCGCCGGTCGCCGGCCTGGTTCGGTGCCCTACCGGTACACGGGCGGCGAGCGGGGATGGAAGGGCGACGTGCCGATCGTGCGCCTGGATTCGACCCGGATCCGTGGGCTCGGATGGTCGCCGGCTCGGTCGTCCCGTGAGGCCATGGAGGCAGCGCTCGTCGCCATGCGGTCGGAGGTGCTGTCCCCGGGGCCGGAGTCGGGCCTGGGACTCGATGAGGAAGGCGGGCGCGGCGCCGGGGGCGCCGGGTGAGCCGGCTCCGGTACCCCGCGTCACCGCACCCAGCCCGGCGCCGACCGGGCGCCCCGGCGGTGTTGGAAGCACCGGCCTCAATTGGTATGGTTCCCCCAGCCTTGTCATCGCCGCACCCCCACCCCGGCACAGAACCGATCCCACCCACCCGCGACCGGTGCGTCCGGTAATGAGCCACCGCGGCGTGTTCCTCGATCGCGACGGCGTGCTGAACGTGGCGCTCGTCCGCGACGGCGTGCCGGTCCCCCCGCGGTCGGCGGCCGACTTTCAGGTCCTCCCCGGTGTGGCCGACGCGTGTGCCGCTCTGCGCCGATCGGGATGGGTCTTGGTGGTCGTGTCCAACCAGCCGGACATCGCACGCGGCCATGCCGAGCCGGCCCGGGTCGAGGAGATCAACGCTCGCCTGCGCGCGGAGGTCGCCCTGGACGACGTCATCGTGTGCCCGCACGACGACGGAGATGGCTGCGCCTGCCGGAAGCCGAAGGACGGCATGCTGCGGGAGGGAGCGCGGCGCTGGGGCATCGACCTCTCCGGCAGCTTCATGGTCGGTGACCGCTGGCGGGACATCGAGGCGGGCCGGCGCGCCGGATGCCGGACCATCCTCGTCGACCGTGGGTACGCCGAGCGCCCCGGTCCAACTCCCGACTACGTGGTCCGGGAACTTTCCGAGGCGGTCCCGATCGTACTGGGTGTCAGAGACGACGGGCCGCGAAAGGGGGATTCGTGATGACAGCAGCTGAAGATCTCAAGATCGAAATATTCGCCGACGGCGCGGACGAGGCCTCCATCGGCCGCCTGGCCTCCGATCCGTCCATCAGCGGGTTCACGACCAATCCCACGCTGATGCGATCGGCGGGCGTCACCGACTACGAGGCCTTCGGCAAGAAGGTGCTGGAGATGACCGGGGACAAGCCGGTCTCCTTCGAGGTGTTCGCGGACGACTTCGAGACCATGGAGACGCAGGCGCGCAAGGTGGCCGCCTGGGGAGAGAGCGTCTTCGTGAAGATCCCGATCACGAACACCGAGGGAGAAAGCTCGGCGCAGCTCCTTTCGAAGCTCAGCCAGGCGGGCGTCCGGCTCAACGTCACCGCGATCTTGACCCTGGACCAGGTCGAAGTCGCGGCGGAGGCGGTGGCGGCCAGCCCGAGCGCGATCATCTCGGTCTTCGCGGGCCGGATCGCCGACACCGGCCTGGATCCGGTGCCGATCATGCAGGAGGCGGTCCACCTGATCGGGCAGTACCCCAATGAGCGGCTCCTCTGGGCGAGCTCGCGGGAACTCCTGAACGTGCTGCAGGCCGATGCGATCGGCTGCCACATCATCACGGTGACGCCCGACATCCTCAAAAAGCTTCCCCAGCTGGGCCGCGATCTCCGAGAGCTCTCGCTGGCCACCGTGAAGATGTTCTACGAAGACGCGGCTGCCGCCGGCTACACCCTCTGAGAGAGGTCAGAGTGGCGGTTGAGGGCGGGGTCGCGGTCTTTCCCCGGCCGGCGGAGGGAGCGCGCCGATGTTGATCACCCAGACCCCGCTTCGAGTCTCGATCGGGGGCGGTGGGACCGACCTTCCGTCCTATTACCGAACCTTCGGTGGCTTTGTGATCGCCGCCGCCATCAACAAATACATCTATGTCGGGATCAACCGGACGTTCACGCCCGACTATTTTCTGAAGTACTCGCAGCTGGAGCGCGTGTCCAAAGTCGAGGACATTCGCCACCCCATCATTCGCGAAGCTCTCGCGATGCGTGATTTCGGTCCTTCGGTGGAGATCGTCAGCCTGGCGGACATTCCTGGCGGGACTGGCTTGGGATCGTCGGGAACCTTCACGGTGGGGTTGCTGCGTGCGATGTATGCGTTCGAACACGACCAACCTGCCCCCGGGGAGCTGGCCGAGCAAGCGTGTTCGATCGAGATCGACCGGCTGGGGCGCAGTGTCGGCAAGCAGGACCAGTACATCGCCACCTTCGGCGGCCTCAAGTGTTTCGAATTCCTGCCCGATGACAGCGTCGTGGTGGAGCCGCTCGCGCTCTCCGCAGAGACGCGAAACGACCTCGAGGATCACCTGCTGCTCTTCTTCACCGGGTACTCGAGGGATGCCGGAGCCCTCCTCGACGATCAAGAGCGGCGTTCGAACGAGCACGATCCCGCAATGCTGCAGGCGCTCCATGAGACCAAGCGGATCGGTCGTGAGATCCGCAAGGTGCTGGAGAGCGGGGATACCCACGCCTTCGGCGAGTTGATGCACGAGCACTGGCAGCGCAAGCGCGGGCGTTCCAGAGGGATGAGCGCCGACTCGATCGACGACTGGTACCAGCTCGCGCGCCAGAACGGCGCGGTGGGGGGGAAGCTGGTGGGGGCCGGGGGCGGCGGCTTCCTGCTGTTTTATGCCAGTGACCCTTCCGCGCTGCGCCGGGCGATGACGGGCGCGGGCCTCGCCGAGACACGCTTCGGGTTCGACCACGAAGGCGCGTCGGTGATCGTACGCAGCTGATCGCCGCGCTCGCCCCTTTTACGATGATCCTCGACTTATGACGTTGAAGGGTCTTCGACCGGTGGGAGCCGGACCGTGCCGTCCGGCCTCTGCTGTGGAAAAGGCACTGTGATCAAGGCCACCAGGAGGCCGCCCGACAGAGCACCGGCGCCGGCGTCCGCCGAGGTCGGAGCTCGTACCTCGCCGTGGTCGATACGGGGCGCGATAGTCCTCCGTCTGGCCCTCGCCGTGGCGGTGGCCGCTGTTCTGACCGCAGGTCTCTACCGGCTCTTTCCCGCTCATCTCTCCTCCAGCTACGGTGTGATCGGCTTCCCGAACTTCGCGAACTTCGACATCGAGGAGCTGCTTCGTGCCTACCAACTGGTCGTGATCGTCTTTCCAGTCCTGGTGGTGGCGAGCTACGGCGGCGCGTGGCTGCTTTCGCGGCCGGTAGGGCTCCCGGTCGAGAGGTTGTTCGTCTCACGCTGGACGACCCGGCGGGATCGCGA
Organism: Candidatus Dormiibacterota bacterium; assembly: GCA_963808785.1. Taxonomy (GTDB): domain Bacteria; phylum Chloroflexota; class Dormibacteria; order Dormibacterales; family Dormibacteraceae; genus CAVTSA01. The sequence continues at coordinate 77,239 of CAWEGH010000006.1, read as the reverse complement.
GGTCGACTACAGAAGCTGGCTGCCGGCAGCGGCCATTTGCGTGCCGGCGTTGATAATCGGCGCGGTCATCGGACTCGAGATCGCAATCTGGCAGGGACGCACAACCCGTCCCCTGCTGGTCGAAGTGGCGGCTTTTTCGCTGGCCTACCTGGGAGCCAGTGTGGTGGCCGGCCGGGCCCTGGCGGCGGTCGGGGTGGCGAAAGACTGGGCCTCCGGAATCCACCTCGTCGACATCGCGGTGGCGCCGCTGACGATCGTCCTGGCCAGCCTGGTTTCCGCAACCACCGAGGTCACGATCTCGACCACGGGGCAGTCGGATACCTACGCGTGGTTCCCGGCCTGGATCTCGGTGCCGCTCGCCTGCGGCGTCGAGATCGCCGCCTGGAGTCGGGTCCGCCGAGCACAGTGGGATACCGGTCTCAGGAGAGCCGCCCAGGCGGTCGTCGCCCTGGTTGCCGTTCCCGTCGCTCTCTTCCTGCTGGCGGCGAGAGTGCCGGGACCGCTGGGGCCGATGAACGTCTTCGAAGAGGGCCAGGTCCTCGCCGCCGGGCGCCTGGTCGACCAGGGATACCGATATTGGGTCGATTTGGTCTCCATCCACGGACTGTTCGGTGATGTCTGGAGCGGACAGCTCGGCTTCGCGCTCTTCGGGTTCACACGCTGGGGAGCATGGGCCAGTCAGACCGCCCTCCTGACGCCGCTCGCGTCTCTCTCGGTCTACTACCTCTTTGCCTATCTGCTCTGGCGCCGGTGGTACTGGCTCCTGCTCGTCGTCCTGCTGATGCTCTCGTACGAGCTGGCTCCGGTCAACGCCGGGTTCCTGGGCTGGCCGATACCTTTCTTGCTGTTGGGGCTCACGTTGAAGACGCGGCGAGGGTTGTTCGCCGCCGCCGCCGCCGTCGCGGCCATCGCGTACTCGCTCGTGGTTCCCGAGCTGACGTACGTGATCCCGGGGCTGGCGGTGGGGGTGGTCCTCGCGGACTTGCAGGGATGGCGGCGCCAGAGCAGTGTCGTGCGCAACCTTCGATTGTCGTGGTTCGCCCTCGGGGGTGCCGTCGCAGCGCTCGTGCTGCTTGCGATCGGACTGGTCGCCACCGGTTCGCTGAACGCGTTTGTTCAATATTATCTCGACTTCGTCCCGGGACACGAAGCATCGGGAGGCTTTCCCCTCCCGTTTGGTGGCTATTCCACCGTGGGCACATCATATCTGCTGCAGCTGACCATATCGATCGCCGGACTGGTGGCGGTCATCCTCTACTTCGGACACATGATCTATCGGGGCGAACGGCCGTCGGACCGCGACGTCGTCGTCGGGGCTCTGGCTGTGGTGGCCTTCTCGTACTTCCCCCAGTTCGTGTCCAGGGCGGACGCCCAGCACCTGGTGTTCTCGTATCTCGTCGTCCTGCCGGTGGCGCTCTATCTGGCAGTGAGAGCGTTTTCATCTATCGAGCACGCTCCCAAATGGCATCTGGTCCAGGGAGCGAAGTGGGTGGCGATCGCGGTCCTGGCCGTCATAGCCGTGAGCCAAACCCCCGCGGCGATACAGCAGGTCCGCGCGACTGCCGACGCCGGCTCTCACTTCAGACAGGTTGTGAACCTGCCTCCGGCGAACTCGGAGATGGGGTATGAGAGCCCTTCTCCCAGCGAGACCGATCAACTGGCCGCCGACCTTCAACCCGTCGTCTCCCGCTATGTCGGGAAGGACCAATGGCTGTTCGATTTCACGAATTCGCCTGGTCTGTTCTATTATCTGCTGAATATCCACCCGCGAACCCGGTTCTACAATGTTCAACTCGCGTACACAGCGGCCGCTCAACAGACACTCGTCGACCAGCTGCGCCAGTATCAACCATCGGTCGTGGCCTTCAATGATCAGATCGTTGGGTTCCCTTCCTGGGACTACATTTCCAACGACGTGCGAGAGTACCTGGTGAGCCGGTATGTTTTGGCGAATTATGAGCCCTTGACCGAGGTCGACTCGTTTGCCTTCTTCATACGTAAGGATGCCCCGGCGCCGCCCCCACCTGCGGATGGTTTCCGCAGCCCGCTCTGGCCCCAGGTGCAGAACCCCTCAGCGTTGTACTGGGGTCCGGAGTGCTCGTGGGGAAGTGCTCTCAACTATCTGACTTACGACCAACCAAGCGCTCGCTCGCAGCGGCTCCCCGCGACGGTGGACGGATCGACCGACGTCACCGCGGTGGAGGGATGGGCCTTCGACACGACGACCGCTCTCGGCGCCTCCCAGGTGATGGCGGTGCAGGGGGGAAGAGTGGTGGCGACCGCGAACGCCGACCTGAGGAGACCCGGAGGCTGGTCATTGTGGGGTGATTCGGGGTCGCGATTCGCGGCCTTTTCGCTCCCGGTCAGCGGTGGCGCCCCCGTTTCCGTGATCGCCCTCAACGCCCGCGGGGAGGCCACAGCGTTGGACGGGACGGCACCGCTGCCTGCTGGAAGCGACGTCCCGGGGACCAGCTACCCGTTGAGTGGCCACTCGGTCGTGGGGGCCGTCACGGGGACAACCCGGATGAGCGAGCAAACGATCAGGCCGCCGCAGACCCGCGATTGGGCCCGGTATCGATGGCTGGGGGTGCGGCTCGGCCTCAGGAGGAGCCTGGAGCACGTCACGGTGAGTGACGGGGACAGCGTCCAACCACTGGGGACGAACCCCTACCTGGGGGGCTCCCACGTCATCACGTTCGATGCGCTGCCGGGTCCGGCACGAACCTTCTACGTGCCGGTGGCCAGCTGTCCCCAATGGTTCGGGTACGGTTCAGCTCCGCTGACCGTGACCGCGGATGCCGGCAGTGGATACCCGGCCCTCACCCTTATCTCGTAAGCAGCCGCCCCGGCGCCGCCGGCACCAGGTGTGGGCGGGGCGCGATCAGGCGATTCCGTAGAAGAGGCTGAGCGTCTTCAGGAACAGCCCCACATACATCACGAGGATCAGGATCACGGGGAAGACGTTCCAACGTGCTGGATGATGCCCCCGCTGCAAGATGCTCAGCGAGATCAGCGGGACGGAGACGAACGGAAGCAGGTAGCGACCGTCAAGGGTCAGTAGATTGCCGCCCACCGGTGTCGCCGCCAGATAAAGCACGGTGAAGATCAGCACGATGTTCACCAGGATCAACACCGGCGGGAAGAGTCCCACGATGACCCTGCCGGTTGAGAGCAGCCAGGGGCGGGTGCTGACGCCGATGTACGCGAACACCACCGCGAGGTAGCCCGCGACCATCACCCACGGTTGTGGGAAGGGAGTTCCATTCGCGAAGCTGCGGAAAAATCCGATCTGGGTGACGAAGGTTTCCCAGGTGAAGTACCCGACCTGGGAACCCAGCAGCATTCCGAGCATGAAGTTCACGTAGTGGACGGGATGGGCGAGGATCAGCGCCAGCTGCTGGATCGGATCGATGGTGCCGCCTCCCGGCGGCAGCTGGATATGGATGCCCCGGACAGAGAGAGTCCAGGCTGCGCTGGTGACCGCCACCACCGCGATGGCGCCCACCTTGAGCAGCATGGCCAGCAGCCGCGAGGGCGCGATGTCGTTGGGGACCAGGAGAAGGAGGGGTGCGAGGACGAAATAGGTGCTCTTCGACAGGCCCAGCGCGACCGCCGCGGCGGCTCCGACCAGGAACCAGCGCAGGTGACCCTGGGAGTCCTCGCGTGCTCTCAGCACGCACGCGACCAGCACCAAGGACAGTGCCAGCGCCATCGTGTCGGCCGAGTAGCTGGCGGCGCCGAGCAGGGCCATCGGCCACGCGGCGACGAGAAGCATGACGGAGTGGCCCCAGGGCGCGATCTTGAGCGCCGTCCAGGCGAGCAGGATGAAGGCGGTGAACGCGGCCAGCCGGCCGGCATAGAACTGCAGCGGTAGTGGGAAGCGGAGCGATCTCGTAACCAGCAGCGCCAACGATTGCGGGGCGTAGGAGACCAGCGAGTACAGCGCCGTGTTCGGAAACTCCAGGAAGGATCGCTTCGACGTGCACGGTTTCGGTTGGTACAGGAACGTGGAGGGGTGGAACCGATCGGGGGTCCCGGCAGGCTTGAACTGGAAGTTGATATAGGCCGGGAGGCAGCTCGGCAAGAAGCCACCGGTGCGACCGGCCTGGGTCTCGGCGACCAGCTGGCCCATGCTGATGCCGTAGGCACGATAGAAGTGATTCGGCTCGTCGAGGCCCTGGGTCGGCGGTACGGCCAGCAGAAGGAACAACCCCATCGGAACCGCCAGCGCCAAAAACACGACTCGCGGCGAGAGGAGACGAACGCGCTCGGCGAGGGAGCGCCGGCGGGCGGCGACCTCCGCCGCGACCTCGGGCTCTCCGCCGGCAGGCAGGCCCCCATCGCCCGCCTCGGCGGGGCGCTCAGCGGGTTCCGCCTCCACGATTGACCTTCCCTCCGCTCCGTCGCCCGCCGCTCTCGCGGTGGAAGGGCTTTGGGCGCGCCCGTCTTGAGTGGACGCCATCAAGCGGCAGCCTGTCGGTATCGCCCGTTGGTCGGGGCGGGTCCGGTCGCCATCGCCGCCCACTATGGCATGGGGCGGCCCGCGCGAGCGGCCGGGTAGGCCCCAGGTGCCCCACAGAAAGGATGCTTCACCGGCGCCGATGGGCCCCATCTGCCGGCAGATGGGCCGTTCACCAGCGCTGGGCGGACGGCTCGGACTACTGAGCGATCAGAACCGGCGTGTCAGAGTGCCGGGTCACCCGCTCGACGACGGTCCCGATGAGGAACTGCCGCATGGCGTGCGACCCCGACTTACCCATCACGATGACGTCAGCGCCCCGACCCGCGTCGATGATCTGCTCGGCGGGGTTCCCGGCCAGCAGCCGGTGCTGAACGGTCGCTTTGGGAGCGTCCTTGGCGACCTGCGCCGCCGCCTCCTCGACCGCCTTGTCCAGCGCACCCGGGTGCACGGTCGGGTCGACGGCGTCGCGGGTTCCGGGCGCCAGCTCCAGCGTCTGCACGACGCCGACCACCTCGACGGTGCTCCCGGGCTCCCCCGAGGCCAGGCGAGCGGCCCATTTGGCGGCCGCCTTGCTCTCGTCCGAGTGGTCGTACGCCAGGATTATCTTCACTGCTTCGCTCCCTTTCCTATTGGGCCGTGTCGAGGACGGGTTCCTCGGAGGACATGTCGACGATGTACAACGGCGCTTTGTCGGGGCTCGGGCGAGCCGGTGGCAGCCGCCCGAGAATCCATCCCGACTCGATGGCGGCGGTCACCGACGAGGACCCGGTCGAGGACGGCCGCAGCTCGCGGCTCGGGGACGGCGCGGCCGGGAGCGCGATCATCGGATATGAAGGTTCCTCCAAAAACCTCTCCTCGTCAACGGTGTGCGGAACCTCCCCACCGGGCCGGAACCGGACCGGACCTGGCGGACGGGCCGAGGCGAAGTATGCGCACGTGTCGCGTTTTGTCAACCAGACGGACACGTCCCGGCGCTCCCGGCGGCGCCGCGGGGCACCTTAGCCCATGCCGCCGGCCGCCCGGAGCCGCGTCCTGCTCGACGTGCGGCCGCTGCAGGGCCGGGATCGTGTCCGGGGCATCGGGACCTACGTACGCGGCCTGCTGTCCGGGCTCACCGAAGAGGGCTTCGACCAGCATGTCGGTCTGCTCGTGGACGGGCGCGAGCCGCTGCCCGAGCTTCCCCACGGCGACTTCGTCGCCTTCGCCGTCCGTCCTCGCTACCGCGGTCGTGCCGGTTTGGTCGAGGAGGCGGTCACGATTCCTCGCAAGCTGGACCGGATCCGCCCCGGCCTCTACCACGCCACCAGCCTCGCACTCCCCGCCCGCACCGCGATCCCGACCGTGGTCACGCTGCACGACCTCATCCCCTGGGCCCTCGGCGGTGCCGCGCTGCGCGGCGAACGCATCCGCTGGTGGCTGGGCCGCCGCCTCCTGCGTCAGGCCGACGTGGTGATCGCCGTCTCGCGACAGACGGCGGCCGACGCGACCCGGATCGCAGGGGTGGACCCGGCGACGGTAACCGTCATCCCGGAGGCGGCGGCGGCTGCGTTCACGCCCCGTGAGGGTGCCGTCGAACGGGTGCGGACCCGCTTCGGTGTCGAACCCCCCTTCTTGCTCTACACGGGTGCTTTGGACGCGCGCAAGGACCCGGCTGGTTTGCTGCGGGCGTGGGAGGTGGTGCGCGCCCAGGGCTTCGAGGCACCACTGGTGGTGACCGGGGACCCGGGACCGCAGGCCCCCCGCGAGATGGGAGCCGCCACCCAGGTGGGGCAGGTCGGGATCGAGGTCCTGGCCGACCTCTACTCGGCTGCCGCCTGTCTCCTCTATCCCAGCCGGTACGAAGGCTTCGGACTGCCACCCCTGGAGGCGATGGCTTGCGGCTGCCCGGTCATCACCTACCGCAACTCCAGCCTGCCCGAGGTCCTGAACGACGCGGCGGTCTTCGTGGACGACGGCGACGCGGCGGCCCTGGGCCGGGCGGCGGCGGCGCTGCTCCGCGACCCCGCGCGGGCGGCTCGTCTCCGGCGCAGCGGCCTGGCCCGGGCCCGCGCCTACAGCTGGCGCCGCACGGCGCGGCAGACCATCCGGGTCTACGAGCAGCTGCTCGGAGCGCCCCCTTCGGCCTGAGCCCTCCTCGGCGCCAGTCCCGACACAAAGGACAACCCGGACACGGGAGTCCTGGAAGACCGGGCCGGTACCGGGCCCCCAGCCTCTGGTAGGACCCAGCGCCGACAGGAGACAATGAGGAGGTTTTGAGTCGAATCACCGTCATCGGGGCCGGGTACGTCGGCCTCACGAGTGCCGCCTGTCTGGCCGATCTGGGCAACGACGTGGTCGTGGTCGAGATCGACGAGGCCAAGGTCCGATCCCTCCGCCGGGCCCGGCTGCACTTCTACGAGCCAGGGCTGAGGGAGCTTGTCGAGCGCAATACGCGCGCCGGACGGCTGACCTTCACGACCGACTACGCGGACGCGATCCCGGAGACCGAGTTCGCGTTCGTGGCCGTCGGCACACCGGAGGGGGAGGACGGGAGCGCCGATCTGAGCTACGTGCAGGCGGCGGCGGCGGAGGTCGCCCGCCACCTGACCGGGCCGTTGATCGTGATCAACAAGTCGACGGTGCCGATCGGAACCGGGGACGTCGTCTCCCAGGTGTTCAAGCGCACCAACCCGCAGTTTCCGGTCGCGGTGGTCTCGAACCCCGAGTTCCTCCGCGAGGGGTCCGCGGTCGGCGACTTCATGAACCCCGACCGGGTCGTGATCGGCGCCCACGACAAGCCGGCCGCCGAAAAGGTCGCCAGGCTCTACGAGTCCCTGGGCGCGCCCGTCCTGATCTACGGGATCTACACCGCGGAGATGGTGAAGTACGCCTCCAACGCGTTCCTGGCCACCCGCATCTCCTTCATCAACGAGATCGCGCGCATCTCGGAGCGTGTGGACGCCGACGTCAAGCTGGTCGCCGAGGGCATGGGGCTCGACCAGCGGATCGGCCGGGGCTTCCTGGATGCCGGCATCGGCTACGGCGGCTCCTGCTTCCCCAAGGACGTCAAGGCGCTGGCCCGGATCGCGGAGCGGTACGAGTATCACCCGGAGCTGCTGCACGCGGTGATGGACATCAACCGCGACCAGCGGCGCGTGGCGGTGGAGAAGCTCCGCCAGTGCCTGGGCACGCTGCGCGACCAGACCGTGGGCCTGCTCGGCCTGGCTTTCAAGCCGGAGACCGACGACATGCGAGAGGCGCCCAGTCTCGAGATCGTCGCCGACCTGCTCAAGGCGGGCGCTAACGTGCGCGCCTACGATCCCGCCGCCGGCAACCGGGCGCGGGACCTGCTGCCGGACGTGGAGCTGAGGCGCAACGCCTACGCGGTCGCCAAGGGCGCGGACGCGGTGGTCGTGGTCACCGACTGGAACGAGTTCAAGCAGCTGGACTTGGTCCGGCTCAAGCGCAGCATGCGCCGTCCGGTGCTGGTCGACGGCCGCAACCTCTATGACCCGGAGACGATGCGCGAGCTCGGCTTCGTCTACCGCGGCATCGGTCGCAACTGATGCCCCGCGCGGTGGTCTCGGGGGGCGCCGGGTTCATCGGTTCTCACCTCTGCGAGCGGCTGCTGGGCGAGGGCTGGGAGGTGGTCGCGGTCGACAACCTGGTCACCGGCGCGGTCGCCAACGTCGCCCGGCTTCAATCGCGTCCCGCCTTTACGCTGCTGGAGCGCGACGTCAGCCGGCCGTTCGACGTGACGGGTCCACTCGACGCGGTCCTCCACTTCGCTTCACCCGCCTCGCCGGTCGACTTCGACCGCATCCCGGTCGAGATCCTGGAGGTGGGCACCGCCGGGACCCGCAACCTGCTGGAGCTGGCACGAGCGCGCGGGGCGCGATTCCTGCTCGCCTCCACCTCCGAGGTCTACGGTGACCCGCTCGTCCACCCGCAGCCGGAAAGCTACTGGGGCAACGTCAACCCGACCGGTCCCCGCGGGTGCTACGACGAGTCCAAGCGAGCGGCCGAGGCGTTCACCATGGCGTACCACCGCCGGCACGGCGTGGAGACGCGAATCCTCCGGATCTTCAACACCTTTGGCCCCCGGATGCGGCTGGACGACGGCCGCGTGATCCCGAACTACATGCGTCAGGCGCTCGCCGGCGAGCCGCTCACGGTCTACGGGGATGGCTCGCAGACGCGCAGCCTGTGCTACGTCGACGACCTGGTCGGGGGCGCGCTGGCGGTGTTCGGGGGCCCCGACCCGATGCCCTTCAACATCGGCTCGCAGAACGAGGTGACGATGCTGGAGCTGGCCAAGGTCGTCCGCGACGCGATCGGCTCCCAAAGCGAGATCCGCTTCGACCCGCTGCCTGTCGATGACCCCCGACAGCGGCGCCCGGACCTGACCCGCGCCCGGGAGATCCTGGGCTGGGCTCCGACCACTCCTCTGGCCGACGGTCTGGCGCGAACCGTCGACTACTTCCGTACCGTCGTGGGGTGACCATCGACCTGGCCCCGCTGATACCCACGGTGCCGGATTTCCCGACGCCCGGGGTCCAGTTCCGGGACATCACCCCGCTGCTCGCCGACCACGACGCCTTCGAGGAAGCGGTGCGGCGGATGTGCGAGCCCTGGCGGACCGAACGGGTCGAGCTGGTGGTGGCCATGGAGGCTCGCGGATTCATGTTCGCCGCCCCCCTGGCGCTCGAGCTGGGGGCGGGGTTGGTGCCGGTCCGTAAAGGGGGGAAGCTGCCCCGGCCGACCCGCAGCGTCGAGTACGCGCTCGAGTACCGGAGGGACACGCTCCAGGTGCACTCGGACGCGATCAGGCCCGGGCGGCGGGTTCTCATCGTGGACGACGTCCTCGCCACCGGAGGCACGGCCGCCGCCGTGGTGCAGCTCATGATCGAGGTGGAGGCCGACCTGGTGGGCCTGGAATTCCTGATCGAGCTGCCCGAGCTCGACGGCCGGCGGCTCCTGCGCGGGCATCGCATTCACCGGGTCCTCAGCTTTTGAGATGAGGACCTGGGTGCTCGGCGGGGGCGCAGCTCGGGGTGCGGCCCAGGTGGGTGTCGTGCGCGCGCTGCTGGAGGCGGGACTGCCGCCCCCGGACCGGATCATCGGGGTCAGCGTGGGGGCCCTCAATGGGGTGGTGCTGGCCTGCCACCCGAGCCTGGCCGGGGTGCAGATGCTGGAGTCGCTCTGGGGGTCACGTCTGGCCGCGAACGTGTTCCGGGCTCGCCCCGTGGAGTCGCTGCTCACGCGGCTCGGTGGGACCGGCGGCCTCAGCCTGCTGCCCGCGACCGCCCTCTCGCGCCTGGTGAGGCGGCAGCTGGCCCTGCTCGGCGTGAGCCGGTTCGAAGATCTGAGGGTTCCCTTCGAGGTTGTCGTCGCCAGTCTCGGCGACGGCCAGGCTCACGTGCTGGACCGCGGGGAGCTCTACCCCGCCCTCACCGCGTCGAGCGCGATCCCGGGCGTCTTCCCGGGGGTCGAGGTCGGCGGTGACCGCTACTACGACGGCGGGGTGGCCGACAACGACCCGCTGGTGCGAGCGGTCGACGAGGGCGCCGACGAGGTGGTGGCGATCACGCTCTGCGGGACCGCCGGCGGCAGCGCCCGGCCGCGCCGGTGGCTGGAGCTGTTGGGACAGAGCGTGGCGGTGATGCTGAACCAGCGCATGCTCGCCGACTTCGAGCGCGTCCGAGCTCGGGCCCAGGTCCTGGTGTTCGCGCCCCAGCTGCCGCCCGGGAGCGCGTGGAGCTTGCGGCCGGCGGACGTCGGCCGGCTGGTGAGCGGGACGCGGGAGGCGGCCGCGCGCTGGCTCCAGGAGCACGGCGGGCCGCCCCGCGAGTCGATGATCGTCGGGTTGCCGGTCTGGGCGGGGACCGACGTCGCGCCCGGTAGGCTGGGGGATCCATGGCCGCGGCCGCAGACCGAGTGGTGATCGTGGGCGCCGGCCCCGCCGGACTGACCGCCGCTCGCGAGCTGCGACGGCTGGGCCGCCCGGTCGCGGTGCTCGAACGCGACCCCGTCTACGTGGGCGGGATCGCACGCACCGCCCAGCACCACGGATATCGGTTCGACATCGGCGGCCACCGGTTCTTCTCCAAGAACCCTGAGATCGAGCGGCTGTGGACGGAGATCCTGGGTCCCGAGCTGCGACCGCGACGCCGTCTCTCCCGGATGTACTACCGGGGCCGCTTCTTCGACTACCCGATCCGGGCCGCCAACGCGCTCCGGCAGCTGGGCCCCGCCGAGGCGGTGCGCTGCTTCCTGAGCTATCTGCGGGCCCGTGTCCACCCGGTGGAGGACCCGATCACGCTGGAGGACTGGGTTTCGAACCAGTTCGGCCGGCGCCTCTACGAGATCTTCTTCAAGACCTACAACGAGAAGGTCTGGGGGATGCCCGCGGGCGAGATCTCGGCCGACTTCGCCGCGCAGCGGATCAAGGGCCTCGACATGAAGCAGCTCATCCTGAGCGCGCTGCGCCCCCGGCCCGGCCAGCGCTCGGACGGCACCGTGATCAAAACACTGATCGACTCCTTCCGGTACCCGCGGCTGGGCCCGGGACAGCTCTGGGAGACGGTCGCCGCCGGCCTGGCGGAAGAGGGCTATCCCGTGCACATGTGCCGCGAGGTGGTCCGCGTCTGCTGGGAGGAGGGTCGTGGTGTGACCTCGGTGACCGCGAGAGACGGGCAGGGCGGGGAGGAGACGGTGCCGGGCTCGGACTTCGTGTCCACGCTGCCCATCCGCGATCTCATCGGTGCCTTGTCTCCGGGGGCGCCGGGTGAGGTGCGGGAGGCGGCGGCCAGGCTCGCCTACCGCGACTTCCTGACCGTGGCGCTGATCGTGGACGGGGCCGATCTGTTCCCCGACAACTGGATCTACATCCATGACCCCGACGTGCGGGTGGGCCGGCTCCAGAACTTCAAGAACTGGAGCCCAGACATGGTGCCGGACCCCTCGCGCACGTGCATCGGCATGGAGTACTTCTGCTTCGAGGGCGATGGTCTCTGGACCTCGAGCGACGAGGATCTCATCGCGCTCGCCTCGGAGGAGCTGGCCCGCCTCCATCTGGGCCGCCCTGAGCAAGTGGTCGACGGTGCGGTGGTCCGGCAGCCCAAGGCCTACCCGGTCTACGACGACTCCTATCGGCGGCATCTGCGCGTCGTGCGCGAGTGGCTGAGCCAGGCGCTGCCGAACCTCTACCTGTGCGGACGCAACGGCATGCACAAGTACAACAACCAGGATCACTCGATGCTGACGGCGCTGATCGTGGCCCGGCGGATCGCCGGGGTTTCGGATCTCGATCCGTGGCGGGTCAACGCGGACGCCGAGTACATCGAGGGGGAGGAAGAGCCTCGGGAAGGGCGGCTGTTCCCGCGGCCGGTCGCGAGGGCGAACACCGGCTGAGAGGGTGGCTCGCGCGGAGGTGACGGCCAGGCGCTGGAGATTGACCCCGGGGGCATCCACTTTCTAGACTGGCCCGGATGACCGGCGTGATCCCCGTCGAAGTCCGCGCGAGGTGGGATCTGCGCCCCCTTGACCACTGAGAGGATGTCGTGAAAAGGCCGGTCGCTCTCGTCGCCATCCTTCTCCTCAGCATGGTGGCGGCGGTCGGTCACTCGGCGACGACGGCGCTTGCCGCCACTCCGAACGACCAGGTCGCGATCAAGGTCACCCAGGGAACCCTGGCGACGAACAACGGCATCGTCGCCGGGCCGCTCACCCTGAGTCCGACCTTCAATCCGGCCACCAACGACTACGTTCTCTGGTGTCAATCCGGCGTCAACTCTGAACAGTTCACGCTGACCGCCGCCTCCGGGGGCCTCACCGTCACCTTCCAGGGTCCTGGTGGCACGGCGGAGGCCGAATCGGGCTCGTCGGTGAACGTGCAGGTCGCGCTCGGCGAGAACCAGGCTGTCGAAGTCGTGACGGGCCAATCCACGGCGGGTTCCTACTGGGTGCGTTGCCTGCCCCATGACTTTCCGCGGATGGTCATCACCAAAGGGTCTGTGACTCCATCGATGCCCGGCTGGTACCTGACGGGCAATATCACCGGCGCCTCGAGCGGGCCCCCCACGAGCAGCTACGCGATGGTGCTGGACCCGAACGGCACTCCGGTGTGGTATCAGCGGACGAGCGGCGCCATCAATGTCACGCTGCTCAACAATCAGACGCTTGCCTGGGCACCCTTTGTGTGGCCGGGCGGCGTGCCCTACACGACATATAACCTCGCGAACCAGACCTCGGGGCAGTTGAACCCTCCTCTTCAACCGCCGGACCTGCACGAACTCCAGCAGGTAACGGGCGGCCCCTACAGCGGCGACTATGTCATGATCTCGGACCCGCTCAGGACCGGGGTCGATCTGTCGGCGCTGCCCGTCCCGGCGCTGCAAGCTTATAGCGCCATCCCCGACTGTGTGGTCGAGATCTTCACTCCTTCCGGGGCCCTGGCCTGGAGCTGGGATGCCTACCCCGAGGTCGGGGTTGACGAGTCGCTCGAGCCCCAGTACACGAACTACGACGGGACCGACGCGGTCGACGTCTACCACTGCAACTCAGCCGACGTCAGTCGGGGGGGCACCAACCTCGTCGTCTCCATGCGCCAGGTCAACGCGGTCTTCGACGTCGCCATCGACCCGGGGAAAGGGGACGACAAGACCGTGAGATGGAAGCTCGGTGGCAACAGCGCTGTGCCGCCAGGGGCCAAGCCGCTGGCGCTGTCGGGGGACCCTGAGGGGACCTTCTCAGGGCAACACGACGCGCGCATCGAGAACGTGGACGCCGCTGACCAGCCGGCGAAGATGTCTCTCTACGACGATCACACCTTCAGCAGTGACGGCGGCGGCTCGCGCGGGGTTGTGTACGACGTCAACCCGACCGCGGGTACCGCCACGTTCGTCTCACAGTACCCTTCGACCAACAGCCAGGTGGCAGCCTTCGCGACGGGCAGCTTCCGCATGTATGCGGGCGGTACCGACAACCTGGTCGGTTGGGGCTTCCGATCCGGTGGGTCGGGATTCACCGAGTTCGACCAGAAGGGGAACGTGGTCATGACCCAGACCTTTCCCGACGGCGAGATGAACTACCGGGCGATCAAGGTGCCATTGAGCGGCCTCAGTCTCAACGCACTGCGCGCGAGCGCCGGTCTGCCCCGGACGCCCTATCCGATGTCGCCCGCCTGGAGTCCGCTCCCCAGCGGGCAGTTCACCTCCGGCCCGGCCTTGACGTCCTGGTCGTCCACCCGCTACGACCTCTTCGGCCGGGGGACCGACGGCCAGCTGTGGCATGCGTACTGGACGCCTGGGGGCTGGAGCGGGTGGGAGGCGCTCGGCGGTCTGATCGCCCCCGGCACCGGCCCGGCGGCGGTGGCCTGGGCTCCCGACCGCATGGATGTGTTCGTGGAGGGCGTCGATGGGCAGCTCTGGCACCAGGCCTGGACCGGCTCCGGCTGGTATGGCTGGCAGCCTCTGGGTGGAATCCTGACCTCCAGCCCCGCCGTGTCGTCGTGGGGGGCGAACCGTCTCGATGTGGTCGTCCGGGGCGCTGACGACGCAATCTGGCACCAGGCGTGGACGGGATCGGTGTGGTACGGCTGGCAGTCCCTGGGTGGACTGAGCCTGGGTTCGCCGGGCGCGGCTTCCTGGGCCTCGAATCGCGTTGACGTCATCACCCAGGGCATCGACGGACAGGCCTGGCATCAGTGGTGGGATGGGACTGCATGGTCGGGCTGGGCAGAGTCGGTCGGTGGCAATTTGACCGGCGCTCCGGCGGTGGCCTCGGTGGGTGCCGGCGAGCTGGATGTGATGGCGGCCGGCCAGGGCTATATTCCGGAGCGGCTACCCTACCAGAGTGGCTGGCAGCTCTGGCAGCCGCTGGGCCAGTCACCGACGCCCTACGCCCCGATCGATCCGCAGACGGGGTACACGCCGGCGCTGGTAGCGCTGGGGACCGACCTCGAGGAGAGCTGCATCACGAACGGTTTGGGGGATATCGAGTGCGTGCAACTCCCGGCCGGCACGCCGCCCTCGCAGCAGGTTCCGGCCCCGGGGGCGATGAGTCCCAACGCCGCACCCAAGGTCTGAGCTCCCGTCCGGGAGCGGGCGGGCTGGGGAGCACGGCCTCGCTGCGTCCACGTCGCCTGCCTCTGATCTGGCCCCTGCTACGCTCGAACGGTTCCCGTGAGAGCGTGCCTCCGGCGCGGGGGGCGTGGCCCGAGCGATGGTGACCAGGCCCGGCCGGCGTGGAGGCCTTCTGGAGTGACGACATGGCAGCAAACCCCGCCCGGCCCGGCTCCGGCCGGACCCGGTTCACCTCCGAATCGCTCACCGAGGGTCACCCCGACAAGCTGGCCGACGCGGTGGCCGACGCGATCCTGGACGCCATCCTGAGCAAGGACCCGCTGGCCCGGGTGGCCTGCAGCGCGACCGTCACCAACGGCCTGGTCCTGGTCGCCGGCGAGATCACGACCGACTGCTACGTCGACATTCCGAAGCTCATCCGGGCCACGGTCCGCGACTGCGGCTACTCCCGCGCCAAGTACGGGTTCGACGCCGAGACCTGCGGCGTCCTGCTCAGCATCGACGAGCAGTCGCCGGACATCGCCAGCGGGGTGAACGTGGGCGGGGCGGGAGACTCGGGCAACGTTTTCGGCTTCGCGACCGGGGAGACCGCCGAGTACCTGCCGACGCCGATCCTGCTCGCCCACCGGCTGGCCCACCGGCTGGCGCAGGTCCGGCGCGACCATCAACTTCCGTACCTCCGGCCCGATGGCAAGGTGCAGCTGACGGTCGGGTACGACGGCGGCGGCAAGCCGGATCGGGTGGAGTCGGTGGTGGTCGCGGCGCAGCACCATGAGGAGGTCGACCGGAAGCAGCTGGAGGCCGACGTCGCCGAGCAGGTGGTCAACCCGGTCCTGAACGCGTCCGATCTCGAGGCCACCGAAGTCCTCGTCAACCCCGCCGGCCGCTTCGTGGTCGGCGGCCCGGTGGCCGACGTCGGCGTGACCGGCCGCCAGCAGATCGTCGACACCTACGGTGGCTGGGCACGGCACGGAGGCGGCTGCTTCAGCGGTCAGGACCCGACCAAGATCGATCGGGCCGGCGGCTACGGCGCCCGGCACGTGGCCAAGAACCTGGTCGCCGCCGGCTTCGCGCAGCAGGCCGAGGTGCAGCTGACCTACGCCATCGGAGTGGTCAAGCCGGTGGCGGTCCGCGTCGATACCCTGGGCACGGGTCTGGTGGCCGACCCGGAGCTGGAGCGGGCTGTCCAGCGGGTCTTCGACCTCAGCCCGCTCGGCATCATCAAGGAATTGAACCTGCGACGTCCGCTCTACCGTCCGCTTGCCGCCTACGGCCACTTCGGCCGGCCTGAGCTCGACCTGCCGTGGGAGCGGCTGGACCGCATCGATGATCTGCGGGCCGAGGTCCGGACCTCCTGATGTACGCGGTGGTTCCGGCCGGCGGCGCCGGGTCCAGGCTCTGGCCGCGCTCTCGCCGCTCGGCGCCCAAGCACCTCCTGCGTCTGTCGAGCTCGGGGCAGCCGCTCTTGCGCGAGTCGATCGACCGCGTCCGTCCGCTCGCTGACGACGTCTATGTGGTCACCGAGCAGCGCCAGCGGGAGATGATCTCGACGCTGGTCCCCGAGCTGGGCGACCACGGGATCCTGGTCGAGCCCAGTGCGCGCGGCACCACCAACGCGATGGGGCTGGCGGCGCTGACGATCCAGGAGCGGGACCTCGAGGCGGTGATGCTGTGGACCGCCGCCGACCATGTGATCCGGGGTGCCCGGGCCTACCGTGAGGCGGTCGAGCGAGCGGTCCGGGTTGCCGAGTCGTCCCGCGAGCTGGTCGCGATCGGGCTCAAGCCGACCTACCCCGCCACCGGGTTCGGCTACATCGAGGCGGGGGAGGCCCAGAAGTTCGGCCGCACCCAGGCGCTGCGCGTCGAGCGGTTCGTGGAGAAGCCGAGCCAGCAGGTGGCCGAGCGCTTCGCCGCCTCGGGCCGGCATTTCTGGAATCTCTCCATGTTCTGTTTCCGCTGCGACGTCTTCCTGGAGGAGCTGGAGCGGTTCGGCCCCAAACACCTGGAGGGCCTGCGGCGGGTGGTGGCGGCCCGTCAGAAGGGGAACGAGGAGGAGGCGGTGGCGGTCTACAACGACCTCCCCAACGAGGCCGTCGACTACACCGTGATGGAACGCACCCGGCGGCTGCTCGCGGTGCCGGCCAGTTTTCGCTGGACGGACGTCGGGTCCTGGACCGACCTCGCCGCCCTCCTCCATTCCGACGACGAAGGCAATGTGGTCGAGGGCCCGGTGGTACTGCTCGACGTCCATGACAGCTTCGTCTCCGCGCCCGACAAGCTGGTCGCGGTCATCGGCTGCGACGAGCTGGTGATCGTCGACACCGACGACGCCCTGCTGGTGTGCGACAAGCGTCGGGCTCAGGACGTCAAGAAGGTTGTCGAGCGGCTGGGCGACACGGGACAGGTTCGGTACCTATGAGCGTCGGACCCATCAAGTTCGGCACCGACGGCTGGCGTGGCATCGTGGGCGACGACCTGACCTTCGAGGCGGTGCGCCACGTCGCCCGTGGGATCGCGTCCTACCTGAGCGAGCGCGGGGGGACCTCCGCGGTGGTGGGATACGACCGCCGCTTCGCGTCCGAGGTCCTGGCGGACGAGGTTGCTCGGGTGCTGGCGCACGAAGGGATCCGGGTGCTCCTCTTCCGCGAGGCGGCGCCCACCCAGGTCGCGTCCTGGACGGTGCTGGAGCGGCATGCCGCCGGCGGCGCGGTGATCACCGCCTCTCACAACCCGTACCTGTTCAACGGCGTCAAGTACAAGCCCGAGACCGGCAGCTCGGCGCCGCCGGAAGTGATCGCGGACCTGGAGCGGCGGATCAACGGCGGTCTCGACGCGACGGCGGAGCGAGCCGCCTCCGACGACTCCCGGATCACGCGGATCGATCCCCGGCCCGACTACCTGCGCCAGCTGGGTCGCCTGGTCGACCTGCCGGCGCTGCGCGCGGCCGGTCTGCGCCTGGTCCACGACCCGATGCACGGCTCTGGCGCCGGCTACGTGGGGGCGGCGCTGGCCGGCGGCAGCACCACCGTGACGGAGATCCGGAGCGAGCGCAACCCGTTCTTCGGCGGCGTCAACCCGGAGCCGATCCCCCCCAACATCGACGCCACGCTGGAGGCGATGGCGGGTGGGGTCCACGACCTCGCGATCCTCACCGACGGCGACGCCGACCGGGTGGGGATCGTGGACGAGACCGGTCGCTTTGTCACCACGCTCGAGGTCTACGGGCTGCTCCTGCGCTACCTGGTCGAGGTCCGGGGATGGCGGGGGCCGATCGTCCGGAGCATCAACATGACGTCGATGGCGGACCGGCTGGCGGCGCGCTACGGGGTGCCGGTTCACGAGGTACCGATCGGCTTCAAGAACATCGCCCCCAAGATGATCGAGACCGAGGCCATCCTGGGCGGGGAAGAGTCGGGGGGCTACGCGATCCGTGGGCACATCCCGGAGCGCGACGGGATTCTGGTCGGACTCCTGATCGCGGACTACGTGCGCCAGGCCGGGCAATCGCTGAGTGCGCTGCTGCGGGACCTGCACGAGGCCGCGGGCGAGAGCGCATACCTGCGCCACGACATTCATCTGTCGCGGGACACCTACGACGAGGAGCGCGCCCGCATGTTGCGCACGCTCTCCGAGCAAGCGCCGACCACGGTCGCCGGACAAAAGGTGCGGTCCGTGCGCGACGACGACGGCTACAAGTTCAATCTGGAAGACGGCAGCTGGGTCCTGCTGCGCGCCAGCGGCACCGAACCGATCGTTCGCGTCTACAGTGAGGCGCAGAGTCCCGAGGACGTGGAGGCGCGGCTCCGAGCACTGGAGGAAATCGTGGGGATCGAGCATCATGGCTGACCAGATCCGGCGCGCGGCCCAATCCAAGGTCGACAAGCCCTGGGGATACGAGCTGCGCTGGGCGATCACGGACCGCTACCTGGGCAAGATCCTGCACATCAACCGGGGCGAGGCCCTGTCGCTGCAGTACCACGAGAAGAAGGACGAGACGGTACTGATCGAGCGCGGCTTGCTCGATATGGAACTCGACGGAGAGACACACCGGATGTCACCGGGTGACTGCGTGCACATCACGCCCGGGACGCGGCACCGCATGACCGCGGTCGAGGACACCGATGTCATCGAGGTCTCGACCCCAGAGATTGAAGACGTGGTCCGCCTCGAGGATCGCTACGGCCGGACCTCCGGCTAGAGGCCTGAGTGCCGGCACTCGCGGAACGGCGGCGGGGGGCGCCGTCGCGGCTCAGCCGGCCGTCGCCGGTCCCACCTGGGGGAAGTACTGCCAGATCACCTGGTCGATGGCGGCGAAGTTGCCGAGGACCACGTCATCGGGGACTCCATCGCTCGTGATCGTCTCCTCGGACGTGTACTGAGGTGATGCGAGCGTCATCTGGCTCACGGCGCTGTCCTTGACGCTGGGCGCGAGCGGGAGCAGCTGCGCCATCTGGGTGACCGTCATGCTGGTATAGAACTGACCCTGTATCGCGTTCTCGATCGCGGGCAGATCGGCCGGGGTCAGGTACTGAAGCTTCTGCCGCAGGGCGACCAGCACCTGCTGCTGCCTCGCCGACCGGGAAAAGTCGCCGTAGGTGGAGGCATGCCGGGTGCGGACGTAGTCAAGCGCCTGCTCGCCGGTCATGTGCTGCGGGCCGGGCAGGATGGCGAGGCGCTGATAGCTGTAGGGGTTGGACGTGCCCAGGTCGGCGGGGTAGAGGTCGTCCATCACCGGGCTCGAGACCACGACGTCGACGCCACCCACGTAGTTGATCAGGTTGACCAGGCCCTGGAGTCCGATCCACGCCCAGTCATCGATCCGGATGCCGAAGTTGTCCTCGACGGTCTGCGTCATAGCCGCCGCCGCATTGTTGGGGAAGGTTCCGCCCTGAAAGCAGGCGTCCAGCTTCAGCGACCCGACGTCGTTCCCGGATGAGTCGTAGCAATCGACGATCAGGTCGCGGGGCAGCGAGATCATGACGACCGATCCCGCCTGTGGGTTGACCCGGACCAGGATCACCGATTGGCTGAGCGGGCTCTGGTCGTTGCCTTCCTTACCGTCATTGTCGGAACCAAGCAGCAGGACCGTGAACGGCTGCATCCCCGAGCCCCCGGCCGGGGTGGCGGTGGGCGCGGCCGCCGGCGCCGCGGGACGCCCGGAGACCGAGGGGTGCGGACGGGGCGTCACGGTCGCACCGCGTCCGGTGTCTTCCGCCGCGGCGCGGAGGAGAGGGAAGTAGTAAGCGCCGGTGCCGGCGGACCCGGCGAGCGCGAAGCCGAATACGATGACGGCGACCAGCGCGACCGTCTGTCCGCGTCCCCGGGACCCTCCTCCGGGCGGGCCGGATGCGCTCCTCGGCGGCTGCGACCGGCGGCGCTGATACCAGCTCGCGGGCGGACGCCACGCCAGCGGATGCCGCCACCAGGAGAGCTGCCGGGCCTGCCCGCCGCGGGTGTCCCCCCGTGACGGTGGGTCAGGCCGCGGAGCGCGCACGTACCGCCTCGCAGCCGTCGGTTGTCACGTGCGCGGGCATGACGCCTCATCGTATCTCGCCGGCCAGTTCCGGAGGGGTCCCAAACTCTCGCCGGCAGGCTCAGGACGAAATCCAGACCACACTCGAGGTGGCGAGGAAGTCGTTGTTGGTGGTCAATGGTTGTGGGGTCGGGACCGGGGTGGGCGTGGGCGTCGGGGTCGGCTTGGGCTTGGTGCCGTGCTTCGGCGTCGGGGTTGCCGCCGGCGTCCTGACGGCCGACGCGGTGGGGACCGCGAGCAGCTCCATCTGGAACAGCTGGTGAGCCCCGGTGGCGTTGAAGTAGAGGAGCGACTGCCCGTCCGGCGACCAGGTGGGGGAGGCGATCATGCTGCCAGTGGCCACCACCTCTGGAGCGCCGATGGAGCCCCCGGACAAGCTCGCGATCTCCAGCGAGGTGATCGCCCCGCCGGCGGCGGGGGAGCAGATGAAGGCGACGCGCGTGCCGTCGGGCGAGACCGCGGGCGAGTAACAGCTCTCGGTGGACGGAGTCAAGAGGGCCGGCGTCTGCATCGGGCCCGACAGGTACGCGATCTGGTCCACCGTCTGCTGAGTGTCGAGGTTGACGTAGCCGTAGCTGAAGATGAGGCCGCCGGAGGCGAGTGGGACCGGCTGCAGCGAGCCACCCGAGCCGCAGTCCGGCGCCGGGCCCACCGGCCCCTGCGAAGCATCGCCGGGGCAGCCGTACCCGTACGGGTTGGTCCAGGCGGTCGGCTGGCCGCCGGCGAGGGGAAGCGAATAGATCGAGAAGTCGATCTGAAAGTTGCCCGGCTCCTCCTTCTGGTCGTAGGTGTAGAGGACCGACGAGCCGTCGTGACTGACCGCGGGGTAGAAGGCCCACTGGTTCTCCGGGACCTGCGACGACTGATTGTTGGTCAGCTGCCTCTCGACCTGACCCGACATGCTGAGCTCGTAGAGGTCGGAGAACTGGTAGCCGCGCTTGACGGCGATGATGTGCTGGTGGTCGGGTGTGACCGCCGGCTGCTGCCAGCCCTCGCCCGAGGCCGGCGGCGCGTTCCCGTCGGCAAGCAGCTGGAAGGCGCCCCCCTTCAGCTGGTACAGATTGCCGTCCTGGGCCACGATCACGGTGCCCGGAAGCGTGAACTGCGATACCTGGGGGGCCTGTCTCTGTCCACCAAGGGTGCCTGCCTTGTGGGCCAGCGCCCCCCACAGGAAGTAGACCCCGACACCGAACGCGACCATCAAGGCCACCAATGGGATCGCGAACAGGCGGTGCTGGTTCATTGGCTCTGCGGGAAGTATTTCCAGATCTCCGCCTCAATCGCGGGCATGTTCGGCTGCAGGATGTCGTCGCCGTCGGCGAGCGTCTCTGCGGTCGTGAACTGCGGCGCGGCCAGCGTGACCTGGGTGATGTCGGTGTTCCTGACGCTGCGGGCGAGCGGCAGGAGGCCGGCGATCTGCGGCAGGCTGAGATTGGTGTCCATCTGACCCTGGAGGGTGCCGGCAAGCTTGGGCAGGTCGGCCGCGGTCAGATTCTTGAGCTTGTCGCGCAGCGCCACCAGCACCTGCTGCTGCCGCGCCGACCGGCTGAAGTCCCCGTACGTCGACTGGTGGCGCGAGCGGACATAGTCGAGCGCCTGCTGACCGTTCATGTGCTGTGGCCCGGGAAGCACCGCCAGGCGCTGGTATCCGTAGACGTTGCTGGTGCCGAGGTCGGCGGGGTAGAGGTCATCCATGACCGGGGTGGTCACGACGACGTCGACTCCGCCCACGTAGTTGATCAGGTTGACCAGTCCCTGCAGGCCGATCCAGGCCCAATCGTCGATATGCGTGTGAAAGTCGGCCTGAACGGTGTTGATGGCGGCCTGCGCCGCACCGGCCGGGAAGGCGCCGCCCGTGAACGAGACATCCAGCTTGTTGGTCCCGGCGGAACCGCCGCTGGAGTTGTAGAGGGGCACCCACAGATCCCGCGGGAGGGACAGCATGGTCACCTGGTTGGTCTGCGAGTCGACCCGGACCAGGATCATGGTCTGCGTCAGCGGCGTCTGGTCGTTGCCCTCCTTCCCGTCGTTGTCGGAACCCATCAACAGGACGGTGAAGGAGCCCGCCGCGGCGGTGGTTCCGCCGCCGGCGGCGCCATTGCCGGCATGTGGTGCCGGGGTGGTAGGCCCGGTGTGGCCGGTGTCTTGTAGGGCCGAGGTCAGCAGGGGGAAGAAATAGGCTCCCGTTCCGCCCAGCCCGGCGAGCAGGAAGCCGATCACGCTGAGCGCGATCAGGCCGCGCGACATGGGCAGCCACGAGGGCCCGCGCCGGCCGCCCCCGGAAGCGCGGCGCGGCGCTCGCCTCGCTGACCCGGTGGCGGCCGGGGAGGCCTCGCGCCAGCCCGGGTTCACCGGTGAGGCCGGCGAATAACGACGGACGGGCGCCGGCTCCGGAGTTTGCGCGGCGTAACGCCGCTGCGAGCCGGGTGCGTCGTCACCCGACGGCCGGAGGGTGTCTTTGAGGCGCTCCCAGGGCGTGCGCCGGCGCCGGCTCGCTCGCCGCCGCATCGGCTGCCGCCCACCAGGGCCGGGTCCCGCGTCACTGTCCGGCACGGACCACCGCGGGCTGCAGAGCGCGGCAGGTTGTCGCGTCCATGGGCTGAGATCGCTCCTTTGTTCGAGTTCGATCGACGCGGACTTCTGCCGCGCCGCTCACCACCCGAACCGCTCACCGGCCACCAGGGACCGGCCAGGGGTTCCAGCCTACCGAACGGAGGGCGCGCGGCGGCCGCCGGAAGTCGATACGTATACTCTCGGGTTGCGTTGCAGCAGCCGGCTGTGCACGCGTTTCACGAGGTGCGGCCGTCACCGCACGTCCCCCCTTAGGAGCCCCTGTGAGCACCGAGACCCAAGAGCCCTCCAAGCCCAAGTCGACGTACGTCGAAGACGCGATCCAGCTCGCGACCGACGGCAACTGGGAGGAGGCGATCGACCTCAACAAGTACATCCTGGAGGCGTTCGGCTCCGACGAGTCGACGTACAACCGCCTGGGGAAGTCGTACGCCGAGCTGGACCGGCTGGAGGAGGCCCGCACCGCGTACGAGACCGCGCTGCAGGTGAACCCGCTGTCACCGGTCGCGCGCAAGAACGTCCAGAAGCTGGAGGGGCTGATGCGGACGCACCAGTCCTATCGCTCGGGCGCGGTTCGCGTGGATCCCAACCTCTTCGTCGAAGAGATGGGGAAGACGACCACGACCACGCTGCGCGGCACCTCCGACGACGTGGATCAGAAGATCTCCGCCGGCGACGTCGCCGAACTCCGCATCGAGGGCGACGGGATCGAGGTCGACACCGCCCGCGGGGTGCGGATCGGGAGCCTCGAACCAAAGCTTGCCCGGCGTCTTTTCAAGTTCATCCAGGGTGGCAACCGGTACCAGGTCGGTGTGACGTCGACCGACGGCAACGCGGTCAAGGTGATCGTGCGCGAGACCTATCAGGACCCCAAGTTCGCCGGCAAGCCAAGCTTCCCGATCACCCGCAAGCGGGACGTCGAATTCCGGCCCTACGCCCGCGAGAGCCTGGCCGCCGCCGGTCCCGCCGTCTCCTCCATCGAGGACGAAGATCAGGACCTCAGCGATGCACTGGTCGACGACGTCGAAGCGGAGGGCGAGGCCGAAGAGGGCATGCACGAGATCGACGACGAGGTGGGCGAGCTGAGCTTCGACGAGGACCCCGACGAGGAGGACGAGGGCTGAGGCGAGGTATCACCCGTTTCGCCCGAAAGGGGCGTTATCAGGCGCGCCATAGCACCCCTTCCGCGCGAAACGGGATATAGGGAGGTCTTGGGTGCCTGAACCCCTCGACGACCGCTCACCGCTTCCGACTCCGCTCGACGCCCCCGATCTGCGGGATCTGATCCCGGACGCCGCGGAGGCCATGCGGGTGACCCAGGAATCGGTCCTGGGGGAGATGCGGTCGTGGGGGTACCAGCTGGTCGCCACGCCGACCCTGGAGCGGGTGGAGACCCTGGCGCAGGGCCTCGATGCCGACGAGATCCGCCGGCTCTTCAAGCTGGTCGATCGCGACGGATCGGTGCTGGCGCTGGTCGGCGAGCGCACGATCCCGGTCGCCCGGCTGGCCGGCGGCCGGCTGCGAACCGCTCCCCTGCCGATGCGGCTCTGCTACGCGGGCACCGTCCTCACCAACGAGGCCGGCCGCTTCACCCATCAGCGGGAGTGGCGCCAGGCCGGGGCCGAGCTGCTGGGGGCGGCGGGACCGGTGGCCGACGCGGAGGTCATCGCGCTCGCCGCTCGCTGCCTACGCGCCGCCGGACTGGAGGGCTGGCAGGTCGACGTCGGCCATGCGGAGTTCTTCCTGGGGCTCCTGGAGGGCATCCACGCCGAACACGAGGTCAAGCAGTCGATCCACGCCATCCTCGCCGCGCGCGACTTCGTGGCTCTCGAGCGCCTGCTCGAGCAGACCCCGCTGCGCAGCGCGGAGCATGAGCTGCTGCTTCGCTTCCCCGGTCTTCGCGGCGGCCCCGAGATCCTCGACGCGGCCGCCGACCTGGTCGGCACCCGTCGCTCCGCGCGGGCCCTCGAAGAGCTGGCCACCGTCCACCGTCTGCTGCAAGCCTATGACCTGGGAGACGCGCTGCGCCTGGACCTGGGCGCGATCCGCGATTTCGAGTATTACACCGGCGTCATATTGGAGGCCTACCAGGATGCCCTCGGGCGCCCGCTGGTGCAGGGAGGTCGCTACGACAACCTGCTGGCGCGCTTCGGCCGCCCGGCGCCCGCCACCGGCTTCGTTGTGAACCTGGATCTGGTCGGCGAGGCCCTGCAACGCCGGGTGGAGGCCCCGGCGCTGACCCGGCTCGACGTGGTCGTCGCCTGGTCGCCGGCCGGCCTCGATGAGGCGCTCCGCCTCGGGGCCACGCTCCGGCTGTTCGGCCTTCGTGCCATCGTCGCCACCGAATCACAGTCGCTGGGCGCCGCCCGCACCTGGGGCCGCTCGGCCGGCGCCCGGGATGTCCTCCACGTGGGCGCCGGCGCCGGTGTCCGCTGGGTCGACCCCGGCGGGGCCGTGCACCGGGTCCCCGAGCGTGCCGTGGTCGGTGAGCTGCTGCGGAGCCGCGCGTGATCTCCATCGCGCTGCCCACCGGCACCATGCTCCCGGACTGCCTGGCCCTCTTGCGCCGCGCCGGGGTGGTGGACCTGGAGCCGGATGACCTGGGTCGCCGCCTGCTGGTGGAGCAGGGCGGCACGCGCATCGTCCTGGTCCGCCCGAGCGATGTCCCCGCCTACGTGGAGCACGGGGCGGTCGACCTCGGGATCGCGGGGGAGGACTCGATCTGGGAGACGGAGGGTCGACCCTACGAGCTCGCCGACCTTCGGTTCGGCCCCTGCACCTTCGTCCTCGCCGCACCCGATCGCTCGGCGCTGCGCGACCGCGAGACCTGGCCCCCGAGCCTGCGGGTGGCCACCAAGTACCCGTTGGCGACCGCTCTCGCGCTGCGCCGCCTGGGCCAGGCGGCGGAGGTGGTCCACCTGCACGGGTCGGTGGAGCTGGCGCCGCTGGTGGGGCTTGCCGATGCCATCGCCGATCTCACCGCCACCGGCCGCACGCTGCGCGAGAACCGGCTGCGGGTGATCGCCGAGCTGGGCCGGTCGACCGCCCGGCTGATCGCTAATCAGGCCGCGCTCAAAACCCGGTGGGACACCGTGGGCGACGTCGTGGCCCGTATCCGCAACGCGGCCTGACGCGCGTGACGGCCATCTGTCGACACTTGGCCGCCCCAAGGGCCCAAAACCAGGCCATCTGCCGACAGATGGCCGCTGCCCCGGGTCAGGAGCAGCTCCAGGAAGCGGTCAGGGGAACGGGCTGCTGACCGGCCGGTCCCAGCACCGCGTTCAGATTCCCGCCTTGACCGCCCGGGCTCACGGTGACGGTCCCGCTGAGCGCTGGCCGTAGGGGTTGGCTGGGCGACGGATTCGGACTTTGGAGGCTCACCCGCTCGGGCGGGATCGAGTAAATGCCGGGCCCGTGGTAGTCGGCCATCTCGATCTGAATCACGTACGGCGCCCCGTTGAACGTCACGTTTCCCTGCACCGAGATCGTGCTGCCGCTCGAGCCGCACAGTCCGGACTGAACCTGCACCGGTGTCGGCGCCGGCGTCGGCGGCGGGGCCGCGGCGGCCGGAGGGGCGGGTGTCGGAGTGCCGCGGGCGGCAGCCGGCGTTTGGGCCGTCGCCAGAATGGTGGGCGTGCTGGACGGGGTTGACGACGGCGCGGTTGAGGACCGACCACTCTGATCGGTGTGGCCGGACTTCGTCGCGGTCGGGGATGAACAGCCCACCAGGACAGCCGCCGCGAGGAGGGCGAGGCCGGCTAAAGAACGCCTCAATTGAGGACCACCGCCATATCGTCATAGGTCGCGTAGGACTGCTCGAACTCTCCCCGGCTCAGCCACTGGATTCCAAACCACGGGTTGTAGACGAGAACGGAGGAGCTGGTGACTCCGACCACGGTCAGGGCATGCTCGATCGGGCCTGACCAGATGACCTGCAGACCATCCCACGCGAGCATGGTGCCGGGAGCGTGATATTGGTAGTCGAAGCTGACCCACGCGACCACCGGGTGGCCCGCGATCACCTGAGCGTAGAGCGCTGACGGCGAGATCCACTGGCCGGATGTGAGGACCTCTCCTCCGAAGGAGTCGGCCGCCTTGACAATGGTCGTGTCGTAGGTCCCGTACCCGGTGTAGTTCACCTCGCTGCCGTTGACGTCGCCGACGAAGTACTGATAGGGGTCGCCCCAGTGAAGCACTCCATCTGACGAGACGTATCCGGGGGCGGCGTTGACGCCGTCGGCGGCCAGCACCTGAGCCTGTGTCACCGAGATGCCCTGTGTCGCCAGCGCCATCTGGAGGGCGGCCTCTTCACAGGAGAGCTCATAGACCTGCGCGTAGTAGGGGACGTTGGGGATCTGTCCTTGTGGGGAAGCCATTCCCAGGTCGTCAAATCCGGTCCAGTTGAGTCCGGTCCATCGGTTCAGGTACACCGAGTCGTCCTGGCCGAGCACGAAAGCGTCGACCGTGCCCGGCGCGGAGGCCAGACTGGTGGGGCCGTCCTCGAGGACGCCACCCATCGGCACCCAGCTCGTCCACCCACTCCCGGGCTGATCCGCGAGGTGCCAGAGTTCCTTGTCGATCCCTTCGATGAAGACATCGAGACGGCCCGGGCCCCAACTGGCGATCGCGGGGTCTCCGTCCAGGAGTCCGCCCAGTGGCTGCCAGCCGCCGGCGGCGTTGTTGACCAGCGGGAGGTACCACAGTTCACCATCCCGGCCGCGGCCGACGACATCGCTGCGGCCCGCCGCGGAGGAAGTGGCTGAGGGCGCAGAGCTCAGCAGCCCCCCGAACGAGTACCACCCGCCCCAGCCTCCGCTGTACGTCTTGCCCCAGAGGGCAGTGTCCGAGCCGCGAACGAACACCGCGAGCTGACCCGGTTGTGGACTGTCCACCGCGGGCGCACCCAGCGTGATGCCGCCGAGTGAGGTCCAGGCCCCCCACGATCCGCCGTTGTCGCTTCGATACCAGGTCGCGTTGTCGAGGCCACGGACGAACACGTCTACGACCGTGGGGCTGACGGTTACTCCGACCGGGGTCGAGAGGGTGCCCCCGCCCAGGTCGACGAGCCCGCCCCAGGAGGACCCGTTCCAGGAGCGCTCCCAGACGTCGGAGCCGACGCCCCGGATGAACATGACGAGGCCGGTGCCGGTGCTCACCACCGACGGCGTGCCCATGCTCCAACCCGCCGGCGACCAGTTCGCCCACGCAGCGTCCTCGGGAGTGGCGCTGACGGCGTGCACCGGACGGGGCATGACCGCGACCACGCCGGCGACGATGAGGAGCCAGACGGCCCACCTTCGGACCTGCGCCGTCGCGGGTGTGGTAAAGCGGCGACCGCCGGGAGCCGGCCGGCGTCCGATCGCCGATTTCAAGTCCATCGAGTCGGCCTCCGCTCTGCCTGAGATTTGGTCGGACGTCCCGCACCACGCCGGCCGGGCGAGACGGGCCCGGCTGTCTGTAGTACAGCAGATGCCCGGCTCGTGCGCGCTAGGACTTCCGTCACCGGTAGAAGGGGTGGACGGGTCGGGTGTCAAAGGAGGAGGTGGCGGTCGCAGCCGACCTGTCATTCTGTGAACTGAGATGCCGGTCGAGCGCTATACGGCGGAGCAATGGCGAGCCGGCGCTCGTGGCCGGCGCACGCCCGACCTCGGTGGCACGCCGGAGCAGGCGCGGGCGGTGCGGGAGATCTGTCAGGAGGTCGCCACCGAGGGCGACGCCGCCCTCCGCCGCCTGAGCAGGCGCTTCGACGGCTGGGCGCCCGGGCCGCGTGAGTCGCTGGAGGTCCCTGCCACCTGGCTGGACGGCGCCCTCGACGGCCTGACCGGCGAGCAGCGCCGGGCGCTGCGGATCGCGGCGGAGCGGATCCGGGCTTTTCACGAGATCGAGAGGCCGGACCCGGTGCGGTCGCTGGGTGACCTTCACCTCCTCACGCGGCCCGTCCGGCGCGCTGGCGTCTACGCGCCCGGCGGCCGCGCGGCGTACCCCTCGACGGTGCTGATGACCGCGATCCCGGCCCGGGTGGCGGGCGTGCCCGAGGTGGTGCTGGCGACTCCTCCCGAGCGGGACGGTTCTGTCTCCCCCGGAGTGCTGGCCGCCGCCCGGCTGGCCGGGATCGACCGGGTCTACCGCGTGGGGGGCGCCCAGGCCATCGCCGCCTTCGCGTACGGGACCGAGACCATTCCCCGCCAGGACGTGGTCGCGGGGCCCGGGAACGTCTACGTCACGCTCGCCAAGCGCGAGGTGTTCGGCGCCGTCGGCATCGACGGCGTTGCCGGTCCGACCGAGATCGTGGTCGTCGCCGACGCGACGGCCGACCCGATGCTGGTCGCGGCCGACCTGGTATCGCAGCTGGAGCATGACCCCCTCACCTGGGGGCTGTTGGTCACCGACTCGGCCGCCCTGGCCGACGCGGTCGCGGAGGAGATCGAGACCCAGACGCCGGAGCTGGAGCGCGCCTCGACCGTGCGGGAGGCGACCTGCTGCCTCATCGTCGCGTCGACCCTGCGGGAGGCGCTGGCGGTCGCCAACGAGTTCGCACCCGAGCACCTGGAGCTGGTCGGCGAGCGCGCCGAGCAGGCACTGGGGGAGGTGGAGAACGCGGGCGCCGTGTTCGTGGGCGACCGCGCGCCGAACGCGCTCGGCGACTATGTGATCGGGCCCAACCACACCCTCCCCACCTCGCAGGCGGCGCGCTTCTCGTCGCCCCTCGGTGTCCACACGTTTCTGAAGCGGACCAGCGTCGCGCGGGTCTCACCGGCGGAGTTCGCGGCGCTGGAGGGCCCGGCCCGTACTCTCGCCGAGCTGGAGGGCTTTGGCGGGCACGCGCGCGCCATCGCACTCCGGCTGCAGCCGGCGGAGCGGGGGCGATGAGCGAACGCCGCGGTCTGGTGCAGCGCGACAGTGCGGAGACCCAGCTTCGGTGTGAGGTGGTGCTGGACCGTGGACAGCACCTCGAGGTCGGCACCAACCTGCCCTTCCTGAACCACATGCTCGAGCAGACCGCGCGCTATGGGAGGTTCGACCTGGTCCTGAGCGGGCGCGGCGACGTCGACGTCGACCCGCATCACCTGATGGAGGACGCCGGCATCGTGACTGGTCAGGCGCTGAGCCAGGCGCTCGGCGACCGCCGCGGGATCGCTCGCTTCGCCCACGCCTACGCGCCGCTCGACGAGTCGCTGTCGCGGGTGGTGCTCGACCTCGGGCGCCGGCCTTACCTGGCGTACCACCTGGAGGTGAGCGGCCGCATCGGCGACCTCGACGCGGAGACGATTGAGGAGTGGTGGCGGGCCTTCTCGATCCATCTCGGGGCGACCATCCACGTGGACCTGATCCGCGGCCTCAACCGGCACCACAAGGTCGAGTCGGCGTACAAGGCGCTCGGGCTCGCGCTGCGCGCGGCCGTCGCCACCGAGGGGGACGTGCTTCCCAGCTCGAAGGGAATTCTCGGGTGACGACCCCGGGGGTGAGGCGATGATCGCGATCGCGGACTACGGGGTGGGCAACGTGCGGTCGGTGGAGCGCGCCCTGCAGGCGGTGGGGGCGAACCCGAGGCTCACCCGCGACTTCGGCGAGCTGGAGCGGGCAAACGGCATCGTGCTCCCCGGGGTGGGCGCCTTCGCGGCGACGCTGGAGAAACTGCAGGCGGCCAACTTCGGCCGCGGACTGGTCGAGCTCGCGCGTCGCGGCAAGCCCCTGCTCGGCGTGTGCGTCGGCTACCAGCTGCTGTTCGAAGAGTCGCTGGAGCACGGCCGCCACGAGGGACTGGGGCTCCTGCGCGGGAAGGTGGACCGGGTCAAGGACACCGACCGCATCCCGGTCATCGGCTGGTGCCGTCTCCGTCAGCTCGGCTGGTCGCCCCTCTGGGACGGCATCGAGGATCGGTCCTACTTCTATTTCGTCCACTCCTGGGCCCCTGACGGGTCACCGGACGCGACCGCCTGCACCGACCACGCGACCGCGGCCGCCGCCGAGCGAGGACGGGTGCTGGGCACACAGTTCCACCCCGAGAAGTCCGGGGATCGCGGCCTGCGCGTCTACGCCAACTTTCTCGCCGTCTGCGGTGCCGGGTAGCGTGTCCCGCCGAATCGCCCCCACCGGAGAGCGGCCGGTCGACCTGCAGGTCTGCGTGCAGGGGTCGCTGGACACCGCCATCGGGCTTGCCGCCGAAGCCGAAGCACTGCGCCGGCCGGAGTGGATCCGCAAGGTGCTGACCCGGGCCGCCAGCGCTCCCCGCACCGGCCCCGCGCCCCGTTCCAGCGTGCGACTGCGCGACGGCGACGGACGGCTCGCCGACGACGCGGGGCTGATGCGCGCGCTGGGCCGGTTGGACCCCGGTCGGGCGGTCCCCAACTCGGGTCGCTCCCGCGTGCTGCGCATCCGCATCCCACCCCGGCTGGACGAGGCCATCGAGGTGGCGGCGAAGGTCGAGCACCAGCCGCATGGGGACTGGATCCGCATGCAGCTGACGAAGGCCGCGACCTGGCGGCTGAACCGTGTCAACGGGCCGGCCGCCGCCCGCTGAGCCGCGACCTGCACCTATGGCACCGACGGGCGAGCTGCGCGGCGTCATTCCCTACCTGGTGACGCCCGTCGACCAGCCGTCGGGGCGGTTGCACGAGCGTGAGCTGGGCCGTCTCGTCGAACACCTCCTGGCCGCCGGGGTGCACGGGCTGAGCCCGCTCGGGAGCACCGGTGAGTTCGCGTCGCTGCCCCAGGGCCTCCGTCTGGCCACGGTGCGCGCGGTGGTGTCCGCGGCCGCGGGGGCGGTTCCGGTCGTCCCCGGGGTCGCCGCGGCGGGGACGGCCGACGCCGTCGCTCAGGCGACGGCGTACCTGGAGGCCGGGGCCTCGGCGATCGTCCTCATCTTCCAGCCCTACTTCCCGCTCTCCGAGGCCGAGATCGTCGACTACTACCGCGGGGTGGCGGAGGCGGTCGACTGCCCCATCGTCCTCTACGAGAACCCGCTCCTCGGTACGCAGCTTTCGCTGACCGCGCTCGAAGACCTCGCCGCGCTGCCGGCGATCCGTTACCTGAAGGACGCATCACCGAACACGGGGCGCCTGCTTTCGGTCTCGAACCGGCTCGGCGACCGGCTGGGACTCTTCGCCGCCTCCGCCCACGTGCCCCTTTTCGTCCTCGAGCTGGGGGGACGGGGGTGGATGGCGGGTCCGGCCTGCGTCGCCCCGGCGCTCTCGGTAGAGCTGCTGCGTCGCTGGGAGGCCGGCGAGCGGGAAGCCGCCTGGATGCTGCAGCGGCGGCTGTGGCGGCTCAACGAGCTGTTCCAGCGGTATTCGCTGGCGCCCTGCATCAAGGCGGCACTCGAGGAGCTCGGCTTCCGGGTCGGGACACCCCTCCACCCGCAGCGAGCGCTGCAGGGAGCGGCGCTCGACGAAATCCGCGCCGCGCTCGCCCAGTTGCAGCTCGTGTAATGCCGGCCAAGCGCGTCGTCCCCTGCCTCGACGTGGACGCCGGGCGCGTCGTCAAGGGCGTCCGCTTCCTGGAGCTGCGCGACGCCGGCGACCCGGCCGAGCTGGCGCTGGCGTACGACCGGGCGGGGGCCGACGAGCTGGTCTTCCTCGACATCACGGCCTCCTCGGACGAGCGGGAGATCCTGGTCGACGTGGTGGCGCGCACCGCCGACCAGCTCTTCATCCCGCTCACGGTGGGCGGCGGCGTACGTACGGTGGACGACATGCAGCGCCTGCTCAGTCACGGTGCGGACAAAGTGGCGGTCAACTCGGCCGCGCTTATCGACCCCACCCTCCTTACGCGCGCGGCCGAGCGATTCGGGGAGCAGTGCGTGGTGCTGGCCATCGACGCCCGGCGCCGGCCTGAGGAAGCCGGCGGAGGATGGGAGGTCTACTCCCACGGAGGACGGCGGCCGACCGGACGCGATGCGATCGAGTGGGCGCGGGAGGGCGAGCGGCGCGGGGCGGGAGAGATCCTGCTCACGTCGATGGACCGCGACGGCACCCACGACGGATATGACCTGGCGCTGACCCGCGGCGTGGCCGACGCCGTGCGGCTGCCGGTGATCGCGTCGGGGGGCGCCGGGACCGCCGCCGACATGGCCCGCGCGCTGACCGAAGGCGGCGCGGAAGCGGCGCTGGCGGCCTCGATCTTCCATTTCGGCGAGGTGTCGATCGCCGAGGTCAAGGGCGAGCTGGAGCGGCGCGGCATCGAGGTGCGGAGATGACCGCGTCCGGCAATCCGGCCCCGCGGGGGGCGCCGGCGCCGGACTTCTCCCGGGGACCGGTCCCGGCCGTCGCCCAGGACGCCGAGACGGGGGAGGTGCTGATGCTCGCCTATCAGTCGCCCGCGGCGTGGGCGAAGACTTGCGAGACCGGCCACGCCTGGTTCCTCTCCCGCACCCGGGGGCTCTGGGAAAAGGGCGCCACCTCCGGGAACTACCTGGACGTGGTCGAGATCCGGCTCGACTGCGACGCCGACACGGTGCTGCTCAAGGTGCGCCCGCATGGGCCCGCCTGCCACACGGGGAAGCGCTCCTGCTTCTTCACCGTCGTGCCGACCGACCCGGCTGCCGGCCCTCGGCGGACGGGGACTCCTGTCGATCGAGCCTGAATCGGGACAGGCTCCTCGGGCTGGCGTAGTCTCTCCGCGCGGGAGTGGGGCTGGGGCCGCCCGTACCGTCGGCCAGGCCAATCCCGCACATGCCGGGCCAAGTCAGCAGGAGCGCCAACTGACCACCACGACGACCGACGCGACCACGACCGCCGTCCCGACCGCCGTCTCGGGCCGGCGACCGCACCTGCATCCGATCGACGTGATGCGCATCCTGGCCGTCACCGGCGTCATCGCCGTACATTCGATCACGCTCGTCGACACCGCCGCCAACGTCGCCGCCGGCACCGCCCTCATGGTGCTGCACACCAGCCGCGCGATCTTCTTCGCCCTGATGGCGCTCGTCCTTGCCTACAACTACCGCGACGGGCTCTTGGGGGCCGGCCGGGGCTGGGGGTCGCTGGGCCGCTTCTGGCGCCGGCGCTATCTGCTGGTGGTGGTGCCCTACGTGGCATGGACCGTCATCTACGTGATCGCCGACGCGGTCCCGCTGCACCCGCTGTCGGTGGCGGCGCGCACCTTCGGCACCGACCTCCTGACAGGGGCCGCCCGCTACCACCTCTACTTCCTGCTCGTCACTATGCAGCTGTACCTGGTGTTCCCGCTGGTGATGGTCTTCGTCCGCTGGACGCGCGGGTACCACTGGCTCGTCTTCCTGCTCGCCGTCGTCTACCAGGTGGCGTTCAGCCAGGCCCACCACGCGGGATGGCCGCTGCCAGGCGCTCTCGGCTTCTGGGTGCGGAATCCGGACAGCTTTCTCCCCAGCTACGTGCTGTACATCGTCGTCGGGGTGCTGCTGGCGGAGCACCTGGAGGGAGCGCTCGGCCTCATCCGCCGCTGGTGGCCGGTCGCGGGACTGATCACGATCGCAGGCTCGGCCCTCGCGGTCGCCGTCTACGGGTACGCGATCAACATCCAGGGGGAGGCGCCAACGTTCGCGGCCGAGGTCATTCAGCCCGCGATCACGATCGAGTCCCTGACCGCGACGCTTGGTCTCCTCATCCTGGGTGTCGGTTGGGCGGCGCTCCTGCGCCCGCGGTGGCTGGCGTCGCTGATCAGCGACGGCGCGGACTCCTCGTTCGGCATCTACCTCGCCCACCCCCTCGTGCTGCAGGCGATCATCGTCGTTCTCACCGCGCTCGGCGTGCTCCGAGCGGTCACCAATCTCCGGTTCAGCGCCGCGCTCGGGGTGGCGGTGCTGCTGGTCACGCCCACGGTGCTGATCCTGACCTGGGCGATCGTCTTCGTGCTCCGGCGGAGTCCGCTTTCGATGCCACTCACCGGGCGCCAGTGGCAGCCGCGCGCGCGCCGGGCCCGGGCCGTGCCGGCGTTCTGGGTCGGCGTCAGTTCGGGGATCGCCGCCGGCGTGGGCGGGGTCATGGTGGTGCTGCTGATCGTGATCTCGCTGGCCGCCGTCAACCTGTCCGCTCAGAGGGCGCTCGCCACCTCCGGCGTACCCAACCCCACCAAGACGGCTCCGCCCCAGCCCACGCCCTCGAACACGCCGCCGCCACCGCCAGGTGTGCAGTCGCAGTGGGTCACGGTCAACTCGGGCGGCCTGCAGCGGAGCTACAACCTCATGGAACCGACCGACCCGGCCTCCTCGTCGCTGCCGGTGATCGTGTTCCTGCACGGGCTCGACGCGACGATCCAGACCGAGGAGAACAGAGACTCGCTGACGGGATACGTGATCGCGGGCCAGGCGATCCTGGTCTACCCGGTGGCCGAGAACGAGGAGTGGAACACGGGCGAGGACACCCGGTCGGTGGGCGTCGACGACATGGCCTTCCTGACCACCGTGCTGCGGCAGGCCGCGTCGCTGCCCAACGCCAACCCACACCGGGTCTACCTGGCCGGGTTCTCGCGCGGCGGCAAGATGGCATGGGAGCTGGCCTGCGCGGTCCCCAGTCTGATCGACGGCCTGACCATCATCGCGGCCACCCCGATCACGCCCTGCGCCACCCCGGGGCCGCCGATGTCACTCCTCCAGATGGCGGGCACGGCGGATTCGCAGGTGCCCTACTCGACGGTCACCCCGGAGGTGACGGACTGGGCCCAGAAAGACGGCTGCTCGCCCGACCCGACCGATAACGGCGGCAGCCCTGACCTTAGCACCTACGCCGGCTGCGTCGACGGCACCAAAGTGGAGCTGGTCAGCTATCAGGGAGAGGAGCACGTGTGGCCGGGAGGCGGCGGCGAATCGCTCCCCGGACCCATCGTGTGGAGCTTCTTCTCCTCTCTCGGCTGACCCACGACCGGCAGCTCCAACAGGGCTCGGGACGATGGTGCATGAACATGCAGTGACTCTGTATATTCATGCGCTACACATGGGGAAGGTTCGGGCCGCCGTCGCGGGCGCCAACGGGTACGCGGGGATGACCCTGGTCAACCTGCTCGGGACGCACCCGGAGGTCGAGCTGTGCCAGCTGACGTCGCGGTCCTACGCGGGCCGGCCCTACCAGGAGGTGTTCCCGCTGCTCGACCGGGAGGGGACGTTCGACCTTGAGGTCGACCCGGACCGCGTCGACGTGATTTTCAGCTGTCTCCCGCACAACGTCGGAGCGGCCAGCGTCGCGACCTGGTTCGACGCCGGGGCGCGGGTGATCGACCTGTCAGCGGACTTCCGCCTCCACGACAAGGACCTCTACCCGCGCTGGTACCGACAGGAGCATCCGGCGCCGGCGCTCCTCGACGAGGCGGTGCTGGGCCTCCCCGAGCTGCATGAGAAGGAGATCCGAGACG
The DNA here is from genome assembly GCA_963808785.1 of Candidatus Dormiibacterota bacterium. Lineage (GTDB taxonomy): Bacteria > Chloroflexota > Dormibacteria > Dormibacterales > Dormibacteraceae > CAVTSA01. The sequence continues at coordinate 41,286 of CAWEGH010000006.1, read as the reverse complement.
CCCGTTTGATCGCCTGCCCGGGGTGCTACTCCACCGCCGCCATCCTCGCCCTGGCGCCCGCCGTCCACGCCGGACTGATCGGGTCGGACGTGATCGTCGACGCCAAGTCCGGTGTGTCCGGGGCCGGCCGCAGCGTCGGGCTCGGCACCCATTTCGGGGAGGTCGACGAGTCGGTCCACGCCTACGCGGTCTCGGGTCACCGCCACGCGCCCGAGATCTCGCAGGAGCTGGCGCCGCTGGCGGACGGACGGAGGCTGCCGCGCATCACGTTCGTCCCCCATCTGATCCCGATGGTGCGGGGAATCATGGACACCATCTACTTCGACCTGGTGGGGTCGCGCGAGGACCTGGAAGGAGCGTACCGCGAGTTCTATCAGGGCCAGCCATTCACCCGGGTGCTGCCCCAGGTGGCGCCGACCAAGCTCGCCGCACACACCAATCTCTGTCTCCTCGCCGTCGGTGCCCAGGGCGAGAAGGCGGTGGTCACGGCGTCGATCGACAATCTCATGAAGGGCGCCGCCGGGCAGGGGGTGGAATGCTGCAACATCGCGTTCGGACTGGATCGGACGGCGGGCCTGATCGCTCCCAGCCAGTGGCCGTGAGCGGGCGCGCGCTGGCCGGCGGTGTGACCGCGCCACGAGGCTGGCGTGCCGGCACCGCCGCGTGCGGAATCAAGGAGGCGACGAACGGGGAAGACCCCGTTCTCGGCAGCACCGATCGGGACGACCTCGCCGTCGTCTTCAGCGACAGCCCCTGCGACGTGGGCGGCGTGTTCACGCAGAACAAGGTCAAGAGCGCCTCGGTCGTGATCGACCAGCTGCACCTGAAGCGCAACCGCATCCAGGGTTTCGTCGTCAGTTCCGGCAACGCCAACGCTTGCACCGGCGGCCAGGGTTTCCGGGACGCCCTCCAGATGGCGAAGCTGACGGCCGACCAGCTCGACCTGGACCCGGACCAGATCATCGTCGCGACCACCGGCGTCATCGGGCGCTACCTTCCGATGGCGCAGATCAGAGCCGGTATCAAGCATGCCGGCGCGCACCTCGCCGCCGACGCCGGCCCCCGGGCGGCAGCCGCCATCATGACGACCGACACCGTTCCTAAGACCGCCGGCGTCGAGGTCGATCTTCCGGGCGGCGGCACCGTGCGCGTCGGCGGCATGGCGAAGGGGTCGGGCATGATCCATCCCAACATGGCGACCATGCTGGCGTTCGTGACGACCGACGCCGCGGTCTTGCCGGGCTTCATCGGAGCCGGCGTGAAGCGCATCGCCGATCAAAGCTTCAACCAGGTCACGGTGGACGGCGACTCCTCCACCAACGACTCCTTCCTGATCTTCGCCAACGGCGCCGCCCAAAACTCCCCGATCGCCCCCGGCACGGCGGACGCGGCGGCCCTCGAGGCGGGGCTGCTGGAGGTCGCGCGCGACCTTGCCCGCCAGATCGCCCGCGACGGCGAAGGGGCCACCAAGCTGATCGAGGTCAGGATCGAAGGCGCCCCCGACGCCGAGCAGGCCCGGCTCGCGGCGCGGTCGGTGGCCGCGTCCAACCTGGTCAAGACCGCGGTGCACGGTGGGGACCCCAACTGGGGCCGCATCGTCTGCGCGCTCGGCTACAGCGGGTCCGAGCTCGCCATCGACCGGCTCCGGCTCAGCATCGGGGGGCTCACGGTGTTCGAGCACGGCGCCGGGCAGGAGGTCGACCTGCGGCAGGTTCGCACCGCGTTCGAGAAGCCGGAGATCGAGATCCGGGCCGACCTCGGACTGGGCGAGGGGAGGGCGCAGGCGTGGGGCTGCGATCTCTCCGCCGAGTACGTGCACATCAACGCCGACTACACGACATGACGGCGAGAAGGAGGGTGAGCCACTGATGGCGGTCGACGCGACAGAACGAGCGCAGGTCCTGATCGAGGCCCTGCCCTACATCAGGCGCTTTCACGGCCGCATCGTCGTCATCAAGCTGGGCGGCAAGGCGATCGAGGAGCGCAAGGAGGAGACGCTCCTCGACGTCGTCCTCCTCCGCTACGTGGGGATGCTGCCGGTGATCGTTCACGGGGGAGCCGCGGAGATCACGGCGCTCTCTCAGAAGCTCGGTCTGGAGGCGAAGTTCGAGAACGGGCTGCGGGTCACCGACGAGGCGACCATGGATGTGGCGAAGATGGTCCTCACCGGCCGCATCAACCCGGACCTGGTGGGCACCATCAACCGGCTCGGCGGTCAGGCGGTGGGGATGTCGGGCGAGGACGGGCCGAGCATCATCGCCGAGCAGCTGGACCCCTCCCTGGGGCTGGTCGGAAGAGTGACCCAGATCAACGCGGAGCCGATCACGGCTCTGCTGGAGCGCGGCTACGTCCCCGTCATCGCCTCCATCGGACTGGGCTACGACGGGCGCGCCTACAACATCAACGCCGACACCGTGGCCGCCGAGCTGGCGGTGGCCCTGGGCGCGACCAAGCTGCTGCTGGTGACCGACGTGGCGGGAGTCCTCGACGTCAACGGCAAGCTGCTGAGTGAGATCACGCGCGAGCAAGCCGCGGCGCTGGTGCAGGAGGGCTCGGTCTCGGGCGGCATGATCCCCAAGGTGGAGGCCGGCCTGCGGGCTCTCGACGGCGTGGAACAGGCGCACATCATCGACGGCCGGCAGCCGCATTCGCTGCTGCTCGAGCTCTTCACCGAGGCGGGAGTTGGGACCATGGTGACGGCATGACGACGGACATGACACAGCTGACGCAGGACGAGCACACCTACGTGATGGGGACTTTCAAGCGGCTCCCGATCGCGATCCGCTCCGGTCACGGCGCCACGGTCACCGACACCGAAGGCCGTGAGTATCTGGACCTGGTGGCCGGCATCGCGGTCAACATCCTGGGGCACGCGCACCCGGCGGTCACCGAGGCGGTCGCCCGGCAGGCCGGGCAGCTGATCCACACCTCGAACCTCTACTACTCGGAGCCCCAGGTCCAGCTGGCCCGGCTCCTCGTCGAGCACGCCTTTCCGTCTCGCGTTTTCTTCACGAATTCCGGCGCCGAGGCCAACGAGGCCGCGATCAAGATCGCGCGCAAGTGGGGGAAGCTGCACCGGGACGGCGCCTACCGGATCATCACCGCCGACCGCTCGTTCCACGGCCGCACGCTGACCACGGTGACCGCGACCGGCCAGCCGAAGTACCAGGCGCCCTTCACGCCGCTGCCGGAGGGCTTCGACCACGTGCCGTACGGCGACCTGGAGGCGTTGAAGCAGGCCACCCGGCCCGAGACGGTGGCGGTGCTGCTGGAGCCGATCATGGGGGAGTCGGGCGTGATCATGGCCCCCGACGGCTACTTCGCCGCGGTCCGCGCCTGGTGCGACGAGCGGAACCTGCTGCTGATCCTGGACGAGGTCCAGACCGGGCTGTGCCGGACCGGCGACTGGTTCGCGTTTCAGCACGAAGGCATCACCCCGGACGTGATGACGCTGGCCAAGGCGCTCGGCGGTGGCGTGCCCATCGGCGCCTGCCTGGCCGCGCCGCGCGCCGACGTGCTGGAGCCCGGTGATCACGGCTCCACCTTCGGCGGCAACCCCCTGGCCTGTGCCGCCGGCGTGGCGGTGCTGACCGTCGCCGAGCACGAGGACCTGCCCGGCCGCGCCCGCGAGATGGGGGCTCTGCTCCGCGAGCAGCTGCACTCGCTCTCCGGGGTCCGTAAGGTCCGCGGACGGGGCCTGCTGCAGGCGGTCGAGTTCGAAGACGCGGTGGCGAAGGACTTCGAGAGTGCGTGCCTGGAGCGGGGCCTGATCGTCAACGCGACCGACGAGCGCACGATCCGCCTGGCGCCTCCGCTCGTCGTGACCGCGGCCGAGATCGACCACGCGGGCGATGTGATGCGGCAGGCGCAGAGCTGAACCGAGACGGCGCCGATGCGGGCGACGACGACCAAGGAGGAGCGGCAGCGGGCGGTCCTGGAGCTGGTGCGCGAGCACCCGATGCAGACACAGCAGGAGCTGGTGCAGGCCCTGGAGGCACGGGGCATCCTTGCCACGCAGGCCACGATCTCCCGCGACATCGCCGATCTGGGCCTGGTTCGCACCGGCTCCGGCTACCGCGTCGGCACCCCGACCTCGGTGGTCCCGGGGCTGGTGTTGAGCTTTACCCAGGTCGAGTTCCTGGTCGTCCTGCGCTCGCCGCCCGGGACCGCGAACGTGGTCGCGCGAGCGATCGACGAGTCGGAGTTGGAGGGCATCGCGGGAACGGTCGCCGGCGACGACACCACCGTGGTGGTGCTGCTGGACCGCGCCGCCGCGGGCCCCCTGCGCGACTTCCTCGAGCACTCATGACACGCCGCCAAGCCCCCGTTTCGCACGGAAGGGGCCGTAAACCACTGCCAATGGGACCCGTTCCGTGCGAAACGGGGAAAGAAGACGGGAGTAGGAAGGGATGACAGAGCAGAAGGGGAAGCTGGTGCTCGCCTATTCGGGCGGCCTCGACACTTCGATCTCGATCCGCTGGCTGAAGGACCAGGGGTGGGACGTGGTGGCGCTGACGATCGACCTGGGCGAGAAGAAGGACCTGGACGCGATCCAGGAGCGGGCACTCAAGATCGGCGCCTCCGCCGCCTACGTGGTGGACGGCCGCCGCCAGTTCGTGGAGGGCTTCGTCTGGCCCACCCTGCAGACGGGCGCGCTCTACGAGAAGGAGTACCCGCTGGCGACGGCGATCGGCCGCCCGCTGATCGCCGCCCTCCTGGTACAGATCGCCCGGCAGGAGGGAGCGGTCGCGATCGCGCACGGCTGTACCGGTAAGGGCAACGACCAGGTCCGCTTCGACGTCGCCACCGCCGCGCTCGCGCCCGAGCTCGAGGTGGTGGCGCCGGTGCGCGAGTGGCGGATGAACCGTGACGACGAGATCGACTACGCGAAGCAGCACGGCATCCCGGTCCCGGCCAGCGTCGACTCGCCGTTCTCGACCGACGAGAACCTGTGGGGCCGCTCGGTCGAGGCCGGCATCCTGGAAGACCCCTGGGAGGAGCCGCCGAAGGAGGTCTGGGAGTGGACGCGCGATAGCGGCGAAACTCCCGACCAGCCGGCCTACGTCGAGGTCACGTTCCAGCAGGGCATCCCCGTCCGCCTCGACGGTGAGGAGGTGGGTGCGGTCGAGATGGTCGAGCGCCTCAACGGGCTGGGGGGCCGGCACGGCGTGGGCCGCATCGACCACATCGAGAACCGTCTGATCGGCATCAAGTCGCGTGAGATCTACGAGGCGCCGGCGGCGGTCCTCCTGCTCCAGGCCCACCAGGCGCTGGAGGACATCACCCTCACCAAGGACGTCGCGCGCTTCAAGGACACGGTCGCTCAGCAGTGGGCGCAGATGGTCTACGACGGCCTCTGGTTCAGCCCGCTCCGCGACGCCCTCTACGCGTTCGTCCTCCACACCCAGCGCTTCGTCAACGGCGAGGTCCGGCTGAAGCTCTTCAAGGGGACCTCCCAGGTGGTGGGGCGCAAGTCAAAGGACCAGCTGTATCAGATGCAGCTCGCGACCTACGGCCGCGAGGACGCGTTCGACCAGGCGGCGTCGGCCGGCTTCATCAAGCTCTGGGGCCTGGGCGTGCGCACGGCTTCCGAGGTGCAGGGCCAGCTGCGGGGGCTGGACCTGGCGCAGCTGATGGGGTCGGGCGTGAAACGCCTGGGCAAGTGACCGGCGCCGGCGCCCGGCCGCCCGAGCGGATGTGGGGCGGCCGCTTCGAGAAGGGCCTGCTGCCCGAGCTGGAGGCGTTCAACGCGTCGCTGGACGTCGACGCCGAGCTCTACCCCTATGACATCGCGGGGTCGGTGGCGCACGCACGGGCACTGGAGGCGGCCGGCATCATCGACCCCGCCACGCTCGCTCAGCTCGAGCATGCGCTGGCCGAGGTGCGCGAGGAGCTGAGCGCCGGGACCTTCGTCTTCGAGCCCACCGACGAGGACATCCACAGCGCCGTCGAGCGCCGGCTCACCGAGCTGGCGCCCGAGGCCGGAGCGCGCCTGCACGCGGGCCGCTCGCGCAACGACCAGGTGGCGCTCGACCTTCACCTCTACTGCCGGTCGGGCGCGGCGGCGCTGACGGGTGCTCTCGCGGGGCTGGTCACGGTGCTCGCGAAGCAGGCGGCCGTCCACGCCGATTGGCCGATGCCGGGCTACACACACCTGCAGCGGGCCCAGCCGGTGACCGTCGGCCACCACCTGCTGGTCTTCTGCGAGCAGCTGCTGCGGGATGCCAGACGTGCCCAGCACGCCTATGACGCGGCCGACGAGATGCCGCTCGGCGCCGGGGCCCTGGCCGGGTCGACGTTGAACCAGCCCCGGGAGGTGGCGGCGCGTGCGCTCGGCTTCCGCCGCCTCACCCGCAACTCGATCGACGCCGTCAGCGATCGAGACTTCGTGCTCGACCTGATCTACGCCTGCGCCACGGTGGGGATCCATCTTTCGCAGCTGGGCGAGGACGTGGTGCTCTGGTCATCCGCCGAGTTCGGGTATGTGCGGCTGGCGGACGAGATCTCGACCGGCTCCAGCATCATGCCGCAGAAGAAGAACCCCGACATCGCTGAGCTCTTGCGGGGCCGCTCAGGGCGCGGGCTGGGAGCGCTGATCCAGCTGGCGACGGTCCTCAAGGGCCTGCCCAAGGCCTACGACAAGGATCTGCAGGAGGACAAGCGGGCGCTGTTTTCGGCCGTCGGCAACGCGATCGACTGCGTCGAGGCGGCGCGGCTGATGGCGGAGCGTCTGGTCTTCGACCGCGAGCGAATGGCGTCGGCGCTCACCGACCCCGATCTCCTGGCCACCGACACCGCGGAGAAGCTGGTCGCCGAGGGGATGCCTTTCCGCGCCGCGCACCGGGAGGTCGGCCGTCAGGTGCTGGGCGGCGAACACCGACCGCCCTGGGACGCGCGGCGTTCGCTGGAGCAGCGCAATACGGTGGGGGCGCCCAAGCCGGCCCGGGTTCGCTCGGAGGCGCGCGCCGCGACCCGCCGGGCGTCGGCGCTCGCCCGCTGGGCCGCCACGCATCCTCCCGAGCTGCCGGCCTGACGTTGGGCGTCTGTATACAAACGCACCTCTGAACACCCGAAACGACGGCGCTTTGTATACAAACGTCCCTGCCGGGGCCCCTCCACGGGTCCGATCTGTACGCTTGGAGGTTCGGTGACCGAGGAGGAGCGAGAGAACCTGCCCGAGGTCCTGCGCGCCCGCCGCGAGAAGCTGCGCAAGATCCAGGCGGCGGGAGGCGGGGGGTACGCGCGGGCCTACCGGCGCACCCATACCACGGAGGAGGCGCGCGAACTGCTCGGGGACGGCGGGGGGCCGACCGAACCGGTGCGCGTCGCGGGACGTCTGGTCGCCCTCCGCCCCCACGGCGGCGCCACCTTCGCCGACCTGCAGGACGCCTCCGGTCGCATCCAGCTCCTCGCCCGCCGCAACCTGCTGGGAGAGGCCTCGCAGGCAGATTTCAACGAGCTTGATCTGGGTGACCTGGTCGGCGCCGAGGGCCCGGTCATCCGCACCCGCCGGGGCGAGGTCTCGATCGACCTCACTGGCTTCACGCTCCTGACCAAATCGCTGCGGCCGCTGCCGGAGAAATGGCACGGACTGAAGGACATCGACACGCGCTACCGCCGGCGCTATCTCGACCTCATCGCCAATCCCGAGGTGGCGGACGTCTTCCGCGCCCGCGGTCGGGTGATCAGCGCCATCCGCCGCCTCTACGACGGTCGCGGGTTCATGGAGGTGGAGACACCGGTGCTCCACGACATCCCGGGCGGGGGCCACGCCAACCCCTTCGTGACCCACCACCAGGCGCTGCACCGCGACCTCTTCCTGCGCATCGCGCTCGAGCTCTACCTGAAGCGGCTCATCGTGGGCGGCCTGGAGAAGGTCTACGAGATCGGCCGCGTCTTCCGGAACGAGGGCCTCTCACCCCGGCACAATCCCGAGTTCACGATGCTCGAGTCCTACGAGGCGTATTCGGACCTGGAAGGCCAGATGGAGCTGGTGGAGGCGATCATCACGACCGCGGCCGAGGCGGCGGGGCGCCCGCTTCAAGGCACTTACCAAGGCGAGCCGCTGGACCTGACCCCGCCCTATCCTCGGGCCCGGATGCAGGACCTGGTGCGCGAGGCGACCGGGCAGGAGCTGGTCGGGACCGAGTTGATGGACGCCTACGAGGAACAGGTCGAACCTACGATCCGCAACCCCACGTTCGTGATCGACTACCCGGTCGAGGTCTCGCCACTCGCCCGGCGCCGCGCCGACGACCCCCGCTTCGTTGAGCGCTTCGAGCTGGTGGTGACGGGCCGCGAGCTCGCGAACGCATTCACCGAGCTCACCGATGCGGTGGACCAGCGGCGGCGGTTCGAGGAGCAGGCCGTCGCTCGGGAAGGAGGAGACCAGGAGGCACACCCCTTCGACGAGGACTTCGTGCGTGCTCTGGAGGTCGGCCTGCCGCCCACCGGAGGCATGGGGATGGGCATCGACCGCCTCGTGATGCTGCTCACCGACCAGGCCGCGATCCGGGATGTGATTCTGTTCCCGCAGCTGCGGGAACGGCAGGAGTAGGCGGCGATGCTGCCACTGGAGCTGATCCGCGCCGATCCCGAGCGGGTCAAACAGAGCGCGGCCCTGAAGGGAGAGGCGGCGCCGGTGGACAAGCTGGTGACGGTGGACGCCGAGTGGCGCCGGGCGCAGACCGAGGCCGAGCAGTCGCGCGCGGAGCAGAACCAGGTCTCACGCGAGTTCGGCCGCAGCAAAGACCAGGCACTCCTTCCTCAGATGCGGACGCTGGCCGCGCGGGTCAAGGAGCAGATGGCCCGGGCGGACGAGCTCCAGGCCGACGTGCAGCGGCTGCTGCTCGAGATCCCCAACCTTTTCCACGAGTCGGTGCCGATCGGCGAGAACGAGGACGACAACGTCCCGGTACGGAGCTGGGGCGAGAAGCCTTCTTTGCCCTTCCCCGCGCAGACGCACTATGACCTGGGCGAACGGCTCGGCATCCTCGATTTCGAGCGTGCCGGGCGGGTGGCCGGCTCCCGTTTCGCCTACCTGAAGGGCGCCGGGGCGCGCCTGGAGCGGGCGCTGACCCTCTGGATGCTCGACCTTCATACCGGCGAGCACAACTACACGGAGATCGCGCCTCCGATCCTCGTCAACTCCGCCGCCATGACCGGGACCGCCAACCTGCCCAAGTTCGCCGAGGATCTGTTCGGGGTCGAGGGCCGCGATCTCTGGCTGATCCCGACCGCCGAGGTCCCGGTCACCAACCTGCATCTGGGCGAGATCCTGGAGCCGGGCACCCTGCCGCTGCGCTACGTCGCCGCCACGCCCTGCTTCCGCTCGGAGGCGGGCTCGGCGGGAAAGGACACCCGGGGCTACATCCGGCTCCATCAGTTTCACAAGGTGGAGATGGTGAAGTTCGTGGAGCCGGAGCGGTCGCTGGAGGAACTGGAGCTGCTGGTTCAAGATGCGGAGCACGTGCTGCAGCGCCTCGGCCTGCACTACCAGGTGCTCTCCATGTGCACGGGCGACATGGGGTTCGCCCAGTTCAAGAAATATGACATCAACGTATGGTCGCCAGGCCTTCAGCGCTACCTCGAAGTGAGCTCCTGCTCCACCTTCAACGACTTCCAGGCCCGCCGCATGAACACGCGGTACCGGCCCCAGCCCGGCGCCGCGCCTCGTTTCGTGCACACGCTGAACGGGTCCGGGCTGGCACTCCCGAGGGTCTGGGACGCGGTCGTAGAGACGTACCAGCAGGAAGACGGATCGATCGTGGTGCCGGAGTTGCTCAGGCCTTACATGGGTGGTACGGAGTGCATCTCTGCGGCAGTGCGCTGACATCTGCCCCGCCTGAACGCAGGGTGTCCCGGATCGGACATGTTGCGCCGTGCGGTGGCACGTGCGAACCTATTCGACGGCTGGCGCGTTAGAAAAGGCGGGAGGCGCCAAACGTTGGCCTCCCGATGACGAGTCCGTCACATCTCAGTAACCGTTGACGCTTTGCTTAAGAGAGACGACGATGCGGCGCTTCTTCCTGTTCCTGCTCTTGGTGTGCACGAGCATCGGTCTCGGGTACGCCGGCCTCATGCTGTACACCCACACCGATCCCTTCACGACCAACCCCTGGCAGCAGCAAAACGTCCCGGCGGCGGCTCAACCCACGCCGTAGATTGGCCCGCGCTCAGGCGTGGGAACGGGCGCCGAGCGAGCGGTCGGGTGCGGAGACGAAAACGTGGCTTGCCGAGACCCAGCGGCAGGCTGCTTCGAGAAGACCGATCGGCTTGATGTCGCGGCGGTTGACCACCAGGAAGTAGTGACCGTCGTGATCCCGCATGAGATGCCAGAGATAGCGACGCCCATAGGTGACGTCGAACCGGTCGGGAAAGGGTTCGATCTCGATCCGGGTGGCATCCCGTTCGCGGACCGGCCCGCGGCCCAAGGCCAGCAGTTCCGCGCCGGCGGTCCGGTACTCAACAGCGCCGATCGAGCGGGACAAATCAGGGAGCGCCTCAGGACGCTCTCCGGTGAAGCCCCAGGGCAGGGAAAGATGCATCGTCGTAGGCTCCGTCGATGATCAGAAAGCCGGGCTGTTGACCACCACCATACCGCGAAACGGCGCCAATGGGGACAAAAAGTGACGTCGAGTCAATGTCCAGGCCGGCTCCTGATCTGTCTACCGACCGGTGCCGCGGCGAGCCGGCGCCTGAGACGCCGGTCGAGAAAACCGCACGCCGAAGGAAGATCGATATCACAAGCGCGGCTGCGGTGCTGCGCTGAATGACAGCCTTCTCAGGCCGCCGAATATTCAATCGGAGGTCCCAGCGTGAGGATCGTCGCTCGGATACTGGCGTTCATCCTGGGACTGGTCGGCTGTGCGATCGCCGTGATCGTGAACATCTCCTATTCGACCTTCCACCACGCAGTCAGCATGCTCGGCGACTCGACGCTGACCAGGACCCATGGATTCATCGGCTTTGGGTTGATTGTGGTTGGGGCGGTGGGGTCATTCCTCGCTCTCTTCATGCCGGTCCCCGCCGCCATCCTGCTCCTCATCGCGGGTATCGGCCTTTTCTTCGTTGTGAAGGGCTACGCGATCTTCAGTATCCTCTTCTTCGTCTTGGCCGCGATCCTCGCGTTCGTCGGCCGTCACCATCACCACGAGTCCGCTCAGCCCAACGTGGCCGGTTCCTGACGAGGGCCGGACCACGGGCTCTGGTCAGGAAGCTCGGTGCAGTCGCGGCCGATACTTTGTTGAGGCGGTTGAGCCAGACGGATCGAGCGGGGCCGACGCCGGTCAGTCCACGAAGTAACAATGCTCAAGCCGGCGGTGCTCCGCGCATCGCGGCCGGTTTGGAGGCGGTGTGATGGATCCGGAGATCAGGACGAGGGCCACCGAACCGCTCGGTATCAACCACCCGGTCGTGCTCGGTGGCATGGGCGGAGGAGCGACGTCCCCGGACCTGGTCGCCGCCGTCAGCAACGCGGGCGGCCTGGGGGTGATGGGTGTGTCGGGGAGCCGCGCGGCGGAAGTGGGTGCGCTGGCCGGCGAAATCCGAGAGAGGACGCGGGCCCCCTTCGGGCTCAACCTGCTGCTCTTTCGGGCGGCGCCGGAGTTGGTGGCGGCGGTGCTGGAGGAAGCGCCGCCGGTCTTCTCGACCGCCTGGCCGGAGGCTCGTCAGGACCTGGCGGATTTGTTCTCGCGCGCTCACCGGGCGGGGTCGCTGGTGATGCACATGGTCTCGACGCTGTCCGAGGCGCTGGCAGCCGAGGCGGCAGGGGCCGACGTCATCGTGGCGCAGGGGACCGAGGGCGGTGGGCACGTGGGGACGATGGGCACCAGCGTGCTGGTCCCGATGGTGGCGCGGCAGGTACGGGCGCCGGTTCTGGCTGCGGGCGGCCTCGCCGACGGCGCCGGCCTGGTCGCGGCCCTGGCCTTGGGGGCCGAAGGGATCCTGCTCGGGACCCGCTTCCTGGCCACGGAGGAGGCGCCCCTGCACGAGGCCCTGAAGCGGGAGATCCTGGAAAGCGACGGCCACGACACCCTCATCACCGAGATCACCGACGTCGCCGCGGGAAACGTCTGGCCCGGCGCCTACGCGCGCGTGAAGCGCAACCGGCTGGTCGAGGACTGGATCGGCCGGGAGGGCGAGCTGCGGCGCCACCGTGATGAGGTCAGGGAGCGGATCGCCCAGGCCCACCGAGAGGGCGATGTGGCGTACTCCGTGGTGTACACGGGCCAGACCGCCGGCCTCATCGACTCGATCCAGCCCGCCGGGCGGGTGGTCGATGCCATCGTTGCGGAAGCGGCCGAGATCATCCGCACGCGGCTGGCGCCGAAGGTGGGGGCCGTCACGGGCTGAGCCGGGCCTGGCTCGCGGAGGTGGGCGGTCCCGGGGGTCGACGACCCGCGGGTACTGCAGCCGGCGGAGGAGCGTTGACTGGGATCTCGAAGCTGTCGCGCGCCGCGTCCGCCGTCGTGATGCTCTTGGCCGTGGTCCTCGTCGCATCGTGCGGTGAACCGAGAGGCCGGCGGCGTCTCGCACCGCATCGGCAATGTGGGCGCAGAGCCAGGCTCCCGGCTCGGCCTGGGGCAGGGTCACGATCCCCGGCTCCGACGGCAGGTTACGCCTGAGTGATGCCCTCCGCGCTTTCGCGCTTGCCGTCGGTCCGGTGCCCGGCGTTTCGCCACCAAGAGGCGCGCTCACCCCCATCTTCTCCGCCGACCTGGCGATCGACACCGTGCTTGCCGACTTCCCGCAGCTGAGCGGGGGCGAGCGGCACGCGGTCCTCGCCGCCCTCGGAAAGCAGGGCCCTCACTCAGCGGCGAAGAGCCCGCGGCCAGTCCCGACGGCGAGCGCCGGGGCGCAACCTGCGATCACCTGCCCGGGCGCCGACTCATCGAACGCCGGAGCCTACCGGCGCCAGGTCGCGGGCCTGGAATCGTCGATCGGTACCCGGACCGGGATTCCGTTCACGGTGCCGGTGACGATCGTCGTCGCAGACGCGCGCACGATACCCGACGCGGCGCTCGCCGACAGCGAACCATGCTCGATCTCCGCCGACGGCAGCCTCGTCGGCTGTGCGATCCGCGTCCGGCCGGCATCGGCGAAAGTATCGCTGGGCGGAGACCTGACCTCCGAAGATCGGCGAGCCGTGGTCGCGCACGAGCTGACCCACTGCCTCCTTTACCAGGTTCTCGGGACGGGTTATGACGCGACGCCGGCCTGGTACCTGGAGGGCGCGCCGACCTGGGTGATGGCGACGCTGGCCCCCGACCCGATCGCGCTCGCCATCTGGCATCGGTACCTCGCCACCCCTGGGCTGGGACTGCCAGGCCGCGCCTACACGGCCGTCGGCTTCTGGGCCCACCTGCAGGAGTCTGGAAGCGACGTCTTCCACGACATCGGCCCCGTCGGCCACGCCCTCTTGGCGGGCGGCGACGGCACGGCAGCCGGTTGGGATGCCGTCTCGCCTTCCTCGACGTTCCTTGACACCTGGGGCTCTGGGTACGCCGGCGGACGCTACCCGGGACGGGCCTGGCTGACCTCGGGCACCGGGCTGCCGCTCTATCGGGCGTCCTTCGAGACCCGCGGCGTGTCCAATGGAGGATCACTCGATGTCGACGTAAACGCCTACGCCTCCGCCTTTGACGTCCTGGAGGTCGCCTCCGACGTGGTACGGATCTCTGCCGGCGCGCACACCTATGGCATGGTCTCCCTCGGCGGCGGCCGGACTTCGGTCCTCGCGCCTGGTCGCACCGTCGAGCTCTGTACTGAGGATGGTGGCTGCGACCATTGTCCGGCCGGTGAATCAGTTCCCGCCGGCGAACTGCCGGAGATGGACGCGGGGCGCGAGTATCTCGGGATCACCGGAGGCCATGACGCCGGTAGCGCGACCGTTGTCGGGATGAGCTTCGCCGACTTCTGCGCAGGCGGTGGATCCTGAGGCCGTGCCGGCTCACGGTCTGCGGTGCGGGGCCAGATCCGCGTACGCAGAACCAGGTCCCCGGAGGAGACCTAGCGGTGGGCGCCGACGGCGAGGAGCGTCAGGCCGAGCAGCACCAGCAGCCAGAGCCACTCCATGCCCTCAGCGGCCCCGGTTGGTGCGACGCGGCTGGAGCCCCCAACGACGGCGATCGCCTACCCCCGCAAGCCTCTTCATCCCCTCATGGGACAGGCTTGACATTACAGCGACTATATCAGGTTATGCCAGCACCGGTCAAGCGTCCAGACACCGACTCGGGGCCCTTTACGACGCCGGCGAGGTCCTTTCCTCCCAAAAGGCGAGGTGGATCTTGAGGCGCTGCAGTTCCATGGTCAGCAGGTTTCGGTCGTGCGCCAATTCCTTGCCCACGGGCGGGTGAGCTGATCGCTCGATCCTCTCCTCGATTTCATCGACAAGCTGGCCCTTGAACTCGACCAACTCGCGATAGACCGCTCCCCAATGCTTGGCATCCTCCGGGTCCTGGCTGGTCGGGTCCTCCCCCGGCTGCAGTTGGCCGATTCGGTGGTTCGGGCCCTCAGCCTCTACTTGACGCCGGACGAGGTCCTCGCTCTGACGTAGCAGTTCTTCGGGCTCCATGGCGCCCCATCCTAAGGTCTGGCCAAGCACCGCGGTCACATGCCGCCGGCGAGGAGATCTCACGCGGTTCCGTCAGGCCCGCCACGCCCCCTTCGAGGCGGACGGCGGAGCCGCCAGGTACCCCTGAGCAACCAGACGACCCTACTGCCCCCGCGCCTGCGCCACGTTCGACCGGTGAGCGGGGAGCCAGGGTGCGTCCGGCCCCACACGAGGGTCGACCGGTTCCTCTCCTCGCCTGAGCGCCTCGATGTAGGCCTGATCGGCAGCGAGGCGGGCCGCCACCTCGTGCCCCTCGGCGACGGCGCCGTGGCCGGGGATCAGGACGTCGACCTGCCTGGCGGCCTTACCCAGCCGGTCGAGTGCAGACTCGTAGGCCCCCACCTGATCCGGGCGTCGAGCGTCGAGGAGCGGGATCAGGACATCGGAGAGCATGTCGCCGGCGAGCAGGACGCCACGGTCGGCGAGGAGGACGGCGGCGTGGCCGATGGCGTGCGCCTGATGCTCGATGATCTCGCCGGGCACGGGTCCGCCGTCCGGGGGCAGCGGGGTGACGAGCCCGAGCAAATCGAGAGGGATGCCCGACGCGCTCTCCGCCGCCATCCTCTGGCCCACTTCTCGGCCTTCGATCGCGGCGCGGGCGCCGGCGGCGGTGGCGTAGCGCGGCACCTCGCCGAACCGGGGATGCCAGAGCAGGTGGTCCCAGTGGGGGTGGGTGGAGAACCCGGCGACCACCGGAACGCCGAGCCGGTCCAGGTCATCGGCGAGCTCGTTCAGTTCGGAACCGTGGATGCCGGGATCGACCACAATCAACCCCTCCTCCGCGCGCACCACGATGGCATTGGTCCAGACCCACGAGCTCTGCCGGACCCAGACGCCGTCGGCCACCTGCTTCAGCATCGTTTCACTCTCTCAGGTTCTCCGCCCAGCTTCTGCGCGCGCAGCGTCGGTGTCCGTGCGGCGCTCGCCCGTTCGTCTCCTTCTCAGTGCCGGGTGCGCGCTCGGGGTCCGGGCAGCCGCGCAGCATGTTCATCCTCACAACCTCCGAGGGAGCGATATGAAGATCAAGCGCTACACAAGGATCGTCGCCACACATGACGGAGGCTCAGCGTTCGAGGACGCCGAACTGCATCTGGACGAGCAGCCGGGAATGTTCGTTGGCGACCTCGGGACACAGAGTGCCGCCTTTGTTCGGTTCGCCCGCGCAGACAGCTTCGCCGACGCGCATCCGGCAGCCTGGGCGCAGTGGGTGATCGTGCTGCGCGGCACCATCGAGGTCCAGGTCACGGACGGGAGCTCTCGCCAATTCCGTCCCGGAGACCTCCTTCTCGCCACCGACACCAGCGGGCGCGGTCACATCACGCGCACGATCGGCAATGAGCCGATCGAGGCACTCGGTATCCCGATCCAATCCGTTGCCTGAGGCTCGGCAGAGATTCAAACGCGCACGATGCGCATTGGGCAAGCCCCCTTCCGGGCGCACGGGGGGTTACTCGGGCAGGTTGGTGAGGACGTGTGGTGAGCAGCCTTTCGGCCGGCTTCGGGTGGCCGTTGAGGGCGTGGCGGTAATTCGCCGATCCGGCGGAGCAAAGTCGGCGTGCCGGTGCATGAGCTTCCAGTCGCCGATGGGGTCATGGCACGAGCGGCTGGACGAGTACGTGCAGGAGTTGAAGCAGGCAAGGAAGGAGGGAGCACACGATGGCGACGACCAGTAGCGGCGGCGAGCCTGCGCACGCGACCGCGGACCGCGAGATCGTGATTTCCCGGGTAATCGACGCCCCGCGCGGGAGCTGGTATTCGAGGCGTTCTCGCGAGTCCGGCACCTGTCACGGTGGTGGGGACCGGACGGCTTCACCACCGAGATGCGATCCTTCGAGTTTCGCGTCTGCGGGGAGTGGCACTTCGTAATGCACGGGCCGGACGGGACCGACTACCAGGAGTGGATCGTCTGGCGGGAGATCGTCCCGCCGGAGCGGATTGCGCTGCTGCACGGCGAGTCCCGCGACGACCCGAGCGCCTTCGAGTCGATACTGACCTTCGAGCCGGCCGGGGAGCGGACCCGGATCATGATGCGCGGGGTGTTCCCCACCAAGGAACTCCGCGACCAGGCCGTGGAGAAGTACCACGCGATCGAGGGCGGCGAGCAGACACTGGGCAAGCTGGCGGCCTACGTCACGGCGATCGCTCGTGAGCGGTCCATGGGCCGCGGACCGGTGACCGGCGAGGCCATGACTGAGCAGGAGACCGGGCGGGAAGGGAGGGTGCGCTGATGGCCGGAAAGGTGTTCTTCAGTGTGACCATGTCACTGGACGGATTCATGGCCCCCGACGCCGTGCCCGTCGAGTACGTCTTCTCGCCCGAAGGACAGAACGACCCGAGGGTTCAGCGCTGGATGGCGCAGTGGTCAGAGCTCCAGGCGTGGCTCTTCCCGCAGCGGTGGTTCCGGGAGAATCTCAAGCTCGGCGAGGGCGGCGAAGAAGGGCTCGACAACGACATCGCACGGGCGACACACGAGCGCACCGGCGCGACCGTCATGGGCAAGCGCATGTTCGACGGCGGCGAGCCGGCGTGGCCGGAGGAGGCGCCGTTCCGCACCCCCGTGTTCGTCGTCACCCATACCAAGCGTGACGCCTGGGAGCGGCCGGGCGGCACCACCTTCCACTTCGTCAACGACGGCATCGAGAGCGCGCTCCTCCAGGCCCGCGAGGCCGCCGGCGACCGCGACGTGCGCATCGGCGGGGGCGCCGAGACGATCCAGCAGTACCTCGACGGGGGCCTGATCGACGAGTTCTCCATCACGCTCGCGCCCGTATTGTTAGGCGCCGGCACCGCCTGTTCGAACGCGTAGACCCGGCCCCCCTCGCGCTACACCAGGCGCGCGCAGACACATCGTCGCGGGTGACCCACCTCACCTACACCACCGTGAAACGCTAGGCCCGTGGACGGCTGCCCGGTACCGCCAGAACCGATCCGGCCCATCAACCAGGGACTCCCTGTGGGCATCGTCACGGCGGTGCTGGGCGCCGCGGCCATCGGTACTCTGCTCGGCCTCGTCGGTGGGGTCTTTTGGATGCGCGTGTCGCCCCCAGGTGTGGCCGCGGCATGAACGAGAACCGGCGTCGCTCTACCAGGTGCTGCGAACCCGCAGAACAACGCGGCACTTCCGGGGACATGAAGGGCACCCATCGCGACCCGCGTTAGTCGTCCACCCAGGGAAACCCGTCAGGGTCGGCAGCGGCGCGCGCCTGAACGACTTTCCAGTCATGTCGCCGAATGTCCCCAAGCATCGGAAAATCGGTCGCCCGTACTGGGATACGGGCTACCGGACGGACCGGCCGCGGCGAGAAAAGCTGCGCGGATCGGATCCGCTGGTCACCGCGAATCAGGTCGTCCTGACGCTCGAAGCCCGCGGCTGGGAGTAGATAAACAGCGCCGTCGCGCCAAGGCGCCGGCTCGGCGGACTCAACGGAGAAGAAATACCAGAGGCCGCTGCGGTACTCACCATCGAGGCTGTGCACTGAGAAGCACGCGTTTACGAGCGAAGGCACCTTGCGGCGATCGACAACGGCGAAATACATGGCCCACAAAGCGTCCGAGGCGGCATACACCCCACGACGGTTGCCGAACTCGTGGGTGTCATTCGGTTGTCGCGGCTCGAATTCGAGAATCGGCTCACTTCCCGTGCCGTGGAACGCGAACCGTCCGGTGGCTGCTGCGTACGCGAGGAATTGCCACCGCAGCCACGGGAGATCGTAGGTGTCGATCGGTTCACGCGCCGAATCGACGCGCGCAAGGAGGGCGCCGAAATCGGCGCGAGCTTGGTCCGGTGGACCGGGTGGAGCTGCCAGGCACATCGAGGTGTCCATTGGAGCGACTGCTTACTCGTGAGCGATCGTCGACACGACCTGGTGGTGCGTTCGTGTTCTCGGAAGGACCTCCAGAACCGTCCGCCAGGGCAATGCAGGCACGTGCCGGACGCATCGATCCCAGCCAAGCGACCTAATTTGCGGCGCGGCCAGGTGGAGGTTCTGGGCAGGCGGGACAGCGCACGCGATCACGTACAGGAGGCGACCGGCCATCAACCCATGATGCCGCGTCGACCGGCGGCGTACAGGCGAGGGTAGTCAAGGCCGCGAAGCTCCGCAGGGGAGCCTCGACGGGCCGGTGCAATCCTCAGTCGCCTGCCCCCTGGGCGTCGGGCGGGTGGACCCGACGGTCCACAGCTGGGCCTTGGCCTCACGGATGGGCCGGTCCACGTAACACCGTGCCCTTTTATGTCCGAGGACCCGGACAGGGACCATACTCAACCCGGGGGCGTTTGGGGAGCGGTGGAGTGCGGCGCTGCTTCTGCCGAAGGCGCCTTGCGCACAATGTCCGAGTAACCGTGGTGTTCGGGACCGGCTCTTGCGATCGGCGTAGATGGATCGCCAGCGTCAGGGCGGTGGATGCGTCGTTGATGCCCGGACCACGAGCTCCGTCTCGAGAGTAGTCACGAGTTGAGGATCGCCGCTCCCGAGCAGTGTGAGCAGCGCCTGGGCAGCGACCTCTCCTTTGCGGCGGTGGGGCTGCCGGACCGTCGTTAGTGCGAGATCGGAGGCGAGCGACGGAGCGTCATCGAATCCGACGATCGACAGGTCGCTGGGGACCCGAAGGCCGAGATGTCCGGCGGCACGTACCGCACCTTCGGCGATACGGTCACTGAGGCAGAGCAGCGCGGTCGGGCGCGGCCGCTGTGCGAGGATCAGAGCCGCACCCGTCTCACCCTCGGCAGGGGTGCTATCGCTGCCTTGGTAGACGGGGACGGCGTCCCATGGCACGCCGAGCCGCTCGATCGAGTCTCGGTAGCCAGCGAGCCGGTCCCGTGATACCGCGTATGTGGTTCGGTGCTGCTCCCTCACCGAAACCAGGCCCGGCCTTGGGCTACGCCACATCCCGAAGGCGACAACGCCGAGGTGACGGTGGCCGAGGGCGAGCAGGTGCTTCGCCGCGCCGGCAGCAGCAGTGCGGTCATCGACGCCGACCCACGGAAGCAAGGATCCCAACCGTTCCAGGTGGTCGGGTCGCGGCTGGTCAATCACCGCGAGCGGCAGCCGCCGACTGATGGCGGCCGCGAGAAAGGGGTCATCGTCGGCGACCGAGGACACGATCAGCCCGTCGACGATCGCTCGTGTCATCGCCGCCAGGCGCCGGTCCGGGTCAGAGGATCCCGGCAGAAGAAGGAGGCCAGAGCCGGCATGCTCCACCGCGCTCGCGATCCCTGCGAGAAGCCCATGGCTCACCGGGTCCTCAAACGTGTACGAGAGCCGGTTGGCATAGATGACGCCGACCGCGCCGACTCGCCCCCGCCGTAGCCCGGCCGCGAGCGGATCGGGGCCTCCGTAGCCGAGTCGCGCGGCCGCGTCGAGGATGCGCGTTCGCAGATCGCGGGAGAGCTGGTCCGGACGGTTGTACGCATTAGTGACCGTCTTAACGGAGACGCCGAGCTCGGAGGCGACGTCTCGTGCGGTCGGACGACGGTGCTGCAGGTGCGGCGGCACCCGTCCAGTCTGCGTCTTTGATGACTTCTTCATCGATGAAGTAACATGAGGGGATGACGCGGCGCTTCCAGGTCACGGCCCTCTGCGGCGTGCAGTTCGTGGACGTCATGGGCGTGACGAGCGCTCTCACCGCGATCCCCGCCATGCTGCGCGGCGTTTCGGCCCCGACCGCCGCGACTCCGGTCCTCGCCACCGCGTACGCGATGTTTTTCGGCGGTCTGTTGGTCATCGGGGCACGCCTCGGTGACCGCTACGGACATCGCCGCCTGGTGCTCCTGGGGCTCGGGGTTTTCGGCCTGGTCGGGCTGGTCGGGGCGACTGCGCAGGGCGTTACAGGGTTGATAGTGGCGCGGGCTCTGCAAGGCGCTGCGGCGGCGCTGTCGGTTCCTTCGGCTCTTCGCCTCCTGCTTGACGCGGCCCCAGAGGACGGCGGTCGGCGCGGTGCGCTGGCCGCCTGGAGCGCGAGTGGCGCCGCGGCCGGCGCGTTGGGGTTCCTCGTGGGCGGGGTGATCACCTGGTGGCTCGGCTGGCGAGCGGTCTTTGCCGTCAACCTGCCGGTCGCGCTCTCTCTGTTCGCTACGATTGTCTTCGGGGTGCCGCGATCGCGTGCCCGGTCGAATGCCGACGGCCTCGACGTCTCCGGATGCCTGCTCCTGGTGGCCGCGGTGATGGCGCTGATTTGCGGCGCCGCGGTGGCGGAGCAGCCGGGGCGGACGATGATGGGAGCCCTCTTTGCAGCCGGCGGGCTTGTTCTGGGCGCCGGCTTCGCCGTCCGCCAGCGTCGCGCCAGGTCACCGTTGGTCCCTCGCGGGGCGTTCGCATCGCCGAATCTCCGGACCGGCACATTGACCGCGTTCGTCAATACCGCGGCTACGAGCTCCACCGCCGTACTCGCAACGTTGTTTCTACAGCAGCGCCAGGGCCTCTCCGCGGTCGAGGCCGCCGTGTCGCTCCTGCCCCTCAGCCTCGGGGTGATCGCCGGCGCCGCGCTGTGCAGGCGCATGGGCCGGCGGTGGGCGGCGTGCCGCCTAGCCGCGATCGGGCTTGTCGGCATCGCGGCCAGCGACGTGCTGCTCGCCGTGACCTACGGCAGCCGGATCGGAGTTGTCCTCGGCCTGCTCGTTTGTGGCACCGGACTCGGCGTCGCCTCGGTGGGGGCGACCTCAATGGGCACCGACGTCCCGGAGGAGCTGAAAGGAACCGCGAGCGGGGTCCTGAACACCGGGGCTCAGCTGGGGACCGCGATCGGCGTGGCCGGGCTGCTCTTATTGGCGGCCAGGGCGCCTGCCCCGGTCCCGGGCACCGCGGCCGCCTGGGGCGCAGGAGCCATGCTGGCCGGCGCTGCCGCGCTCGTCCTGCTCTTTCGCGTCCGTGCGCCGGCGGTGCGGCGGGTTCACCCGGGAAGCGAAGGGGGAAGCGGATCTCGCTCGGAGACTCCCGAGGGGTCCTAGCAAAGTCGCATTGGTACGCCGCTCGCGGCCATATGGCAGGTACCGTCGAAAGGTCTGCGGCTTGGATGGACGGTGATCTGTGGGCGGTCCGGCCTCTGCACTCTGCAGATTGGGTATGCGGGTACACGGCTCCGCGGAGGGGCGTGCCCCGACAACGCTGCCGACTGCGACATCGAAGGTGCTTCACCTCTGTTCGGAATCTTTTCTGCCGGCGCTGGCCGAGCATCGCGACAATTCTGGGTGCTGGACTCTGCGTTGCTGGTCTGGCCGGGTTCCTTGCCATCGCGAGACCGCCGGGTGGGGCTGCCACGCTGAAGCTGGCACAGGCGGCGCCGATCGGCGCTGTCGTCGTCATTGGGGTCCTGGTCTGTCCGGGGTTTGCGCCTGGCGCCGGGGCCTGAGCCGGTCCCCATGAGGCCGCACCAGGTCGAGCGTCGAACGCTCACCCCCGCGCCGGCCCGGCCCCAACGCGTCAGCCGAGCCGCCCGGAGATCCCCTTGTGAGACGATCTGACCTGCCAGTGTCGGCGTCACGTCAAGGACGAGGAGCCGGCCGTATGCACCGATGAGGCGTCACAGTTTGGCGATCAGTCGCAGATAAAACTGGCAGCCGGTATAGAAGCTGCGCAAGGGTAAACGCTCGTCGATCGCGTGGATGGCTCGGCGCTCGACCAGCGTCATTTCGTACGGGTTGAACCGATAGACAAACGGAGTGAGGGCAGCGTAGTTGCGGCTGTCAGTGCCGCCGTTGTTGATGTAGGGGGCGATAAGTTTGACGCCGTAGACATCGACGACGGTCGAGCAGATCGCATCCCAAGCCCAGCCGCTGGCTGGCGAAGCGAGTGGCGGATCGAAGGACTCGATCCTACGAATTTCGACCTGCGGGTCGTCGATCGCGGCAACGAGGGTGTCCCTCACCTCATCGGGAGTGGAGCCGACCATCACCCGCGCATTGACGGTCGCGGTTGCCAGTTCGGGCAGAGCGTTGACCGCGTGCGAGCCCCGGAGCAAGGTCAGCACCGGAGTGGTGCGGGTCATCGCCCGCGCTTCGTCACTGATCGATGCGAACAACTGGGCTGCCTTGGTCGGGTCGGCGTCGAGCACGGCAGCGGCCTCCTCCATCGCACCGGTCGACCTCGGTCCCAGCAGCCGCACCAGCGCCTGGGTCGGCACATTGAGTTCCGGCGCAAACTGGACCTCACCGATGCGGCTCATGGCCCGAGCCAGCCGAGCAGTCGCGGGGACGGGCGGTGGCACCGAGGCGTGACCGCCTTGACCCCGCACCGCCATCTCGAACGTCAACGTTCCCTTCTCTCCGACGCCGATCAGTACGTGCGGTTGGGACGCCCCTGGGAATATGGGTTCCCCGACAATTCCACCTTCGTCCAGCACCAGTGCTGGGGTGATGCCGTGCTGGCGAAACCAGGTCACGATCGTCCTGCACCCGTCCCCGAGAACCTCTTCGTTGTGGCTGAATGCAAGGTAGATGTCGTTGGCCGGCACAAAACCGGCACCGATCATGGTCTCGACTGCCTCCAGTATTCCCACCAACGAGGCCTTGTCGTCGATGGACCCCCGACCCCATACCGTTCCGGTCAGCTCGTCCCCGATAACCGCCGCCTCAAAGGGCGGGTGCGTCCATCCTTCCGGCGTGGCCGACACCACGTCGTAGTGCGCCATCAGCACGGACGGTAGGGCGCCGCTGTGCCCGGGCCAGCGATAGAGCATCGAATGACCGGCCACAATGTGGCGTGCGCATACGGCATGCAGACGTGGAAACATGCGTGGAAGCGCCTCGAGTACATCATCAAAGGGAGCCCAGTCCGTCGTCACTTCGTCCATTCGAGAAATGGTCGGCAACTGGATCAGCTCGCGATAAGCGGACAGTGCTCTTACGCGCTCAAAGGAATAGGAGATCACCAGCACCATTATCTCTGAAGTGATGAACCTTCTCCTGAGGAGGAGCCCGTAGCGCAATAGCGCAGATTCTTCGACGCGCCGGTTGTCTCAAGGGTCCAACTCCCACTCATCAATGTTGAGAACGAGAGCCGGGGGACGAGGACGCTGCACCGGCTTGGGGTTGGTGAAGGCGCCCCGGAGGTGGATGGACGCGCCGTCGAACTCGAACGGCTCGTCCTCGATCACAACCGCTTGATCAGCCTGCACGCATCGGCGAGGTTGGCGACCGAGGGTCCGAAGTCGTCGCAAGGGAGTCCCAGCGCGTCGTACTCCAAGCCGGCCGCCGGGATCGCAGGACGAGAGCCGGCCCCGATGCCGAACTCGAGCCGGCCGCCGGAGACGACGTCGACGGTTGCAGCGATCTTCGCCGACATCGCAGGTGGTCGGAACCGGTTGCTCGTCACCGGCAAGCCGAGCCAGCCGTTCCGTCTCCGGAGCCAGGGCACTGAGGAGCGTCCAGCCTCGAAGATCGGTCCGCGGCGGTCGCCGGCGATCGGGAAGAAGTGTTCGAACAGCCAGGGGTGCTCGATCTCGGGAATCGCGTCAGACGCGCCACACTTGCTGGAGGTCTTCCGTGGCTGACCGGTTGGGCAGCGGTCGCCATCCCCAGACTCAGCCGCTTTGTGTCGGGCGTCACGCGCGTTCCTCCGGGCTTGCGGCGGCGGAGATGCTATGACGCGTTGCGTCGCGCCCCGGAGGTTGGCCGTTACATCAGGCGAGCGCGGGAGGTGGGTCAGCATGCAGAGCAGGAACTGATGAGTTCCGTGCGAGTCATGAAGCCGTCCAGTTCTTGAACCAGTCTCAGGTTGCGGCGACCGTCGCCCTCGCGCCTGGACCGGGGATAACCTCCACCTCATCTGGGTCGAGTGGCCGGGCGCAAAGGGTGCAGATAGTGGCGACCTTGACTTCACCGTCACAGCCGCGATGGCGCATGAGCTTTGGGGGCCCGTTGGGGGCGAGGTATCGGTCGCCCCACTGCATCAGCGCGTCCAGCGCCACCTCCAGCTCCCGACCCTTGTCCGTGAGGAGGTAGTCGAACCGCTCCGGTCGTTCTTGGTAGCGGTGGCGCTCGAGGATGCCGTTGTCGCAGAGCACCTGAAGTCTTGCGGTCAGGACGTTGGTGGCAATGCCCAAGCTGTGCGAAAACTCATCAAACCGTCGCAGCCCAAGGAATGCGTCGCGCAGCACGAGTAGAGTCCAGCGCTCCCCGACCACCTCGAGCGTGCGAGCGATGGAGCAAACCTGTCCTCGGTAGAGCCGATCCAGCATTTCGCTCAAAGCGTACCAGCGAGCACTTGCATGGTGAAAGTCAGCGTGCCTTCCACCGACACGGTCGGTGGCGACGGAGCGTCACCAGCCTGAATCGAGTCACAGATAGGTTCTCTGGAGGTGGCCGCCATTTAACGGTCCCTGCCTCAGTTGCGACTGGGTCCGTTCGCCGTCCGGCTGACCAGGCTGCCGACCACAAGGGCGACGACGGTGACGAGGGAGAGCTGGCCGACCAGGCCCTCCACGACTGCCAGGGCCCAGCCCAGGCGAAGGGCGGGAACAAAGTCGCCGTAGCCGACCGTAGCCAGCGTGATGAAGCTGGAGTACAAATACTCGGAGCTGTCGGTCCCCGCTCCTGCCCACGAGGTAGATGCAGAGCGCCGCCGTGATGGACTGCACCGTGACCGCCAGCTGGCGGCGGAGCTCGTCCACGATCGCGATCGCTACCAGGACGACGAGGCCGGCGAGGAGCTGGTCGGCGAGTCCCCGGCCGAGCTGGCCGCTGAACTGCGCGGCAACCGCGCAGCCCATGGCAACCACGAACATGCACAGGGCCACCACCAGCAGAGGGCGCCCGACGTGGGCGCGAAACGGCAAGGTCAGGATCGCGGCGCTGAAGAGCAGCGCGTTCACGACCCGCGCCCAGCCGCCCGTTGGGGCGACCATGACGAAGGTGGACGCCGTGAGCAGTAGCAGGACCGCACCGTAGCGGTAGACACCCCGGTCAAGCCGGCCGGACGGACGGCGATGCCCGGGACCAATCGCCGCTCTCGATCCCTTCTCCGCCGCGGCTGACAGGCCGCATCCGTAAACCATACTCGACGTCCCTTGCATCATACAACTCGGTGTGATAGGGTCACATGCATGACGCAAGCGGCGCTGAGCACGGCTGACTTGATCCCTCGGCAGAGGAGGCTAGAGCTGCTCCTCCGCGCCGTCTCGCTCTGGCAGGTCCGCCGTGTGGGCGCCCGAAACGTCAGCGTCCCGCCAGTAGAGGCCGTGTCCGGCCGCCGCGCCTGAACAAGGAGGCGAAATGACCGCGCAAACCATCTTTCTGCTGCAGCTGGTGCTGGGCTATGTCGCATGGCTGCTCTGTTTCAGTGCGTACATCTGGCCCAAGCTCAAGGCGATGGACCGAGTTGGAGCGCAGCGCGCCATCGCGACCTTGCACAGCTTCCGCGTCTTCGGCCTCATTTTTATCCTTCCAGGTGTCGTTGGCCCCCACCTACCCGCTGGTTTCGCTACGCCTGCCGCCTACGGAGACCTCGCTACCGGGGTGCTGGCCCTGCTCGCGCTGCTCACGGTAAGGATTCGCGTGCTTTTTTGGCCGCTCGTAGTCGCGTTCAATCTGGTTGGCACAATTGACATCATTGTGGACTACTTCAATGCCATACACTTCAACCTGCCCGCTCTGGCGGGGCAACTGGGCGCTGGATATGTGATCCCGATCATTTACGTGCCTCTACTGATGATCACCAGCGTCGCCGCGTTCTATCTACTCTTGCGTCCCGAGCCCAAGATGGTCCGGGGAGTCGTCGGCGCCACTGCGTCGTCTGAGCCCGGTTCGATCGTGTAGGCGATCAGATGAATACCGCTAAGCCGGAGGCGCATGAAACGCAATTGCCCGCGCCGCGATCAAGGCCGTCGCGCAGCCGGTCCAGCGCGTACTGACGGATGGTCTCCAGCAGTCCGAAGCGCGGCTCGAGGTCGCGGGCCTACGATGGTCTCCTGGCCGTGCTGTTGAGTCCGCGTTATTGGAAGCATGACCGGACCGCAACTGTGAGAAGGCGCGCCGAGGGCGGTCGGCATCGAGCCAGTATCTGCCACGGTTACGCTCAACTGGCATCGCCTGGGGCAGTGTCTGGATCGTCGCTTTTGCTGCCTATTTTTCGCTGTCGACGCCGCTTGCACAAGTGCTGAGCGAGCGCGGGTTGCGGGTGAGCGGCATCTTCGTTTCACTGCCTCTGGGGACTGTGTTGTGGCTGGTTACCCCATTTCATCCTCCTCGGTCGCCGTGTCCGACTTCGCGTGCTCGTCCCAGGGGGAGTGGCGAGCGCCATCCTCCTTGCCGGGTTCAATGCGTACTCCAGCCTTTACCTCCCCCAGAGCGTGTCGGTGAACGTGCGCCGGTACGGTTTGATAGGCGTCACCTTCACGTTGCTGTCCTGGGCGTTTGTCTTCAGCCTCGTCATGGTCCTGGCCGCATGTTGTGGGGCGATACTGGGTGAGCGGAGAGCGGATTGGACAGACCCTCGGCAAGCGGAAGCAGGTCTGCGCCCGAATGGAAGGCGGGATCTGGACGTCGACTAATGCCGAGGTTCAGTGGCGCCGAGACGACGAGATGTACTTGCTTCAATTACCCGCCTATCGGGCAAGAGGACAACGTTGCGGCCGGCGCGATAGTCATTGGAAGCTCAAGTTGCGACTACCAGATCAACGGCACCGGGCAGTGAGTCCGGTCATGGCGGACGCCCAGCACTGGAGAGACAACGCGGGTGGCAGTTACGCGGACGAGGTAGGGCTCCAGGCAATTGGCGGGACCGCCGGGCTCGTGGCCGTGTACTACGTGTTGCCCTTGGACCACTCGTCGACCGGGGCCGCCATCGCCATACTGGCAGAAGGGCTGGCGTTGCTCCTTGGATGGGCGCCTTGCAACTCCGCTCGATCTCCCGGTCAGCGTTCCCGGCGCTGCGCGCAATCGAGGCTCTGGCTGTCAGCCTTCCTCTGTTCCTGCTGCTATTCGCAGCCAGCTATTTGTACATGTCCACGTATTCCGTTAACAATTTCGGCCCGCGGGGACGGCTGGTGTCGGCGCTTGGGAGACCATCCCAGCAGGTCCAGGCCGGCGATCCTGAACGCACCCCGCACCGCGGCACGTGCCCGGGATTCGCGGAACCTCTAGCGCCCATTCGGCCGGCGTCCGCAAGGGATCTCTTGCGGTCGGGACACCGCTCGATTCGCACTACTGGACGGTCAACATCTGAGCCAGGACGCGGCGCACCTCTTCGAGCTCGCTCTCGGCCAGGACGATCTCCGGCGCAAAACGCCGGAACCGGCTCGCCGCCAGGGTCCGGATCTGCTCGGTAATGACCCACCCGCCGCCATGAGCGACGTGGACCCGATGTAACCATCCCGTGCGCTCGACTGTGGTCAACGGTAGGACGCTGACGAGCTGGGCCATCGTGAGGTCGAGGTGGAACCGGGAGGACACCACCAGCGCCGGACGGTCCTTGCCTTGCTCGTGGCCCCGTACGGGGTCGAAGTCGACGAACCAGACCTGTCCAGGCGAGATGGTCGGGTCGGTCACGAGGGGCCGGCCGCCCAGTCATCGCTGACCGGTGCGTCGGCGGCCGCTAGCTCCTCGGCCTCGGCCAGGTAGGCCGACCAGCCCTCAGGTTCCGACTCGCGGTACCGTCGTACGGCCGCGACGGCCGCAGCCTGCCAGTGCTCATCGATGAGTCGCCGTACGGTCTCGTCGGCCGAGACACCACCGAACTCCTCCTCGCCGATACGCAGGACGCGTTTCCGGGTCTCCTCGCTAACGCGCAACATATGGATCAGTATACGTGGTGGTAAACGTAGGTGTTTACTGTGGTGCTCGGTCTCGGCGGCCCATGACCGGGTGCCGCCTCGTGCGTGTGTCCTCACCATGGTCGGGTCGGGGTCGCTGGTGTAGCGATAGGGGAGGTTGCTGCGGGGGTGGCTTGATTAGCTCGATCGCTACCGGCTGGCCCCCACGGTCGCGGTGGAGGAGGGTCGTTGCGTCCCCGCAAGAACCTCGACGGTGGAAGGTCCAGGCTTGGGTCAGCCGTGGGCGGCCCCGGGAGGTGGCGCACCGCCTGGGTCACAACAGAGGGGGCCAGGCGGGGCGCCCGTCCCCCCAGGCTCCCAGCCGGAACGTGCCGACGGCGGCATCAAGTGGACCGACAATAGGGGTATAGGCCGTCAGGGGATGCTTGACATGGGCTCGCACAGGGGTGCTATTCGACCCCGATTTGAACTCAAAAGGTGGCGGAGGGAGCGAGATTCGAACTCGCGAGGGCTTGCACCCTAACGGTTTTCAAGGTCGTTATGCGACGAGTATGCGAATGCACTG
Organism: Candidatus Dormiibacterota bacterium; assembly: GCA_963808785.1. GTDB lineage: Bacteria > Chloroflexota > Dormibacteria > Dormibacterales > Dormibacteraceae > CAVTSA01. The sequence goes on along the minus strand of CAWEGH010000006.1, from coordinate 12,403 downwards.
CTGGCCCTCTGACACGTTCGAAAATGAACCCGAACTTGGCTGGTTCGATCCGGTGGCGACGAATGGGCTCTACGAGGCTCGGGTGATTACTTGACGGAGAAGGCAAGCGCGGTCGCGAGTCCCATACCTGAGCTGGCGCCAGTGACAAGCGCCACCTGACCCGCGAAGTCGTAGGACGGATTCGGTTTCGTTACCGTGTCTCCGTGCCTGGCCCGGCGTCGACGGCCTGTCCGTACTGCTCGTCGGTGACGTGCTCGCCCCGCCTGACGACCTCACCCAGGTCGTTCGCCTGTTGCATCGCGATGTGTGTCATGAATCGGTTCGGGGCCAAGGTCTTCGACCTCACCCTTCCCCTGGAGGCGCCGGCGCCAAAGCGTTCCAGCACGCCCGGTAGGAGATGTGACGCTCGCGTACGAGGCGTTTGAGATGGTGGAGGAACGAGGGCTCACGCTTACGATCTACACGCCGGATCCGGGTTCGACGTCGGCGGAAGGCGTTCAGCGGCTTGCTGGCTGGGCGGCCGCACAGGTGGAGCAGGGGATTGCCACATGGCAGGACGCTCCAACTCACACCGACGTGCCGGGTGGAGGAAAGTTCAGCAGCCCCCGCGCCGAGCCGTAAGGCCCTCAGCGCGTTGCTCACTTCCCTGCCCCAGTTGCCGGAACGGGCGTGAGGTAGCGTCCGAGGGCTGGATTGAGGCGGCCATCCGCCGTGCCGGCTGATCCCCGGCCTCACCGCCGATCGCGTCCGGGATGTGCGGGAGCCGGGTACGACGCGTTCACTGGCGGCAGCCCTGGCAGCCCGCTCCCGGCATCTCGTGGACTCGGCGGGCGTCCGGTAGGTCACGGGGTACGATGAGCGCCTAATCGTGATGCAGCACCGCTCGGCGGGCGCGGCGACTCCGCGCCCCGTTGCTGGCGCTACGCCGAGCCCGATGGCGCTGACCGCGCCGCTGATCGGGCGCGGTGCCGAGATGGCCCGGCTCCGAGCCGCGCTGGCGGCCGCCAGCGAAGGGCGAGGGGGCGCTGTCCTCCTCAGTGGCGAGCCTGGAATCGGAAAGACCCGCCTGGCCAACGAGCTCATTGAGATCGCTGGCCTGCAGGGCTTCACCGTCCTCGAAGGGCCCGCCTACCCGCTGGAAGGAAGCCTGGCATACGCTCCCGTGCTCGCCGCCTTCGGACCTCTCCTGCGGCGGCTTGATCCTGCCGGCAGGTCCCGGCTGGTGAGCGGGTTGACCGACCTCGGGCGTCTCTTCGCGGACCTTCACCTTCCGCCTACGGAGGCCCTCGGCGACCCGGCCCTCGAGAAGACGCGGCTCTTCGAGGCCGTCGCCCGGCTGCTGGAGCGGCTCGCACGCCGGTCGCCGGTGCTGCTCTTCCTGGACGACCTCCACTGGGCCGACCCGGCCTCCATCGAGCTTCTCCACTACCTCGCGCGTGGGGCCGCTCAGCAGGCGGTGCTCGTGCTCGGCACCTTCCGCGACAGCGAGATCGACAAGGCGCGCGGGCTGCGCTCGCTCGTGAGCTCATTGCGGCGCGCCCGCATGTCTCAGGAAATAGGGATCGCCAGGCTGGGCCCCGAGGCGGTCGCCGGCCTGGTCGCTAGTCTGCTCGCCGGCCGCCCCCCTGATGACCTCCTGAGGGCCCTGGAGATCAGAGCCGCCGGCACACCGCTCTTCGTGGAGTCCCTGATCGAGTCGATGCTGGAGACGGGCAGGCTGCGACGGGTGCAGGGGGCGTGGACGTGGGACGGCGAGGCCGCGACGCATCTTCCTCCGAGCATCCGCGACCTGGTCCTGGAACGCCTCGAGCGCCTGGCGCCCGTGCAGCGCCATCTGCTCGATCTCGTGGCCGTGGGTGGAGAAGGGGTGCAACAGGAGGTGCTGCTGGCTGTCGCCGGGCTGACCGAGGAAGCCGCCCTCTCCGCATTGCAGGGCCTCACCTCGGCTGGCCTCGTCGTCGAGGACCGTAGCCGGATTTCGGAGGGGATCTACACCCTTGGCCATCCTCTGATCCAGGAGGTCGCGTACGCGCAGCTGCCTGAGGCGACGAGGCGGCGCATGCACACGGCCTTCGCGGCGGTGCTGGAACGCCTGCGCGCAGATGACGTCGACCGGCTCGCGCGCCACTACCGGGCCGCGGGCGGGGATGTCGATCAGGAGCGGGCCCTGGAGGTCCTCATCGAGGCCGGTGAGCGCGCATACGCCGTCTACGCCAACGACCAGGCGGCGCGTCACTTCGGCGCGGCGCTGGCGATCGTCCGGCAGGGCCCCCACCCCGAGCTGGTGCCGACGCTTCTGGAGGACCTCGGTGAGGCATGGGAGAGGGTAGGCGAGACGGCCGCCGCCGTCGCCGTCTGGACCGAGGCGCGGGCCCAGCGTGAGCGCGCCGGCGAGCTGGAGGCGGCCGGGCGCCTGGACCACCGGCTAGCGCTGGCTGAGTGGGATCGCGGCCGGTTTGACGCCGCCGAGGCGCACCTCGAAGCCGGACTACAGATTCTGGCGAGGGGCGATCCGACCTCCGAGCTGGCAGACCTGCTCCACGCCCGAGTCGTGATCCTGCGGCGACTGGGGAGGCACGAGGAGCTCGCTGCCGCCTCTGCGCAATTGAGCGGGGTCGCCGAGAAGCTCGGCTCCTCCAGGGCTATGGCCGCCGCCCACCTGGCGCAGATGGCCGCCCTGGCGAGTTTCGAGTTCAGCGCGGCGCGTGAGGCGGCCGGGCGAGGACTCGCCGCCGCCGAGGTCGCCGGGGATCCGCTGCTGCTTCAGCGCTGCCATGACGTGCTCTCCATCGTCGCCTACACACTGGGTGAGCACCAGCTTGCGCGCCGGCATGCCGAGATCAGCCTCGAGCTCGCCCGACGGATGGGAACGCCGACGCTGGAGCTCTTCCCCCGCAACCGGCTGGTCTCGGTGGACCTGATGGCGGGCAACCTGATAGACGCTCTACACAGCAGCCTCCAGGGGTTGGCCATGGCTCGACGGCTGGAGTCCGCCCGCGGCACCGCCGGCGCGCTGAGCTTTCTGGCGCTGGTGCAGCTCTACCTCGGCGACCTAGACCAGGCGGCCGCCTCCATCACAGAGGCGTACGAGGCATTCGGCGCTGGCAGCGCCCGCGATCACAACATCTTCGATGTCGTCAGCACCGCGGAGCTGATGCTCGCGCTCGAACGCGAAGATCCGGCCAGGGCACTCGCCATAGGAAGAGGGCTCGAGGAGGTGCGAACCGGGGACGGCGTCCTGCCGGCGACGCTGGCGCTGATTGCCGAGGCGCAGGTGATGGGGGGTGAGCCGGAGCCCGCCATGGACCTGACGCGGAAGCTGACCCGCGGGGTGCCGCCGGACAACGCCTACGTCCCGGCGCTCAGGGCTCGGGTGGAGGGCCTTGCTCTGCGGTTGCTGGGGCGCCAGGCAGAGTCGCTGGCCGCGCTGCAGCGCGCGGTCCAGGGCTTCACGACCGCGGCGATCCCCTTCGAGGCCGCTCGGGCCCGGCTCGAGTGGGCGGAGGTGAGGGGCGACGGCTCGGCTGCGCCGGCGGCGATCGAGAGCCTGGAGGCATTCCGGCGGCTGGGCGCCCGGCGCCACGTGGAGCGCGCCTCCAGGCTGCTCAAGGCGCTCGGCGTCCGTGCGCCCGGTCCCCGCCGCCCCGTGAACGCCACCCGGCTCAGCCCGCGCGAGCTCGAGGTGGTGCAGCTTGTAGCCGAGAACCTGACCAGTGCCGAGATCGCGGAGCGGCTGGTGATCAGCCCCCGAACCGTAACCACCCACCTCGACCGCATCTACAACCGGCTCGGGATCAGGTCCCGCACCGCGCTCGTCCGGTACGCGCTCGAGGCAGGCCTGCTCGAGATTACGTAGCCTCGGCGATCCCGATTACGTAATCCGGCGGACGGTCGCACGTGCCCGGGCGGCCCATGATCGCGATACCCAACTCGCAAGGAGGTATCCGCGATGTCCTCGGTAACCGAATCGATCCCCAGACCGGCGCCGTCAGTGGCAGCTCCGACGGACACAGGCCGCTGGATCGTCGCCGCCGGGCTGACAGTCGGAATCGCGCTCGGGATCGGCGGAAGCATTGTCAACCGCCAGCCCATATACACCATCGCTGAGCATCTGAGCAGCATCGGGCTGATCACGGGCGCCACGCTGCTCGCAATCAGGTTCGGTCGCGCGGCGCGCTGGATGGTCGCCGCGGGATTTGCCATGCTCGCGTTGGCGGAGGCGATCCTCCTCTCCGCTCCGATCAGCGCGGCGGGCGAGGCGACCTTCGCCTCTGGGGTCGCCCTCTACGTCCCCGCTTTGCTGCTCGTCAGCCTGCCTGGCGGGCTGCCGATCTGGAGCCGGATGGCTGGCGCCCTGGCCGTCGTTCCGTTCGCCGTACACGCCGCGCTCAGCTGGTCGGGCCAGAACCCGAGTCCTGGCGGACCTGCGCCCACCGCTGGCTACATCCTGCTCTCGGTTGCAGCGATCGGCTGGATTGTCCACGTGCTGCGGAAGACCTCCGCCGCGGTGGGCTGATCCCATTCCAACAGGAGGAGAACCCCATGGAACTCACCGTCCGCGACGCCGTCAACCGTGGCTACAACATGCTCGCCTGCACCACCCTCGCGCTGGCCGGGCTCGCCTTCGGGACCGTGGTCATCGCGGAGCAGGACTGGACGGACCGCTTCGACGACGGCGGCCTGCTCATCCTGGGGGCGATCGCGGTGGCCTGGTACCTGGTCGGGGGGAACCGCTTCAAGCGGTCGATCGTCCCGATCGTGCTGGCGGCCATCGCCCTGCTCGTGCAGCTGTCCGGCGTGCTCCTCGAGCACGACGACCCGTCCTCGTTCGGCGACAACATCGGCGGCATGTGGCTGTTCATCCCACTGCTCGCCTTCCTGATCGTCCAGTACGTCCGCAACGGCCGCCACCAGGCCGCCGCCGCGGTGGCGCCGGCGACCTCGCCCAGCTCAGAACGCACGGAGGTGGGAGTCTGATGACGGCCCGCCTGGCAGAGCCGGTGGCAGGCGGCTCCGCCCCCGGCCGGCGGCGGCTCTCGGCTGAGCAGCTGCTCTTCATCCAGGAAGCGATAGCCGCCGCGGCGGCAATCTCGGCGGCAGACCGCCTCGGCGTGCTCGCGCAGCTGGAGCGAGGAACCGCCGATCCGACCACGATCGCCCGCGAGTGCGCGATCGGCCAACGGGGAGCCCGGGGACTGCTGGGCGCGCTCAGCAGCCTTGGATTCGCCGAGGCCGCTGACCACGGCTGCTATCGCGCCTCCCAGCCCGACATGGCGGAGATCAGAGCCATGGTCAGCCACTGGGATGGGCTCGCCGACGTGATCCGAGGCGAGCGCCGCGAGCTGGCCGCCGAAGCCCCCGCCGCGGCCGAAGTGACGTACCAGAAGATGGTCGGCTGGCTCGGGGTCTGGTTCGCGGCCGCTGCTGAGAAGGCGGCGGAAAGGCTCGCGGCGCCGGGCCTCCGGGTGCTCGATGCGGGCGCGGGCGCCGCTCCCTGGAGCCTCGCGCTCGCCGCCCGCGCTGATGACGTTCGCGTCACCGCGGTCGACCTGCCAGCTGTCATCGAGACGACGCGCGAGGCCGTGGCGGCGGCAGGCCGGGAGGCCGCATTCGACTACCTGCCGGGCGATCTGTTCAGGGCGGAGCTGCAGCGGTCCGAGTACGACCTCGTGATCGCCGGCAATCTCTGCCACCTCTTCGACGAGGAGGCAAACCGGCGCCTGCTCGGTCGCCTGCTTGATGCGCTGCGTCCGGGCGGCCGGGTGGCCATCCTGGACGTGCTGCCGAACGAGCGCATGGATGGCCCGCGGCCGGTCATGCTCTACGCACTGGGGCTCCTGGTGCGCACCTCGCGCGGACAGGCGCATCCCTTCTCCAGCTATTCCGGCTGGCTGCGAGAGGCCGGCTACGAGGCGGTCGATCGGACCGACCTGGGGACCCTCCCGCCGATCAGCCTGATCACCGCTCGCCGGCCGGCCGGCTGACAATCGGGAAGTGAATCGATGAGTGAATCTCACGCTCGAGCGCCGGGACCCGGGATGTGGACCCGAGAAACGGCCCATCAGGCCCGCCCCTACAGCACCTTCTACAAGGCTGTCTTCTTTCCCTGCTTCGACGCCGGGACCGGGCAGGCGTTCCGCGACTACGGGGTGTTGCTCGACCGCATCGAGATGCGAGAGGTGCGGGGCTGGATGTACATGCGACCACGGCCGGTCGGTGCGCCCGAGCAGCCTGGCAAGCCTCCGCCTCGCGCCATCTTCAGGCTCCTCTTCCTCCTCCATCCGGAGCTGCGCCGCCGCAGGCGGGCCGCCGCCCGCTCACTCGCGGAGCGTCCCTGGCGGGCGGATGCGGAGCGCTGGGACGCGGAGCTGCGGGACAGGTTTGCCGATCAGGCCCGGGCGCTCCAGGTGGTGAGCCCTGAAAATCTCTGTGACGAGGCGCTGCGGATCCATCTCGAGTCGGTGCTGACCCTGCTGCGAGCGGGACTCGAGCTGCACTTCCGCCACACCATTGCCCACCTGGCAGCAGTCGGCGACTGGGCGGCGAGGACCGCCGAGTGGACGGGGACGCCGCCGGCCGTGGCGGTGGGAACGCTGCGCGGGTCCTCGCCCTGGTCGCTTCGACCGGTGGCCACGCTGGACCGGCTCGCGGATACCATGCGGCGGAGCGCCGGCGCCCAGAGGGCGCTCGACCAGCGGGCGCCTGCCGAAGACGCGCTGGCCGGCCTGCGCTCCTCATCGCCGGAGGTCGCGGCCGCGCTCGATGCCTACCTCGACGAGCACGGAGAGGACATCGTGACCGGGTTCCAGCTCGACGACCGCCGCCTGCGGGAGCTGCCCTCGGCGCTCGTCTCCATACTCCGCGCCCGCCTGGAGCAGGGATCGCCAGAGCCGAGCGGCGCGGCCGACGAGCTCGCTTCCGCACTTCGCGCGAAGGTCCCGGTTGGAGCGCGTCTCGAGTACGACCGCCTGCTCGCAGACGCGAAGTTCCTTTACGGACTGCGAGAAGACGACGGCCGGCTGACCTGTGGCCGGCCGTTCGGCCTCACTCGCCGGGCACTGCTTGCGGCGGGCAATCGGCTGACTTCCCATGGACGTCTGCAGGACGCCGACGACATCTTCCAGGCCTCCCCGCAAGAGGTGGACGGGCTGCTCACCGGCGCCGTCTCACCCTCACCGGGTGAGCTGCGCCGCCGCTCTGAGCAGCGGCAGGTCCAGGCCATGGACCCGCCCCCGGCGGTGCTTGGAGACCCCGAGACCCCACCCCCGATGGAGTGGCTCCCGCCCGCCTGCGCCCGCCTCAACTCCGCGGTCATGCTCGCCCTCGGCCTGACGGAGGGCTCCGACCCCAACCAGCGGCATCGCGAGATGACCGGCGAGCTGCGCGGGCTCCCGGCCAGCGGCGGGCGCTATAGAGGCGTCGCCCGGATCGTGCGCCAGCCGTCCGACTTCAGCCGTCTGCAGGCTGGGGACGTGCTGGTGGCCCCCATCACCGGCGCTCAGTACAACATCGTGCTGCCCCTCATCGGCGCCGTCGTCACCGACCGGGGCGGGGTGCTCTCGCACCCGGCGATTGTTGCCCGAGAGTTCGGCATCCCCGCCGTGGTGGGCACCGGCAAGGCCACCACCAGGATCCCGGACGGCGCGGTGGTGATGGTGGATGGAGACCAGGGGGTGGTCACCATTCAATGACCGAACCCTCCACCGGCTGGCTGGGTGAGACCCTGCCACAGGATGTCTTCGGGGGCAAGGCGGCCGCCCTGTCGCACGCGACGCGAGCGGGGCTGCCGGTGCCGGCCGGCTTCGCCGTTTCGACCGGGATGGTCGAGCGCATCTCGGCCGGGCCCAGCGCTGGTGACCGAGATGCCGTGGTAGCCCTACTGGACCGGCTCGGCGCCGGAGACCCCCTGGCGATTCGCTCCTCGGCGCTCCGTGAGGATGGCCTGCAGGCCAGCTTCGCCGGCCAGCACGACAGCATCCTCGGCCCGGTCGGGCTGGAACCGGTGCTTGCCGCCATCCGGCAGGTGTCGGAGTCGGCACGATCGCCGGGCGCGATTGCCTACCGGCGGCGGCTGGGTGTGGCGGTCGACCCGCTGGCCGCAGCCGTAGTCCAGCGACTGATCCCGGCGGACGCCGCCGGCGTCCTGTTCACTCGGGATCCGGTCTCCAGGAGCGAGGGGTGCTTCATCGTGGAGGCGAGCTGGGGCCTCGGCGAGTCGGTCGTCGCCGGCCTGGTGACGCCCGACAGCTTCCGCGTCACCCGGGACGGCGAGGTTCTGGCGCAGACGACCGGCGCCAAGACGATGGCCGTCCGCCTCGACGCGGCGGGTGGAACCACTGAGGTTCCCATCACGGACACCGCCCTGGTGCACGGCCCCTGCCTCGACAGCGTCGCCCTGCGCCGCCTCGCCGCGCTCGGCCGCGCCTGCGAGGAGCTGTTCGGGCCAGGCCAGGACGTCGAGTGGGCGCTCGCGGCCGGCGAGGTCTTCCTCCTCCAATCGCGACCGATCACCTCGACCGGCGCTCGGGCCTGAACGACGCGCGAGCCTGGCGTTGCCGAGGCAGCCCCGCGCCGCTCGGCCGCGGGGGTTGCGGCGGCCGTCGTGGATGTCGCGCTCGATGCGCCGGCGCTCGGCGTCCTCTTGCCCTTTGCGAGCGGGAGGGGATCACCGAGGTGTCGGCGATAAACACCCGCGTCCTGGACCGCCTCTCCTCGTGGCTCCTGGATCTACTCCGCCTACGCATGTTTCGGGCTCGACCTTGAGGAGCAGAGCCGCACTCGCTTCCTCTACAACTACTCCGTCTATCAGGTCGAGTACAGCCGAAACCTCCTGTTTCGCAACGGGGCACGGATGGAGCAGGTCTTCGACGCGGTCGTTGACCGCACTCGCTCACGCCCTCGACCTGCCCCGACTGCGGCACCTCGTCGGGGCCAAGGCCCGCCCCCACCGAGATCGAGCAGGAGGCCCTCCACGACTGGCAGCCGTGATCGAGACCCCTAGGTACGACCTCACCATCTTCAAGCTCCACTTCGGGCGCTTGATGCTCAAGGCGTACACCAAAGGCGAACACGTGGTGCGCTTCGAGGCGATCGTGCACAACACCAAAGAGTTGCACTCTGGCCGCGTGCTGGAGAGGTTCAGTGAGATCGTCGGCAGGCTGGCCGGGATGGCCGAACGGTTCTGCACCATGCTCGACTGCGTCGACATCGGCTTCATCTCGGACAGCGCCTTGGAGGAGCTGCCTCGCCCCGGGCAGTGGGACCACACGCGTGGGTGGTATCGACCTCAACCCGCAACGGGCGCGCGACGCCTTCTCGGCAGTTCTCACCTTGGCGGTCTCCCCAAAGGGGTTCACCGCCCATGACTTCGCCGCCAAGGTCCATCAGATGACTGGCCAAATCGACGCCGACTACACCCTTCGGCAGGCTGCCTACGACCTGCGCAAGCTTCGTGCCAAGCAGCTCGTCGAGATGCCGACCCGCACCCACCGCTACCACGTCCCTCCAGAGGCTGCGCGCACCATCACCGGCATCCTCGCCCTGCGCGACCGTGTCATCGCGCCGATCCTGGCCGGCCTGCGCGGCCCGAGGCCTGGCCGCAAGCCCGTTGTCTGGACCGCCCTCGACCGCGACTACGAAAGCATCCGCATGGACATGCAGCAACTCTGCGGGCATCTCGGCCTCAGCACCTCACAGGCCGCCGCTTAGACAACGTTTTGTCGATGTGAATTCCGCAAGCGGCTAGGCGGCCGCCTGCCTGGCCGACGACCTGCCGGCTTTCTGCGTGCACCTCGCCTACCCTCTGCGTCTTCGCAAGCGGCTCCGCTCGACGAACCTGCTGGAGCGGTCGCTGGAGGAGGTCAAGCTGCGGACGAAAGTGATCGGCCGGTTCCCCGCCGAGACGAGCTGCCTGAGCCTGTGCTTCGCGGTCGTGGACCTGTTCATCGCCAGCGCTCGCGGACTCGCACTCACGGCATTGGAGCACCGGCAACTGGCGCAGATGCGCGCCGCTCGCACGGTCCAGATGCGGGAGTCGCTGACCGCATAGGATGTCGCAGACCGCACCGCTGTGCCGTCACTTCTCCAGCAGACGCAGAAGCGACCGCGCACCACCGATCCGTGCTCGGACCGTGCTCGCCCGGTTGGGCGCTCCGCCTCCATCACGCGTCCTGGTGGACCTACCCGTGGGTGAATGGGCCAGAATCCGTGACCGATGTCCGGTGTGGCAGGCCGGCTCCGACGTCCCTGGCGAGAGGCACTGTGTGAGTGCCGTTCGGGAGGAGACACCATGAAGTACATGATCCTGACCTACGCCTCGCAGCAGGACTACGACGCCATGGCCGGGAAGCCGACCGCCGACACGGCCTGGTCGCCCCAGGACTTCGCGGCGATGGGGGCCTTCATGGAGGCCATCAACCGGGAGCTGAACGAGTCCGGCGAGCTCCTGGAGGCGCGCGCCCTCGCCGCCCCGGTCCACACCAGGCGCCTGCAGACGGAGGGCGGCCTTCCGGTGGTGACGGACGGCCCGTTCGCCGAGACCACCGAGGTTCTCGCCGGCTACTGGATCGTGGAGTGCGAGAGCTTCGACCGGGCGACCGCGATCGCGGCCAAGCTGTCCGCCTGCCCAGGGCCCCCGGAGGTGGTCGCGCGGGCCTACGCGGATGTGCGGCCCATCGTCGAGTCCCGGGACGAGCTGGAGCCTTAGAAGCCTCCGATGCCCGAAACCGAGATCGCGGGCCTGATCCGCCAGCTGGCGCCGCAGGCCCTCGGCGCGGTGGTGCGCCGGTACGGGCACTTCGACACCGCCGAGGACGCTACCCAGGAGGCGCTGCTCGCGGCCGCCACCCAGTGGCCGAGGGACGGCATTCCGGCCAATCCTCGCGCGTGGCTGATCACGGTCGCCTCGCGCCGGCTGACTGACCTGCTGCGCAGCGAGCAGGGTCGCCATCGCCGCGAGAACGACGTCGTCCAGCGCATGCTGCCGGAGGAGTGGCTGGCCCCGGCCGCCGACGAAGCCACCACGGATTCGGACGACACGCTCATCCTCCTGTTCATGTCCTGCCATCCGTCGCTGTCGCCTGCCTCGCAGATCGCGCTCACGCTCCGGGCCGTCGGCGGCCTCACCACGGCGGAGGTGGCGCGCGCCTTCCTCGTGCCGGAGGCGACGATGACCCGGCGCATCACGCGCGCCAAGCAAGCCATCAAGGACAGCGGCATCCCCTTCCACGCCCTCCCGTGTGGAGAGGGCAAAGGCTCGCCGCGGTGCTCCACGTGCTGTACCTCATCTTCAACGAGGGATACGCCAGCACGTCGGGCGCGGAGCTGCACCGCGCCGAGCTGGCGACCGAGGCGATCCGGCTGGCCCGCATGCTGCACGGCTTCCTGCCCGACGACTCCGAGGTGGCAGGGCTGCTGGCCATGCTGCTGACGGACGCGCGCCGGGCCGCGCGGACCGGGCCCCACGGCGAGCTGGTCCCGATGGCGGAGCAGGACGCGCCCTCTGGAATGCCGTGCTGGCCCTGAGTGCGCTGCCATCCGCCCCGCCCAGGGAGCTACCGCACGGCGTGGTCGCCATCGTGGGATGGACGGACCGCCTCCTGATCCTGTCGGCGTGGGCCTGGGTGTCGGTCACGGCCTGGCACGCGACCGGAGTCCAGCGCACGGCGACCACCAGCAAGGCCGGTTAGGCGCCGGTCACCCCAGCCGCGCTGGACATGAAGGCGGTCGCCGATTGACGCCGGCCAAGTCCAGGTGCTTGTCAGCCAGCCCAGGGCATGCGCCGCCGGGTTGGTCGACTGCACGGCCGGTTCCCAGGGAAGACCACTGCCCGAAGTTGTGCTTGACGGTGCTCGACCTGTCCATCGCAAGCGGAGCACCGACAGCTGGCGCAGATGGGGCCGCCCGCATGGCCGGGACACCGGAGTCGCGGTGTTCAACGCGCTCGTCCACGCCCTCGGCGCGAGCGGAGGCACGCTGACAGAGATCCCGGTCACCCCGGAGGGCATCCTGGCTGCGCTAGCGCGCGACGGTGTCAAGTGACACTCGTCGGAGGGTGTTCCTTCACAGCAGAGCGACCTGCCGCCACCCATGTCCAGTTCCACGAGGTGCCATGCTCGTGCACCAAGATGTCCTGGGGTCGCAGCTCCGACTGGCGCTTCCGGGAGTGTAAAGCGACGCGTCCAAGTCGGAGGTGAATCGTCCCGGGCTGCGGGTGGTCGCCAACGCCGAAGTATCACTGTGCGATCAACGAACTCGAGCGCCCCAGCATGTCGCAAGGGTGCGAGCCAGCTTTGGCAGACTCAGGACGGCTGCGCTCGGTCCGGCGACGGGCGGCGCACTGATAGCTGCTGCAGGGGCCTTGACGATTTACCGCCAGCTGAAGCCAAGGACGAGGTTTCGGTGC
>CAWEGH010000005.1:0-109421 GCA_963808785.1 Candidatus Dormiibacterota bacterium | reverse complement strand
GAGGACGGGCAGGGCCTGGCGACCGAGCTCGACACCGTCGAGGGCATGCAGTTCGACCGGGGGTACACGTCGCCCTACTTCGTCTCCAACACGGACCGGATGGACGCCGTTCTCGACGAGCCGCTCGTCCTGATCACCGACAAGAAGGTCTCCTCGGTCCAGGACCTGCTGCCAGTGCTGGAGAAGGTCATCCAGGTCGGCAAGCCGCTCCTGATTGTCGCCGAGGACGTCGACGGCGAGGCACAGGCGACCCTGATCCTGAACAAGCTTCGCGGGACCTTCCAGGTCGTCGCGGTCAAGGCGCCCGGCTTCGGTGACCGCCGCAAGGCGATGCTGGAGGACATGGCGATCCTCACCGGTGGTCAGGTGATCAGCGAGGATCTGGGGCTCAAGCTTGACTCGACGCAGGTCGACCAACTCGGCAAGGCCCGCCGCGTCACGGTCACCAAGGACGACACAACGATCGTCGAGGGCGCCGGCAGTGCGTCCGACATCCAGGGCCGGATCAATGCGATCAAGGCCCAGATCGAGGAGACGACCTCCGATTTCGACCGCGAGAAGCTGCAGGAGCGTCTGGCCAAGCTGGCCGGCGGCGTCGCCGTGATCAAGGTCGGCGCGGCCACCGAGGTCGAGCAGAAGGAGAAGAAGCATCGGATGGAGGACGCGCTCTCCGCGACCAAGGCCGGTGTCGAGGAGGGTATCGTCGCCGGCGGCGGCACCGTCCTGCTGCAGGCGCAGCAGATCCTCGACGATGGTCTCGGCTTGGAGGGCGACCAGGCGACCGGCGTCGCGATCGTGCGCCGGGCGCTGGAGGAGCCCGTTCGCCAGATCGCGACCAACGCCGGCGAGGAGGGCTCGGTGATTGTCGACCAGGTCCGCAAAGCGAAGGCCGGCCACGGGTGGGACGCGCTCCAGAACAAGTTAGCTGACATGGTGAAGGCCGGCGTCGTCGACCCGGCCAAGGTCACCCGCTCGGCGCTGCAGAATGCGGCCTCGATCGCAGCCATGGTGCTGACCACAGAGGCGGTCGTGACCGAGATCCCGGAGAAGCAGACGATGCCTCCGGGTGGGGGCATGCCCGACATGATGTAGGCCGCGGCTTGAAGTAGCGGTCAGGCATCTGCGAGACTCCCGGGCATCGGTCCGGGCTCTCGTAGTGTTGGTTCGCAGACCGACACCGGACTCACGCGACATTGATGATCAGGAGCCGGACGCCTGCAGGGCGTTCCGCGCCCCGGCATTCATGATGGGCTGGATGTGAGTACCCCTGCCAGCCGCCGGCAAACCGCTGAGCCGGTCCACCGGAGTGGGATCGTAACCCTGGAGCCTGAGTGCCAGGTGACAGAACTGATCCAGGTTCCGGCGCCCCAGACCCTTGCCGTGGCAGCATGAGCTTCTCGGACGGCACGCCAACCCTGCCCGGGCCGAAGCTCTTCGAGCTGAGCCGGCGTGAGCAGGTGGGCCTCATCGACGACGATCACGATGCGGCGGTGACGCTCGGCCTCCTCCGCCTCCAGCAGTTCCTGGGCCTGGGCCATGACTTCGGCTTTGAAGACACGGGGCTGGGCGCCAAGGGCACGAATCACGGTGACGTAGAGACCGCGGGTGCCGAAGGCGGGATGCGCGGCAAAAAGCTCCGACGTCACCGGCCCGGGCCCGGCAATCAACCGGTCGTTTACAAGACGGGCCAACACGGATCAGGTACCGCCGGCGGTGCACAACGCAGGCAGTCGCGCCGGAGCCGGGGTGGGTGGTCGGGCGGACCAAGCGTGACCTCCGAGTGGAGCGCGACTGGACCCAAGACGACCTGGCGCGTCGGCTGACGATCGTCGGGCTCCCCCGGGCACGGTGAGGCGAGAGCGTCAGTCGCCGGTCATGTACTCGCTCGTGCGCAGGTGCTGCAACAGCGCGGTGATCGCCTCTTCTTCATTCCGTCCCTCGATCGCGGCCACGAGTCGGGAGTGCTCCTTCAGCACCTGAAACAGGTGCCCGGGATCGCGGCGTGCGTTCATCTGCATGAGGGCGACGAATCCGCGAAGCTGGCCGAGGAGGTGCGGCACGATCTGGAGGCCGGAACCGGCGGCGATCGCGAGGTGCATCTCCTCGTCGCAGTCGACGAAGTCGTCCCTCTGGTCGCCCTCCGCAAACCGGCGCTGGCGCCGCAGCAGGATATGCAGGTGGTCGAAGTCGTCGTCGCCCATGCTCCGGCAGGCGTGAGTGACGGCAATGCGTTCGAGTGCCTCCCTCACCTCCAGCAACTCCGACCGCTGAAGAGCCGGCACCTCACGGACGACCAGTTGCCGGCGTGGCCCGACTTCAAGTAGGCCCTCGTGCCGGAGGGTGCGGAGGGCGTGTTGGACTGGGGTTTTCGAGATCCCCAGCGCCTCTGCGATGGCCCCCTCGTTGAGCACCGTGCCGGCCGGCATGCGCTGCGCGAGGATTTCCGCACGCACGTGGTGGTAGGCGAGCTTGGCCAACCGGCCAGGTCCAGCCGCGTCGACGTGAGTCGTCATCCCGGCACCTGCTCGGCGGCCGCGGTGCGGTCTGCCATTGTTGGCTCACGATCCAGCCAGCACGCGGCCATGCGTCCCGTGCCCCTGGCCGTCAGCGCCGGAACTTGCGTACGGCAGCGCTCCATCACATACGGGCAGCGGGGATGAAAGCGACAGCCCGAAGGCGGCCTGGCGGGGTCGGGGATCTCGCCAGTGAGCGCAACCGGAAGGTGGCCTGCGCCGTCAGCGCGTGGGATCGCGCTGATGAGCGCCTTGGTGTAGGGGTGCAACGGCGCCTGCCAGAGCTGTGCCGTCGGAGCACTCTCGACCACCAGGCCGAGATACATCACCGCCGTGCGGTGGGCGATGTGGCGGACGATTGCCAGGTCGTGCGAGATCAGCAGCATTCCTACTTTGAGATCGCGTGCCAGGTCCACCAGGAGGTTGGCGACCTGGGCCTGGACCGACGCGTCGAGGGCGGACAGTGGCTCGTCCAGGATGATCAATGTTGGATTCGCCGCGAGAGCGCGAGCGATCGCGACTCTCTGCCGCTGACCGCCACTGAGCTGATGCGGATAGCGCTCCGCCAGTGTGGTCGCAAGCCCGACTCGCTGCAGTAGCTCGTGCACGCGCGGGCGCCACTGCGATCGTGGCAGCGAGCGGCTGATCGCGAATGCATCCGCCACCTGCGCACCAACTCGCCGCCGCGGATTGATTGACTCGAATGGATTTTGGTACACGAGCTGGAGATGGCGCTCCCGGGCCCGGCGGGCACGATGCCCGAGCACATGGACCGGCCGACCGTCAAAAGTGATGGTCCCCTTGGTCACGGGGACCAGGCCCATAGCCGCCCGGGCCAATGAGGTCTTTCCGCAGCCCGTCTCTCCCACCAGACCGACGATCTGGCCTGCGTCCACATCCAGGCTGGCGCCGGCCACGGCGGGGACTGCTGTACCGTCGGCGCGCCGGAAGGTCACCTCCACGTCCCGCAGCTCGAGTAAGCTCACTTCCCCGTCCTCACAGTTGCCAGGGGATCGACCGGGCATGCGAGCTCCCGGCCGTCATCAATCGAGACGAGCCTCGGAACGGCGCTCCGGCACGAGGGCTCCGAGTAGCGGCATCGAGGATGGAAAGCGCACCCCGAAGGCCGGGATTCGGGCTCGGCCGGCTCACCGGCGATCGGGACCAGGCCGACCGCTTCCCCTTCCGGGTGCGGCAGCGAGTCCAGCAGGCCCCGGGTGTACGGGTGGCGAGCTCGTCCCATCACGCTTGAGGTGGGGCCCGATTCGGCCACCCGGCCCGCGTACATGACCGTCACCGTGTCGGCGATCGCAGAAAGCACCCCCAGGTCGTGCGTGATCAGTATCACCGCCAGGTCGCGCTCCCGGCACAGTTGGTGCAGCAGATTCAGGATCCCCGCCTGCACGGTGACGTCCAGGGCTGTTGTCGGCTCGTCCGCGATGAGGAGGCGCGGCTCGCAGGCAAGGCTCATGGCGATCTGGATCCGTTGGCGCATGCCCCCGCTGAACTGCTGCGGGTGTCCTCGCAGGGCAGCCTCGGCATCCGGCAGGCGCACATCAGTGAGGAGTTGGACGGCACGGCGGCGAGCCTGGCTCCCACTCATCCCGAGCTGACTGCGGAGGTGCTCAGTCATCTGGCGCTCGATGGTCAGCATCGGGTGCAACGACGAGATAGGATCCTGGAAGATCATGGCCACCTCGCGGCCCCGGGTCCTGCGCCACTCTGCCCCCCTGAGCGCTAAGAGGTTGCGGTCGTCCAGCATCGCAGAGCCGCCAGCCCGCAGACCCTCGGGCAGCAGCCCGAGCAGCGCCAACGCCGTCAGCGTCTTGCCGCTGCCACTCTCTCCAGCCAGTCCGAACACCTGCCCCTGGTGGATGTCGAAGCTCACCCCGTCCACGATGGAAAGCCGACCAGCGGTGCGGTCGAGCCAGACCTTGAGATCGCGGACTTGGAGTAGGGCCGTCAAGCGCCTCGGGCCTTGATGATCGTCTTTGGGTCGAGCGCATCGCGGAGGCTGTCG
The DNA here is from genome assembly GCA_963808785.1 of Candidatus Dormiibacterota bacterium. GTDB lineage: Bacteria > Chloroflexota > Dormibacteria > Dormibacterales > Dormibacteraceae > CAVTSA01. The sequence continues at coordinate 104,888 of CAWEGH010000005.1, read as the reverse complement.
CCAAGGAAGTTGAACGCCAGGACTACGGTCACGATCGCGAGTCCGGGGAAGACGCTGATCCACCACGCCTCGAAGTGCTGGGCACCGATGGACACCATCGATCCCCATTCCGCCGCCGGCGGGCGGGCGCCCAGCCCGAGGAACGACAGGGCGCTGAGCAGCAGGATCGCATTGCCGATTTCCAGTGCGGCCAGGACGACCACCGGGCCGGCGACGTTGGGGAGGACGTCTACCGCAAGCGCGCGATGCGTGGGCGAGCCGAGCAGACGCGAGACGCCAACGTAGTCCGACTGGATGGTCGTGCGGACCAGCGAACGGACGACGCGTGCGTGCCCGGGCCAGGACACCAGCACCACCGCCAGCACAGCGTGGAACAGCCCGGCGCCAAGGGCCGCTGTAACGGCCATCGCCAGCAGAATGGTCGGCACCGCGAACACAAAGTCCGCGGCACGCATGACCAGCCCGTCCACCCAGCCTCCGAGGTAGCCGGCCAAGCCACCGAGGGTGCCGCCGATGGCAAAGGCGAGAGCGACGAGCAGCATGCCCAGCGGGAGCGAGACACGCGCCCCCCAGAGCACGCGGGAGAGCACGTCGCGGCCCAACTCGTCGGTGCCGAACAAGTGGGCGGCGGACGGCGGCTGGAAAAGGGCGGAGGTCTGCGCCAGGGGGTTGTGCGGCGAGACCCAGGGCGCCAACACGGCGATCAGTATCCAGGCGGCGACGGTCGTCAATCCGATGGCCGCCAGCGGCTGCTTCCAGGCGGCGGGAAGGCGCCGCCACGGTCTCGGAATGGGAATCGCAGCAAGACCGACAGCGCTCATGTCACTTGGACCCGGGGGTCGATCACGCCGTACAAGATGTCGACCACCATGTTGACGAGGATGTAGACGATTCCCACAAAGAGCATCACGCCCACGATCGCCGGAAGGTCGAGGGCCGTCGCGCTGCGATAGGAATACTGACCGATGCCGGGCCAGGAGAATATGTTCTCCACCAGAACGGTGCCGGTCATGACATTCCCGAAGGCAAGCCCGACCACGGTGAGGATAGGGGGGGAGGCCGCCCGCAGCACGTGCCGGAACACGACCGTCAGCTCGGACAGCCCCTTGGCACGGGCAGTCCGCACGTAGTCATTCTGGATGACCTCGAGCACTGCCGACCGCGTGAATCGCGTGAAGAGGCCGGCGTTGACCGCGGCGAGCACACACGCGGGCAGGATCAGATGCTGGACGGCGTTCACGAATGTGCCGAACTGTCCAGCGGCTAAGGCGTCGATTGTGTACAGGCCGGTCACCTGGGGCGGTGGTGGCACCGCGGCGTCCAGCCGGCCACTTCCGGGAGTCCAGCCCAGCTTGTAGAAGAAGATGTACAGTGCTACCAAAGCCAGCCAGAACTGTGGAGTCGACATCCCGCCCAGCGACACTACGCGGAGGACTTGGTCAGTCAGTCGATTGTGGCGCAGGGCGGCGACGACGCCCAGCGTGATGCCGACCACGATGGAGATCGCCATCGAAGTGATCGCCAGCTCTGCGGTCGCCGGGATGTACTCGGCGAGATCGGTGCGGACGGGTCGCTGGCTCTGCTCGGACTCACCGAGGTCACCGTGGAGGAGGTTTCTGACGTAGACCAGGTACTGGATGGGAAGCGGCTTGTCGAGCCCATAGTGCTCCCGGTAAAGCCGTACCGCCACCGGATCGGAGGAGGCCTGGTTGCCCAGGTTCGCCACCGCCGGGTTCCCAGGGATGACATTGGTCAGGACGAACGCCATCATGCTCACGCCGATACAGAGGAGAACCATCGCCATCAGGCGCTTGGTAACGAAGAAGATGAGTGGGTGCTGGGAGCGGCGCTTTGCGAACGCCGCTCCGAGCGACTCAGTGCGTGCCGATAGCGGCCAGATCAAGGTACCAAACCGGACTGTAGATCACGTTGGTGAGTCCGCTCGTCGCTACCACCGACTGGCCCGGTTGGATGAGCGGAATGAAGGGGCTGTCCTGGTTGAGCATGGTCTGCAGTTGCTGGAAGAGCTTGCCACGGTCGACACTGTTGGCGGTGGAGCCGGCCTTGGCGGCGAGGGACTCGATGTCAGGCGAGGACCCCACTGCCCAGCCGGTGCGCGGGCCGACCAGCCCGCTCGGAGTGAACGCGAGATAGTCGTTGGGATCTGGGTAGTCGGGCGCCCACCCGGCAAGGCCGAGGTGCCACTTGCCGCCGCGATAGGCGGGGGTCGCGATCGAGGCCGGCTGGCCGTTGAGGTTGACGGTGATCCCGACATCGGCGAGGTTGGCCTTGATCTTCGCCGCCAGCGAATCTTCGAGTCCGGTGCTGCTGATCGTGTAGTCGAGTACGAGTGTCGGATTGCTCACGCCTGAGGCCTGCAGCTCGCTCTTGGCCTTTCCCACGTCCCGTTTGATGGCCTGTGACTTCGGGAGGGCACCAAGGAACTGCTGCGGGACAACGCCAGGGGCTTGCACGGTGCCGGAACCGCCGATTAGGACCAGAGCCTGATAGTCAATCCCATACCGGATGGCATTCACATAGTGCGGATTGGCGAACTCCGGGACCGTCTTGCGGTTACAGAACAAGAACAGAATATTCGGTGAGGTGAAGCTCTTCACATCGAGCTTGCTGTTGCCCTTGAGGCTATCCGCTTGATCACCGGTCAAGCTGAGCTCGATTTCGTTGGAGGCCTTCTGAACCTCGACGAGCTGGGTCGCAGCCGCGACGTTGCGGAAGATCACCGTTCCAAACTTTGACTTGTCCGGGCCCCAGTACCTCGGGTTGGCCTTCATCACCACCTCCGAGGTGCTGGCTGACTGCATCACCAACGGTCCGCTGCCGACCGAGGTGGTGTCCAGGAAGTTGTGCGCCGTATCCGCGGTCGCCGCGTCGGACGCGTCGCTGCCACCATGCGCCGTCAAGAGCTTGGAGTTGATGATGCCCAGCGCGGGGTTGGTGACGATGAAGGGGATGGCTGGGTTCGGAGTCGAAGAGGTGAGGACAAAGGTGTAGTCGTCCGTCGCCCGCATCGACGTGACGCCATCCAGCAGGTAGGCGGGGTTGTCGTGCAGGTTCGTGAGTCGATTGAACGTGAACTCGACGTCGCGGGCAGTCAGAGGCGTTCCATTCGCGAATCTGACGTCATGACGGAGCTTGAACGTGAACGTGGTCGCGTCCGGCGACACGGTGTAGGACTGGGCGACGAGCGGGACCGGTTTCGACGAGTCGCCCAGCTTGAACGTGAGCAGGCTGTCGTAGACGGCATGGAAGAAGGGGTCGGCGTCGAAGTCGACTCCGCCCCGGCTGGGGTCGGTGTCCTTGCTGAAATCCCACGTGTACGCGTCGTCGACGACGAGCGTCTTGGCGCTCGTGCCGGACGTCGAACTCGAACTCCCGCTGGTGCCGCATGCCGCCTCGAGGAGACCGGCAGCGACGGTCATGCTGGCCGCAACCACGAACCTGCGCCGATCCATCTTCGAGCACTCCTCCCATCGTCGGATCCCGCCCGCGAAAAGTCTTTACGAGCGGGGAAAATTCAAAAGCGAGCAGAATGTACACCGTTTCGGGGCATCCTGCAAATGGGCAAGGCGATGCGCGACCCTGGCGTCGCAGGAGGGGTCCTGAGTCCACCCCCGCTACATTCGGAGGAGCCCTCGATGTCGAACAGGAGTCGACGTCCGTGACCTGCACGAGCCAGCCGCCGCGGGTGAAGCTCGTCCGTGGCGAAGCAGCGAAGAAGGTACCCGTCTTGATTGCATCCTGGCTCGATCAGCGGCACGCGGACAGGATTGCCACTGCCGAACCGGACCGGATCGAGCTGATGTACGAGCCGGAACTCCTCCCGACCACGCGGTACGAGGCCGACCACCACGGGCCCCCACGAGTCCTGAGCGACGAGAAGCGGGAACGCTGGCGGGACTGCCTGAGTCGGGCTGAGGTGATGTTCGAATTCGACTGGGAGCGCCCCCAGGATCTCATTCGCCGCGCGCCGCGACTGCGCTGGGTGCAGTCCACGAGTTCGGGCATTGGCCCTCTCGTCCAGCGGCTGGGCCTCGCCGGCTCCTCCCTGATGATCACCAACGCGGCCGGCATCCACGCTCAGCCACTGGCCGAGTTCGTTCTCTTCGCCGCCCTCTACTTTGCCAAGGACATGCCACGCATGAGCGCGTGGAAGAGCGAGCGGCACTGGGAGCGGTTTTGCGGCCAGGAGGTCGCCGGTTCACGCATGACGCTGCTCGGCCTCGGACGGGTAGGTTCCAGGATTGCGGAGCTGAGCAGCGCTTTCGGCATTGAGGTCACCGGCTACCGGCGTTCGGTCGGGGGCGAGGCTCCGGCGCACGTGGCGCGCCTGGTGGACGCCGCCGGCCTCGATGCTGCACTGCCCGTGACGGATCTGCTCGTGATCGCTGTTCCGGACACTGCCGAGACAAGGAACCTGATCGATCGCAGGCGACTCGAGCTGCTGCCAGCCAGCGCGGTGGTCGTGAACGTCGGCCGGGGCGCGGTCCTCGACCAAGAGGCGCTGATCGAACTCCTGCGTAGCGGGCGCCTTCGCGGGGCCGCTCTCGACGTTTTCGCCAAAGAGCCTCTCTGCCCCACCAGCCCGCTCTGGACCATGCCCAACGTCATCATCTCGCCGCACTCGGCGAGCACGGTGGTCCAGGAGAACGACCGCCTCGTCGATCTGTTCATCGAAAACCTTCATAGTTACCTCGACGGTCGCCCTTTGACCAATGTCTTCGATCAGCGCCGACGCTACTGAAGGGCCCAAAGCTCACGTCTTGGGCAACCTGAGTGGGTGTCACGACCTTCACCGACCGTCACGGCGATCCCTCGAGCGACATGCCATTCGTGGCGGCAGGACATGGCGACGCGGACAACGACGAGGCCAACAGGCGCACAATAACCGCGTCTCGGGGCAAGCATCCGGCTTGCCGAGGATGATGGACGTGCCGATATGACGTGCTGGCCCCACTCACAGCAACTCCGACGCGCCGAAATGAGGAATGTCTGATGCCAGCTCGAAAGACCGTCTCCATCGACCTACTAGGCGAGATCCTCGGCGACAGCAAGACAGATGATCTGCTCGAGAAGTTGACGCCGGCCAAGCCAACCGTCCCGGTCGATGTCCCCAGCCTGAGCCTTGCGAAGACGCTGTACGCCGACCCGCTGACCGAGAGCAACAACTGGTCGGACACGGTGCCCGTTGTCCGCCGCTACTTCCTGGAGCGCGGCCAGTCGCGCAGGACGTTTTCTTGAGTCGCTCCAGCAAGCATCGGAGACCGCCAGTGCCGGTTGTGGCACAGCGCCTGCGGGGGCCAGGACCCGCCATAAGGTCACCGATCCGGAGGTGCTGGAGAAGCGACGGGCGGCGATTGGGAAGGCGAGGGCAGCTCGGAGCAAGAAGCTGCAGGAGCAGAAGGCCGGTCGAGCATAGCCTCGCGGGGACGCGGAGCGGAACTCGAGTTGGCGTAGACACGTCGAGTGCTCGCCGCTCCAGCGTCGCAGTCGGCCGATGCGCGCGCCGGGCAGTCGATCGGCTCTCCCTGGCGAGCTACGGCAGACCTGCCGTGGCACCGCCTCGACCATGAGGACCGCGCCCGTGTTGAACGCGGACTCCTCTCCGGCCAGGAACCGCACGGTGGAGGCGATGTCGCCGCCGGTCTCGTACCGGCCCAGTGGCGGGAGAGGCGGGGCGACGTAGCCGGCTCCGACTCGCCCACCGCCGCCTGCGTCCGGTCCGGACTGTGCCGCATGCCTGGGGCCACGTAGCCAGGGCACACGCAGTTGACGCGGATACCGTGCTGCGCGCCGTCGAGTGACAGCATGCGAGCCATCATCGCGACCGCTGCCTTGCTCACCGAATAGGCCCCGATCGACCGTTCGCCAACCACACCCGCGTCGGATCCGATCAGCACCACCGAGCCCGGGCGGCGGAGGTCGCGAAGGCGTCGCATGGCCACCTGGCAGAGGAAGAGATAGCCGCTGACGTTGGTCTCCCAGACCCGCCCGTCCTCTTCTGAGGTATCGACGAGCGGCATGACGACGCCGACCCCGACGTTAGCGACGATCAGGTCGGGGACGCCGAAGGTTTCTTCGGCCACCTTCACGACGCCGTTGACTGCCTCCCGAGAGCGGACGTCAACGCTCAAAAAGCGCGCCCGGCCCAGGGCCTGTAGTTCGGCCGCCGCGCGAGCGCCGAGCTCGGCGTCGCGGCCCAAGATCACCACCGCGACACCGTCCTCGACGAACCGGCGAGCGATGGCGAGACCGATCCCAGAGGTACCGCCGCTGATCAGACCGACATGGCCGGCCAGTCCGGATTCGCTCACCCGTCTTCGACCGAGCGCAGGAACCGGCTCACCTCCGCCAGGTACCGCTCGCGCTCCTCCAGATGCGCCATGTGCGAGCTGTGCTCGAAGACGATGAGCCGCGAGCCGGGTAGCCGGCTCTGGTAGAACTCGACCGTGGCGGGCCCGGCTTCGTCGTAGCGCCCGCAGGTGAATAGCGCGGGCAAGTTGAGTTCCGCCAGCCGGTCCGACCGGTCGAAGTCGCGCAGCGTGCCGGTCACCGCCCACTCGCTGGGACCCCACATGGTCTCGTAGACCGTCAGCCCGGCGCCGGCGAAGGCGCGCTCCACCTCGTCCGGCCAGGGGTCCATCCGGCACACGTGACAGCGGTAGTAGGCGAGGATCGCGGCCTGGTATTCCGGGCAGGAGGTGTAGCCGGACACCTCGTGGCGCGAGATCACCGCCTGCACCTCGGCTGGGAGAGCGGCGAGCAGCTGACGGGCGTCGACCACCCAGCGCGGGATGCTGATGCAGGGGCTGGCCAGCACTACGCTGCGCACCCCGGCGGGCTGCCCCAGCAGGTACTCGGTGACCAGCATCGTGCCCCACGACTGGCCCAAGAGGTGGACATCGGTCAGCTGCAGGGCCTCTCGGACCTGCGCCAACTCCTCGACCGCACGAGCAACGGTCCACAGGCTTGTATCGTCCGGCCGCTCTGAACGGCCGCAACCCAGCTGATCGTAGAAGATCACGGGCCGCTCTCCGGCCAGCCCCTCCAACGACCGCACGTACTCATGGGTGAAGCCGGGACCGCCGTGGAGAACGAGGAGCGGAATCCGCCCCCCGTCTCCCAGGCGCTCGTACCAGACTCGACCGCCGGTGACCTCTATGGTCCCGTCGGCCACCGCCTAGCCGGCCCCATTGCTGGTGTGGCGTTGCTCACAGTTGGGCGAGGCCAGGTCGATGGCGGGATTGTAGTCGAAGAATCCCGACGGCTTGAGCATGAAGCCGATCCGCGCCACCGGCATCACCGGCCAGTCCTCCGGTCGCGGCACGTGGTGTGCGCCCATCGTGTACCAGACGACCAGGTCTGTGTCCAGGAGCGGCCGATCCGCCCCGGCCCACTTGGGCAGCCCGTCGCCGCCCGGGTTCTGGTTCGGATACTGACCGGCCGCATGCATCTGATGGGGGTCGAACGCGGTCACCCAGAGCTGGTGCGAAGTGTATCCCGCGCGCCGCAGCCCGGGAGCGTCGGGCTGGAAGAAGCAGCCCACGTTGTCGCCCGGCATCAGGCTGTAGGCGACGGGATCCCCCAGATCGTTGCGTACGCCTCGGTTGACGATTCTCCAGTAGCGGCCGCGCAGGGGATCGATCGTGCGCTGGGCCGTCGACTCGCGCTCGAGAGGCGTCGCGACCGTCCGCCAGCAGTTGCCGTTGGGGTTCGCCGAACCTTCGGGATCGGCCACGCTGTCCACCTCGTAGACGGCGTTGTCAGGGCCGTCGACCATCATGTCCATTCGCACGTTGAAGAAGTGCTGATGGTTGGGCCCATAGACATTGGGGGCGACCAGGGTGCCGTGGGTCGGACGGACGCCGTCGTCGATCGAGCCGTTGGAGATGATGCCGGTCAGCTTGACCTCGTACTCGATCGAGCCGTCCTGGCGGAAGTACCAGTAGAACGCGTACTCGTAGTTGCCGACGGTCGCGATGCTGGAGACGACGAGGCGGCGGGAGCGGCGCACCTCGGTGGTCTTCGTCTTCCAGTCGAAGTGCTTCCAGAGGATGCCGTCGTCCTCCTCGTGCATGCAGATCGCGTTCTGGACGGTCACAGGCTCCCCCGTCGAGTCGGCGATGAGGCCGTCGAAGTAGCGGATCTCGCCCAGGCAGTCGCAGCCGCGCTCCAACGAGTTCGTCCACATGCCGAGCCCGAACTCGCCCATGTCGAACACGTTCTTGCGGTACTGGCTGAGCCCGGGGTCGCCGTAGGGGATGTACAGCTCCGAGAGGGCGCCGCGGTAGAGGATCGGGCGCCAGCGGTCGTGATCTCGGAAGGAGACCGTGTGGAGGACCAGCCCTTCTCGTTGAGTGAAGCCGATCCGGAACCGCCAGCGGTCCCACTGCACGAGGTTTCCCTCGACGGTGAAGCTTGGTCCCTCGGACTGCACGACGTCCAGAGGTTGCATGGTCAGCCTGGGCCTCGATTCGACATGGGGGTGGTTGCCGGGCTGACGAAGATCGTCGGGAGAGTAATTGGCCGACGCATCAGGGATCTTGACCGGATCCCCGTCCTCGAGTCCGAGCACCTCCATCGTGTCCAGGTCCACCAGCGCCACCAAGTTCTCCACCGGCCGGGCGTAGCCGTTCTCGTCCGGCCGATGGCGGACCCAAGTCAAGGCCCGCATGACGCGATGCCGCGATGGATCGTCCTCGGGGCTGAACCAGCCGGTCGGCCACGGATCGACCTGTGCAAGCGCGAAGTCGGTGACGCCGCGGCGCCGCATCGCCTCCTGCCAGCCAGCGTGCGCCTTGACGGTGGCTTCGCATCCGTCCAGCTCCACCATCGTGATCGGTGGCTGGACGTCAGTCCGCTCCCGCCAATCCTGCAGCCGGTCGCTACTCAACGAAACCGTTGCCTCACAGGTCAGGCGCGCGCGAGGATCCCGCAGCGTGACCTTGACCACCCGCTCCATCGCCTGACCGGGCGTCCAACCCAGGACCTGAGCTTTGGGAGGCTCCAAGAGGATCACGCTGTGGACGCGAACCTCATCCGTGAGTTTGTCCTCGCGGCGCAGCACCGCGGTGGCCGCCCGCACCTCCTCGGACGAGAGCATGGCCAAGGGATGTTCGGTCACGCTTTTCAGGGGCGTCGTCGTCATATGGATGCTCCTTGTTGTCGCGGCCGCCTCACGGACGCTCGAGCGCCGGTTCCGTCTGCGCGAAACCGGGATGACCGGAGACGAGGTCCTGATCCTGACCCAGCGCGAGGGCTCTGGACACGCGCTGCCGGTTCATGGTCAGGGCGAGGACGACCCCGAAAATGGCCCAGATGAAGGTCAGTGGAACGGTCGCCACCAGTTGCCAGGCGACCGGACCCGCCTTCGAGAACTGGGGTAGATAGGGAAGCACGGGCGCGAAGAGAGCCGGGATCAGCGCCAGCGTACCAATGGCCGGGAACACGATGTGACGGAGGATGTTGAACTCCTCCCGGTGCTCCTTCAGATAGAAGAACGGCAGCGCGATGTTGGCCATCCCAAACATGAGGATCCAGCCATAGGTGAAGGCGGTGGCCAGGAAACCGAAGGCGATCGAGGGGCCCCACCAGGTGCCGAGCCCGAGCGAAAGCACCAGCGTGATCACTGCCATCAGGTGGACGCTGGCCGAGGGTGTCCTGTGCTTGGGATGGACCTGCCCGAGCTGCTTGGGCAGTAGGTGGAGGCGACCCAGCGAGTAGAAGTAACGAGCGGCGAAATTGAGCGCGGCCAGGGAGCAGGCGATGACGCTGTTGATGACCGCGATCAGGATGATCCATTGGAACGGCGCCCAGATGTGGCTGGCAAGCGTCCCGTAGGCGAAAGTGTCGTTCGCGAAATAGGCAGGTCCACTGCCGCCGGTGAGCTTACCCAGCCCCCAGCCGACGACGCCGGCGTAGGCGAGGAAGACGTAGAAGATGCCGATCGCGACCAGGGCGAAGAAGGCGCAGCGTCCGATCAGTTTCTTCGGATCCTTGGTTTCCTCGGCCAGCGACGCCACTGACTCGAAGCCGGTGAAGGAGAGGAAGCCGTAAATCAACCCCCAGGCGAGGCCGAACATGCCGGTCGTCGGTGTGAAGACGACCAACGTGTTGTGCGAGCCGGCCCGCGCGACGAGCAGGATGCCGAGGATCAGGAAGATCGTGATCTCGATGCTGCCGGTGACGATGGCGACCCGAGCCGAGCGCTTGATCCCGGTGTAAGCGAAGTACCAGATGATGGCGATGAAGATGACGTCGACCAGCTGCCAGGGTATGTTGACGTGGATCACCGGGTTGATGAGATTGGTGATGACCTGAGAGATCAGGACCACCACCTCAGCCGGGAACAGGAAGCCGTAGAACAGTGCACACCAGGCGGTGAAGAAGCCGGCGCGGGGTCCCAGGCCGCGCGATACGTAGACGCCGAACCCGGCGCTTGAACTTAGCCGCTTCGCGAACTGCGATAGGGTCCCGGCCAGGAACATGGTCGCGATCAGCGAGACCAGCATCGCGAGCGGAAACCCTGAGCCCGCAAAGAGGATCGCGAAGAAGAAGTTGAGTGCGACGGCACCGCCGGGCGCCTGTGTCGCGACCGAGGTGAAGACGACGTCGGGGACCCGTAGGACCCCGACCCTGAGGCGCTGAAAGGCGGGCTGAACCTCATCTAAGGGTTGATCAGCGGGCATCAGTCTCCTCCTGGCAAAGCGAGAACCGGTTTCGACACGAGGAGGAAAGGTCTGGCGCTACCTGTCAACCGTGGACCGGGCCTCGATCCACCAGGCGACCACGGCCAGGGCCGCAAGCAGGGCAAAAACGGCCCCCAGAATGTGTGCTGCGCCGAGTTGACCGATGCCATGCCATCCTGCCGCGAGCTGGAGTGCCGGGTAACGCCTGACGGTCACCAAAACCAAGCTCCCTCCGCAGCCGCAAACGTACCCGAAAGATGACCGAGCGTCAATGGGTGTCGGTGGCGTCGGGCAGCCGGTCGTCATCAGCGCGACCAAGTAGAGGCGTTCAGCCAGGTTCGCCGGCCGTGCGCGTCCGCCGGCGGCTCGTCCAGGACGGCACGTTGGCCACCCATGTCGGGGGCGGACGCGATCTGCTGCGTCCTGAACCCGACGGCGAAGTCGCTCGGGGAGTCCGGGCACGTCAGCGCTGGCGAGCTGTCGAAGCTCCATGCCGCCTATGCGTATGCCGAGGCGGGGGATACGGCTCAAGCCGGAGACTGCCGCGACACGCGAGGACCCTGCCCAGGCGCGACGTCGCCGACGACGACCGCATGACCGACGAGGAGTGGGGCGGCGCTGATCGGGACGCTCAAGACGGTGGGTGAGACGCGCTGCGTGAGGGGTGCGCACCTACTTCCGCAAGAGCGTAGGGAGTGTGGTGGAGAGAGTGGCCGATGTCGAACAGCTATGCGCGGAAACCGAGCCGGAGCGCGTCGTTCTCGGGCCGACACCGGCCACCTAGAGCGGTACCAATCCGACGAGAAGGCGGCTGCGAGAGCGATGACGGCCGTCGCCGATCGGACAACGCCGGTGTCATAAGCAGCGGGGTAGGACGCCGCTGCGCCTCGTAGAACGAGCTACCTCAAGAAACGCTGCGACGGTCGGCGAACGCTCTCCGCGACGCCAAGCCATGTACATCCCGAGCGAGGCATCGGAGTGCGCAATTGGCCGAAATGTAATTGCTTCGCTGCTGACTGCGCCGAGTGTCTCCGGGGCGATGGACACGCCGACGCCGGCAGCGACCAGCCCGATGATGGTATGTCCTTCACTCGCGACCTCCGCGACGCGTGGGTCATAGCCGGCTTCCCGCGTCAGGCCCATCAAGTGGTCAAGAAGCCAGGGAGCGGCGGCGCGGTCCGGCAGCACAAGTCGGAACGGCTCCAGATCGGATACCGCGATTGCCTCACGGGAGCACAGTGGGTGATCGAAGGGTATGGCAACGATCAGACGCTCTCGTCCGATCTCCTCGAGCTTGAGTTGAGGGCCGCCTGAGCTCTGGCGGAGTATGCCCACCTGGATGTCACCACGCAAAAGCGCTTCCACCTGCGGCCCTGAAGCGGCCTCCCGGAGGGACACATGGACGGTGGGGTGGCTCCGCCGGAAGGCCCGCAGCAGATGCGGCAGATAGGCGTAGAGCGACGAATCCACAAAGCCAAGCATCAGATGCGCCGAGGCGCGGCGCGCCGGGCACCTCCTCGTACCTCGGACACCTCGATCGGATACCCAGGATCGTCCTCTTCGTCGGCGGGGGGTTCGGTCGGTTCCTTCGGTGGCGGTAGGGGTCAAGGTAGGGGTCATAGGCTCCTGGATGACTCACATCGAACATGGCTTCCACGCTCAACCTGAACTCAAAAGGGGTGGCGGAGGGAGCGAGATTCGAACTCGCGAGGGCTTGCACCCTAACGGTTTTCAAGACCGCCGCCATCAACCGGACTCGGCCATCCCTCCGCACGGAACCTCGTCCAGCGTAGCGCTCACACCGCCTGTTAGATTCGCCGCGTGAGCGAGGGCCCTTCGGGCTTCCATCCGCATCTTTCCGCGGACGGTGCCTGGCGTTGGGACGGCCGCGCTTGGGTCCCGGTCGGGACCGTCGGGGCCGGGGTTGAAGTCGGGGCCGCACCCGTCTCCACCGGCGGCGCACCCCAGTACGCTCCCGTCCGTCCTCCGCAGGACGCGCCGTCGGCGCCTGACGCCGAGGCAGAGACCCGGCCCCGGCCCCGCCCTCAGGCGGAGCACGCGAGTGCCGAAGGCGGCGAGGGTTCCGAGGCCCGCGAGACCGGGAGCCGGTACGGCTGGCCGACGATCGGCGCCCTGATCGGAGCCTCACTGGTGGTCCTAGCCGCGATCATCGGTGCGGCGCTGCTCGCCTACCGGGCCGCCGGCTCTCCGCCGCCGAACCTTGTCGTAACCCCCTCCGCGCGACCCGTCGACCCCAACTCTCTCAACTACCGCTACCTGGCGGGAGTCACGGTCCCTTCACTCACGACCGCGCTGAAGGACGACGGGTTCTCCTGCGCCGCGCCCGCGGCCGCCCGAGAACAACCTGCGCAACTGGCGCTGCGATCGCACGCGGAATACGCAGCACGACATCGTCCAGATCTGGGCCGTGGATGGAACGCATGTCCACCTCGTGGATGTGACCACGGTGGCGCAGTCGGGCGCGCTGGAGGATCAGGGCGTCCTCGCGCTTCAGAAGACCGTCCTGCAGCTGGTGTACCCGGTCTCGAGTCCGGAGGCGGCCGGCGCCACCGCCTGGGTCGAAGCCAACACCGCCGGCAGCGCGACCACGAGCGTGGGCGGCGTGACGCTCCGGACCGAGCGGACCGACATCGCAACTCTGCTCGAGTTCAACGCCGGGACGCGTAGCTGAGGCCGACCGGCATCCGCGGTCCACGGTGTCGCATCCTGGGGCCGTGGTTCCCGGCTGGCTGATCGTTCCGGTCCTGATCGTCGGAGTGCTGGTGGGAGCTGCCCTCGGCTGGTGGATGCGACAGCGAACGGTCGCAGTCGCGTCACCGTCCCGTCGTTGGGGGGAGGAACCGTCCTCACCGCCATCGACGGTGACCGCGCCCGAGGAAGCTGCCTCAGCGCCACCCGAGGAGATCCTGTCCGAGCAGACGGCGCCGCGCGCCCCGACCGAGATCCCGGTGGTCGTCACCACCCCGGCCGCCGAACCGGCACCCCTGAGCGCTGAGCAGCTCGACCTGCAGCCTCAAGCCGACAGGGCGCCGGCGGTGGACGTCGACGAGGAGGCTCCAACTCCCCAGGCCGAGGAGAAGGCGCCGGACCCCGAACAACAGCCGGAGCCATCCTCTCCGGTGGAGGAGGCGGCCGCCGCCGAAGACGCCGACAGCGGGGGGGAGCGCCTCGACGCCCGGATGGAGGATGTGCTCTCCGAGCTCGAGCGCCGGTACCGAGGCCGTCGCATGGGCCCCGGCGACGCGCGAGAGGACCCAGACTCCCCCTCGCGTCCGCGCCACCCGCGGCCCCGGCGCTGACCGGGGGTTATTCTTCCCCTGCACTCGAACCGTGGAAGGAGGAGAAGTGACACCCGCAGCTCAGCATGTCCTCGCCGGCCTCGTCCAGGGAAACCTCGAGATCGTCGATCTCACGGTTCCGCTTACGCCCGACACGCCGATCATCCAGCTCCCACCCCCCTTCGTCAACACACATGGGTTGGAGCTGGAGGAGATCAGTCACTACGACGAACGGGGGCCGGCCTGGTACTGGAACAACATCTCGATCGGTGAGCACGCGGGCACGCACTTCGACGCGCCGGTGCACTGGATCACGGGCCGCGACAAGCCGACGGTAGACAAGGTCCCGGTCGAGCAGCTGGTCGCCCCGGCGGTGCTCATCGACCGCACGGCCGAGGTGGAGAAGAACCCGGACTTCCTCCTCGAGATCGACGACGTCAAGGCCTGGGAGGCGGAGCACGGCCGGCTCCCGGAGGGTGGCTGGCTCCTGTTCCGGACCGGGTGGGAGCGCCGCGCCGGAGACGCGCACGCCTTCCTGCACGTCTACGAGGGGGGCTCGCACACGCCCGGCGTTTCGGTCGCGTGTGCGAAGTGGCTGGCCGAGGAGACGGCGATCGTCGGGCTCGGGGTGGAGACGGTGGGCACCGACGCCGGCCTGGCGGGCGGGTTCGAGACGCCGTTCCCCTGCCACACCTTCATGCACGGGGCGGGCAAGCTGGGTCTCACCTCCTTGGTGAACCTCCACCGGCTGCCTGAGACCGGGATCCTGCTGGTGGCGGCGCCCCTGCCCATTGTGGGCGGCTCGGGGAGTCCGGCCCGCGCGCTCGCGCTCGTCGCCCGCTGAACCGACGATGCAGGTCACCGAGGCGATCGCGAAGACGCTGGTCGGGCTCGGTGTGCGGCAGGTCTTCGGCCTCGTCGGCAGTGGCAATTACCAGCTGACCGAGGCGTTGCAGCAGGCCGGCGCCCCGTTCACCCCCGCCCGTCACGAGGGGGGCGCGATCACCATGGCGGACGCCTACGCACGGGTCACCGGCGAGGTGCCCGCCTGCACCGTGCACCAGGGGCCGGGCGTGACCAACACCGCCACCGGGCTGACCGAGGCGGCGAAGAGCCGTACTCCGCTGCTGGTGCTGGCCGCCGAAAGCTCAGGGCCGCGCTCCAACTTCCGCATCGACCAGCCGGCGTTCGCCACCTCGCTAGGCGCGATCGCCGAGCGCGTCCAGAGCCCTGGCACCGTGGTCGCGGACTGCGTTCGGGTCGTATCAGCGAGCCCGGCTGGAACGGCGACCGGTCGTCCTCAACCTGCCGCTCGAACTGCTTGCGGCCGAGACCGAGTCGGGCTCCGCGCCGGCCACGCCGGAGCTGCGGGCCGCCGTGCCGGCCCCGGAATCGATCGCCGCCGCGGTGCGCCTGCTGGAAAACGCCGAGCGGCCTCTCATCCTGGCCGGACGGGGAGCGGTGCTGGGGGGTGCGGGCCCGCGCTGGAGGAGTTGGGCGATCGCATCGGGGCGGTCCTCGCCACCAGCGCCGTCGCCAATGGTCTTTTCAGTGACAACCCCTGGTCGGTCGGGATCTCGGGCGGCTTCGCGTCCACCCTCGCGTCGGACCTGATCGCGGAGTCCGACGTCGCGCTCGCGGTAGGCGCCTCGCTCAACATGTGGACCACCCGGCACGGCCGGCTCTTGGGGGCGGGCACCCGTGTCATCCAGATCGACGTCGATCCCGGCGAGATCGGCGTCAATGTGCCGGTCGACGATCGCCCTGGTCGGCGACGCGGGCGCGGCGGCCCGCGCCCTGGCCGTGGAAGCGAAGGTTCGTCCGGGACGGCGCACCACCGCACTCGCCGCCCGCATCGAAGGCTGGCGGGAGGCCGGTGAGCCGTTCGACGACGACTCTTCCGATTCGCGGATCGATCCGCGCACGGTTTCGCTGGCGCTGGACCGGCTGCTGCCCCGGGCGCGGACCCTCGTCACCGACTCGGGCGGATTCATGTCCTGGCCGGCGCAGTACCTGCGCGTGCCGGATGCGGCCGGGTTCTGCTTCACCCAGGCGTTCCAGGCGGTCGGCATCGGACTTGGCACCGCGATCGGAGCGGCGGTGGCGAGGCCCGACCGTCTGACCGTGCTGGCAACGGGGGACGGCGGGCTGCTGATGGGGCTGGCCGACCTGGAGACGGTGGCGCGCTTCGGCCTGCGGATGGTGATCGTGGTCTACAACGACGCCGCGTACGGGGCCGAGGTCCATCACTTCGAGCCCGCCATCCGGGGCACGCTGGTCCACTTTCCGGACACCGACTTCGCGGCCCTCGCCCGGGCGGCCGGTCTGGACGGGATCACCGTCCGGCACGAGACGGACCTGGAGGCGGTCGCGGGCTGGGTCGGGTCCGGCACCTGCCGGCCACTCCTGATCGACGCCAAGATCGTCCCCACCATCGTCGCCCAGTTCCTGCAGGACGCCTTCGGGCACTGAGACCGATGCCCGAGCTGCCCGAGCTGGAGGCGCTGCGGCGGGCGCTGGGGCCCCGTCTCGAGGGACAGCTGGTCACGGCGGCCGAGGTGAACCCGAAGCAGGCCCATCTGCTCCGATATCCGCACGAGGAGTTTCAGCGCGAGGTGCCACTGCGGCACGTGCGGTCGATGTGGCGGCGGGGCAAGCACCTGGGGTGGGATCTGGAGGACGCGGGATCCCACGAGATGGCGCATCTGGTCGTCAACCCCATGCTCGGAGGTCGGTTTCAGCTCGTCCCGCGCGACGTCAAACCGCCGGGAACCTGGATCTTCGCGCTGCGCCTTGAGGACGGCGAGGAGCTGCGGTACTTCGACTTTCGAGCCATGGGCCGCATCTACTTCACGAAGGACCTGAAGGAGGTGCCGGGATGGGCCGAGTTGGGCCCCGAAGCCGACACGGTGCCGGAGATGGGCCTGGAGCCGTTTCGCAAGCGCCTGCGACGGTACCGCGACGAGGTGAAGGACCTGCTGCGCAACCAGGCGTTCCTGGCCGGCATCGGCAACGCCTACTCGGACGAGATCGCGTGGGAGGCAAAGCTGCTGCCCCTTCGCCGCCGCACCACCCTCAAGACCGACGATGAGGAGGCGCTCTTCCGCGCGATCCCCACGGTGCTGGAGACGGCCATCGAGGCGATCGTCGCCAACCCCGACTACGACGAGTCGAAGCAGGACCGGAGCTTCATGCATGTGCACGCGAAGGGCGGCAAGGCCTGTCCCCGCTGCGGCCACCGGATCTCACAGCTGGGCTCGAACCGGGAGCCCCTCAACTTCTGCCGCGGCTGCCAGTTCTGAAGGCGCTGCCGGCGGACGGCCCTCCGTACTCACCCGGTCTTCGCCAGCGTAGCGTCGCCCGTGGCCGGAGGGTCGGGACCGTCCGCAAACTGCCGACCAACGGTTTCATGAGAGGCTCGGATCGGGTACGAATGAGGCAGCGATGCGAATTGAGAACTTCACTGAAAAGGCACAGGAGGCGCTGCAGCAGGCGACCCAGCTCACGTCCTCCCGGGGCCAGCAGGCCATCGAGCCTGAGCACCTGCTGCTGGCTCTGGTCCAGCAGCCGGACGGCATCGCCCGCCCCATCTTGGAGGGTGCGGGCGTCTCACTGACCGCGCTCGAACCCGGGCTCGTCAGCGAGGTCGAGCGCTTCCCCCGCGTGAGCGGCGGAGGCGAGCCCTTCATCTCTCAGAATCTCAACCGCGTCCTGCTCGACGCGCAGGCCGAAGCCGACCTCCTGAAGGACGACTACATCGCCATCGAGCACCTGCTCCTGGCGATGGTCAAGCGCCCCGCGATGCAGGCGCAGGGTGTCACCCGCGATGCCATCCTGAAGGCGATGCGCCAGGTCCGGGGCAATCGCCGGGTCACCGACCAGAACCCGGAGGGAAAGTACCGGTCCCTGGAGAAGTACGGACGCGACCTCACCCGGTTGGCCCAGCAGGGCAAGCTGGACCCCGTCATCGGGCGGGACGAAGAGATTCGCCGGGTGATCCAGGTCCTCTCCCGGCGCACCAAGAACAACCCGGTCCTGATCGGCGAACCGGGCGTCGGGAAGACCGCGATCGCGGAAGGGCTGGCGCGGCGGATCGCCGCCGGCGACGTGCCCGAGGGTCTCAAGAACAAGCGCGTGGTGGCGCTCGACCTGGGCGCCCTGGTGGCCGGCACCAAGTACCGGGGCGAGTTCGAGGATCGGTTGAAGGCGGTCCTCAAGGAGATCGAGGACTCCGCCGGGCAGATCGTCCTCTTCATCGACGAGCTGCATACGCTGGTCGGCGCGGGCGCCGCCGAGGGCGCGATCGACGCCGCCAACCTGCTCAAGCCGGCGCTGGCCCGCGGTGAGCTGCGGGCGATCGGTGCCACCACGCTCGACGAGTACCGCAAGCACATCGAGAAGGACGCCGCGCTGGAGCGGCGCTTCCAGCCCGTCATCGTCGACCAGCCCACGGTCGACGACACCATCTCCATCCTGCGTGGCCTGCGCGAGCGGTACGAGGTGCACCACGGAGTGCGGATCAAGGACTCGGCGCTGGTCGCCGCCGCCGTGCTCTCGGACCGGTACATCACCGACCGCTTCCTGCCCGACAAGGCGATCGACCTGGTCGACGAGTCGGCGGCCCGGCTGCGGATGGAGATCGACTCGATGCCGGCCGAGCTGGACGAGCTGGAACGCCAGCAGCGGCAGCTCGCGATCGAGCGGCAGGCGCTGAAGAAGGAGAGCGACAAGGCCTCCCGGGATCGCCTGGTGGTCCTCGAGAGGCAGCTGGCCTCGCTGAACGAGAAGCGGGACGCCCTGCGCGCGCGCTGGGAGGCGGAGAAGAAGGCGATCGGTCACATCCGCGAGCTCAAGGGCAGGATCGAGGCCGTACGTCAGGAGGCGGAGCGGGCCGAGCGGGCGGCCGATTTCGAGCAGGCTGCCCGTCTGCGCTACGGCGACGGGGTCGCCCTGGAAAGGGAGCTGGCGGCGGCCAACGCCAAGCTGGGCGAGATGCAAGGCTCGGGGTCCGCGCTCCTCAAGGAGGAGGTCGACGAGGAGGACATCGCCGCCGTGGTCGCGCGGTGGACCGGCATCCCGGTCTCCCGGATGATGGAGGGTGAGGTCCAGAAGCTGATCCACATGGAGGAGCGGCTCCACGACCGCGTGATCGGGCAAGAGGAGGCCGTGGAGGCGGTCGCCAATGCGGTCCGGCGGGCGCGCTCCGGTCTGGCCGACCCCAACCGGCCGGTGGGCTCGTTCATCTTCCTGGGGCCGACCGGGGTCGGAAAGACGGAGCTGGCGCGGGCGCTGGCGGAATTCCTGTTCGACGATGAGCACGCGCTCATCAGGCTCGACATGTCCGAGTACCAGGAGAAGCACACGGTGGCGAGGATGATCGGTGCGCCTCCGGGCTACGTCGGGTACGACGAGGGCGGTCAGCTGACCGAGGCGGTGCGGCGCCGGCCCTACTCGGTGATCCTTTTCGACGAGATCGAGAAGGCCCACCCCGACGTCTTCAACGTCCTGCTGCAGCTGCTGGACGATGGCCGGCTGACGGACGGTCAGGGGCGCACGGTCGACTTCCGCAACACGGTCGTGATCATGACCTCCAACCTGGGGAGCCCGCTCATCCAGGGCATGTCGGGTCAGGACTTCGAGGAGGTCCGGTCGGCGGTGATGGAGGTGCTGACCGACCACTTCCGCCCCGAGTTCCTGAACCGGGTCGACGAGGTGATCGTGTTCCGGCCTCTGTCCAGGGAGCAGCTGGACGGCATCGTCCAGATCCAGCTGCGAACGCTGGAGCGCCGGCTGGCCACCCGGGACATCCACCTCCGGGTCTCGGACGCGGCGCGCGCGTTGCTCGCCGAGCGGGGGTGGGATCCTGCCTTCGGCGCCCGCCCGCTGAAGCGGACCATCCAGCGGCTGGTGCAGGACCAGCTCGCGATGCGGCTCCTCCGCGGCGATTTCGAAGACGGCGACACCGTTTTGGTCGACGTGGCGGACGGCGAGCTGACCTTCGAGAAGATGCTGGCGCCGGAGCCGGTGAAGGCGGGGGCCAGGGCTTCGCGCTGACGGCTCGTGCCACCTGACCACCGCCGAGCGCGGCGTGCCCACCGGGTGCGCCGCGCTTTTCATTGGGCGTCCCTTGACGGGCTCGGGCAGGGCCGGTAGAACCAGACGCATGGGGCAGGAGCCGGAGCTCGACCCGCCGTTCGAGCGTGCCCAAGACCTGGTCGCCGACTACCTGCGCCGATTCGAGACGCTGGCGCGCACGATGCCCCCCGGGCCTCGCGACCGCGCCGTGCGGAGGGTCCGGCGTCTGCTGCGGGACGACCTGCTGCACACCGAGGCTTCGGCGAGCGAGGTGCGCCAGTACCTCCAGGACCTGGGGACGCCGGAGGAGTTGAGCGAGCAGGCGCGCACCACCCAGGGCCGCCGCGGCGCGTCCGCCCGACTCGCGACCGTGGCGGTCATCCTGACACCCCTCTTCTGGCCGCTCGGCGTGCCCCTGCTCTGGTACTCGCGCTACTGGACACGCGCGGAGAAGCTGGTCGCCACGCTGGTGGTCCCGGGAGGCGCGGCGGCCGCCTTCTATCTCTGGCCGGCCCTGACCCGGGTGGCGTTGGGTGCGGTGTGGGGGGATGTCGTGGAGACCATCCTTCCCCTGCTGTCGGCGGGGATCGCGTTCTACCTGGTGATCACCTTCGTGCTGCGCGTCGACGACGAAGCGCTCGGCATCGGCGTCGGGCGCACGTCCCGCTCGCGTCCATAAGCAGTTGTGGGCTCAGATGATGCCGGAAGGGTTCGCCGATCCGCTCGGCGACGGCTGCGGTGAGCTCGAAGAGGCGCCTCCCTGGTCGAGCAGTCCGACCGGGGTACCCTGCGGCCACAGCAAGACGGAGGGTTTGCTGGTGCTGGCGATGTAGATCCCCGGCGCCCCACCCGCCGCCCCCGACGGCCGGTAGGTGATGAGCTGGGTCGTGCTGAGCCAGGTCCACTCCCCGGCGCCCGGCCGGAGGCCCGGGGTGGGGAGGGGAGTCAAAGTGTGCGTCGCCAGGTTGACGATCACGGTCTGATAGTCCTCGCCCTGCCCACCGGTTGGTGCCCCCGCGAGTGTGGCCCCGCCGAGCACGGCTTCGCCCGCGGAGGTGCTCCCGGTCTGCAGGGTCGACGGCAAAAAGGAGAGCGCGCCTGCCTGCATGAACTCCGCCGCCGGCAGCGGGAGGCTGAAGACGTCTGCCGATGAGAGCGTGAACTGAAGGGACTCGGTGGACGTGACGACGTCCCCGCTCGGCATCCGGCACACCAGGGAGCCGTCATCCGCGAGGTCTCCGTAGAGGCAGCCCTGCGAGGTGAGGTTGGTGCCCTGGGGCGGGTTCCCGGCCGACTGATCCTGCGGCTGCAGGAGCATGGTGCGCCCGGTGACCAGGTCGAACGGCTGGTATCCGCCCAGTCCCATCTCCGCCTGCTCGAAGACGACTCCCCTCTGGGTCCAGGCCACGGGTTCGAAGAACCGCCCCTGCAGGACGTCGTCGGCGACCAGCCGGTCGTCGAGATAGATGAAGCTGTGGACCTGACCGTTCCCCTGCACGTTGTACGTCGACCACATCCACTGCTTACCGTTCGGGCTGAGCACCACCCGCCCGCCCTTGAAGCCATCCATGGAGCCCAGGTTCACGACCTGCCCGCTGCTCTGCAGGGCCTCCAGCCGCCCACCGTCCTCGTAGGCCACCTCGGTCGCCGTAGTGCCGGCGATGACCGCGTTCTTCGAGATCAACGTCTGCGCCACCGGCTGGCCGTTCAGGTTGATCAGGAGCAGCGTGTCGAGCGGCGTGCCCTGATCCACCACCGCGAGCAAGGGTTGGGGGGTGGGGGTGGGGCTTGGCGCCGGGGTCGGAGTCGGCGAGGGCCGCGCGAACGGCGTCCCGCAGGCGGCGACGAGCAGACCCAACGCGAGCACGAGCCCGAGTCGAAGCGAGAACGTCCGACGGTCAGCCACGAGCCCCGGCATTCCGGGACCTGCTGAAACGGTCCGGCGAGAAGGCTTCGATCGGAATCCGCGAGCGACCCTCGGTCGCCAGGTCGGCGCCGACCTGCCCGACGGCGGAGGCGAACTTGAAGCCATGTCCGAGCATGGGCCCGAGCAGGATCAGACGCTCGCTCCCGGGAACGAAGCCAAGCACGAAGTGCCCGTCCTGAGTCTGGGCGTACATGCACACCTGGCCCCGCACCGGGTTCGGGTCGAGGCCGGGGAGGCAGCTGCGGACCTCCTCCGCCAGCGGCTCCCAATCCCCGGGATGGATCTCGCGGTCCAGGAGGTCCGGGTCGCTCGCTTCCCCACCTCTCCCGTGGATGGCGGCCTTGACCGTCGCTCCGTCGACGGTGGGCAAGCCGTACCAGTGCACGGCGCCGGTGTCACGGATGAAGGCGGGAAACCGCTCAGGCGAGAACTCCTCGAGGTGGTGCGGACGGAACCAGAACATGGCCCGCCGTTCGACGTCCACCCGCACCGACCGCCTGCGGCAGGACCCGGTCGGTCCAGGCACCGGTGGCGACGATCGCGCGCCGCCCGCGCAGCGTCCCGGCCGAGGTCATCGACCTCGACCGCTCCGTCACGCTCGACCACCTGCTCGACGCGGGTGTCGGTCACAAGTCGCGCTCCCTGCCGTCTGGGCCAGGACAGCCGCCGCGGTGATCGCGGACTCCGGTCGCAGGAACCCGCCCTGCAGATCGAGAAAGGCAGCGTCATCCGGGCCCAGCCGGTGCTGCGGAAAGCGGGCCTCGGTCTCTTCGCGGCCCAGGACTCTGATACGGGAAGCCCCTCGCGTCGCCGGCGGCGCGGTCCGCCTCGAAGGCGGGGTCGCCACCGCGGCCGAGGAAGAGCATCCCGTTTTCGGTCAGGATCGGCCGCGCCGCTCTCCGCGGCAAGCTCGCGCCACAGGGGCCAGGCGGCTTCGATGAGCGGCGCGTACTGCGGTCCCTCCTGGTGGCAGCTGCGGATGATCCGGCTCTCGCCATGCCCGGAACCGCGGTCGTGCCCGGGCTGGAAACGCTCGATGCCGACCACGTCGACGCCGCGCCGGGCCAGCTGCCACAGCGCCTGCGCGCCCATCGAACCGACCCCGACCACCAGCACCTCGGCGTCCAGCTGCGCCTTCGACACCTGGACACCATAGTGGCGGCGGGGCCGGCACGCGCGTCAACCGTTCGAACGGCCCGAAACGCGCGCCTCGTGCACACTCCCCGACGCGAAAGTGGCGGCGCGCACCCTGCGCGCCGCCACCTTTCGAAGTCAGACCAGGGTCACGGTCCCGTCACCGAGGTTGGCATCTCGAGCGCCGTGAGCGGCGGTGCGATATCCTCCAGTGCCTTCCGTTCGGCGTTGACTCCAAGCAGGAGCTCGACGATGGCGCCGATGATCATCATCACACCGCCGAGGATGAAGCCGAAGGTCAAGGGTCCGCGGGTGGACGCGCCCATCAGGGCACCGAAGATGGGCGGCGCGACGGCGCCGCCGACCAGCTGGCCGATGGAGAAAAAGATCGAGATGGCGGAGCCTCGCAGCTCCACCGGAAAGATCTCGCTGCAGGTCAGATAGGCGGCCGAGGCGCCGGCGGTGGCGAAGAAGAAGACCGCGCACCAGAACAGCGTCTGGGTGAATGCGTTGAGCACGTCGGCCTGAAAGAGGAACGCGGAGATGATGAGCAGACCACCTGAGACGAAGTAGGTCCCGCTGATCATCACCTTCCGGCCCCAGATGTCGAACAGACTCCCGAGGGCGATGCCCCCGATCAGATTCGAGAACGCGAAGGGGAAGAAGTAGTACCCGGTCTGGTCGACCGGAACGCCGTACCAGGTGTGCAGGATGCCCGCGGCGTTGAAGAAGATCGCGTTGTAGAGGAACGACTGCGTGATGAAAAGGGTGGCGGCCAGTACCGACCTCGACAGGTACTTCGCGAAGAAGGTGTGGAGGAGCTGGAAGTACGAGGCGGCGCCCTCACCGGTGACCACGATCGCGCGCGAGTCGGGCACCGGGTCCAGGTGGACGCCGCGTGCCTCCACGCGCTGTTCGATCGACGAGGTGGTGTCTTCCGCCTCCTGCTCGTGCCCGTGGGTCAGCAGCCAGCGGGGACTCTCGGGGATGGTGCGGCGGATGAAGATGATGCCGATCCCGATCACGGGTCCGATGAAGAAGCCGATGCGCCAGCCGATGTTATTGGGCAGAGACAGAATCTGCGTGCTGACGATCGACCCGATCATGGCGCCCAGCCAATAGGTGGTGTTGATCGAGATGTCGACGCGGCCACGGTACCTGGACGGGATCAGCTCGTCGATCGCGGAGTTGATCGCCGTGTACTCGCCCCCGATCCCCATCCCGGCGAAGAACCGGAACACGAGCATGAACCAGATGTTGGGCGACAATCCGGAGATCCCGCTCGCGATCAGGTAGACGGCCAGCGTCATGATGAAGAGCCGCTTGCGGCCCAGCAGGTCGGTCAAGCGGCCGAAGAAAAGGGCCCCCACCACCTGCCCCACCAGGTAGAAGGTGGCCAGCAGGCCCGCGGTCGCCGCGTTGATGTGGAAGGTTTCCTGGATGGCCGGGTTGGCGGCGCCGACGAGGGTGATCTCGAGGCCGTCGAGAACCCAGCAGGCTCCCAGCCCGATGATGACCGTCCAGTGGAACCAGGTCCACGGGAGGCGGTCAAGCCGGGCCGGCACCAGGCTTCGAATGCCTTTAACAGTACCGGTCGCAGTCTCGACCTCTACCTCACGACCCACCGGTGCGCGGGGTCCCTCGCCACTCGCGGACGTTTCCGGTGCCCCCGCACTTCCGGACGCTGCCGGTGGGCCGCCACTCCCGGATGCCCCGGGTGCCTCACCACCCGCGGATGCTCCCGGTGCCGCGCCACCGGCAGGCGTTCCCGGCGTCCACCCGCCCGCCGGTACTTCCGGCGTCCGACCACTGCCGGGTGTCCCCGGCGCCTCACCGCTCGCGGACGTCCCGCCGGTTCCTCACCGCCGGCGGGTGTCCCC
This sequence comes from Candidatus Dormiibacterota bacterium, assembly GCA_963808785.1. Classification (GTDB taxonomy): domain Bacteria; phylum Chloroflexota; class Dormibacteria; order Dormibacterales; family Dormibacteraceae; genus CAVTSA01. The sequence goes on along the minus strand of CAWEGH010000005.1, from coordinate 79,867 downwards.
GGAGTGTCGCCGCCCGCGGGCGTCCCCGGAGTGTCCAACCACTCGGGGGCGTTCCCGGTGTCTCACTACTCACGAGCGAATTACCTCCTTCACTGCAGGCCGGCGCGGATCACCGAATCAGGAGCACGGGGCACGGGGCTCCGTGGACGATGCGGTGCGCCACACTCCCGAGCAGCAGATCGGTGACGTGCACGCCCCGATCCCCGACCACGATCAGATCCGCGCTGTTCTCCTCGGCCAGTTCGAGGAGTTCCCTCGCAGTCTGTCCTCCGCCTTCACGGACGATGCCGGTGGCCTCGACGCCTTCCTTCTCGAGCGTCCTCACCGCCTCGTCCACGAGCGCCCTGGCAAGGGCAGCGTCCTCCATCATGATGGTGGCGGTGGGGGCGGTGGCCGAACTCACCAGCGTCGTCGGCCGTCCGGTCGTCGGCCCTGGGCGCTCCAACTCGCGGATGTGGGCGACCACCACCGTCGACTTGAGGGCTGCCGCGATCTCCCGCGTCGCGTCGATGACGCGCCCACGCCGGATGGTGTCATCGTCGATCGCGGCCACGATGTGTTCGAACAATGGACCGTCCCCTCCTGCTCAGTTGTCTTGCCGTCCCTGAAGCACCCGCATCTCGCCCTTTACCGTTCCGCGCCCCCGATCTGTGATTGAACTGAAAGGTACGGCCACTGTTGCACAACACCGCACATCACGCAACCCCTGGGTGGGCTTTTGGCGGTCGTTGACCGCGGGTCAACCGGCGTGAGCGGCTGGGGGCCCGGACCGGGCAACGGCGAGCAAGAAAAAGGCCGGCCGCTCTGGGGAAGCGGCCGGCGGCACGGGGTGGGGTCTGAGCGCAATTGCGCCCGTGAGCAGCGAGGATCAGGAAGCGCGGCGGCGGGAGCGCACCTCGGACCAGCTGAAGCCTGCCACGCAGGCGACGAGGCTGATCGCGAAGGTCATCGCGGCCAGGAATTCGTAGTTCATTACTGCAACCTCTTCTGGGATGTAGTACCGAAACGCTCGACGATCGTGAAACGGTGGCTGCGCCGGGTTGGTTACGCAAGCATGCTTGCGATCGCATGCAACCTTCGCAATCCAGCGCAGCACAGCATACGAAAGGTGGGGGAGGAATCGCAAGTCGAGGTTTTGTGGGTGCGATGGCGGACGGGCCGGGATTCGAACCCGGGAAGGAGCTTCACACCCCTTACCCGCTTAGCAGGCGGGCGCTTTCGACCGCTCAGCCACCCGTCCAGGTCGATCGAGCGCGTCGTCGGGTCAGTGTACCCATCATGCGGGGGCGCCCCCCCGCATTCCCCCCGAAGGGGGACGACTCATGCTCTGATTGCCTTCGGCTCAGTCGTCCCCGTCGTCGCCGCCCAGATCGAGATGGATCTCGGCACCTTCGTCGTCCGACTGATTGTGCAGCTCGCCGCAGTCGGCGCAGCGGTAGAACTCGCCCACGAACCCCTTCTGCCAGACGCCGTAGGTGAAGACGCCGGGGTCTTCGAGCAGGATCTCCTGCTCCAGCCGCCACACCACCTGCTCCCAGCTGCCACGCTCCGCGGTGCGCTCGGCATCGAGGACGATGAGGCAGTAGGGATGCTCGCCCCAGATCATCGAGATCTCGCCCAGCCGGTCCTCGTCGTCGTTGAAGATGCCCCACTGCTCAGCGCCCGGCGCTCGCGAAAGGCGCACCATGCGGAGGCCCTGCCAGAAGCGGTCCGCCGCCTCGTGCTCGGCCCGGTCGTGCTCGGCCTGCGCCTCCTGGAAGGCGCTCCACATCCGCAGCAGGTGGTTGCGAAAGCGGTGGTAGGTGCTCAGCATCCGCGGCTGCTGCTTTGGTGACCCGATCAACTCGGTAAAGGAGTGCTCGAAGGCCGCCTCCACACGCTCCTGGCGATCCAGGACCTCGGGCATCCAGGCCTCGTCCTCGCTGAGCCGGATCGACTCGTTGAGCACGATCTCGAAGTCCAGCCAGTCGCTGCCGAATTCGGGCACGAAGACGTGTTCCACGATGTCGGCCAGGCGGTGCTCCTCGAGAAGCGCCGGCGTCACGCGCGTGCGTGCCTCGGGCCAACCCTTCCAGCCCATCACGTTGTGGATCCAGTAGTCGAAAACGGTGACGGCGTACTGGAGGGCGGCGGGGGACTGCCAGATCCCCTCGGGCCAGGTCCGGCGCCCCGCCCGAACCCGGTTGTAGAGCGCGATGATGTGCTCGTCGTCGAGGTAATCGGTCGACATGCTCCAAGTCATCTTAGGCGGGGGGTGTGGGGCCGCCTTCGTGCGCCGGTGTCGGTGAATCCGAGCACTCGCGCGGTGCACCGGTAGGCCCCATCTGCCCACAGAAGGGTCCTTCGCGGGCACCGGTAGGCCCCATCTGCCCCACAAATGGCGGGTTCGCCCGCGCAGTCGACGCGCGAGCGAGGGAATAGACGCCGGGGGTCGCTCCGTACCAATCATCGATGGCAGGCTTTACTCCCGAACAGGTCCAGCGCTACGCGCGGCACCTGATTCTCCCCGAAGTCGGCGGCAAAGGGCAGCGCAAGCTCCTCGACACCTCGGTGCTGCTGATGGGGGCGGGCGGCCTCGGCTCCCCGGCGGCGCTCTACCTGGCGGCGGCCGGCGTGGGACGGATCGGCATCGTCGACTTCGACGACGTGGACGCCTCCAACCTGCAGCGCCAGATCCTCCACGGCATCGACGACCTGGGCCGGCCCAAGGTCGATTCCGCCGAAGAGAAGCTGCGGGCGATGAACCCCGACGTCGTGGTCGAGAAGCACAATCTGCACCTCAACTCGGAAAACGTCCTCGACGTCTTCCGCAACTACGACCTGATCCTGGACGGGACCGACAACTTCCCGACCCGCTACCTGGCGAACGACGCCGCGTTCCTGCTCAAAAAGCCACTGGTCCACGGCTCGATCTACCGGTTCGAGGGCCAGGTCACGATGTTCGACGCCGCCAACGGCACCGGCTGCTACCGCTGCCTCTTCCCGACGCCGCCTCCACCGGGCGTGGTGCCCAGCTGCGCGGAGGCGGGCGTGTTCGGCGTGCTGCCGGGGATCATCGGGTCGATGATGGCGTTCGAGACCATCAAGTTCATCCTCGGCATCGGGGACTCTCTGGTCGGCCGCCTGCTCGTCTTCGAAGGCCTCGACACGTCCTTCCGCACGCTGCGCCTGCGCCGGAACCCCGAGTGCCCGCTCTGCGGCGACCATCCGACCGTGACCGAGCTCATCGACTACGAGACCTTCTGCGGCGTCCCGGCCGCGGAACCCTCGCAGGTTCCGGCCTCGGTCGGCGCCTGACCCTCAGAGACCTTTCAAGCGCCCGCGCCGCCACCCGGCGCGCCAGGCGAGCACGCCCCATACTGAGCACGCCGAGAGCACCGACGCCGCCGAGAGGAAGGATCCGATCGACAACACCGAAGCAATCGAGTTGATCGATCCGATGGAGCCGGCCGAGCCGATCGACAGGACCGACCCCGCCGACCCGATGGAGAGGACCGAACCGCTCGACCCGATGGACAGGATCGAGGCGCTGGAGCCGACGGAGAGGATCGACCGGGAGCGAGGCAGGGCCACCCACCGAGCGTACGGGGCTCCGGCTCCTAGCATGAGTAACCGATGGCCGCACTGATGCAGCTGGACCGGGTGGACGAACGCTCGCTGCGCCGGGCGCGGGAGTTGGTGCGAGAGCTGGGATCGGTGCTGGTCGCCTACTCGGGTGGCGTCGACTCCACCCTCCTGCTCAAGCTCGCGCTCGATGAGCTCGGACCTGACCGGGTGGTCGCCGTGCTGGCCAGCTCCCCCGCGTATCCGGAAGCTGAGCAGGAGCAGGCCCGCCGCCTGGCCGGTACCCTCGGCGCCCACCTGGAAGAGGTGGAGACGCACGAGGTCGAGCTGGACGCCTACCGCCGCAACGCGCCTGACCGGTGCTTCCACTGCAAGGAGGAGCTGTTCGGCACCCTGGAACCGATCCAGCGGCGGCACGGCCTTCGCTGGCTGGCCTATGGCGCCACCGCCGACGACGCCGGCGACCACCGACCCGGTCACGGCTCGGCCGTTCGGCGCGGCGTGAGGTTCCCGCTGCTCGAGGCGGGGATGGGAAAGGCGGAGATCCGGGCCGCCGCGCGGCATCTGGGGCTGCCCAACTGGAACAAGCCGTCCTTCGCCTGCCTCTCGTCGCGCGTGCCCGCCGGGACCGCGATCGACACCGCCATGCTGCGCCAGATCGAGCGCGCGGAGGCCGCCCTGCAGGGGCTCGGTTTCCCCCAGGTCCGCGTGCGTCATCACGGCGACGTGGCGCGGGTGGAGCTCGAGGAGCGCGAGCTGCCACGCGCGCTCGAGCTTCGCCGGCAGATCGTGGCAGGCGTGCGGGAGGCCGGCTTCGCCTTCGTCTCCCTGGACCTGGAGGGCTACCACACCGGCGCCCTGAACCGCACCTGGCGGCCCGCGACGCGCCGGCGCTGATGCCGCCCGCGGCCATGATCGGGGTCTTCGGGGGCTCCGGCTTCTACCAGTTCCTGGACGGCGTCGAGCAGGTCGAGGTAGAGACACCCTACGGGCAGCCCAGTGGCCGCATCGCGATCGGAACCGTTGGCGGCGTCCGCGTCGCCTTCCTGCCGCGCCACGGTGCGGATCACACGCTGCCGCCGGCGGCCATCAACTACCGAGCCAACCTGTGGGCGATGCGGCACCTCGGTGTGACCCGAGTCATCTCGCCCAGTGCGTGCGGGTCGCTGCGCCGTGAGCTGGCCCCCGGCGACCTGGTCCTCACCGACCAGTTCGTGAACCGCACGTGGGGACGGGAGGACACCTACTACGCGACCGGGCCCCAGGTGGCGCACGTGAGCGCCGCGGATCCCTACTGCCCTGAGCTGCGGCGGCTGGTGGCAGGCGTCGCCCGGGAGCAGGGACTCACCGTGCACGAGCGCGGCACGATGGTCGTCATCCAGGGCCCACGATTCAGTTCGCGTGCCGAGAGCCACTGGTACGCGAGTGAGGGGTGGGACGTGGTCAACATGACGCAGTACCCGGAGGTGGTCCTGGCCCGCGAGCTCGAACTCTGCTTCGTGAACTTGGCTCTGGTCACCGACTACGACACCGGCCTCGACGACGACCTTTCGATAGCGGCCGTCTCGGTGGTGGACCTGGAGCGAGTGCTGGCGGAGAACACGGATCGACTACGGCGGCTGCTGCTGGCTCTGATCCCCAACATCCCCGAAGAACGAGGCTGCGACTGCGGGAGCGCGATGCGGGGCGCGGTCATCTCAACCCATGAGGGTCCGCCGTCCGCAGCCCGCGAGGACGCCGGCTGAAGGGCTCCGAGGGGGCCTTGAGGCGAAGTCGTTCCCGGCGTCAGAACGTCTTGGGGCTCAAGTATTCTTGGCTCCCTTGCGCCAGCCCATCCTCTATGCGGAACAGACCTGGAAGCAGCAGCGCCTGTGGGTCTTCGTGCTCATCGCCGCCGGTGTGGCGTTCGGCGCCTACGCCATCTTCTTCGAGCATGCCAAGATCAACACCAGCCAGGGCATCCTCGGCCTCTCCAGCTACGTCTTCGTCCTCTACATCCCGGCCGCGATCCTGCTCTTCCTTTTCCTGCTCATCTACCGCAACCGGCATGTCCTGGTCGCCGACGAGCGGGGGCTCACGATCCAGAACGTGTTCAGCTCCACCTTCATCGAGTGGGACTTCATCCGCGCCCCACGCGTGCGGCCTCTGATCGAGCACTTTGACACCCGGGAGCGCAAGCGGCTGGTGCGCCCCGCGGACCGCGCGATCCTCCCCAAGGGGGCGCTCTACTTCAAGATCCGGGCCGACGACGTCAAGCTGGCCGAGCTCCAGCGCAAGATCAGCCGGCGCATGATCTTCGAGGATACGGTCGCGATCCCGGTCCCCGATCCCGACGCTTTCAGCTGGGAGATCAGCTCCCACATCCCGGAAGCGGCGAGCCAGAACCTGGGCGGGTCCAAGCGGCGACGGGGCAAGCGCCGCCGGTGACGTCCCCGGAATCGGGGCCCGAGGGCAGGGCAGCGGCCCAGAGCCCGAGACCGGCCGGCTCCGACTCCGACCCCGCCGCCCCTCAGCCGCCGGTCGCGGATCTGTCACCCGAGCCGGTGTCGGAGGCCGGTGCCGAACCCGGCTCGGAACCGGCTCCCGATCCCGCGCTTCCGGTCCCCCTCGACGATCCCGAGGCGCCCGAGGGCCGCGGCTTGCTCGGTCGCCTGCGCCTGACCCGGCTCGACGTGGGGCTCATGGTCGGGTTTGTGCTGGTGGCCTTCTTCTTTCGCTTCTTCAGCCCGATCATGCCCAACTTCCTGACCGGACAGCCGGGGCCCCCGATCACCAACTGCGTGCACGGCACGCCGATCAACGCACGCGGGGCGTTGGGAACCCTGTGCGGCCTGGCCTACCCGTACCAGAAGGCGACCAGCATCCCCGGTCAGCCGCCGGAACCCCCCAACGGGGAGGTCTTTGACGAGATCTACTTTGGCGTCTTCGGGCACGATGACCTGGTCGGCGTCACCTACTTCGATCCCGAGCCGCCGATCGCGAAGTACGTCATCGCCGGGGGGGAATGGATCTACGGCTTCTACCGTCACGTCATTCGCGGGGAGCCGGGCACGATCGGCGAGCTGGGCTACAACACGTTGGGGTGGCGCCTCGGCGTCTGTGTCTTCGGCTCGCTCGCGATCGGGCTCATGTACTTTCTCGCCCGGCAGCTGTGGCGAAACCGCTGGTTCGCGATCGCGGCCGCCTTCTTCGCCTGCTTCGACGGCCTCTTCTTCGTCGAGTCCCGGATCGGTGTCATCGATGTGGTCCCGGCGACGCTGCAGATCCTGGCGCTGTCGCTGTTTCTGGTCCACATGCGCGCGCGCTCGAAATGGGACAGCCTCCTGACGCTCGGGATCTGCGGCTTCGCGATGGGCCTTGGATTCGCCGCCAAGTGGACGGCCCTGGCGGCGCTCGGGATCGCGATCGTGTTCCTGGTCGGCGGTCCGCTGCTGTCGAAGATCGGCCGCATCCAGATCGGCTCCTGGCGCCTGCGGGTGCCTGACCGCCCACTTCCCGGCGGCGTCTCCGGGAGGGTCTACTGGCCTGCCTTCCTCGGCTTCATGGTGGTCCTGCCCTGCGCCGTCTACTTCGCGAGCTGGATTCCCTGGCTCTTCTTCACCAAGGGGCCGTACACCTTCCAGGCGGTGGGTGGCTCAGGTGGCGTGCTGGGCGGCTGGTGGTGGTATCAGTACCAAATGTGGTACTACCAGGCCAACCTGAAGGCCACGCATCCCTACGCCTCGGCCTGGTACACGTGGCCGTTCCTTATCCGTCCCGTCTGGTACTACTACCAGCCGGTCGGCGCCACGCTCGCCGCCGGGATCGTGAACCTGGGCAATCCGATCGTCTGGTGGGCCAGCCTGCCGGCACTCGTCTACTGCGGCTACGAGGCGGTCGCCTACCGGCGCTGGCAGCCGGCCCTGATCGTGGTCGGGTTCCTGGCCGAGTGGCTTCCGTTCGCGAAGGTGAGTCGGATCCTGTTCCTCTACCACATGTTCGGAGGCCTGATCTTCATGGTCCTGGCCCTCGCGTACGCGGTGGCCCGGCTGCAGGAGACCCGTGAGGTCAGCTTCCGCGGCGGCGGCTGGGCCTCGACCGTGACCCGCACCCGGCCCGGGTACGTGATCGCGGCGATGGTGGTGGTGTTCCTTTTCTTCCTCTACTTCTATCCGCTCTGGACCGGGATCCCGATCGACAGGACCTCGCTGCTCGGCGGCTTCGGCACCGGGAAGATGTGGCTTCCGAGCTGGAGTTGAGCGAGCGCCGGAATAGAAGCAGGGCGACGGCCCGACGCGCCCGGTAGCGTCGCACCGCGGACACTCTGCCCCCCGCGATGATGGACGCGCACATATGAGGACTACCGCCGAGCCCGACGCCGGCCCGGAGAGATCGCGGTCCCGACTCAAGTGGCGACGGCTGCAGGTATTGCTGGTGGTCTTCGCGGTCGTCGTGGCCCTCGTGGTGACGGCGCTGACCGGGATCGCCGCCCTGCTGCTTTTGCCGACCTGGCTGGCCGGGATCGGCCTCACCTACGCCGCGCGCGTCGACCTGCGCCTGGAGGAGCGCCTGGCGTGGGGGGCTCCGGTCGGCGCCGTCGTCGCCGCTCTGATCTTCCTCCTGCTCGCGCTCCCGGCCGGCCGCCTCACGGAGCCGCTGGTACTGCTTGGTCTCGGCCTGGCGCTGGCGGCCGGCGTGCTCTTCGCCTGGCTCGCGCGGAGGGGCCTGACGCGTGAGCTGGCGCTGGCCGCCGCCCGCTGGCGCCGGGGGGAGCCGTGGCCGCTCTGGCTGCTCCTGCTCGCCTGCTGGCCGTACACGCTGATTCTGCTCGGCCGCTCCTACCGGATCACCGCCGAGGGCATCCTCTCCGGCACGGTCGCCGCTTATGCCGACTGGTCGGCCCACCTCACATACATCTCGTCCTTCGCCTTCGGTCACAACTTTCCGCCCCGCTTCCCGATCTACGCCGGACATGCGATGACCTATCCCTTCCTGGTCGACCTGTGGGCGGCGGGGGCGGTGGTGCTGGGCAGTCCCGTGACCTCGGCGGTGACGGTGACCAGCGGCATGCTCTCGCTGGCGCTCCCACCGGCGATCTACTACGGCTGGCTCCGCCTGGCGGGGGAGCGGGCGGCGGCCGTCCTCGCCGTCTTCGTCTTCCTGCTCTCGGGTGGCCTCGGCTTCGTGCTGTTCCTGCAGCGGCTGGCCGAGCGCGGGGGCCAGGTCCTGGGAGCGCTGCCCCAGCTGTACACGCAGGATCCGGCGCTCAACCTGCAGTGGCTGAACCCGGTGCTGGCCTGGATCGTTCCGCAGCGCGACGTGCTGCTCGGGTTCGCCGCCGTACCGGCCGGGCTGGCGGTGCTGTGGGCGGCCCGCCGGCGGCCAGGCTGGGGCCCCTACGTTGCCGTCGGCGTGTTCACGGGGCTCCTCCCGCTCGCCAACCTCGACGCCTACGGCACCCTGCTCTGCCTGGGGGTCTGGTGGGCGCTCCTCGAGCGGCGGCGGACCTGGTGGGGGTTCGTGGCGCCGGCGCTCGTGCTCGGTGTGCCCCAGACCATCTGGCTGGTGCTGGGCGGCGCCGCCTCGCTGCGCCTTCAATCGGGCTGGATGAGCGCCGCCGACGGGGCACACCAGTCCGCGCTGGTGTTCTGGCTCCTGAACACCGGTTTCCTGGTGCCCCTGATGCTGCTCGCGTTCGCCTGGCGCCGCACGCTGAGCCGCCCGCTCTGGTGGCGCCTGGTCCCGATCTGGCTCTGGTTCCTGGCCCCGAACCTGGTCGTCTTCCAGCCCTGGGACTGGGACAACACAAAATTCTTCGCCTACTGGCTTCTGATCGGAGCGCTCCCGGTGGGGCTGGTGCTGGCACGACTCTGGCGCCTGCTGCCCGCGCCCGGGACCGCACGAACCGTGCTGCGGGTGGTGACGGTGGCACTCGTGGTCTCGCTCGTCTTCGCGGGCACCCTCGACCTCGCCCGGGCGCTGCAGCCGGCAGCCGGCACCACCGCCCTCTTCATCGACCCCGGTGGTGTCGAAGCCGGCGCGTGGGTGCGGACCAATACCTCACCTCACGCGGTCTTCCTGACCGCGCCCGTCAACAACCACCCGATCCCCGTCCTCGCCGGAAGGACGCTCGTGGCAGGCTATGACGGATGGACCTGGAGTTACGGTCTGCCCGGGTGGGCGGCGCGGCAGCAGCAGGTCCAGACCATGCTCGCCGGCGGCCCCGGAACCCCGGAGCTGGTGCGGCGGTACGGCGTCGACTACGTCGTGATCGGACCCCAGGAGATCGCGTTCCGGGCCAGCCCCACCTATTGGGCCGCGCACGGACGGCTCGTCTATGACCGGGACGGCTACCGAATCTTCCGTGTGGCCTGAGGCCGAGAGGGTTCGGTGGCCCCGCTGGGAGGTCATCGCGCTGGCCGCGATCACGGTGCTCGGCCTGGTGCTGCGCGCGCACGACCTGACCACGGCGCCGCTCCTTCTGGACAATGAGGATGAGCTGCAGTTCGCCTGGGCGGGCATGGGCCTCCTGCTGCACGGGGACGCCTACACCTGGTCCTACTTTTCCGCCTACCCGGCCCACATCACCCTGCATCTCTTCGGCCAGACCTTCCCGATGGTCCACCAGTGGATGGATCACCCGCCCTTCTATTCGCTGCTGATCGGCGGCTGGGTGGTGCTGCTCGGGGACCGCCGGCTGGATCAGGTGACCGCGGCCCAGGTCCGCTTGATCCCGATCCTCGCCTCCTCGGCCACCATCCTGCTCACCGCGGTCTTCGCCCGCCCCATCCTCGGCCGCTGGCCGGCGCTGATCGCGGCCGCCCTGCTCGCCACCGCTCCCGCCGCCGTCCTCCTCGGGCGCGAGGCGGAGCCGGAGTCGGTGCAGGCGGTGCTGCTGCTGCTGGCGCTGATCGCGTGCTGGCATCTCACGCAGGGCACGCCGCGGCCGACCCTCTGGCTGGTGGTCGCCTGCGTCTGCGCGTTCCTCGCGCCGGGCATGAAGATCTCCGGCCTCGCGGTGGGCGGGATCGCGGTCGTGATCCTGCTCGCCGAGCGCCGGCTCCGCCCCTTCTGCTGGGTGCTGGGTGCGACCGTGGCCGGGATCCTCGTGTATCCGCTCTACGGCGCGCTCGTCAACTGGCACCTGTTTTTAGAGATCGTCTTCTCGCAGAACCTGAATCGGCAGAACATCCTCACGATCTTCAACTTCATCGCCGCCCCGACCGGCGTCAACCGCAGCCTCCACGATGGGTGGTGGCTGCTGGGCTGGATCGGGCTCGGCGTGCTCGCCGTCGTTGGGGGGCGCCGTCGAGGCTGGTTCCTGGTCTGGCCGGCCGCTGCCTACGCGCTGGTCATGCTGGTGCTGGCGGGCTCCGCTCAGACCGCTCAGTACGGCTGGTACAAGGTCATCATCTACCCCGAGGTCTATCTCGGCGCCGCGGGGCTGGCCTGGTGGGCGGTGCGGCGGTGCTCGGTGGGCGCCTACGCGTTGGTGCTGGGCTTGGGCGGGGCGACCGCGACCAACTGGCTCTTTGCGGGCTCCGGCACCGGCTGGGCGCCGGACCCGCTGCTTCTGCTCTTGATCCTCGCCGTCCTCTTGGCACCCGCCGTCTTCGCCGCCTGGTCGCCGGCTTGGCGGCGGCGGGCCGAGTGGGTCATGATCGGCGGCGGCGCGGCGATGCTGCTCGCCAACATCGGGACCAGCCTGATCCTGGCCGACATCTTCACCCACCTGTAGGCGCCCCTGATTCGCCGTTTCGCACGGAACGGTCGCCATCCGGGGTGCGATAGCACCCCTTCCGATCGAAACGGGCGCTCAAAGGCGCCGGCGATGTTGTAGCTTGCCATGCATAGGTAGCCGTGGAAGCCCAAGACGATCCCTACGCCATCCTCGGCGTTGAACGCGGCGCGTCCTTGCGCGACGCGCGCCGCGCCCGCAATCGGCTCCTGCTGCACTGGCACCCCGACCGCACCCGGGATCCCCGGGCGGCGACGCATGCGGCCCGCATCAACGCCGCCTACGAGGTGCTGAGCGACCCCAATCTGCGCGCAACCTACGATCGCGGCACGCCGAACGCCTCGCTGGCCTCGATCGCGAGCCGGCCGCGTGCGGTGCGGTGGGCGCCGCCGGCGACGGACGGGATCAAGGCGGCCGCCCAGCAGCGCCTGGTGGACCAGTTCAAGAGCCGGACCCGACCGGTTCGTCTCCCCGCCCGGCGCTGGTCCGACACCATGGCCTGGCCGGCCTCCGAACGTGAGGAGCGGATCCGCCTGCTGGGGCGGACGCTGCCGTTCGCGTTCCTCGCCGCCATCTCCCTCGTCGCGCTTCCCTGGCTGGTCCGCACGCTGCCGCCGCCGCTCGTCCCGGCCGTGCCGTACCTGACCCTCTACGCGGCCGCCGGGGGGATACGCGGGCTCGCCGGTCGAGCGACCCGGTTCGAGAGCGAAGGGTGGGGTCGGTTCACCGCCTCCTGGGTGGTCGGCGTCGCTGCCATCGTCGCGGCCGACGCGTGGGTTCTTCCACACGTGCAAGGCGCGTGGGGGGCCCGGCTCGCACTCCTGCTGCCCCTGCTCCTCCTGCTCCTGGCCGCGCTCGGGGTCTACCGGCTGACGCGCGTGGTGCGCCTACCCGGATGAGCATCGCGGCCCCGGGCACGGCCGCACAATGTGAGCGATGTCGAGGATCGTCGTCGTGGGGGGTGGGGTGATCGGCTGTGCCGTCGCGGAGCGGCTGACGCGTGACCGTCACCACGTGCTGCTGCTGGAGCGCGACCGCGTGGGCGCACAGGCGTCGGGCGCGGCGGCCGGCCTGCTGTCGCCCGGGGGGATCGGGAGCGGACCGGAAGCCGAACGCGGCCGGCGGAGCCTGGCCCTGTTCGAGGAGCTGGTCTCTCGCCTGGAGCGGACCGGGATCTCGGTCGAGTTCCGCCGCGGCGAGTCGATCCGGCCCGCGCTCTCGGCGTCCGAGGCGCAGCGTTTGCAGCAGGAGGGGGGCCGCTGGGTCGACGCCTCCGAGGCCCGCCGCCTGGAGCCCGCGCTGCAGGCACGCGTGCGTGGCGCCACCCTCCTGGAGGAGGCCCAGATCACGCCGCCGCGGTTCGTCGAAGCGCTGGCCCGGACGGCGGCGGCCGGCGGGGCGGAGGTGCGCGAGGGCAGTCCGGTGGGACAGATCCTGACTCGGGGCGGCCGGGTGCACGGCGTGGCAACCGCCGACGGGACGGTGGACGCGGACTGGGTCGTCCTGGCCGCCGGTCCCTGGTCGCCCTCCCTGGCGTCGCCCCTCGGCATCGCGCTCGACATCCGCCCCTCCCGGGGCCAGCTCGTCACCCTGCGTCCTCGCCGTCGAGCGCTCACCCGGATGCTGGAGTGGCAGTCGAACTACCTGGTCCCGAAGCCCGACGGGACCATCGTCGCCGGGTCCACCGAGGAGGAGGTGGGGTTCGACGCTCGCCCTACGGCGCAAGGGGTGGCACAACTTTTGACGTTCGCGCAGACGGCGATTCCGGAGCTGGGCTCGGCGGCCGTGGAACGGGTGTGGGCGGCGCTGCGGCCGCGGACGCCCGACGATAGGGCGGTGGTGGGCGCGATTTCGGAGGTGCCGGGGCTGGTGGTCGCCAGTGGGCACAACCGGAACGGAATCCTGCTGGCACCGCTGACCGCGGTCCAGGTCGCGGAGATGGTCTCATAGCGTTTCGGCTGGGATTGATCGCCGACGACGTGACCGGCGCCTGTGACAGCGCGGCGCCGTTCTGTGGCGCGGGCCCGGTCGAGGTGGGGATCTGGCCCATGATCCCGGACGCGGAGCGGAGCGCGGTCAGCACCGAGACCCGCGAAGCCGACCAGGACCAGGCCGCGCTCAGGACCGGGGCGGTGGCGCGGCAATACTCGGGCCGCGTGCTCTATCGCAAACTCGACTCGCTCCTGCGCGGCAACCCGCGTGGCGACATCGCACCGCTGCTGCAGGCGGGATGGCGGGTGGTGGTGGCGCCGGCGCTCCCGGCGGAGGGCCGCACGACCAGAGATGGGGTCCAACGTTGGGCCTCCGGCGCGGTCGACCTGCGCGCCCTGCTCGGCGCGCTGGGCGATGGCATCGTGCTGCGGGACGCGGAGAGCGATGCCGACCTGGATCGGATCGCGGCGGAGATCCTCCGGACGGGAGCCGTCGGCGCCGGGAGTGCCGGGCTGGCGGCGGCGCTGGGACGCGGCCTGGGCCTCCCGTCCGTCCCCATCGCGCCCTCTCCTCGCTGCCGTCGGCCGCTCGCCGTGATCGGCACCCCCGCCGCCGCGGCGCAGGCGGACCACGCGCGCCGCGCAGGCCAGTGGGTCGCGGTGGCGGCGCCCGGTGAGGTGCCCGCCCTCGACGGCGCCGACGGGCTCTTCCTGACCGGCGGCGAGACGGCCGCCCGCTGTCTGCGCCGTCACGATGCCACCGGGTTGCGGCTCCTTGCCGAGCCCCTGCCCCGGGTCGGCTACGGGCGCGTCCGCGGGGGTTCGCTGGACGGGATGCCGGTGCTTCTGAAGGCGGGCTCGTTCGGCGTCCCCTCCACGATCACCGAGGGGCTGGCCTGGCTTGAAGGCTCGACCTCCGGTGTCGCCGCAAAATGACGGTGTGAGACCTCGCCTCATCGTCTCCGCCGGCGACCCCGCCGGCATCGGACCCGAGATCACGGTGCGGGCCCTCGCCGAACCCGCGGTCTCCAACCTGGCTGAGATCGCCGTCGCCGGCGACCCCAACCAGCTTCGCGAGCTGGCGGCGCGGTTCGGCGTGCCGGTTCCCGCCATCGAAACCGCCGGCGACGCCTCCGGGGTGCGGCCGGGCGAACTCTCGGCCGCCGGGGGACGCGCCGCGGTGGCCGCCATCGAGCGCGGGGTGGAGCTGATCCAGCAGGGACGCTACGACGCCATCGTCACCGCGCCTATCAACAAGGAGGCGCTCCGGCTGGGCGGGTTCAAATGGCCGGGCCACACCGAGATGCTGGCCGATCTGGCGGGGGCTCGCGACGTGCGCATGCTGCTCGTCTCCGGCGCGCTCCGAGTCGTCCACGTCACGACCCACCGTTCGCTGCGCTCTGCGATCGAGGCCGCGACCAAGGCTCGCGTGCTACGCACCATCGAGCTCGCGGCGGGCGCGGGGCGGGTGCTCGGCGTCCAGGTACCGCGCATCGCGGTCGCCGGGCTCAACCCCCACGCGGGGGAGGGTGGCCTCTTCGGCGACGAGGAGATCCGGGAGATCGGGCCGGCGGTGGAGGCGGGGCGCGCGGCCGGCATCGACGCCTCCGGCCCCTGGCCGCCGGACACCGTGTTCTGGCGCGCGTCGAAGGGGGACTTCGATGTGGTCGTCGCGATGTACCACGACCAGGGGCACATCCCCGTCAAGCTGGCCGGCTTCGAGGACGGCGTCAACGTCACGCTCGGACTGCCCTTCCCGCGCACCTCGGTCGACCACGGCACCGCGTTCGACATCGCGGGCAAAGGCGTGGCGCGCTGGGATTCGATGATCGCCGCCCTGCGGGTGGCTGCCGGCATGGCCGGCTCTTCGCCCGTCACGACCGGCTGAGCCGTCGGAGGCTCGGTCTCGGACAGTCGACGGTCTTCGTAACGCGACCAGGGGTAGAAGATATCGGTCCCGGCTCGGACGCCCGGCAGGTGGAGTTGACATTCTTCGCGGACGCTGCCTACCGGGGCCTATCAGGAGGTGCTCGACAGAGACATCCTCGAGTTCGTCCGAACGTAGCCGACGGTCCTGGTGCCCAGGGCGCTGGGTAGAATGCGAGCGATGCGCTGTCCTGTTCGCTGCTTCGAGTGCGGCACCTACACGATGGAGCTCGACCTCGACTGCGACCACCAGCACATCGCCTGTGAACGCTGCGAGCGCGTGTGGTGCGCCCGGTGCATCGGACGGATGGAGATCAAGATCTCGCCCGAATGGCTCCGGCAGCAGCGGATCGCCGCCCTCAACTGAGGCTCCACGCTCAACCCCCGCTTCGCGCGAAAGGGATCCCATGCAGGTCCCGATGGGCACCGTTCCGTGCGAAAGGGGGCCGGCGCGCGGGACAGCCGGCGCGCTACTGGATCGCCTCCAGGGGACGGGAGAGCCCCTTCTGGATCGCGTAGCGGACAAGCTGAGAGCGGTCGTGCAGGCCGAGCTTCGCGTACATGCTCGCGATGTGGTTGCGGACCGTCTTCTCCGAGATGCCCAGCCGGTCGGCGAGCAGCTTGGTGGTCATGCCATCGGCCAGGTCGCGCAGCACTTGGAACTCGCGGGGTGACAGCCCGTCCAGCAGTTGGTGATGGTGACCGAGGGGGTTTCCGGCCCGGCCGATCTCGTGCATGATGAGGCGCGGCGAGACGGCGTAGCCATGCGCCGCGGCAATGATGGCCGCCACC
The DNA here is from genome assembly GCA_963808785.1 of Candidatus Dormiibacterota bacterium. Lineage (GTDB taxonomy): Bacteria > Chloroflexota > Dormibacteria > Dormibacterales > Dormibacteraceae > CAVTSA01. Next base: position 63,937 of record CAWEGH010000005.1, on the reverse strand, counting down.
AGCAGCTCGGGCTCCGCCTCTTTCAGCACGTACCCGCTGGTGCCGCCGCCCAGCGCGCGCGTCGCCTCCATCATGGATCCGGTCGAGCTCAGCGTGAGGATCGAGGTTCCGGGCGCCTGCCGCCGGAGTTCGCTCGCCGCCTCCTCCGACCCCCCCGGAATGGCGGCGTCCACGACGGCCACGTCCGGGCGGCGCTCCCGGGCGCCCTGGAGCAGCCCGGCGGCGTCGCTCGCCTCGCCCACCACCTCCACCTCGGGATGATTGTTGAGGAGGCCGGTGAGCCCCCGCCGGAACATGGGGGAGCCGTCGGCGACCAAGACTCGGTAGATGCGCGTCGGTGCGGGATGCGATCCCTCAGCCGTGCGGTCACTCTCCTCACGCCTCAACGTCGTTGCGCAGACCCCCCAAACTGCAAGCCGGCCGGCCGTGCGGTTTCCTGCCCCCACCCCATTCTGTCACCCTGTCCGCAGCTGGTACGGGCGCAAGGCCAAACGATAACCACCGGCAGGTGGCGGAGGTGACGTTCAGCCCCGGGCGAACACCAGCATCGACATCCCCTGAGCGGTCGGAACCGCCGCGCCCGACTGGTCGACCGGGGTTTGCGTCATCGACTGCACGGCGGTCTGCAGCGTGGTCCAGGCATACGCCATGTCATGGCCCTGGCTGACCCCGGCGTCATTGGTGTAGACCGTCCCCTGCGCCGCGTTGTAGCCGACCAGGACGATCACGTGGTACACGTTGTCCGCCCCGTAGTCGGGATTGATCATCGTGTTCCCCGGGCCGCCGTGGGTCATGACCGGAATGATCACCGGCTGGCCGCCAGCCAGGTAGCCCTGGATGGCGCCCCAATCCAGAGGCACGACGGACGCCGTCAGTCCGTAGAAGTGGGCGCCGTCCTGGGCGATCTGCTGGAGCGATAGATTCAGCTGGTTGGGCCAGGTCTGGCGCTCCCACGCCGCGATCTGGGCCATGTCGGCGTTCGCGGTGTCGGCCGGGATCACGTTCCCCGGGTAGGTCCCGCCCTGGTAGTAGAGACCGACCATGGTCACCGCCGCCGCCTCGCAGTACTCCTCGTGGGCGGCGTCCCAGTCACCGTTGGGCGCCTGCACCGTGTAGGGGACGGCCGCGATCAAGGCGGAGGGTGGTGGGGGGGTCGGCGTGGGTGCGGGCGTCGGGGCGGCGGTCGGAGTCGGCGTCAGCGTGGGTGCCGGCGTCGGGGTCGCCGGCGGCGGCGTGGCGATATGCGCGACCCGGGGCGGCGGCGTCGCCACCGGCCCGCGACGCAAGTAGTCGCGGAAACCGATCCCGAACGCGCCGAGCAGGGCGACGGCGGTTACGACCAGCAGACCGGCGCTCAGGCCGCGAAGCACGGCAGGGTAGGATACGAGCCGCCTTGCCGAATCCAGCCGTCCGTCTGGCGGGGCGGGCGGTCCGCAACTCGACCTTGGTGCTGGCCGCCAACATCGTGTCGCGCCTGGTCGCGTTGGTGATGGTGATCGTCCTGGCGCGCAGTCTGGGGCCGACCCAGTACGGGCGCTACACGACCATGGTCTCCTTCTCGGCGATCATCTCCGTGCTCTCGGACCTGGGTCTGGACACGTTGTACACGCGGGAGGCGGCGCGCCGCCCGGACCGTCAGCCGGTCTACCTGGGGATGGTGCTGTTGGGCCAGGTGCCGCTGGCCGTGCTCGCGTTCGTCGTGTTCGGGCTCGCGCTCGGCACCGCCGAGCTCCAGGACCTGATCCTGCCCGGCGGGGCGCTGCTCATCCTCACCACCTACTCCCAGGTCCTTCGCAACACGTTCTATGCCACCGGCCGCCTCGGCTTCGAGGTGATCGCGATCCTGGTTCAGGTCGCGATCCAGGCGGTGGGCATCATCGGCGGCGCTCGCCTCGGCCTCGGGGTGGGCTTCTTCGTCTGGGTCTACGCGGGGTCCTACGCCTTCGTCACCGTCTACTGCCTGGTCGTGATTCCGCTCTTCCGGGTCGGGGGGATCCGGCTCGGGCTCCCTTTCGCGCTGTTCTGGCGCTGGATCCGGCTCGCGTTTCCGTTCGCGCTCGGTGCCCTGCTCACCAACGTCTACTTCAAGGCCGACGTGCCCATCCTTCAGCACTTCCGCCCCTACGCCGAAGTCGGCTGGTACACGTTCGCCTACAAACCCTTCGAGGCCCTTCAGTTCGTGCCCCTGGCGATCCAGGCCGTCGTCTACCCGGTGCTGGCGGTGGCCCACCGGGAGACGCCGGAGCGGATGGTGCTCTTCTACGGGCGCTTCCTCAAGATCCTGGTGCTGCTCGGCTGGCCGCTGACGCTGGGGACGTTTCTGCTGGTGGCGCCGATCGGGCGGCTCTTCCGGCTCTATCCGGAGTCGGTGCCCTCGCTTCGCATCCTCGCCTTCGGGATCGTCTTCCTGTTTGCGAACTCGGCGTTCACCGCGATGCTGTACGCGATCGACCACCAGGACTGGTTCGTGTGGGTGACCGCGATCGCGTGCGTGGTCAACATCGGGCTCAACCTGATCTTCATCCCGCGCTTCGGGTACCTGGCGGCGTCGGCTACGACGGTGGTCACCGAGGGGTCGATCTCGGTCGCCGGCTACCTCTTCGTGGCCCGACGGTACCGGCTGCGGTGGGTGCGCCTGCTGTGGCGGGGGATCCTGGCCGGGCTGGTGATGGGCGTCGTGCTCTACCCGCTGCGCAACCACTCGATCCTGCTCAGCCTCCCGGCCGGCACCATCGTCTACCTGGCGGCGCTCCTGGTCCTGCGCGCGGTGGACCGGGACGAGTGGCGCGGGCTCTGGTCGGGCGTGCGGGGACGGGTGACCGCGTGATCCGGTCGTTCCAGCGCACTCCCCGCCTACCCCGCATCGGGTAATGCCGAAGAGTGCAGAAACGGTCCCGTCTGGAGGTGGTCCTGGGGCCAGGCGCGATGGGAAGGCCGGAGTCGATGGCGCGGCATCTGGCGGGCCTGCGGGCGCGCGGGATCGAGGCGCGCGCGATCGCGCTGCCCCGAGGCCGGGCGGAGCGGGCGGCCGAGACGTTCCGACAGCTGGCGTCGCCAGACGTGGTCGCCGGCGGTCACTCGTTCGGTGGGCGAGCGGCGAGCCTGGCGGCGGTGGAGGCGCCGTTCGCGGGCCTGGTGTTGTTCGGGTTCCCGCTGGCGGGAAAGGGGGAGGAGCGGACCCGCCACCTGGATCGGGTTCCGTGCCCGGTGCTGATCCTGCAGGGCGAGGCGGACGCGCTCTCTCCGATCGAGGAACTCCGCCGTCTGGTGGCTCGGGCGCTCACGATCCGCCTCATCACGTTTCCGGGCGCTCCGCACAACCTGGGCGCCTCGCTCCCCGCCGCGCTCGACCACGCGGCCGCGTTCATCCACGAGCTCGAAGGGTCCTGAGAAGGGCCCTTTCTCTGCAATCCGGGGCTAAAACGGCCGAGGTAGCCCCCGCTTGCCGAGAAACGGCGGCTATCGGGCTAGGGGATCAGGAATCCGCCGCTCGGGGCGGGCGCGCTCCCGAGGTTCTGGATCTCCGCGTCGAGGTGCAGGACGGCGACCAGCAAGAGGGCGCAGGCCACGAGGACCACGAGGGCCGCGACGAGTGCGGAGATGCTGACGACGAGGTGTACCGCTCGCATAGATGATGCCCCCAGTGTGCCCGCGCCCCCCGGGTGCCCGTCATCGGTAACGCGACGGATCTTTGGCGGCTGAATGACGGAGATTTGGGACGGCGGGCCAGGTACGCTCCGGTCACCGCGGCATGACCAGAGATCGGGTGCCGACCAGGCCCCACCAGCTGTTGGAGCGGGACCGCGAGCTGGCGGAGATCGACGCCTGCATCGCCGCCGCGACCGCCGGAGAGGGCTCGTTCCTGGTCCTGGAGGGACGCGCCGGGATGGGCAAGAGCGCCCTTCTGGCCGAAACCCGCAGGCGGGCAGCGAGCGCCGGGATGGCGACGTATTCGGCACTCGGCAGCGAGCTCGAAGACGAGTTCGCGTTCGGTGTCGTACGTCAGCTCTTCGAGCCCGCCATCGGCGCCCTCGACAAGGTAGAGCGTGCTCGTGCCTTCGAGGGTGCGGCCGCCCTGGCGGAGCCGGTGCTAGGCGCCGGCGGTGAGCCTGCCAGCGGCGGTCAGTTCGCCGCACTGCACGGCCTCTACTGGCTCGCCGCCAACCTCTCTATGGAGAAACCGCTGCTGCTCGCGGTCGACGATGCGCACTGGGCCGACGCCGCCTCGCTTCGGTGGCTGGCCTACCTGCTCAATCGCGTCGAGGGTCTTCCGATGCTGGTCGGAATTGCCACCCGGGCGGCACCATCAGGTCCCCAGGGCGAAGTGCTCGCGACCATCCTGGCGCAAGCTCGGTCTCGGATCGTCCAGGTCGGACCCTTGGGGGGAGTTTCGGTGGCTCTGCTCGTCCGCATCACGCTCGGAGCGGACCCTGACCCCAGCTTTACGGCAGCCTGCCTCAAGGCCACGGCCGGCAACCCCCTTGGGCTCAATGAGTTGCTCCGCGATCTGCGCGCGCGTGGCGTCGCACCTACCAGCGCGGCGGCCGGGAGCGTCGACCGGAGGGCTCCGGATGCCATCGCTCGACGCGTCCAGAGAGATCTCGGGCTGCTGGGGGATGAGGCCGAGCGGATGGCCGGCGCGCTGGCCGTGATCGGAGACGGGACCGAGTTGCGCCTGATCGCCAGGCTGTCAGATCTGGACGTCGATCGGGCGGCCGAGGTCGCCGATGACCTGCTCACGGCCGATTTGATCGCGCTCGAGCGCCCGCCCCGCTTCACCCACCCGCTGCTGCGCGCGGCCGTGTACGACCGTCTCCCGGCAGGCTCCCGACAGAACCTGCACCGGCGTGCCGCCGACATCCTCGCCTCAGAGTCGGCGGACCCCGAGGTGGTGGCCGCCCATCTGCTGCGCTGCGAGCCGGGCCAGAACGCCGACACGATCAGGTGGCTCCGGACGGCGGCGCCTCGCGCGCTGCGTCGAGGTTCCCCCGAGGCCGCCGTTTCCTACCTCCGGCGGGCCCTCGATGAGAACGTCGATGCGACACTGCGGTCGGCCGTGCTGGCCGAGCTTGGCAGCGCCGAGCACGTGGCTGGGGATCATCCGGCGTCAGCGGATCACTTGCGAGAGGCGCTGACCGGCCTCACCGACGGCCGTGCTCGCGGCGCCATGCTGTGCGATCTCGCGATGGCCGTGGGCCCGCCCGAAGACATCGACCTCCTCGATCAAGCCATCGTGGAGCTTCGCGACTGCGACCCTGATGCGGCTACAAGACTCGAATGCATCGCGATGGCCTTCTCCAAGGCCTCCAACTGGCGACTCGCGCCGTCGATCGAGAGCCACTATCCGAGATTGCGGGAGCTGGCAAGGGGTCGTGGCCCCAATGCCGAACTGGCGCGAGCGACGCTCGCCGTGCTCCTGTCCTGGCGGGACGGGAATCGCGAGGAGGCCCTCTCCTGGGTCGGGAGCGGCTTCGACTGGAAGATCCACTACGAGGCACGTCTCATGCACGGCCTCGGTGTCCACTGGGTGCCGATGGCCCTGAAGGGCATCGATCAGCTTCACGAGGCCACCCGCTTCTGCGAGGCCGCGCTTCGAGCGGCGGCGGATGACGGCTACATGATCGTGGTGGTCGATTCGATGATGCACAAGGCGGATGCCGAGTTCGAACTCGGTCTTCTCGCGGATGCTGAGGCGGACGCAAGCGCCGCGTTCGAGCTGAGTCCGCAGTACCTCCCTCAGTTTGTGGATGGAATCGGCGCATCCCTCGCCCAGATACGTTTCGAGCGCGGCCAGCGCCAGGCGGCATATGAGGCGATCGAGGGCATCGAAATCCCTCCCGTCGACGTCGACGACGAAACCACTCTCCAGGTCCACGTCCGACAGATCCGCGGCCGCCTGCGCTGCGCGAGAGGGTGGCGACGGGACGGTATCGACGACCTTCGAGAAGCGGGGCGGCTGTGCGAGCTCTTGCTGAACCGGAATCCGATCATCTGGTCCTGGCGGCCTCCGCTGGCGGCGGCATTGGCCGCGGACTGCCCCGACGAGGCCCGGCAGCTGGCGGAGGAGAACCTCGCGAACGCGTGCCGTTCCGGCATCCCGCGGGGGATCGGCGTCGCCCTTCGCACCCTGGCCGGATTGGACGGCGAGAATAGGGTCGACTTGCTGCGCGCGGCGGTCACGGCGCTGGAGGAGTCTCCGGCGCAGCTTGAACGGGCCCGAACCCTCGCGGACCTGGGGAGCGTGCTCAGGCGCCACGGCGACCGAGCAGAGGCGCGGGAGCTGCTCCTGGAGGCGCTCGAGATCGCGGCTCGCTGCGGCGCTCTCCCCTTGATGGAACAGGTGCAGGCGGAAGCAGTGGCCGCCGGCGCTCGCCCTCGGCGCCCCCGCCTTCGGGGAGTGGACGCGCTCACGCCCAGCGAGCTTCGCGTCGCCCGCCTCGCCGCCGAAGGTCAATCCAACCGGGAGATCGCGCAAGCCCTCTTCATCACCGCGAAGACGGTGGCAGACCATCTCAACAGCGCCTACAGCAAGCTCGACATCCACTCACGCCGGGAGCTCGCCGGCGCCCTGGGAGCGGGCTGACCACCAGCGGTCCCCTGAGGAGGTAGAAGTCAATTGGCGCACGGATCTGGCGGTCCCTGGGTCCGGTCGATCGTCACCCACGAACTGCGGTCACAACTCTGGCCGCGGCCGCGCTGGTGGTGGCGATCCTGGTCGGAGTGCCCGCGTTTGCGGCGGGTGGAAAGGCCGGGCGCGAGCAGGAGCTTCGCCGGCAGGAGCAACTGGTTCGTGAGCTCGCTCGACCGGACCTACCCCGCCGTCGTCTCGCGAAACACTGGCTCGCGACCGCTCGCGTGACGTCGATATCACGTCGTCGCCCTGCCCAGAGCGCCGGTGCAGGTCGCCCTGGGGTGGTCGTTCCCCAAAGACCAGGACATCGTCGTCATCCACCTGATCAGCGACGACTTCTTGTACGGCACGCCGATCGCCGTCTACCAGCAGCACTACCTGGACCTTCAGGCCGAGATCCGAAAGACCTCGCCGTGGCGGGATTCATCTTTCTCGGCGACTGGGGCGCCCCCGACGCGCTCAACCGGGAGGGGGCCGTCGCGTACACCTACGAGGCCATCGTCACGGCGGCGTGTCACCGGTTTGGAGGGATCTACACACCGCTCTCACAGGACTACGAGGCCCCTGGCGCCCGCGGCCCGAAAGGGCACTCCTCGATCTTCGGCCCCGCACTCGGCGACTTTCACCCCAACGATTACGGCGACCAGTTGATCGCTGCCTCGGTGGTAGCGGGCATCGACGGGGATCCGCCCCTGGCACCTCTTCCGGCGGGAGCGGGCAGCCTGCTCCCGAGCCCGGTCATTCCGGAACCCTCGCCGGGTGCCCAACCCAGCCACCGAGAGGGGCATGAGTCACACGCGGCGATCCCGGTGCCGCGCGTCACGGAGGCGCCACGGGTCTCCCCCAGCGCCACCCCGTGAGCGCACGGCCAACGGTAACGGTGGCCCCGGGTCGGAGGCGATGGCTCAGCCGGGGGACGGTGCTTCCGCCGCCGCGAGCGCGCGGCGGATCATGTCGGTGGTCGCGTTGGCGCCGGTCAGGATCAGCGCGACCCGCTTTCCGGCGAGGTCGGCCCGCATCGCCATGGCGCCGGCCAGCGAGGCGGCGGCCGCCGGCTCCACGAGGTAGTGCGCCTCTTTCATCAGGATCCCCATCGCGCGGAGGAGCTCCGCATCGGGAACCGTGATCGCGTCATGGACGTACGCGATCAGCCCGCCCAGCGCGAGGCGCGCCGGCACCCGGCAGGCGAGGCCCTCGGCGAGGGTGCGTATGGGGCGGTCCACGGCTTCGCGGGCGTGGAAGCTGTCCACCATCGCCGGCGCCTCCGCGGATTGGACGGCCACCATCTGCGGCGGGTCCGGGTCCCCACGCAGCGCGGCCGCGATCCCCGCGGCCAGGGAGCCGCCGCCCAGGGGAACAAAGCAGTAGTCGAGACGCGGCGCCTGCTCGCGGAGCTCACGGCCGATCGTCCCCGCGCCATAGATGACATCCTCGCTCTCTCCGTCGTCCACGAACACCACCTGGTGGGCGCCGGCGAAGGCGCGCGCGGCTGCCTTGGCGTCGTCGATGTCGTCGCCGCCCACCACCACCGTCGCACCCAGGCGCTCGATCATGGCCCGCTTGACGGGGTTGGGATCGCGCGGCAGAAAAACGTGGGCGGGCATCCCGAGGCGGCGGGCGGCCCAGGCCACGCCCTGCCCGTGGTTGCCGGTGGAGGAGGTGACGGCCCCCGCCGGCGAGCGCCGCGAGGCACCGGCCTGGAGCAGCGCGAACAGTGCGCCCCGTGCCTTGAAGGAGGCGATCGGTGATACGAACTCCAACTTCAGGTACACGGTTGCGCCAAGCAGGTCGGACAGGGCGGGCGACTCCACGGTCGGGGTCGGCCGCAGGTAGTCCCGCAACCGCTCGGCCGCACTCACGATCCGCGTCGGGTCGAGTTCGGACGCGTCCATCCCCTCCAAAGTCGCAAATCCGGCGGAAGTTCGGCATCGATATGGTGGAGAGGTGCAGGCCGAGGACTGGGTCGCCGAGTTCCACCGGATCGCGGATGGGGTCCGGTCGGTGGTGGCCCCGCTGTTGGGCACCGCCGAGGGCCGCCGAGAGCTGGGCCGTGGCGCCGGCGGCGACCGCACGGTGGTGCTGGACCAGGTCGCGGAGGACGAGGTCATCGAGCGGCTGCGGAGGCTGGCCGGTCGGGGCGCGCCCTGCACCGTGCTCTCGGAGGAGGCGGGGGAGATCGACCTTGGTGCCCCCTACCCGCGGGTCTTCGTCGATCCCGTCGACGGCAGCCTCAACGCCAAGTACGGGGTGCCGCTGAGCGCTGTCATGCTGAGCCTCTTCGATGGGCCGCTGCTGGGGGATGTCCGGGTGGGCGTGGTCCAGAGCCTGGTCTCCGGGGAGCGCTGGCACGCGGTGCGGGGCGGCGGTGCCTTCCACGACGGCGCCCGGGTGGTGTCACGTCCGCACTCCTCGACCCGTATCCAGGTCCTCGGCATGGAGGGCAACCCGCGCCAGCTGGAGACGGTCTGGCCGCTGATCCGCAGCGCCTCCAAGCTCCGTGCCATGGGCTCGATCGCGCTCTCCCTGGCCTTCACCGCCACCGGCGCCTACGACGTCTTCTGCTCGCCGAGACACACCGGCCGTGCCTTCGACATGACCGCCGGCATGCTGATGATCCAGGAGGCGGGAGGGGTGATCACCGACCTCGGCGGACAGCCGCTGGAAGGCGTGCGGGCCGGCCTCCTCGAGGGCACCGCCCTCCTCGCGGCGGCGACTCCCGACGCCCACGCATTGGCGCTGGAGCTGCTCGCCGGCTGACGGGGCGCACGGCGCGGTCCCAACTTGCCACGATGGGCGTCGTGGGAAGCATGCCAATCGACGGCCGGCGCCGTGTCTCCATCGAGGGGATCACGCCGCAGATCGACTGCGGCCGGTTCCCCGTCAAGCGCACCCTTGGCGAGCGGGTCCGGGTCGAGGTCGACCTGTTCACCGACGGGCATGACCGGCCCGCGGGCGTGGTCCGCTATCGTCCCGGCGACGAGCCCTGGCGAGAGATCGCTCTCACCCCGCTCATCAACGACCGCTGGGGGGCCGAGTTCACGGTCGACCGCCTCGGCCCCTGGTCCTACACCGTGGAGGGCTGGATCGACCGCTTCGGCACCTGGGCGGCGGACCTGGTGAAGCGCCTCGACGCGGGGCAGGACGTCTCCGTCGACCTGAAGATCGGGGCCCAGGTGGTCCGGGGGGCGGCTGCCCGCGCCCAGGACAAGGCCAGGGCCCGGTTGCGCGCCTTCGCCCTGGAACTTGAAGGAGGGAAGCGCCCCCAGGTCGCGTTCGACCCCGAGCTGCGCACCCTCGCCCTGGCTCACGCCGACCGCAGCCACGCCTCCCGCGCCGAGACCGAGCTCAAGCTCACCGTCGACCGCCGCCGGGCGCTGTACGCGTCCTGGTACGAGCTCTTCCCCCGGTCGGCCTCGCCGGATCCACACCGGTCGGGCACGCTGCGCGACGTGGAGGCGCGGCTGCCCTACATCGCCGACCTCGGCTTCGACGTCGTCTACCTGCCGCCGATCCACCCCATCGGCCGCTCCTTTCGCAAGGGGCCGAACAACTCGCTGCTGGTGGGACCGCGCGACCCCGGCAGCCCCTGGGCGATCGGGGGCCCCGAGGGCGGGCACACCGCCGTCCACCCCGACCTGGGGACGCTGGAGGACTACCGCCACCTGGTCGAGGCGGCGCAGGAGCACGACCTCGAGATCGCCCTCGACCTGGCCTACAACGCGTCGCCCGATCATCCCTGGGTGACCGAGCACCCGAGCTGGTTCCGGTCTCGCCCCGACGGCACCATCCAGTACGCCGAGAACCCGCCCAAGAAGTACCAGGACATCTACCCGTTCGAGTTCGAGACGGAAGACTGGAAGAACCTCTGGCTGGGGCTCAAGGAGGTGGTCGACTTCTGGATCGCGCAGGGCGTACGCATCTTCCGGGTCGACAACCCTCACACCAAGGCGTTCGACTTCTGGGAGTGGCTCATCGGGGAGGTCCGCGCCGAGCATCCGGACGTCATCTTCCTCTCCGAGGCGTTCACGCGCCCGCGGGTGATGGAGCGCCTGGCCAAGGTGGGCTTCGACGACTCCTACACCTACTTCGCGTGGCGGCACACAGGCCATGAGCTTCGCGAGTACCTGATGCAGCTGACGCGCACCAACCTGGTGGAGTACTACCGGCCCAGCTTCTGGACCAACACCCAGGACATCCTGACCGCCACCCTCCAGGAGGGAGGCCTGCTCGCCTCCGCGTATCGCTTCCTGCTGGCGGCCACCCTGAGCCCCAATTACGGGATCTTCGGGCCCGCTTTCGAGTTCGCCGAGGTGACGCCGCTCGAGGTCGGGCGTGAGGAGTACCTGCACTCCGAGAAGTACGAGGTGCGGCACTGGCCGCTCGACCAGGAGCCGCCACTGGGCAATCTGATCCGGAGCGTCAACCGGACCCGCCGCGAGCACCCGGCCCTGCAGCAGCTGCGCAACATCCGCTTCCTTTCCACCGACAACGAAAAGCTGCTCTGTTACGTCAAGTGGTCGGACGAACAGCAGGACGTGATCATGACGTGCGTCAACCTGGATGCGCAGTGGCCGCAGTCGGGTTGGGTCGAGGTTCCCGTGGCGCTGCCCGGCGGCCAGAGCTACCCGGTGCGCGACCTGCTGGGTGGCGACACCTACAGCTGGACGGCCGGCAGCTGGGCCTACATCGCCCTCGACCCCCAGCGCGCGCCCGGTCACATCCTCGACCTCCCCCGCCCGCTGCACCCCCAATAAACCCCCCTTTCGCACGGAACGGGTGTCATGGCAGGGAGAATGGGGCCCCTTTCGCACGGAACGGGTGTCATGGCACGGAGGATGGGGCCCCTTTCGCACGGAACGGGTGTCATGAAGACCGGACAGCGCCCCGCGTTGATGGGCGATACTCGACTCCCTGTGAGCACTGACCAATCCGAGGCCACCTGGTACAGGGACGCGATTGTCTACGAGCTCCACGTCAAGGCCTTCAGCGACTCCGACGGCGACGGGGTGGGCGACTTCCCGGGTCTGATCCAGCGGCTCGACTACCTGGCGCGGCTGGGCGTGACCGCGGTCTGGCTCCTTCCCTTCTATCCCTCGCCGCTGCGGGACGACGGTTACGACATCTCCGACTATCGCTCGGTCCACGCCGCCTACGGGACGCTGCAGGACGCCCGCCGCTTCGTACGCGAGGCGCACCGGCGGGGCCTGAAGGTGATCACCGAGTTGGTCTGCAACCACACCTCCGACCAGCACCCCTGGTTCCAGCGTGCCCGGCGAGCGCGCCCGGGCAGCGTTTACCGCGATTTCTACGTCTGGAGCGAGACCGAGGACCGTTACCCCGACGTTCGGGTCATCTTCAAGGACACCGAGACGTCCAACTGGGCCTGGGATCCCCTCGCCCAGGCGTTCTACTGGCACCGGTTCTACCTGCACCAGCCCGACCTCAACTTCGCCAACCCGCGCGTGCAGACCGAGATTCTGAAGGTGGTCGATTTCTGGCTCGACATCGGCGTCGACGGGCTGCGCCTGGACGCGGTGCCCTACCTGTTCGAGCGCGACGGCACCAATGGGGAGAACCTTCCCGAGACCCACGCGTTCATCCGCCGTTTGCGCAAGCACATCGACGATCACTACGAGAACCGGATGCTGCTGGCGGAGGCCAACCAGTGGCCGGAGGACGCCGCCGCCTACTTCGGGCAGGAGCCGGGCGACGAATGCAACATGTGCTACAACTTCCCGATCATGCCGCGCCTCTTCATGGGGCTGCGGATGGAAGACCGGTTTCCGATCGTCGACATCATCGCCCAGACGCCGCCCATCCCCACCACCGGTCAGTGGGGGATGTTCCTGCGCAACCACGACGAGTTGACGCTGGAGATGGTCACCGACGAGGAGCGCGACTACATGTACCGCGCCTACTCGGACGACCCGGAGGCGCGGATCAATCTCGGGATCCGGCGCCGGCTGGCGCCCCTGCTGCACAACAACCGCCGCCGCATCGAGCTCATGAACGCGCTCCTGTTCTCGCTTCCCGGCACGCCGTTCCTGTACTACGGGGACGAGATCGGGATGGGGGACAACATCTACCTCGGCGACCGCGACGGCGTACGCACGCCCATGCAGTGGTCGGCGGACCGCAACGCCGGGTTCAGCACCGCCAACCGCCAGCGGCTCTACCTGCCCGTCATCCTCGACCCCGAGTATCACTACGAGGCGATCAACGTCGCCACCCAGGAGGCCAACCCCCAGTCGCTGCTGAACTGGATGCGACGCGCGGTCGCCCTGCGCAAGCGGTACCCGGCGTTCGGGCGCGGCTCCTTCGAGCTCGTGAACTGCGAGAACCGCAAGGTGCTGGCCTTCATTCGCGAGTACCAGGGCCAGCGCATCCTGGTGGTGGCCAACCTGAGCCGCTACGTCCAGTTCGCGGAGCTCGACCTTTCAGCCTTCAACGGGATCACGCCGGTCGAGCTCTTCGGCCGCACCGAGTTCCCCCTCATCGGAGAGCTCCCCTACCTGTTCACGCTGGGTCCGCACAACTTCTACTGGTTCTCGCTGGAACAGGTGCGACCGTATGAGACCCCGGAGCCGTCGGCCCCCGGGCTCTCGCTCGACGAGCGGGCGCTGACCGCGGCGCTGCCCACCTACCTGCCCACGCAGCGCTGGTTCGGGGGCCGCACCCGCGTGGTGCGCGAGATCACGCTCACGGATCGCATCCAGGTCGGGCGGGCGCGGTTCGAGCTGGCCGAGGTGGCCTACACCGAAGGGGACCCGGAGACCTACCTCCTGACGCTGGAGCAGAACGGAGAGGGCGCCGTCGAGGACGCGTTCTTCGACGTCGACTTCTGTCGCTTCCTGCTCGACGCGATCCGCCGCCGCCGCCGCTTCCGCGGGCGCTCCGGCGACCTGATCGCGCTGCCCTCGCCGAGGCTGCGGCACCTGCCGCAGGACGGCGACCTGACCCCCCAGCCCATGCGCCGCGAGCAGTCCAACACGTCCGTCGTCTTCGGCGACCAGCTGGTCATGAAGGTGTTCCGCAAGATCGAGGCCGGCATCAACCCCGACCTGGAGGTGAACCGCTATCTCACCGACCGCGGCTTCCCGCACGTGCCGGCTCTCGCCGGCGCCGTTCTCTACCGTGGCGGCCGGGACCGGCTCTCGGCGGTCGCGATGGTGCAGGAGCTGGTCCAGAACCAGGGCGACGCCTGGGAGCTCTTCGTCCGGGAGCTGGAAGACAGCCCCGAATGGGAGGAGGACCGCGACCTGCACCTGGCCCGTCTGCTCGGCCGGCGGACGGCGGAAATGCACCTGGCACTGGCAGGCGGCGTCGACGAGGTCGACTTCGCGCCCGAGCCGACCAACGCGATGGCGACCCGAAGCGTGTACCAGTCGGTCCGCAGCCAGATCACCCAGACCCTGCAGGTGCTGCGGCGGCAGCTGAAGAGCCTGCCCGAGTCACTGCAGCCGGTGGCGCGGGAGGTGCTCGCAGGCCAGGGGACCTACAACGAACAGCTGGGGTCGCTGCTCGGGCGGCGCGTGCGGGCGACGCGGATCCGGTGCCACGGCGACTACCACCTGGGCCAGCTTCTCTTCACCGGCGCCGACTTCATGATCGTCGACTTCGAGGGCGAGCCCGCCCGTCCGCTGGCCGAGCGCCGTCTGAAGCGGTGGGCGGCGCGAGACGTGACCGGGATGCTCCGTTCGTTCCAGTACGCGGGCGAGGCGGCGGTGGCGCGCAACATGGAGGAGGCGACGCGGGTCTGGGCGACCCGGATGGGCGAGGCCTTCGAGACCGCGTATCGCGAGCTCACCTGGGGGTCCTCGTTCCAGCCCGACGACGAAGACGAGTACCGGCTGCTGCGGAGCATCATGCTGCTCGAGAAGACCCTCTACGAGCTCCGCTATGAGCTCGAGTACCGTCCCACCTGGGCCGGGATCCCCCTGCGGGGGCTGCAGGAACTGATCGACGTGACGCCGGCCGTGGATGGCCGGGCGGTGGCTTCGGGGGCGGACGGGAGGAAAGGATCGCGATGACCGACCAGGCACTCACCGACCATGACGTCTACCTCTTCAAGGAGGGCCGGCACTTCCTGCTGCCGGACAAGCTGGGCTCGCATCCCGAGCCCGGCGGCGGCACCCGGTTCGCGGTCTGGGCGCCGACGGCCGACTACGTCTCCGTGATCGGCGACTTCAACGGCTGGGACGGTGCGCGCAGCCCGCTGCGGCCGCGCGGCTCCTCCGGCATCTGGGAAGGGGTGGTGGCCGGGATCGGCCCCGGTGATCGCTACAAGTACCGGATCACCGGGCACCGAGGTGGCGCGGTGCCGGACAAGGCGGACCCCTTCGCGCAGCAAACGGAGACGCCGCCCTACACGGCGTCCATCGTGGCCGGCGGCCAGGCCTACTCATGGGCGGACGAGGGCTGGATGCGCGGCCGCTCGAACCGGAACTCGGGCACCGCGCCCTGGACCATCTACGAGCTCCATGGGGGCTCCTTCGCCCGCGCGGAGTCGGAAGGTTGGCGCTCTCTTTCCTATCGGGAGCTGGCGCACCGGGTGGCCGACCACGTGGAGCGTCTCGGCTTTACCCACGTCGAGCTCCTCCCGGTCATGGAGCACCCGTTCTACGGCTCCTGGGGCTACCAGGTGACGAGCTACTTCGCGCCCACCGGCCGTTACGGCACGCCCGATGACCTCCGCTACTTCGTCGATCATCTGCACCAGCGCGGCATCGGCGTGATCTTTGACTGGGTGCCGTCCCACTTCCCGGGCGACGACCACGGCCTCCACGCGTTCGACGGGAGCCCGATCTATGAGTACCCGGACCCGCGGATGGGCTTCCACCCGGAGTGGACGAGCTGGATCTTCGACTACGGCCGGCCGGAGGTGCGCTCCTTTTTGATCTCATCGGCTTTGTTCTGGCTCCGCGAGTTCCACGCCGACGGGCTGCGGGTGGACGGCGTGGCATCGATGCTCTACCTCGACTACGCCCGCCGTCCGGGTGAGTGGCTCCCCAACCGGTTCGGGGGCCGCGAGCATCTGCAGGCGGTGGACTTCCTGCGCCAGCTCAACTCCGAGGTGTACCGGGTCCACCCCGACGTGCAGACCATCGCCGAGGAGTCGACCGCCTGGCCGGGCGTTTCGCGTCCCGTCTATCTCGGAGGCCTGGGGTTCGGGATGAAGTGGGACATGGGGTGGATGCACGACACCCTGGCCTACTTCGAGCACGATCCGGTGCACCGGCGCTGGCACCACGGCCAGCTGACGTTCCGCGGCGTCTACGCGTTCACCGAGAACTTCGTCCTGCCGCTCTCACACGACGAGGTCGTCTACGGCAAGGGCTCGCTGTACGGGAAGATGCCCGGGGACCCCTGGCAGAAGCTGGCCAATCTGCGGTTGCTCTTCGGCTACATGTTCGCCACGCCGGGCAAGAAGCTGCTGTTCATGGGGGGCGAGCTGGGTCAGCCGTCGGAGTGGGCGCACGAGGGGTCGGTCGACTGGGGCCTGGAGCAGGATCCCGGCCACGGCGGCGTCGAGCGCTGGGTCAGCGACCTGGCCGGCTTCTACCGCTCGGAGCCGGCCATGCACGCGCGCGACTTCGACCCCTCGGGGTTCGAGTGGGTGGATGCCAACGACGCCGAGCAGTCCGTCTTCACGTTCCTGCGCCGTGACGGCCCGCGCTTCGTGCTCATCGCCTGCAACGCGACGCCGGTCCCTCGCCACGGATATCGCGTCGGAGTGCCCCACGGCGGACGCTGGGCGGAGGCTCTGAACAGCGACGCCGAGGTGTACGGAGGCAGCGGGGTCGGGAACCTGGGCGGGGTGGACGCCGAGGAGGTGCCCCACCACGGCCGCTCCCACTCGGTGGTGCTCTCGCTGCCGCCGCTGGGTGCCGTCCTGCTGCGACCAGAGGAGCCGGCGCGCCACGACGTCCCCGTCTAGGTAACCAGCGGAGATAGAACCCGAACCGGCGCCGTGCTCTCCTTATGGTGAGGGCTGATGCCCAGCGAGGGGAGCCGGCAGCCGGACGCGACCGGTGAAGGGACGGAGGGGCCGAAGGTCGCGCACGCGGACGGAACGCTGACCCTTACCGGGGACGCGATCCAGGTCGAGGTGACGAAGGGTCGAGGCTATCGGGGCACGATCACGGTGCCGCTGGAACGCTGCCGGCTGCGGGTCATGGGCCGCGCCCTCGCCGTGTTCGACGAGGGGCGGCTGGTGCATCTCTGTTCACGCTGCAAACCCACCGCGGAGGTGGCACGACTGGTCGCGGAGGTGGGCGACCGCGCGATCCTGGAGCCGCGGACGCCGTTCGCCACCCTGCTCTCGCTGCGCGAGCAGTCGGCTGCGTACCGGCCCCCGGGGACGGACACTGAGGAGAGGGAGGAACCGGCGCCCCCCGCGGCGTCCCGGGACGGGGCCGGCGTCGCGCTCGAGATCCCGCCCGGCCACGAGTCCCTGCGCCGCGTCTACGTCTCGCGCGCGGCGATGGAGCGTGACTCGCGCCGCCTGCGTGCCGCCGGCTGGACCGCGCATCAGGTCGCGATGAGCCAGGAGGTCCCGATGGAGAGGGAGGACGGGGGGCGGCCCGGACGGCTGCGCGGTCTCCTGCGTGGGACGAACCCCTCGCGGGAGGCCACCGAGGGTTTCATCGTTTGGATCCGGCATGCGGGGGAGCCCCCCGGCAACCCCCCCGAGGGATGAGGGCATCCGGGGGAGCCCCCGCAATCCCCCCGAGGGATGACGATCCATTTATATGTGACAGCTCGCTGACGCTCGCAGACACGAAGAAAGGGGACGCAATCCGCAGGCGCAGATCGCTTCCCCTTTCTCTGCCGTTCACCGAGTCAAGCACGCTGCGGAACGACGCGACTCAACTGCTAGGCAGTCGAACTACCTTGCCCGATTCCCCCTGATGCGGTCATTGACCGGCGGCATATACCGTGGGGAGGGCGTTCCCTCATTGTCCGTCGTCAGCGAGCTCGAGACGGCTCCAGGTTGTCCGGCGGCTCTTCCATAGGCACCTCCGTACTCGAATCTGACGGCCGGTGGCCGTTGGTGGTGCCCGACTCTCCCGGCCGGGCCTCGGACCTTCCGTCCATTCTTCCCACCTGGCCCCGGTGTGGACTAGACCTCTAGCGTGCACCCATCGGATCGCGAATGTCAACCCATTTCATCGCCAACCCTTTACAGCCTACTTACATTCTCGGCAAAGCCCGGGAAACGGCGCGGGGACGCCGTGGCCGGACCGCTAACGGACGCTGAGAAGCTCGTGCAGCTGGGCTGCTGCCGGGACGTAGCAGTCCCAGAAATAGTCGGCGACCATGCGCCGGGCCGAGAAGTGCGTGGCCGCCTCCTTCATGGAAGCGCGCATCATCTGCACCCAGCGCTGCGGGATGCCCTGGGGGTCGCGGTCGAAGTAGAGCGGAACCACCTGCTCCTCGAGCAGCGTCAGCAGCGCGCCGGCCTCGGCGCCGTCGTCGGTCTGCTGGTGCTGCAGGGTCGCCCCCGACGGGATCGCCCAGCCGATCTCGGGCCGATACGCCTCGTCCCACCAGCCGTCGAGGATGCTCAGGTTGAGCGCACCGTTCGCCGCCGCCTTCATGCCCGAGGTCCCGCTGGCCTCCAGGAACCGCTGCGGGTTGTTGAGCCAGACGTCGGCGCCGGCCACCAGGTAGCGCGCGACCTCGACGTTGTAATCGACCAGGAAAGCAACGCCCACCTGCTCCCGTGCCGTATCGACGACATGATGGAGGATGTCCTTCCCGGCCTGATCCGCGGGGTGGGCCTTGCCGGCGAACACCAGCTGGACCGGTCGGTCGGGGTCGGCCAACAGATGCCGGAGACGCGGCAGGTCGCGCAGGACGAGGTCCGCGCGCTTGTAGGCGGCAAAGCGCCTGCTGAAGCCGATGATGAGCGCGTCCGGGCTGTTGACGTGCCCCACGGCTTGCTCGGCCACGATCGAGTGCAGGCGCTGCCGGAGCAGTTGGTGCGCCAGCCACAGCCGTTCCGCCGGGATGGCGTCAATCCCCTGCCAGTTCGGGTCGCTGCGTCCGAGCTCCCACCACACCGGGCTCACGTAGTCCCGGAGCAGGTCGGCGATGGGGGCCGCCACCCAGGTGGGGTGGTGCACGCCGTTGGTGACGGCCCCGATCGGAACCCGGGTCGGGGGTCGCTGCGGCCAGGCCGCCCGCCAGATCTGGCGCGAGACTTCGCCGTGCAGCTTTGAGACCCCGACCGACCGTCCCGCCATGCGCAGGCCGACGTAGGTGGTGCAGAGTGGCTCCCGATCGTCACCGGGCCGCTTCCGGCCCAGGTCGAGGAAGCGCTCGAGGTCGATCCCGACCTGGGCCAGGTAGGGACCGAGCAGGCTCTGCACCAATCCCCCGTCGAAGTAGTCGCTGCCGGCCGCGACCGGGGTGTGGGTGGTGAAGACGAGAGAGGCCCGGGCGAGCGTCAGAGCGCGCTCCAGGTCCAGTCCTAGCTCCTCCCGATAGTTCCGCACCCGCTCGACCGCGACCAGGAACCCATGGCCCTCGTTCATGTGCAGCGCGGTCGGATTCACGCCCAGCGCCCGGAGCGCGCGCACCCCGCCGACGCCGAGCACGATCTCCTGCCGCAGGCGCCGCTCGGGCTCGGGCACGTAGAGCCGGTCGGTGACCCCGCGCAGCTCCTCGGAATTCTCGGGCAGGTCGGAGTCGAGCAGGATCAGCGGCGTGTGCCCAACCTGACAGCGCCAGACCGCAAGCCGGACAGAGTCGGCCCCGATCGGCGCCTCCACGGTGAGCGGCTCGCCGAACAGGTTCCGGGCGCGCCGGATCGGCAGCTGGTCGAAATTCGAGGGCTGGTAGGCGTCGACCTGGTGCCCCCGGTCGTCAAGGCCCTGATGGCCTGCCCCCTGCCGGTAGAGAAGGCCGACCCCGACCAGCGGCAGCTTGAGGTCGCTCGACGCCTTCAGATGGTCGCCGGCCAGCACCCCAAGGCCACCGGCGTAAATGGGCAGCGCTTCCGAAACCCCGAACTCCATCGAGAAGTAGCCGACCAGGACCGGTGCCTGCTCCAGAACCGGCAGCGCCGGCGGCCGCTGCCGCCGCTCCTCGAGGGCCGCCAGCGCGCTCCGCATCCTGTCCTCTACGCGGTCACGCCGGAGCGCTGCCGCAACGCCCTCCGGCCCCAACCGCTGGAGCATCAGGATCGGGTTGTGATCGCATTCGTGCCAGAGGCGGGCATCGAGCGCCGGAAAGGCGGCCCGCACACGCTCATCCCAGCTCCACGTGAGATCGAGCGCCAGAGATTGCAGTTCGGGGAACACGTCAAGCCAGTCTAGAGTGGCCCGGCTTGGCCCCGCACGGGCGCCCTCGGACCCCGGCGGGCGGCTGTCAGGTGTCCAACCCGTATCTCTGTTTCAATTCCAGGACCCGAGTCACCGAGGCGTCGAGCTGAGCCATGGGCAACTGTCCCGACTGCACCGCCTGCTCGATCAGCGAGAGCGCCTGAACAGCGGTGTTGATCGAACTGGCGAACATGATCATGTCGGCGCCCGCCTCCAGGGCCATCAGACCTGCCTGAGGCTCGTTGTACTGGGGCGTGATGGCGCCCATTCCCAAGTCGTCCGTGATCAGGACTCCCTGGTAGCCCAGCTGCCCGCGCAGGACCTGATAGGTTTGCGGCGCCAGGCTGGCGGGGAGGGTGGGGCTGATCGCGGGCATCAGCATGTGCCCCACCATGATCATGTCGACGCCGGCCCCGACCGCGGCCTGGAAGGGCGGGAAGTTCACGCTGTCGAGCTGCTGCAGGGTCTCGTTATCGGTGGGCAGGGAGGTCTCCGTGTCGCCCGCCGACCCCTCGCCCGGAAAGTGCTTGGCCACCGCCACCACGCCGGCGGCGTGGTCGGCCTGGATCGCCGCGCTCACGTCCTGACCCACTTGCGCGGGGTCGGTCCCGAAGGAGCGGTCGGCCAATGACTGGGAGGGGTCGCCGTCCCAGACGTCGGTGTCAGGCGCCAGCCCGGTCTGGATGCCGAGCTGCTTCAAGCCCTGCGCCATCTGGGCGTAGCCGGCGGTGACGGCTGCCGCGCCCTGCGCGCCGAGCTCGTGCGCGCCGGCGGCACAGTACACGCCGCTGGCGGTGTAGCAGACGGTCCCGCCCTCCTGATTGGTGGCGACGAGCACGCCCGGACCCGGGCCCTCGGCCTGCTGTACCGAGGCGATCAGGGCCGAGACCTGCTGCGGCGTGGAACCGTTCTCGTCGCCGGGATAGATCACGACCGACCCGAAGCGGTAGAGCTGGAACTGCTGCGCCTCCTCAGTGGTCAGGCCGGCGCCGGTGAAGCCGACCATCTCGAGCTGCGCGATCTTCTGCGGCAGGGGCATGTTCGCGGCCAGATCCGGGGCCGGGGTGGGAGTCGGGGCGGCGGTGGGGGCGGCCGAGGGCGTCGGGGAGGGGCTCGCAGTCGATGACGGCGGCCGCGAAGGCCGTGCCTGCGGTGCCACGCCGCAGCCGGCCACCAGCAGCAGCGCGATCAGAAGAAGCGGCGCGCGCGTCAGCTGGAGCCCGCACACTGGCCCGTCACGGTCGCGCTCGGCTGGTACGTCGCCGAGACGTTCGGATGCACCGTGGCCGGGACCGACGCAGTCAGCACGTAGAGGTAGGCGGCACATCCGGCGCCGAGCGTGAAGTCGATCGACTCCTTGGTGGTCGGGGGATAGCTGGGATAGCTGGTCGTCACGCACGCGGCTCGGAGACCGCAGCTGTCGAACTGCGTCCACTGGTGGAAGGTGAGGAAGGAGAGGGTCACGGGGGCGGTGCTGGTGAAGGCGAAATGGAGCACGAAGGTGTCGGGGACTCCGCCCAGCAGCACCTCCTGCGGCCCCACGGCGCACGCCCCGCCACCGCAGGTGTTCCAGATCTCGACGGTCGGGTTGGCCGCCTTCTGCTGGAGCGTCGCGACCTGCTTCTGGAGTTCGGCGAGCTGCTTTCCCTCCACGCGGACCTGCGCCTGGGTGGCGTTCAGCTGCTGCGCCTGGTGACGGTTTTCCGCCACCAGGCTGCCGATCAGAACGGCTGCCGTCAGGAGCACGAGGGCGAGGAGCGTGGAGAGGATCAGGACCGGGGTCCGGCCGTCCCTTCGTCGGGAAAGGTCATCCATGGCAGCGCAGTCCCGAGCACTCTATCAGCACCGGGTGCGCGGTACACTGCCCGAGCGGACGCCTCCGGGCGGCCCCCGAGCGGGAGTAGCTCACCTGGCAGAGCGCGACCTTCCCAAGGTTGAGGTAGCGGGTTCGAGTCCCGTCTCCCGCTCCATTCCCCTCCTCCCAGCTGTTTCGAGTTCGGGAGGAGCGGGCGCGCCCGCGGGCTCTCCCCAAAGACGATCCGGTACCCGCGGGGCTACCCCCTGCGTGGCGTCTTCCTCCCCTGGTGTGCCCGCGAGGAGATCACCGAGCCCGCCCAGCTCACCGCCCGCGTTGTCGGACGCTTCCAGACTGAGCTGTTGGACGTCGGGGGACCGCGCGGGCCGCTCGCTCGCACCACCGTCTGGAGCTACGTCAAAGCGGTGCGAGGGTTCATCGACTGGATGCGCAGCGAGGGCGAGGAGGTCCAGGCCAAGGTCCGCCTCCCCCGCCCGGAGCACAGGGTGATCGAGGTCCTGGAGCGGGACGAGATCGACCGTCTGGAGGCGGCCGCCGACTCGGAGCGCGATAAGTTGATCGTGCGGGTGTTCGCCGACACCGGGATGAGGGTCGGTGAGCTGGTCAAGCGGCGCGACTCCGATTTCGGCGTCCAGGATCGCCGTCGCCACTAGCTTAAGGTCCGCGGCAAGAGCAGCCGCGAGCGGCTGGTGCCGATCGACGCGATGCTCGCCGGCCGGCTCAACCGTACCTCACCCGGACCCGCCCCGCCGACACCGACACCGACCGCCTCTTCATCTCACGCCGCCGCACCGCCGGGCGGCGCCTACCAGCCGATCACCGAGTCAGGCATCCATGAGATGGTGCGGGACCTGGGCGAACGCGCAGGGATCCGCAAGCGCGTCCACCCGCACCTGTTCCGGCATTCGGCGGCGACATACATGCTCCAGCGGGGGATGAATCGCTCTCGGTCGCCCACGTGCTCGGGCACACCAATCTGGCGATGATCGAGCGTGTCCACGCCCATCTCACCTTCACCGGGCGCTGATGGAGGCGCTGCGGGGATCCGGCGAGGACTGACCGAGCGGGCCAACGAGCGACCCTCATTTGCCCTCATTTGCCGGCACTGCCAGGCCGACCCAGGCCCTGCCGAGCCGGGCCGATTCCCCACTCCGCGACCGGCTCCGCCGGGTCCGGATCGGAATCCCCTCGAACTCCCCCAGCACCCGCAGGTGGCGGGAGTTGCCGGTGGCGACCGCATCCGCGGGCGCCGTCACCGCGGCCTCCAGCACTCGGTTGTCGGCTGGGTCCCTGACCACCTCTGTAATGCGCCTGGTCGGATGGACCACGAGGGCCGCGCCGGCGATCAGGCACCGATGGGTAGGTGGGAGGCGATGCGTGGGTAGCGCAAGACCCGGTCCAGCTCATCAAGCAACGCCTGGCTGCTGACCAGCGTGAAGCGGCCGTCCAGCATCGCGTCGACCAGCATTGCCGGGGCCCACTCCAGCCCAGACCGGAGACCAGGACGTTCGTATCAGCGACCAGCAGGCGCCGACGTCTTACCTCGCTGTCGGCCACTCGGCGACCCGGGCCGCGGCAATCGCTTCATCAACAACCTCCTCGTCCAGGCCGGCGGCGGCCACGCTCTCCCGAAGCTTCGGGATGAGCTCACGCAGTCGGGCAAGGGCGGCTTGGCTGCGCCCGCGTATCAACTCCTCATAGTCGGCCGGATCGACGAGCACAGCCACCACTCGGCCGCGCTTGGCAAGCAGGATGGGGGCATCCGGCCCCAGTTCCTCGACGAGGCGACCCAGCTGGGCCCGCGCCTCCTCTATGCCCACGGGTCGCCCCCGACGCTCAAGCGGAACCATACGGTTTAGCTTAAGGGAAGCACCTTGACACCCTGCAGCCACAACCCAAGGCAGGGAGGGATGCCGGCGTCAGCCGGTGCGCGGTGGTCCGGGTGGTGCGGCATTCGAGCCCGTTCTCGCGCGGCTCGCCCGAGCACGATGCAACCCGGGCCGCGAGCCTCCCCGGCGGGGGCGGGCACCTCGGGGCCGTCTCACCGGCCGGTGGCCTCTACAGGCCGCGAAGTGCGGTGATCAGCAAGCGCCAGGAGGTGGGCGCGATCGACTGCCCGGCTAGTGCGCGCGAGAGCGTCGACGGGCCAGGCCCGCGCGACGGGCGAAGTCGCCCAGCGAGAGACCGCGAACGAAGATGGCAGTGCGAAGACGATCAGGCTCGGAGATGAGGATCCCCTGCCGCCCGGCCTTGACCCCGTCGAGGATCTCGGATACCAGGCGCTCGCCCAACTCCGCGCCGAGCGACGAGAGGGGAGGATTTGCGCTCGGCGGGACAGTCGTGGGGACGTCCATGAAGGTCGGCGCGGTTGCTGCGGGGGCGTCGGGTAGCGGCGGCTCGGTCTCACGCCAGATCCTGAGAAGCTCGGCCATCAGACGGTCGGCAGCATCCTCAGCAGTCATCAGGTCGCAGGTTAGGCGGTGAAAGAGGACTCCCAGGTTGCCGGCACAGGAACGTCGCCGGTCTCCTCGGAATGGGGCGAGGGGGTCCGGGGGAACCGCCCCGGCGTCGGGTCCCCCGGCTGTCGGAGAGCATCCGCCCAAGACCATCATCCCATCAGGTAACCGGTGATGCTCGATGCCGCGCGCGCGATCGGCGTACCAGTCGAGCCGCAACTCGCGCTGGGTCCTCCACGTCGCGTCCTGGTGCCGCGCAAGCAGCTCCTCGCTGAGATCCACCATCGCCAGCTGATGCGGGAGGCGCCCCCAGGTCAACCGAAACGGGTGGAACGGCAGCCCGGCGGAACGCAGCCCCAGCTGGGTCACCCGGACGGCGAGCGGGCCGTGGTACCAGGTGCGGTCGGTCGTGAGGTAGCCGTGCTGGACTAGCTTCTCGACGCTGCGATAGGTGCCGTTGACGTGCGCGCTGGGCCAGAAGCGGCGCCGGAGCTGCCCAGGCGTGCAGACGCCGTGCCGCGCGACGAACCCGAGGATCTGGAGGTCCCGCGGCTGGAGCACGAACTCAGGGCGCGCAGGAGCAGCAGGAAGCGTGGCCGCAGCCGGCGCGGCCAGACGTCCACCAGGTCGTCAGACGGCTTCTCGACGTCCCAGGCGTCAGGCACGGGGGAGAAGCGTAGCTAAACAGGTCCGGCGAAGCCGGACAACAGACGGAAGAATCCCAACCATGGAGGGGGATGGTCCAGGAAGGGGGGACCCCACGCGGAGCCGGGTTCCCCCGTCCTGGGACTCTCAGACCAGCCTGCCACTCACAAGAAAGAAAAGTCCTACCTGCCCAACCAAACAGATGTATCCAAATTCCTTACTCCGATCGTTACGCACCTCAGCCTTTCGAAGAAACCGAGGCACGAGGGGAGGGTGACGTGCGTGACGATCGGAGCCGGTCGCCGAGTTCGATTTGCAACCTTGCCTGTTGGGTAGGTAGGACCGCTGATCCAACAGGCAGCCTGCGCCTTGCCAACGTGCCCACGACATCAGCGCCGTCTGACTCCGGAGGCCCTGCGCGCGAGCTCGACCCGGCCGGCTGCTTCAGCGCCTGCTCGACGATCTGCTGGAGCATCGGACGCACCCGGCCGATGCGGCACGAGTCCGGGGATGCCCACGTGGATTCGTGAGCGTGCCCCGGCGAACCCGCGGATCCACTTGCGGACACCCGCTGGGTCCGGGGGGGCGCTGAGGAGTCCGTCGTCGCCATCATGGACACCGAGGGATGGCCGCATCGACGGAGGGAAGGCTCGAACCGCATCGGACTCTGCTCCGGGCGGCAGTCGAGGAGGCGACGCACGACGGCGACATCATCGGCCTGCTGCTCACAGGGTCACTCGCTCGAGGCGACGCGCTGCCCGGGACGGACCTCGACTTTGTGGTACTCCTCGCCGAAGGTTGCAGCCGTCCATTTCGCCGCGAGCTCGACGGCGGGGTCCTGGTCGAGCGGACGTATATCGACGCACGCTCAGCGCGGGGGCAACTCCATGCCCGCCCGATGCGGGTCTATGGGTACCTCGACGGCAGAATCCTCTACGAACCGAAGAATGCTCTCGAACGGCTGAGGTCGTATGCTCGTGGTCGCTTCGAGGCCTACAAAACGCCGCCAGCGCACCGCGATGAAACCGCCTTCCTGCTTCGGTGCTCGCGGGACAAGATGAGGGTCGCGCTCGGGGGCGGGGACTTGTTGAAGGCCGCGCACGTCGCGGGGACCAGCTCCTGGCAAATCATCGAAGGCCTCTGGGCAGCCAACGACCTGCCGGTGCCGCCTAACAGTTCCGTGCGGCCCCACCTGCGCGATCTGTTCAAGGGGCCGCCGGACGTGGAGGGGAGCTATCGCGACCTCTTTCTTGGCGACGCCTCGCAGCGGGTGCAGGTGGCGCTCAAGATGATCGATTGGATCCTCATCCAGCTCAACGGCTCTGACTGGTAGACGCTGCCGGCCGAGGCCCTCGGCCGCCCGTGACCCACATGAGGGTCGTACGGGGCCCCCTTGCGGAGTGGGTCGCGACACGGCGGCCACCGGATAGCACCCGCAAGGACGCAATGCCGGGATGGGCGAATCAGCTTCGGTCGAGCATGGCCCTCGCCCTGGCGAGGTGGTGAGCGGCGTGGGAGTGATCCCCATGCCGTCTAGTCCATCTCGCTGATCGCAAGTGGGTGACCACCCAAAGCAGCGGAAGCACCGTCACGCCATCTTCTCTCAGCCGATCCGACCCGTAACCGTCCAGCACGAGGTCAGCAATCGCAGGGTCCCACATGCTCACGATCGCAATGTCCTCGATGGGGTCGATGATGCGAGCGTCTCCCCAGTCCACGATGCCCGATAGCTCCTGAGTGCGCTCGCCAACTAGAACGTGGTTCGGCTGCAAGTCGCGGTGTCCGAAGTGTTGCGGTCGCACCGACAGGGAGTCGCGAGCCCGGTGGAGAAGCCGAAACGCAGCCAGAATCTGACGGCCCGTAAGTAGCCTTTCCCGGCGCCACCAGGGCAGCTCTTTGGATAGCCACGCAGAGAACAACGCGGTCGTATCTCCAACCCGGGTCCGACCAACGCTGTCGCCATGCACCGCCCGAAGCACTTGCCCCAAACTCTTCGCCGCCGTCGGGCTCTCCGCGGAAAGCCGCACCCCGTCGAGCCACTCCATAGTCAACGCGGCGGGCGTGCCCTCGCGCAACGTCAATGGACGCGGCACAGGGATTCCTCGATCGTGAAGTGCCGCGAGCGTCTCGAACTCGGGTCGAAGCTCATCGGCCCCGTGTCGCACTTTGATCGCTAAGCCGCCTGCCCGGTACAGCGCACCGAAGGACGTGCGCCGAATCAGCTCTGGACTGCTGTCGCCGGCCGCACTGCTGGCCGTGGAGAACAACGGATCCTCCATGCCTTGCGTGGGGGGCTGGCACGTTGGTCAACGTCCGTAACCCGCGGATGATCCTCCTGCGGACGCTGGCCGGAGGCCCTCTGGAAGTTGGTCAGAGCTTCTTGAGGAAGTAGTACGAGTCGTTCTCGTTGCTGGGGTGCAGCACATAGCCCGACGCGAGCTTCATGGCGTAGTTCTCGCTGCTCGAAATCGGGCTGCGCGAACGAATCTGGTAGCAGCCGAGCGTCCGGCAAAACTCCTGCGCCCTGCGCTGTAGGGCAGAGCCGATCCCCATCCGGCGGACTTCAGGACGAACCCCGAAGGCTTCCACAAACCCTTCGAGGAGTGGCCGGCCGCGGTGAATAACGGGTGGCCGCCCTTCTTCCGCCCAGACGACTTGGACGTAGAAACGCAAGAAACCAAGGCACCGACCTCTGTCGAACACTGCGAGTACGTGATCCTCGAGCGCCGTCGGAATATGGGACACCATGTACCGGCGCTGGTCCAGAACCTCGTCGGCCAAACCCAGCACGGCCTGGAAGTGGTCGGTGCCGATCTCGATCGCGTTCACGTCTACCGGGCTGTTCACGAGCCCAAAAATGCCAGGTTCAGCATGGCCGACGTCCGCTGAGGGATCCGCTTGTGCGACGGTCATAGGGCCTTCGCGGGAGTCACAGCTGCAGCGATTCGGTCCAGGAAATGCGTCGTCGGACGACATCGAGATACCCATCTCGAACCCAGGTCGCTTGCGGTTCGACGCCCAGACGGCTCAAGGCGTCGCACTGCTCGAGGACCTGGCGCTGCTGGTCGGCGACACATTCGACGATGTCGACCGGCACCGGGATGCCGTACGAGTCGCAGAAGATCTCGATCCGTCGCCGCCGGTCCGGCGCCTCCGGGTAATGGAGCCAGCGCTTGCACTCATCGTCAGGACGGAACGGAGCCGCGTACTGCAAGGCGTATGTGACATCCCATAGCGGAGGCGCCGGCCGAGCGTGATCAAAGTCGAGCAGGCCGACCAAGGCGTCATCTCGCCAGACGCCGTTCCAGGGCCCGAAGTCCCCGTGGCAGATGATTTCACCAGGCTCGGGGGTGTGGCGGCCCAAGGACCATATAGCGCCCGCAGGGGGGCGGTAGGTGCTCACGGCGCGGTGATATCGCCGCAGAAAGGAAGCCCAGGCACGGAGGCCCGTTTCGGGAACGATCTTGGCCCACCCATCGGGACCGGACTCGCCATCAATCCAACGAAGGAGCTCAGTGTCGCCCTCGACGCCCACCAGGCGCGACGCCGGAAAGTCCGCTTCCTCTAGATGGCGGAGAAGGTCATGTACGGCTGGAGACCAGAATGCCATCGGCCGACGAACCAAGTTGTCGCCCCGCCGGACACGCGAGTCCACGAGCTCGGTTATATCGGGTCCGCAGCCACGTCTCAGACCGGGCGGAGCCTCGGGCTGCCCGTCGGGGGATCGGCTAATGAACGCCGCGGCACGCCATGCAACACTTGCGGGGTGCCGCCGGAGGCCGAGCGCACCACCTGCAACCCGCAACCCTTCCTGGGAGACGCTTATGTCCGACACCACCTGCCACATGTCGATCTCGCTCGACGGCTTCGTCGCCGGGCCCGAGCAGAGCCGGGACAATCCGCTGGGCAAGCGCGGCGGCGAGCTGCACGGCTGGCATATCGGTGACCCGCGTGCGACCCAAGCCGACAAGACAGCCACTGGATGGCTAATGCGCCCTCGCGGCGCCTACGTGATGGGCCGAAACATGTTCGGGCCGATCCGCGGTGAGTGGAACGAGGCCTGGAATGGATGGTGGGGACCCGAGCCGCCCTACCACGCCCCGGTCTTCGTGCTCACTCACTACGCCCGCGAACCGATCGAGATGGAGGGCGGGACGACCTTCCACTTCGTGACCGAGGGCTTCAACGCCGCCTACGCGCAGGCGCTCCAAGCGGCCGACGGCAACGGCGTGGACATCGCCGGCGGCGCTTCGACAGTTCGGCAGGCACTCAACGCCGGCGTGATCGATGAACTCACCCTCGACATCGCACCTGTCCTACTCGGCAGCGGCGAGCGCATGTTCGACGGCGTCCAGACCTTCGGCTTCGAGCCTGTCGAGGTGCTTCACTCGCCGCTAACCACCCATATCCGTTACCGGAGACGCAGCGCCTACTGAGCAGCAACCTGCCTTCGGCGAGCCTCAGTCGAGGATCCGCTTACGAACGCGGCCTGGGTGGCTCGCTGGGTCTTCCCCCGCTCTAACATACTTGCCCCGGAAATACTCCTGAGCAGTCACGGTCGGGCGCGCGGAGTTCGAGGGGGTGTCACTTCGACCCCGCGCTTGAAACCGTCTGCTGAGCTAAGAGCTCGGTGGCCTCTGCGCCCAGCTTCTCCATCTCGCCGACGATCTCCTCCAGCAGCCGGTGATTGTCCACGGCGCGTTGGTAGACGTGGGCTTGCGACTCGGTGATCCGGCGAGTCACCGTGCGGCCGGAGCCGTAGCGGCTCCATTGCCAGTAGGGCCCGTGGAGCTGGGGCGGATCGGCGTGGCAGCGGCAGCCGGGCACGCCGCAGTGGGTGTGGCGGACCACCACGCTGCCCTTCTGCAGGAAGCCGAGATCGAGGATCCGGCGAGCCAGGTCTCGCTGGCGTAGCCGGAGCTCCTGGAGGCGATCGTCAGGCTCCGTCATGGCTCCGATGGTAGGAGGAACTTGATCTGTCACGAGACATGATGATAGACTCGCAACAAGGTGCTGACCAAGCAGGCGGGACAGGTCGAGACGCTCTGGGAGGCGGTCTTCCCGGAACTCCTCCATCCGCTGCCCGAGGATCTCTTCCGCGTCGATGAGGTGCTCGACCGGCCCCAGGTTCTGAGGCAGTTCGAGCAGCACTGGGGCCGGGCCAATCTCAAGGTCGGCCGTCCCAGCATCGCGATGGCGAGCTACCTGCGGATGATGCTGCTCAAACACCGCCACGGCTGGGGCTACGAGCGGCTGGTGGCTCAAGTCGGTGATTCCTTCCAGCTCCGGCGCTTCTGCCGGATCTCGATCATGGACCCAGTCCCCGACGAGTCGACCATCCGCAAGCTGACGCGGCGGCTGGGCCCGGACCTGGTCGACGATCTGACGCGGTCGGTGGT
This sequence comes from Candidatus Dormiibacterota bacterium, assembly GCA_963808785.1. GTDB lineage: Bacteria > Chloroflexota > Dormibacteria > Dormibacterales > Dormibacteraceae > CAVTSA01. Next base: position 33,662 of record CAWEGH010000005.1, on the reverse strand, counting down.
CGCGCTGGCGGTCGAGGAGCGCGGCTTCAAGCCGCGGGCGGTGCGCTGCGACTCCACCGTGCAGGAGTCGGACATCCGCTATCCCACCGACAGCGGGCTGGCCGCCGACGCGATACGGGTGCTGGCCCGCCTTGGCCGCAAGGTGCGCGATCTGATCCCGGGGCTGAATCGGAAGGTCCGCGACCGGAGCCGTGCGGCGGCGACCCGGGTCCGTGGCTGAGCCGGAGCTTGAGGCGGCGGAACGGGGAGGCCAAGGCAGAGGTGCAGCGGCTGACCGAGGAGCTGGCGAGGCTGGCCAAGGCATCGCTGGGGCAGGCCCGGCGCCTGCTCGCCGAGGCCGGCGAGAAGGCGGACCCCAGCTCACGGCGGGAGCAGCGTGCGATGGCCGAGCTGGAGACCATGATCGAGCGCGGCTGCAAGGTGGTGGAGCAGATCCGCCAGCGCTTCGACGGCGAGCCGATCCCGGATCGCCTGGTCTCGATCTTCGATCCTGACGCCCGTGTCATTCGCAAGGGCAAGAAGGCCAAGCCGAACGAGTTCGGCCAGGTGGTGCAGTACGCCGAGATCACACCCAACACCCGTCGTGGGGTCCGCGGCCTGCTCCTGCCGCCCACGGTCGCGGTCGGCAATCCGCAAGAGAACACGCTGCTCCCCGAGACCGTGGAAGAGCTTCTCGCGCTCGACCTGAAGCCCGTTGATGCGGTGTTCGACGGAGGCTTCAAAAGGAAGGCGACGGAGTCGGCGATGGAGCCGGTCGGGAGCAGTGTGTTCATCGTAGGCAACCGCCAGAACGCCGGCTCCAAGCGCACGCAAAAGCGTCTGGCCGCCCACCGCGTCGGGTGTGAGGCCCGCATCTCCCACCTCAAGCGGGAGTATGGCGGCGAGCGCTCCCGGCTGAAGGGTGACGAGGGAGCCAGGATCTGGGCAGGCTGGGGGGCGCTGGCCTACGACACCGATACCACCGCCCGCCTCCCTCACAAGCCTTCGGCCGGCAACTGAGCCGAGGCGGCTCGGTGCCGGGACCTTCGTTCGGGCCCGGCGCGAACGAGACGCGGGGCGCGATGACAGTGAGGGTTGGCGCGGCGTGACTGTCTATTGCCGCGCTTTAAACTGAACCATCAGACTGCGAGCTCCCCTGGGTCCGTGTCAGCGCCCGGAACGTTCACCTGACCTCCCGGGTTTAAGCCGAAGAGGGTCCAGTAGATGCCGTCGTCGCCGTCGACCCCTTTCCAGGCCATATAGAGCGTGTCGTTGTACGCCGCGAGGCAGGGGCCCACGCTGGTGCCGACCCCGCAGACTTGCTGCTGGGCCCCCCAGTTTGGCACCCCGGGAGTGCTCGACCACCAGATTCCCTGGTCGCCTTCGACGCCCTTCCACGCCATGTAGAGCTCGTTATTCAGAACGGCGAGCGAGGGCCCTACGCTCGTGCTAAAGCCGAAGCCAAGGTTGATTTGATTCTGGGACGCCCAATTCTGGCCGTCCGACGTGCTCGACCACCACATGGTCGGATCGCCCTGGACACCCTTCCAGGCCATGTACAGCTGTTCGCCGTAGACAGCGAGCGAGGGGCCCACGCTGGTGCCGGGCACCACTCCGTTGCTCCCTCTCACTTGCTGCTGAGGCCTCCACTCCCGGCCGTCCGAAGTGCTCGACCACCAGATGCTCTGATCGCCCTGGACACCCTTCCAGGCCATGTAGAGCCGGCCGTTGAAGACGGCAAGCTGGGGGCCCACGCTCGTGCCGGGCACCACGCCGTCGCTCCCTACCACTGGCTGCTGGGGCCCCCAGCCGTTTTGGTCGGTGTACGTCGTCCACCACATGCTCTGGTCGCCCTGGACACCCTTCCAGACCATATAGAGCTGGTCATTGAAGACGGCAATGCAGGGTCCAACGCTGGTTCCTGGAGCCGCGGCGCCCCCGATGCCCGGCACGTGTTCCTGGTCTATCCAGGCACCGCTGAAGTCATTGAGAGTAGCAAAGTAGATTCCCTGGTCGCCCGCGACACCCTTCCAAGCCATTCGCAGCGAGCCGCCATTGCCGGGCAAGACGGCAAGTGAAACATCAACCATTTTGGATACTCCGTGATGAGTGCGTCAGTTTTCCAGGCACCGAGTGAGTACCTGCAACCGTTCCTGATGACGTCTGAAGTCGGGCGCGCGGAGCGGCCGCACTGAGCTCCTCCGGAGCGGTCGCCGGCAGCACCCTGGCCTGAGAACGGTGGTGGCATCCTTGAGACCCGGGCCCCCGCGCCAGAGTCCCGTGCGCGCATGACTCTTGGGTGGGTCACAATGGACCGTAGCGTCGCACGGGCGGACGGATCCGTCATGAGCAGGCGTTACTCAAAAATCCGGATCCCCATGCCTATGGGCCCAGACACCTTACGAAGCGCCGTTCCCTTCTCGTCAGCTGCCGAGGTGGAGCTTCACGAGTGGCCATTGACCGGCAGGGACCGAGAGCTGGCCGCGATCACGGCGAGTCTGGGGCGAAGCGGCTCCGGGGGATTGATCCTCACCGGTGCGCCCGGCGTGGGCAAGTCCCGGCTCGCGCTGGAGGCCGCTCGCCTGGCCCATTCATGGGACTGGAGCGTGCGCACGGTGGTTGCAAGCAGCGCGGCCTCGGGGATCCCGTTCGGAGCCTTCGCTGCGTTGAGGGTCCCTTCCCCCGCCGTCCGCAACCGCTTCGAGCTCCTGCAGCAGATGGCGCGAGCGCTTCTGGATCACGCTGCTGAGCGCCCGCTGCTGATCGCGGTCGACGACGCGCACTTTCTGGATCCGTCCTCGGCGGCCCTGGTCCACCACTTGGTGACGGCGACCCCCGCCTTCGTGCTCTGCACTGTTCGGGCGGGTCCGCCCGCTCCGGAGGCCCTGTTTTCGCTGTGGAAGGACGGGCACGCTGCCCGGATGGAGATCGAACCTCTGGATCGCGATCACCTGGCGGGCCTCCTGACAGCGGTCCTCGGGGCACCCCCAGACACCCTCACCGAGCGCGAGCTCTGGCGGCTGACCCAGGGCAACGTGCTCTACCTGCGGGAGGTGGTGCTGGCCGCGCTACGGGGTGGGACGTTGGTGCGAGCGGACGATCGCTGGCGGTGGACCGGTGCCTTGCCGGTGAGTGGCCGGCTGGCGGAGGTGGTAGGCGTGCGGCTGGGTCACCTCAGCGGCGCGAGCCGCCGCCTGGCCGAGCTGCTGGCGCTGGCCGAGCCGCTGGACCAGGGCAGCCTGCGCCTGCTTTGCACGCCCGGGACCTTGATGCAGGCGGAGTCGCGGGGCCGGGTGGTGGTCTCGGACGGTGGCCGGACGGTGCGCCTTGCGCACCCGCTTTACGGCGAAGTGCTGCGGGCCGCGATTCCTCAGCTGCGTGCACAACGACTCCTGGGCGACGTCGCGGACGCGCTGGACACGAGCCCCGATCGGGGTCAACTGCTGCGTTCCATCATGTGCCGCCTACAGGCAGGACAGATACCGGCCGCCAATCACCTGACTCTGGCCGCGGAGCAGGCCCTGGCGGTGTTCGACAACACGCTGGCGGAGCGGCTGGCCCGGCTGGCGCTCCGCGAAGCAGGGGCCGGATTCGCCGCCGGGCTCGCGCTCGCGGGTGCTTTGACTGGCCAGGGCCGAGCCTCCGAGGCAGAGGAAGTGCTCCTGGGCATGACCGGCCAGGTAAGCACCGACGAAGACATGGTCGCGCTGGCAACCCTGCGCGCCCCCAATCTGTGGTCCGGTCTGGGCAGAGCGGAGGAAGCCCGACGCGTCCTGGTGGAGGCAGCTTCCGCAGTATCCACGTCAGCGGGTCTCGCTCAGCTGACTGCCGTCTCGGACACCATGGAGATGTCGTTCGCGCGCGTGCTCGTCGAGTCCACGACACTTCGACCGTCTTCCGGCGCAGCGACGGACGATTCCCCGTTCACGCGAATACTGCAGTGCATCCGCTCGTACCTCGGCGCCCGCCCCGAGCAGGCCCTGAGGGAGATCGAGCGACTCGCACAGGAGCCGTCCAGGGTCGACCAAGTCATGTCGTGGGCGCCCCCGAACCCACTCGAGTCCTGCCGCTGTCCAGGTCTCTATTACGCGGGGCGTCTGGCGGAGGCACACGAGCTCGCAATCCGGGGGTACGCGGAGGCGAGAGCGGCTGCAGTCGCGAGCACCCAGGGCGTGTGGTGCTACTACCGAGGGATCGTCTACCTCTTCGAAGGGAAGCCGAGCTCAGCCATTCCGGTGCTCGCAGAAGGCGCCGATCTCCTGCAGACGTACGACCCCTTTTGGATGCGGCCGAATTGCCTCGGGGTCCTCGCACAGGCGGCTGCGGTGGTTGGCGCCACCTACCAGGCAGAGCACGCTCTTGCTCAAATCGAGCTCATTCCGGGTCAGCTGGAGTCGGCCCGATCCGTGGTGGCCCAGGCCAGAGCATGGCTGACTGCGGCGGCCGGACGGCGCCGGGAGGCCTGCCGACTGCTCGTGGCTCGAGCCCGGGCCGACGACTCGGTCGGGCTCCGCACGGTTGCGATCCACCTGCTCCACGATGCGGTCCGCCTCGGCGAGTCCTCTTGCGCTGACTACCTGACGGAGCTGGCGGCCGACGCGGATGGAGACCTGCTGCCACTCTTTGCAGCGCACGGCAGAGCACTCCGCATGCGGCGCGGCGACGCCCTCGCCCTGATCAGCGAGCGCTTCGAGGGAATCGGCGCCATCCTCTACGCGGCGGAGGCGGCGGCTCGCGCAGCGGTCCGCCACCGGCGCGCGAGCCGCGATCGGGAAGCGCTGGCGCAGGAGCGCCGAGCGTCCCAGCTGGTCCGGCGCTGCGAGGGAGCGCGAACGCCTGCGCTGTCGCTGCTGACGCCTCCGCGAGCCCTGAGCCCGCGGGAAGCCGAGGTGGCTCGCCTGGTGGCCCGCGGCTTGACCAGCAGAGAGGTCGCAGGGCGGCTCTCGGTGTCCGTGCGCACGGTCGACAACCAGCTCGCGAGCATCTACTCCAAGCTTGGAATCGGCGGTCGCTCGGAGCTGGGAGTCGCCCTCTTCAATACCCCGTGACGGCGCGGTTGCCGGAGCCGCGAACATCCTGTCGGCCGAACCGCCTGCCAGTGGTCACCATCACACTTTGCGTTGGCGAGCGGTGGCTGCGTTGCTCGCACCGGACCCCGATTTAGTGTCATGCATCGCCTGCAACTGCTCCAGCTGCCGTCGGGGCCGCGATCGGCAGCCGTCCGTCGCCGGCCAGGCCTACTTGCTGGAGGCGAGCCGGAAGCAGCGGGTCGGGCTCAGCACGGCTTTGTACTAAGCGACGCCCCCAGCGGCTGCACGCCGATGACCACGAACTGCCAGATGGAGTTGACCCGGACGAGAGCTCGATCCGGCATCAGCGCCTGCCGGATGGTCCTCTGCGAGTCCTGTAAAGCGAGGGAGCAGCTCAGCCAAGCGCCTGCGCCACGGCCACCAGCGCCAGTACCGCGATCATGGGGCCTTGAGCGACGACCAGTCCCAGGTTGCGCATCAGACGCGACACCGTGCAGCGGGCCACCGGCACCCCCTCCCGATGCAGCAGGTGCCACGTCTGGCGCACCGCGTAGAGGCTCTTGTGCTCCCGATGCAGCTTGACCATCTTCTTCGAGAGCTCAGCGTCGCGACAGGCCCGCGGGGAGGGAGGACGCCGCTGGGACGCGTAGTAGGTGGACGGCGCGACCCCGGCCTCGACCAAGGCCTGGCAGATCGACTCGACGCCATGCTCGACCCTGTGCTCGTCGATGCATTGGATCACGGCCGCAACTGGCGGTCGAGCTCCGCTGCCGCGAAGAACGCGGACGCAGACTTCAGGATCTCGTCGGCTCGGCGCAGCTGGAAGTCTTCACGCATCAGGCGCTTGATCTCGGTCAGCTCCTCGCTGGTTACGCCTGGGCGCTCGCCGGCATCAATCTCGGCCCGGTTCACCCACTTGTGCAGCGTCTCCACCGAACCGATCCCGACCTGCGACGCCGCCACCGCCATGGCTGCCGTCGCCGAGGCGTGCTGCGGCATCACCTCCTTGACCATCCGCACCGCCCGTGCCCGATACTCCGCCGTACTTGCTTGGTCTCCGCGGCAGGATGCCATCGTCGGCCTCCGCGTTCATGATGGCCTTCATCAGCCGGTGCGCACGCCGGGCCGCACCCGGTCGCGGCCAGGTTCAAGTGGCTCATTTCTCTCGCAGCACTGCTGTAAGAGCCGTCGACCCGGCCCATGAAGTGCCGCGGACGATCTGCCGGGCGGCGTGCCTTGTATTGCCGCGCAGGTGGCCGGCGCGATCGCCATGCCCGGCAACGGAAGAAGAAGAGGCGGTCGGCTTCAGCTCACGGGCGTGAATCCTTCGATGACACCGTAGGGAGGGGCAACTGGTTGCACCTTGGCCAAGCTCAGGCCAGCCTCAGCCAGGAGCTGGGCGTATTCGGCATTGGTGCGTTCCTGGCCGCCGGTGATGATCAGCATATTCAGATCGCTCAGCAGGACCGGCACGGCATCGGCCGGGTCCTCGGGAATCAGCCGCTCGATGATCAGCACCCGGCCGTGTTCGGCCATGGCCCGGCGGCAAGCACCCAGGATCCGCACCGCATCGGCGTCATTCCAGTCGTGCAACACGTTGGCCAGAAGGTAGGCGTCCGCGCCATCGGGGACGCCCTCGAAGAAATCCCCTGCCACGATCTCGCAGCGATCCGCGACACCGGCGGCTCGGAACACCTCAGCGGCGTCGGCAACCACCGGCGGCCGGTCGAACAAGACGCCGCGCAGATGACCGTGCGCCCGCAAGATGGCCGCCAGCAGCGTGCCCTTGCCGCCGCCGACGTCGGCCACCGTCCGCATCGCCGAGAAGTCATATCCAGCGGCGACGCTGGGCGCGAACGCCGTGGTCCGCTCCGACATCGCGGCCTGGGACTTCTTCGCCCGGTCCGGGTGCGCGGCGAGGAACTCGAATACGCCCATCCCGTACACGATGTCCGGAGCGGGCTTGCCGGTCTTGACGATCTCGATGATCGGCTCCCACAACCGGGGGCCGCCGTGAGCGTCCGCCAACATCGCCCAAGACCGCATCGAGGCCGGGACATCGGCCCGCAGCCGCTCGCCCAGGATCGTCAGGCTGAACGACCGGTGGGCATGCTCGGTCAGCACGCCCACCGCGGCGAGCAGCCGCAGCACCCGGTACAGCGATCCTTCATGCGCCTGCGTGGCCTGGGCCAGCTGCGCCGCGGTCATCGGGCCGCTCGCCAGCAGGTCCGCGATCCCCAGCGCGGCCACCAGGTACACCGCCCGCGACATGTGGATGCCCCAGATCATCTGGAGCATCGCGGCAGCGGCAGCACGCTCCTCCTTGGTTGGCTCGGCGCCGCCAGTTGCGTGGCCCGCATCGGCACGCCCGGCGGGCTGGTCAATACCACTCCCGCTCATGCCCCGGTCCTCCTCTTGATTGGCGCAGCGCGCAAGCTGACGCGATCGGCAGATATCTGCAACGAGTATCCCGCGACGGCGGCACCCCGGGTGAGCGCTACCCGTGGTGAGGCCCGAGGATGGCCCGCTCAGTGTCCGGGGGCCCTCCACCGTCAAGGGGCACCCGAAGGTCCTTTCAAAACCGCGTCGCCGCAAGCAACTTCAGGACCCGTGCCTCGAGCGGCGGAGACCTCTGCACCCCCGTCCGGCCAGAAACCAAAGGCCCACGCAGCAGCCTGCGCGGACCCGTGCTGGCCGTCAGCGTTTCTCTGACACGGGACACTAGCGAGGGACTGCGGTCCATCTGGGGGCCCACGTCCCTCCCTCGGCATCCCGAAAGGATTCGATGCCGATCGGTCCGGAGCCGTCGCCCAGTTCGCAAGGGGAACGCTCACGGAGGCTCCAAGGCGGGAGGTCTATCTGGAAAGCAGCCCGCAGTTTCCAATGACATCGCCCTCGTACTCCTCACGATCGTCAGGAAGTCGGTCCTCTTGCCGTCCCAGTCGAGGCGTATTCGCGCAGCCATTTCCTCTACCGTCGGACGACCGTCGGACCCTACGCGTCGGTGGGGCGGCACCCTTGGGTCACGCTCCGTCCACATCTCGTTTCGGGGACTGTCAGAAAAGGATCGTCTGGCCGACCACTCCTATCGCGACGAGTGCGCCATATCCGGTTGCCATCAGGGCGGCAGCCACCATACCCATCAGCCACCAGCGCCGGGCATGTCCTGGGCCGACACCGATCCACACGACTGCCCCGCAGAGCAAGCCCTCAAGCAGGAACCAAGGCTCGTTGAGCAGCGCATCCTGCAGGTCAGCGGTTCGCTGATCTTTCCATACCCATCCGGCTGTCGAACTAGCTGGCAAAGTCATCTGCCACCGAGTTGCGAGCCCGGTGAGGCTCAACGCACGCTGCAACTCGTCGATGAGGGCATGCATGGCCAGCCCAACAGCGGCTAACGAGAACAGGACGATCAGACCCATTCGCACGTACCGCCACCGCGAGAGGACGAGAGCTGCCAGCGGAACGCCGGCGGCCACCAGGATGGCGATCGCGCCGAGCCCATTGATCAATCGCCACTGCGAGCGTGAGCTGGGTTCGCCGAACATGCCAGCCGTCCCGCCCAGGGCGTAGTAGCCACGGTAGAGGCCGTAGCCCACCGCGAACACCGAAATGAGCAGGCTGACGCGAGTAAGCGCAGGCGACTGCAACCATGCCGGCCTGACATCGCCCGCGCCGACCGAATCCATGCCCAAGGAGTACCGGATTCGGATCTCCTCCGGACGGCGCCTGCGCTGGTCGCTCGGGGATCCTCTGCCGGACGCGCATGGTGCGCTGATGACATCCGGGAGCTGTGGATGTCGAATTGTCCGGGCAGCGCAAGCTGAGACTGATGCGGGCAGCGGAGCTGGGGCGAGCGGCGTGGTTCTTTGGCAACCTCTACGAGGGACTGGTCGGAGTGCCCCAGCTGATCGACGAGGCTGGTGCTGAACGAGGTCGCGGACTGTTGAGGGCAGGTAGCTCGGTTCGGTACTTTGCGCCGGTTGCCCCTCTAGCGGTTGGCGCTACGTTGTTCTCCCTCATCAGCAGGTGGCGCAGCCACGAGGGAGACCGCCTTCTTCTTGCCATTGAGGGCCGTGGTCGCGATCGGCATCAGCGCGTACCTTATCGGCGTCGTCAACATTTCGCTGCTTACGCATACGGCCGCACTACCCTCAGGTCGACGACGGCGGCTCATCTGTACCTGGCATGCACTGAACATCGTCCGCCTCGTCTGCCTAGCCATCGGACTAGCGGTCGGGCGACGACAGCTCAAACCCGGGTCTCGATAGCCGAGCCCTCTGCGGGGCGCCGCTCGGGGCTGGGGCGAAAGGCGCCGCCGGTCGGGCCGAGTTTGGTGGGGTGCCGCTCCGCCGTGGCCGTCGCTTCGATCGGCCGTGTCTCGGCGGTCGCGCTGCTCGGAGTCCTTGCCGCCACGGGGCCTCGTCACGGCCACGATATCCAGCGGATCATCGCCGCCTGGCACCTCGACCGGTGGGCGGATCTACAGCCTGGATCTGTGTACAGCGGACTCACGCGGCTGAGCTCGCGCGGCTCGTGCGCGAGGTTCGGGGTTGAGCGAGATGGCAATCGACCCCAGAGGCGATTCAGTCCTTGTCTTGGAAGGACTATTGGACCGCCTCCGACCGGATTAGGGCGCAAGAGGTCCGATTACAGAGCGGGCCAGCGCCTCACGTGATTAGGGCCGCAGGGTCCGGGGTCGCGGGGGGCGGGGTCGGTACACATGTCGCGAGATCGACCTCCGGGCGTCGGCGCTCGAAAACTTCCGACAAATGTCCTATTGAGCGAGGACAAATGTCCTATTGGGCGAGGTGAGGCTCGGGCGTAAGTTTCCACGCGAGTTCACGCTGGCCTTCGCCTGGGAGCTCGCCGGAGAGGAGAAGATGACCGCCACTACCAACAGCGCGGGCCGTGTTGCATTGGCAAGGAGAAGGAAGGCATGTCTGTCACCGAGACCGCACCTACTGGTCAAGCCTCCATCCCGCGTGTGTGCTCCTGATGTTGGGGGCTGCCTTCCTGGCTCGACTTCCGGGCCGCACCAAGAAGTTCGCGGGCCTCTTGCTGGGCCTACTCGTCCTTCAAGCGGTGTTGGGCTTTCTTCCATGGCCAGCGCCGATCGCTGCGTTACACGTGCTCAACGCGTTCGCGATGTTCGCGATAGCGCTGTATGTCACCCGAGACAACTGGGCTTTCGGCAGAACTGGCAAGTAGGACGTGCAGTCGCGAGGCTCGACACCGAAAACGACGTACAGCCGTGACGTATGCACCGCCGTCGCATTGGGACCCTGCTGGACTGCTGACACGGTCTTCTGGTTAACCGGGAGGCTCCCGCACAATCCTGGAAGGCAGAGCTGGCTCGCCGTGTCGACGGTCATAGTAGGTCGCCGGCAACTAGCGTGAAAGCGTGGCGAGTTCAAGACAAGTGGGCTCTCCGAGCGAAGGATCGAACCCCACATCCAATGGCGACATGATCAGGGAAAGGTCCGCGGCAGGGACTACGGATCTCCGGTCTATTGGTGATGGGGTACGAACAGCGATCTGGATTCACTTAGGGCTCGTCGAGGGTGGACCGCAGGCGCGACGTATCGAACGAAGCCCCCGCCTTATGGAACTGCTCCACGATGACCGCACGCACCGTCGTGGTGCCACTCAGCGACGCAGCTGCTCCTTCTGACCACGTGCTGGGTCGCGCCGCGGTGGGATCGGTGCCCGGGAGCCACGTCCCGCCGTACGGCAGGGTCGGCGTGATGCTCGCCCGGTTCGGACGCACTTGACCAGGTCCCGTCGCAGGGCACCGCTGGTCTGAACGTAGAACGACTGGTAGATGGTCTCGGTCGACACCCACATCTCCGGGTGGTCGGGGAACTTGCGGTGCAGCCGACCAACGATCTGCTCGGGTGAGTACCGCTTCTGCAGATCATCCTCCACCTTGGCCCGCACCGCGGGGTTGGTGGCCAGCTTGGCTGGCTTGGGACGTGCTGCCCGGTGCCAAGCCAGGGCGTGCGCCGTAGTCGCCCGGCAGGCGCCGCGGCCTTCACCATTGCGTCGTAGCTCACGGCTGATCGTGGACGGAGACCGTCGAAGCTGCCTGGCGATCTCCCGTACTCCCTGGTTACCCGCTCGGGCCATGGCGATCTCCTCACGCTCGGCGAAGGTCAGGCAGCGCCCCTTCGGGTTGCGACCACGTCGTGGTCGCACGCCACTCGCCGCTGCAATCCAGCGGGCCCTTGTTGCGATAGGTTTCCACCCCATCCGCCGCGTGGGTGATGAACTCCCCGCTGCAGCGCGTCCCCGAAGGAGTGCACGATCTCGGCCACCATAGCCAAAATAGAACCCAGACTGAAAACTCCCAATCGCGTGGTGTTGCGATCACCGCGAGAACCCGGGGAAACCCTCAGCGTGCGCCTAAAGGTACAAATGACACCCGTTTACTTGTACCCTTCGGATGTGGATGTACCGGTGAGTGCGTTGCGTGCAGAGTTAGCCGACTGGATCGAACGGGTTCGTGGAGGCGAAGAGGTCGTGGTGACCGATCGAGGGACACCGGTGGCGCGGCTGGTAGCTGTGGATACGGCCCCCATTCTTGAACAGTTGACGCGGAGCGGGGTGCTGGGCCGACCGCAGCGACCCCACCGACCCACCGCCACGGGAGCGCCGAGGGCGCAGGCGCGCCAGCCAGTGTCCGAGCTGATCGGCGAGCAACGTCGCTGACCCGTGGCGATCGTGTACTTCGACAGCAGCGCCTTCGTCAAGCTGGTCGTTGAGGAGGACGGAAGCGACATTGCTGCGGCCCTATGGGATGGCTGTGATGCTGCGGTCTCCAGTCGCTTGGCGTACCCCGAGGTTCGGGCCGCGTTAGCGGCCGCGGGTCGGAGTCATCGGCTCGATGCCGCGGGGCAACGGCAAGCCGAGACCGCATGGGAGGAGTATTGGGCTGCCACGCGACCAGTTGAGCTCACGGAAACGATCGCCGCGCATGCTGGAAAAGTCGCCGCAGAGCACGTTCTGCTCGGCGCTGACGCGGTACATCTGGCTAGCGCGCTCACGGTGGGGGCGACGGACACCCTCTTTTTTGCAGTCTGGGATCAGCGGCTGCGATCCGGAGCCGAGATGGTCGGCGTCCGGCTCGCCCCGGCACCGTAAACGGTTTCGCCCGGGGATCCACCAGCTTTACGCCGCCGCCTGCCTAACGACTCGCCCCCTTGCGCACGCGATCGCTCGGCCCCTTTCGAGCCGTGTAGCGTCGCTCCAATGATGAGGACGGTCCCGATCGTCGCATGCATGGAGTGCCAGGTCCACTGGCCGGACGGGACCGACCCTCCGGGCTGCGAGGACCCTGACCACACCCATCGCCGGTTCCTGACGCACCAGCATCACTCTTCAGTCGTTCTTCCCGACGGGACACCAATCTTGGCGGCCTCCTTTGACGAACACGATCCTTATAGTCGAGAACGCGATCCGGACTATGGCCTGTACCTTGACCCGCGCTGGCAGCCCCCGTGGGAGCACAATCACCTCGACTGGCCGGACTTCGGCATCCCGCCTGACGCCGAGTCGTTTCTGGTCGCGTTGCGGAATGCGCTCATCCGGGCCCGGGCCGGGCAGCTGGTCGAGATCGGCTGCGGTGGCGCGCACGGGCGCACGGGTACCGCACTCGCCAGCCTCGCGGTCCCCAGTGGCGTCTCCAAGACCGAAGCCGTCGGCTGGGTGCGACGCGCATATTGCACCGAGGCGATCGAGACACCTGAGCAGGAGGCATTCGTCGCCGGCCTGGAGGACCCGTGCGAGAAAACATCGTGATCGCCCGAGTCGTCGCATCCTGACGTTGCAAGTATGAGGCGGTTGAGGCGGAGGCGCTAAGAGGCGAAGCGAATCGGGCATGGTCATGGTGCTGCCCCTCCGCGGTTGGGGAACTGACGCGGCGGGGGTCCGTCGCCGAAGCGTCCAGTCTCGACACCTGCCGCGATCGGATGCAGATCGGCGGACAAACGTGATGCTGGCCGCATGACGTTCGCGGCTGGGGTGAGACGCGCGAGGTCAGCGTCTTGCGGCGACCCCCCAGCAACCATTCGGCCGGCGTACGCGAGGATCCTCCTGCGTACCGGAGGCTCCCAGGCTGCTCGAGCCGATAACGTCGGCAGAACAATCTGCTGCTCCCCTTTGATCAGGAGTCGAGTCTGGAGTCCAGTGAAGATGCCATGACAGTCGCGGTCACCACCCCGAACGGGCACGTCGGATCCCACGTGGTTCGCCTGTTGTGCCAGGCCGGCGTACGTCCTCGACTGATGCTGCGGCACCCGGACCGCCTCGACCCAGAGTTGCGCGACCGTGTCCAGTTGGCGGTCGGCGACCAGCGGGACGCCGGATACGTGGCCGAGGCGACCCGGGGCGTTGAAGCGCTGCTCTGGGTGCACCCGGACGACTGGTCCCTGCCCGATCCCGACAGCGATGCAGAACGCACTGGGGAGGGTCTCGAAGCCGCTATGCGGCGGAACCGGATCCCCCGCGTGGTGTTCCAGAGCAGCGTAGGCGCTGAACTGCGCCAGGGCGCGGGGTTCGTCGACGGCCTGGCCCGTATCGAGCAGCGCCTGGACGCGGCTCAGGCCCAAACCGGCACTGCGCTGCTCCATCTTCGTTGCGGCTTCTTCATGACGAACCTGCTGACCGAACTCGACGGGCTCCGCGCGGGGCGGTTGACCACCAGCTGGCCGTTGGAGGATCGAGTACCGTGGGTCGATCCGCGTGACATCGCCGCTGTCGCTGTCGGGCGTCTCCTCGCCAGCGACTGGATGGGCCGGCAAGTTCAGGCCGTGCACGGGCCGGCCGACCTTACTTGGACGGAGGTCGCCGCGGTTTTGTCAACCGCGACCGGCCTCTTGATCCAAGCGCGGAAAATCACCCACGAGGAGCAGCGCGCGGCCCTCCGGGACGCTGGCATGAGCGCGGTGGCGGTGGAGGGTATCGTGGGCATGAGCATGGGCTTGGGCCGAGGGTTCACCCCAGAGCAGCCGCGGTCGGGCCTGACGACAACCCCAAGTACCCTGGCCGGTTGGGCGATTACCTACCTGCGGCCAGCGCTCGGCCTGTGACACGCAGCTGTTACGCGAGGCAACACATCGGCTTGCCTGACCGGTTAGCCACCCACCCACGGAGGCGAGGCCTCCACGGCCTATTCACCCCGGCGGCAGCGGCGCCTCGGCGGCTCCAGCAGATGCGGAACGGGTGTTCGGTGAGACGCCTTCACGTGGTGCCTGCACGCCAGGCGGATCCCGCTGCGTGGGTGCGCGTTCGGTACGCGACTACGTAGCGCCCGCAAAGACGATCGGCTTGCGGCTTACAGCGGTCGGGATCCCTCTCGCGGCGTCGAGCCGTGCGGATCGAGCTGGAACGCCGACGGAACTGCATTGCGTCAGTTCCAGCAGAGGCAGAAGGGATGGCCGGCTGGATCGACGTACACCCGGAACGGCTCGCCTGCCGCCTGGCCTGGCTGCACCGTGTGCTTCGTTGCTCCGAGGGCAAGCACCTGGGGCTCTGCCGCGTCGACATCGTCGACGGTCACATCGAGGTGGAACTGCTGCGGCCGCTCGCCGGTCGGCCACGTCGGCGGGGCGAACCCCTGGGCCAGCTGGAACGCCAGTTGCAGCCCATCGACCGCGAGCACGACCCAGTCATCCTCGACAGAGGTAATTTCCCCGCCAAGGAGATCTCGGTAGAACCGAGCCAGTGCCCGGGGGTCGGGGCAATCCAGGACCACGGAGCGCATCCGGGCGAGTGCCATGGTCAGACAGTCTCCCACGGTCCGGTGGTTCTTGTAGGGCGCCCTCGTGGAGTGTCCAACGACGATCGGACGTTCGACCCCCATCGAACTCTGCTAGCAGGTTGATCTGTTCGGTGGCGCTCACCAGCGATGTCGGCTCGCCGGCGCTCTCACCGAGCGCCGGCAGGTCGACCGCGATGCTCATGACGGAGCCGTCGACCTGGTCCATGATCGGGCACCACGTGCGGCGGTCGAAGGTCAGCCCGTGCAGGAGGATGACCGGTGTGCCTCTCCCATCGACCTCGTAGGGCAGTCCCGTCGCCGCATCTCGCCTGGTCTCCATGACGTACCTCTTCGTAACCGGTTTTGCGGGAGACGCTGACTCCTTGGTGCACGACCCGGGCGATCCTGTCGGGATGTTCGCCGGGTTGGGCCTCGGTGCTGGCCCACCTTGTCAAAGGAGGGCGGCGCTTCCTAGGCCGCTGGCAGTCGCGGTGTCGAAGTCGAGCCATCGTCGAAGCTCGCGTCCGTCGGGTCGCGCCAGCAGCGCTCCGGCGGGCCGCAGCTCCAGGGCGCGCACGGTGCCGGCGTCGAGCACATGGACATGGATGGGCACGCACGACCGAGTTGCTCGCGCGAAATAGGCCCAGCGAGGATCGGCCGGTCCGGCCAGCAGTGTGAGCCCGCTGCCGATGAGGTCGACCGTCGAACACTCCGTTTCGCGTGTGGAGAGCCAGTGGTGAGGAAGGCGGCCATTAAGATCCCATGGGAGCGCCTCGTTCGTCTCTCGTCGAGCGCCCGCCGGCTCCCTGGAGCGTTGGACGTTATGGACGGCTACGGGGCGACGTTCGCGCTCATAGGTCGCAAGTAGATCGGGACCGACCCATCCCCGGAGCACCCACGCAAGCTTCCAGCCGAGGTCGAACGAATCCTGGATCGCTGTGTTCATGCCGGTGCCACCCCTCGGGGTCATCCGGTGGGCCGCGTCGCCGACCAGGAAGCAGCGTCCCTCCGCGTAGCGCTCAGCCATTTGCGCGGCAAACCTGAAGCTGCTCAGGCGTTCGATCTTGGGCCGCAACGCATCGGTGCCGGCGACGCGCTGGATGAGAGCGGTGAGATCGTCGTGGCAGAGCGCGAGCAGGCTCGGAGTCTCGATCGGGGTCTCACGCGACAGGCCCCAGCGGTCACCCCGGCCGCGCGGTGCGACGATCCCGGCTGCGTCGACTTGGGTGATCAGATAGAGGCCATAGCGACGCTCGCCAAGCAGCGGCCAGAGAGGCGCGTCGAATTCGACCCGCTCGTAGTCGGCCACATCTTCGGGTCCGATCATTGGGATCCCGAGTCGCTCTCGCAGAGTGCTGTGCGCCCCATCGGCAGCGATCAGAAATGAGGTGCGCACGCACTGGACGGTTCGGCTCTCGGCGTCCACCACCATCGCGCTGACACCGTGCGCATCTTGGGTCACCCCGCGCAACTCGCAGCCGAACCGGACGCTCGCGGTAGGAAAGCCCTGAAGGTGCGCGAGCAGGATCGGTTCCAGGTGGTCCTGACCTGCCCACGCCGGTCGCGTCGGGCTGGCCACCGCGGCCTCGGCGTCGGAGGGGCTGCCGAGCGGCATCTCAGTGCCATGGCCGGAAGCGAGGTTCGGCGTCACCCATGCGCGGATCTTGACGTCGCACGCGCCCGACCTGACCGCCTGCTCCAGCCCGAAGCGGCGCATGAGCTCCATGCCTCGGGTGCTGATGACCAGACTCCGCGACAACCGCGATAGCCCGGCCCGCTTGTCGATCACCGAGACATCGAGTCCATACCGGGCGAGGGTGATGCCGGCCACCAAGCCGGCGGGTCCCGCCCCCACCACCAGCACATGGGAATTTCGTGATAGGTGAGCTATCGTCATAATAGCTGGTCCTGTTCACGATCATCGTTCTCGGCGGGTCGGTGGCCGCCGCGACCATCGCGGTGACCGACGCGCTATCCCGTCAGGGTCTGATCGCGGACCTGCTCACGCTCGCGCTCGCGGGCCTGGTCATCGTGTTCGGCATCTGGTGGCTCTACTTCAAGCACGACGCGACCGAAGTGCTCGCGGGCATGGCAGGTAGGCGGGAGCGAATCCCGATCTCGCTGCTCTGGGGCTATGGGCATTACGGGATCTTCGCCTCGATCGCTGCGGTCGGGGCCGGCCTTGAGCTGTCCATCAGTAACAGCGAGGGGGCTGTGCGCTCGGAGACCGTAACCGCCGCCTTCGCGCTCGCGGTGCCGGTGGCGCTCTACCTCGTCCTCCGTGGCGCACTGCACTCTCAGCTACCCGAAGACAACCCGTACCTGCCGTTGGGGTACACCTATCTCGCAGCGGTGCTCTGCATCGCGGCCGCCGGCCTTGCCGCGGTTGCTTCGCTGCCGTTTGCCGTCTGCGCCATCGCATTCGTGGTGGCAGCGTTCTTGGCGGGCAATCTCCTCTGGGCCGGGCGAGCTCGCCAATCCATTGGTCCCGCGGCGGGAGCGTGACCGCCGATGGCGATGCGCCCGAAGACGGTGAGCAGGCCCAGCACCACCGGCCGGGGTGGGCCGACCGGTGCACCATCGCGTTGCGCCGGCAAGAGACGGCGCGATCGAAGACGCGAGAGCTAGATCCCGGCGACGGGAAGCGCCCGTGGAAGGCTGCGGACGTCTCGCGCCGGGGGTGCTCCGAAGAGACGCTTGTACTCACGGGTGAAGTGTGCGGCATCGTCGTAGCCCACTTGGTGCCCAGCGGTGACCGCGTCCAGGCGGTCGCCGACCACCCCAAGACCCGATCTGCGCAATCGGCAGCCCATGCGGCGACAAGACGCCGGTTCGGTCCGCTGGCATCTGGGGCGACCTCACCATGCGACCCCGATGGGCCTTCGGCGTTCGGTTCACGATTCCAGAGTTCCACGTGCCGATTGGCATGGGTCCCCGACCGGACTGCCAGGGAGGTCCGCTACCGAGAGGGTTCGGCACGCTGCCAAACTAGTCGAGGAATGGCCAACCCAGTCGATGCGCCAAGAAGCCACCCGGCGCCGACTCCGATGGAGTTCGCACAGGTCACCTGGCGCGTCATTGCGATCGCTGTCGCCTACGCCATCGTCGACCGGCTACTCGGCCTGCTCAATGGCCCCCGCCCCTCCCTCTCGCCGAGCTACCTGGGGACCGTGGCCATCAGCCTCGTGGCCGGTGCCGCCTTCGCCTTGATCCTCCTACCGCTGGCACGCCGGTTGCCCTGCCGCATGGCGCTGAGGTTCGTCTGCATATTCGCGCCGCTCTATTGGATTGGCCTGCTCAGCAACCTGATCGAGGCCGTCGTGAACACCACCCTGTCCGTGGGGACGTTGATCGCAGGAGCCGTTTTTCTCGCCATCCCGTATGCGGTCGCCGCCTTGATGATCACGTGGCTGCTGCCGGCTCAGCGCCAAGAGGGACCGCCGCTCCACATCCGGTCGGTCCTCGCGCAACGATCGCTCGGATCGTGGGCCTGGCGGATACTGCTTGCCGCCGTCCTCTTTGCTGGACTTCTTGAGTTGCTCGGGATCCTATGGGGACCGCTGATCGCGAAGTACTACCAGAATCCGACCTTTATCTCACAGGTCCACACGGTCATCCGCCCTGCGTACATCGTCGGGCCGGAAGAAGTGATCCGCGGCATCGTCTTCGTCTTGGTGCTGCTGCCGGTGCTGGCGGTCATGCCCGGACGGTCACCGAAAGCGCTCTCGCGCACGGCTGCCTACATTGCCCTGATCAACGCGGTACTCGAATCATGGGTGCCTATGCTCTCGATGGCCACCTACCCGCTTGGCTTCCGGATTGGGGAGGGCCTTGATCTGACCAGCGATGCGGTGGTACGCGGCATCTTCATTGCGCTTCTTCTCGCCCTTCCGATTCCGAGGGCCACCGTCGCCCTGATGCCCGACGCATCCTCGAGCGCGGTTCATTAGCCGAACGCCTCTTGGGTGGCGTCGCGCGCACTCTCGACATCCCCTGACCGGCCAGATGCTGTCGCGACGGCCAGGTCCTGGAAGCGGAATACCAGTTCGTCCCACGCGTCCGAGCGGTCCTCCTTTGCGGCGTCGACGACCTCACCGAGCGGAGCCTGAACCATCCTCGGGGTCTCCATTACTACAAGGAGCGTCTCCGATGCGCCCCGGTTACCGGCCGCCAGCGCTGGGTGAGGGCAAATCGGTGCCCCGATGGACGATCTGCTTGTGGACGTCGGCGCCCCTCACGAACCAACCTGCGTTTGTTCCGATTGGCTCCCGACAAGGAAATCGACGGTCCGGCGAATCACGCCGGCGACTTGATCGTCACTCCAGGTCGCATGCCGTTAGCCCTCGAGCAGTTCGATGCGGACCGGGGGTGCTGCCACCTGTCGCGCGGCCGCTCGAGTTTCGACCCGCGAGTGGTCGTCCCTCGTGGCCAGGAGCACGAGGGTGGGGGACGGCAATCTTGCGCAGAACGCCAAGCGTGTCTGCTCTCTGATACTGGTCCCAAAAAGCCCAGGGCGCGCAGGAGCTCTCCGGTGGCGGCGTCGACAACCCTGACATCCAGGTCCTGGACCAGCACGGAAACGTGGGTTCGGGCGTGCGTTCGGCCGACACCGATGTGGAGGAGGCGACCGGCCACGCGGAGGGTGATGGTGCCGCGCGCGTCCATGATGTCGTGTCGGAGGCGACGGTGGGGGTCGCCGTCAGCGACCATCACAGGCGACGCCTTGGGCAGCGTGCGGTAGACGGCGGCGGGGGGGTTGCCTGCTGCGGTAGGGAGCGGTGCGCCGCTGCTCGTTGTAGAGGTTGGTGAAGGCATCAAGCATCGCCTGCAGCTGCTCCAACGAGACCGGCTGCTGAGGTTGAGCGCGCAGCCAGGCCTTCATGGTCTGCTGGAATCGCTCGACCTTGCCGCAGGTGGTGGGGTGGTTGGGTTGGGCGTTCTTTTGGCGCACGTGGAGGCGTCGGAGCTCGGTCTCGAAGCCGTTGCGACCTCCCTTGCCGCTCGAGAGGCGAGTGGTAAGACCATGCCGTTGTCAGTCAAAGTTGATTTTTTTTATTTTTTCTTTTTTAAATTATGATGTTTTTGAGAGTGGGGAAAAGGATCGTGCATTCGAGCATTCGCTGGGGTGGTTTTCCTGCATGGATCATATCACCTGCTCAGAAGCAATCCTAACCGTGAAGAACAAGTCGAACCAAGACGCTGCACAGCTGCTGCCGCATGCTGCCCGAACTGATGCACCAGTGAGGAAGCGCCGTTGGTGCGATGCAGTGTCGTTGATGCGATGCGTTCGCTCAAGCCAATCACCACTCATGCGAACACGAGTTACCGATCGATGAGTACATGTTCGCAGACGCACGCAGCTGCTCGAGACTTCATTACCCACCATTCCAGTCACTCGAAGCTTACCTGCGCTTATCACACTACAATCAATCACCACACCAGATCCTTACCCTCTATGAACTATCCCACCCAGCACTCCTACCATCCCATATCACCACACTACCACCATCATCCTACCAATCGTACATCTATCACTTCCCTGATACCCATCTCTGCGCTAACAGCTACTACAGCGTTCCAGTACCAGCACACCCACACACACATCTCCAAACAAGCTCACACTAGCTGCGCTATATCATATCGAGCGGCGACCCACACTCTCACCAACCGAGCTGAGCCTATTCTTCACCCACATCGAAAAAAGCCAACCAATCCCCACATCTCGCTAACCCATCGACTCCTCACCCTATCTACTACACCCTCCCACAAAGCGGCTACCGAGCTTTCCGACCACACCGACATCGAAACCACCTCCCCGCGGTCAGCGCGCTCGTTTAAGTTCATAACCTCTGAACGACTCGCCATTTTGATTAAACCGCTAGACCACATACCCACCATAACAGAGACTACCGAAAAATATGTCCGATCCACCCACCACCTAGTATGCACACATCGCATCCAACATACTTCCCGTGCCAGCCACCCACCTCCCACAAAACTCGGAACGCCGTAGCAGGAGACCGCATCGACCACGTCACCGCTTGCCCGCAGGGTCCCACCACCTCCCGGCTCAGTCCGGCCAGCGTCCTCGATACCTTCAGCATCACGATCGACCGTTCGCCACGCTCTCAACTCCCGCGACTGAACGAGCATGGTTCGGGCACTCATGGCTCTTACCCAGCGGCGCGGCCCCCGATCGACCGTTATTCTCCTAACGGTGCGCGCTGAACTGAGCCCGAGGCTCGACAACCACCGTCCGCTCCTGATAGCTATGGGGGTCGTGGTAGGCGCCAACTACGCTGCCCAGGTGGTATACACGTCGCACCTCTACGGCTTTCACTTCAGCCCGCTGGGTGGCCTTCTTCTCGGCGCTACGCTGGCCTGGTTCGTGGGCGGGGTGATCCTGGCGGCTCACAGGCGATCGGTCGGCTACTGGGTCCTGCTCTCCTATTTCGCGGTAGTTTTCCTGTTCTATTTCCGAAACGAGATCGTGCTGATCCCGAGCGGGTTCGGACTGCCTTACCACCTCCTCCACACGCCCGATCCGGTGCTCTGGTGGGTCTTCATGATCGGCGATCTAAACTTTGTGGCTGCCGCGGTATTCGTCGCTTGGCTGCTCGCGCTCAGGCTCCGCCCTCCCCGCGCCAAGCGACTTCGCTGAGCCCTTGGCCGGGCGAGGTTCCCGGTCATGCATCTCGAGTCGTTTCAGCCTTGGGTTTGGCACCCGGGACGGGCGCGCGTCACTGTAAACGCCGCCCGAGGGGCCGACAGCCGTCGCATGTCGCGTACGTTGCGGCCCCAGCCCGTTTCGCAAAAGGGACCGCCCTGCGAGCCATACCGTGCGGCGTCGGGAAGGGATCCCGTTGTGAACACCCGGCCGGATGGAGGCATGACGAAGGACCGTTGGGCCTGCACTCAGTCGGGCATGTTCGGGTAGTGCGAATCTTCCCCCGAGACGACGGCTGCCTCGGGAATGACGACCAGGTCATAGAGCTCGGGCCCGACGCCCCAGCCCACTCCCGCACGCCGCGCAACCTCCAAAGCGACCGTCGCTGCTTGGCCAACATCGCGGGCCCGCACCCAGAACAGCAGGCCGACGACGGGGCGCTCCGCCTCGCCAGTGCCTTGGTCGGCTCCGACCTCTCCCCGTCGAAGCGGCCCACCGTCGTCGATGAGCTGCGAGCGGAGGGCATCGATGGCGGCACGGGCCCGATCCCCACTGCGGTCGTCGGCGAAGAGATCGACGCGGACTCGCCACAGCTGCCCAACGACGCCGGCTACGCGCACCGGGTTAGCGTCGCACGAAGGCGGGGTGGGTGGCACCACGTTCCCGGAGTCGCCGGCTGGTGATCCATTCGCGCACGTTTCTCCTGACACCTGAGCGGTGGCTGCGTCCGCGCAGGGTCTTCCTACGTGCGGGGAGGCGGGCTCGACCGACGATGCCCACCCCTGCAGTCGATGTGTTTTCCACGTCGCGTTTGGGTAGACCCTATGGCGTGGGCAGCCCTAACCAGGGGTCGCCTGCCGGGCTGAGAGGCCGGACACTCCTCGCGGGGGTTTGTCTGACCGGAGAGCAAAGCTCCGGCTGACCCCAATGTGATGAGGAGGCCCGGCCATGACTGGAACTGTGACATTTGTGGGGCTGGATGTCCACGCCCGCTCGACGCACGGGGCGGCGGTCGACGTGATGACGGGAGAGCTGACCAGGGTTCGGTTCGGAGAGGGGTTGTTGGCCCCCATCAGCTGGCTGGGGTCTCTGCCCGGGCCGGTGTGGGCCTGCTATGAGGCGGGGCCAACCGGGTTCGGACTCTATCGGGCGGCGACGGAGGCGGGGATCCGGGTCGACGTGATCGCCCCGGGCAAGACCCCACGCGGACCGGCGGACCGGGTCAAGAGCGATCGCAAGGACGCTGAGCTGCTCGCCCGTTGTCTGATCGCGGGCTCGCTGACGCCGGTGAAGGTTCCCTCGCTGCAGGTCGAGGGGGCGCGCGATCTGACCCGTGCCCATGACCGCTGCCGTCGCGATCTGATGACCGCCCGTCACCGGTTGTCGAAGATGCTCTTGCGCTACGGCCTCATCTACCCCAAACCAACCACCTGGACCCAGAGGCACCGGCGCTGGCTGGTCAGCCAGCAGTTCCCCGACCAGATCAGCGAGCTTGTCTATGCCGACCTGATGGCAGCCACCGACGGGCTCACCGGTCGCAAAGCCGCACTGGCCGAACGCATCTCCCTGCTGGCACTGGAGGAGCAGTACTGGCCGACGGTTGCTCGCTTGCGCTGCTTCCGTGGGGTGGATACGCTCACCGCCCTCAGCATTCACTTGGAGCTCAGTGCCGACTGGGCCCGGTTCCAGAGAGCTACCCGACTGGGTTCCTGGCTGGGGCTGACCCCATCACGTTCCCAGTCCGGGGAATCCGACCAGCAGGGCTCGATCACCAAGACCGGCTCCGGCCTCGCCCGCCGCTTGCTGATCGAGGCCGCCTGGCAGTACGCTCGCCCACCTCGCATCGGAGAGAGGCTGGCCAGCCGGCAGCAAGGCCAGCCCGATCACATCCTTCAGATCGCCAACCGAGCCCAGTACCGGGTCCATCGTGTCTACACACGGATGCGCTCGCGGGGCAAGCCCAACAACGTGATCGCCGTGGCCTGTGCCCGTGAGCTGTCCTGCTTCCTGTGGGCTGCTGCCATCGCTCCCTGACCACACCTTTCCGCACCAAGCGTCCGGCCGGGAGGTCGGGGTGCCGGGCCGCGAAGCGGCCAGCACGCGCGACGACCCTATGGGCAGCCCTCCGGGGCCACGCCCGATCGGTAGACCCGCGCAAGCTGGCAGCAGGAACCAGGGCCCTGGGGTAACCAACCCCCGCATTTCAGACTGGCACCGCCGATGACGTGCTCGGCACTCCGACCCCCGGACCTCCCCCTATTGACACCCCTATCCGGCCTGCTGCCGCCGGCGATCACCCATGCCCACGAACTACCGACTTGACAAACGGGTGCACCATATCAGGGTCGAGTCGTGTCCGGGCGTCACCACCACGCGAGAGGCGTTGATCCAACAGAATCCCTTCCCGAACAAGGGTGCAGGCCGGCGCCACATGCCAATCAGGCGATGGTCTCCACCTCGCACCCGACGGTGACCGCCGCCGCCCTTGAGGTCCCGGCTCCATGCATGGCGTTATAGTTGACGCGGACACTCACAAGCTGATTGGCATCAGTGACCTACGACACACGGGACTAGCCGCAAGGTACTGACACACGTCTTCGTAGTCATCAACCAGTAGTAGGTGTCGCCATAAAGCCGCTCTTCGGGGGGAGGAGCCGGCAATGCTCCAACCGGGCCAACTCAGTGGCGGAGATGGTTCGCGATTTCGGGGGCCGTTGGTCAGCCGTCGGTGTCCGGGCCCTTCGCTGCGGGTGACAGCTGCTGCGCAGTCGGCGTACCCGTGAGCGTCGTCTTTGGATGGACAGGCAGTTCGACCTGCGCCCGCGGGCTCTGCGAGAAGTCGAAGTCGGACTGCAGGCTGCCCAGGATCTTCACGTTTTCCCGGACGGTGGGGCGAGGATCCGGCCGGCCGTCAGTCCTCGGATCCAGGCGCTGGCCTCCCAGGAAGTCATCTTCGATGAACTTGTCGTAAGCGTCGAAGGACAGGGTCTGGTGGTCGATAAAGTCACGCTTGGCATAGGGACTGATGACGATGCCGGGCACCCGCAACCCGTAGCCGTTCTCATCGACCCGGGGGGGTGTGACGTGGTCGTAGAAACCACCCCAGTCATCCCAGGTGAGGAAAATCGCGGTCGAGTCCCAGTCGGGTCCCCTCATTACGGCATTCACCAGGCTGGTGATGTACGTCTGCCCGTACGAGACCGGTGCCGGTGGATGCTCACTGACCTCACCCGACGGCACCACCCAGGAGACCGAGGGCAAAGTCCCGTTCTTGGCCGCCGCGTAGAAGTGATCGACCGACTGGATATTGCCGAGCTGATGATCGTTGCGCACGGTGTCGAAGTACGGCAGGGGATTCCAGATGCCGGGAGTCGTGGCACTCTGCTTGACCGGTGCGCAGGAAACCTGGGAGTCGCTCTCGCAGTCGGGCTCGGTGCCGGCGACGACGTAGTAACCCCAGCTGACGTGCTTCTTGTGGAGGAGGTAGGTCAAGTCGGTCCACGCGTAGATCGGTGGCTTCCGACCGGCCTTCTTAACATTGGCGGGCGTCCCCTGCGGCGGCGGTGTAGGCGTTGCGGTGCTGAGGACCGGAGACCCCTTCGGAGGCGTGCCCGGCTCTTGCAACGCGTTCACGCAGCTGCCGGGGTTGTCGTGCTGAGTGCAGTGCGCCGACCATTCGGAGACCAGGAAGAGATGGGCGGGGAGGCTCCACGATGCGTTCGGCTCGAACATGTGATCTTGAAGCACAAAGTCACGGGCATAGGTCCAGTAGTTGGGGATGTCGCTCTGCGTGTGGTAGCCCATCACGTCGGGTGTGACGGAGTTGGCACAGGCAGGGTTGGTAGGGTCGGTGCAACCCTTCTTGGCGGCCAGGGCCTGACCGATGAAGCCGTCCATCTTCCCATCGTCGACGTCAGCGGTCGCGTTGGTTTCGCCGTGCGGCCCGCCGCCGTTGACGTCGGCGTGGTCGACCGAAGGCTTGACACAGCTGTTCGTCCTCGGGTCTGGCACGCAGACGGATGGAGTACCGTTCTCCATTGGGATCCCGTCGGCCCCCGGGTAAGTCCCAAAATAGGAATCGAAGGATCGATTCTCTTGCATCAGCACTATGACGTGCTTGATCTTGTGAATCCCCTGAGGCCCGGAGGAAGCACCTCCAATCGAACATGCGGTGGCCGCCAGCATTGCCATCACGGCCAGCGCCACCAACCTCAGTCCTTTCATCCGTGCCAGTATCGCCCTCGCCCAATATCGAAGCGCAACCAGAAATCCGCCAGAGTTCGGTAAGGAATTCAAGCTCGGGTATGGATGCCCTGCAGCGGAACGTACCGGTAGAGACTGAGCCGCCTGCCCGGAAAGCTCAGGTCTTGCACTCCCGCTCCTATCATGATGGCTATTGACATATGCCGGTAGCGACTAACTTGACACACCCATGAGTACAACAGAATGACTCGGCGATCAAGTGGCGGTACGCCAATGTCGAGCCCCGCATCCGTGCACCACGGGCCACTGTTATGGTCTACTAGCTTGCCGACGGCGGTTTCGGAGGACGAAGCGCCGGTTCTGCCCGCGGGGGTCCCTGAGCTTTACAGCAGGAGCCGGAATCGCGCCTGCCTGTATCGGGGCTGGGTGGGCCTGCCATCAAAAATATGTGCCTGGTTCCACGACGCCCGCCTCGTATGCGTAGACCACCGCCTGTGTCCGGTCCCGGAGACCGAGCGTGTCAAGAATCCTCGTGATGTGCGTCTTCACGGTCGCTTCCGACACGACCAGGGACGACGCAATCTCCGCGTTGGAGAGACCCCTGGCTACCGCCTTCAGGACTTCGGCGAGGACCAGTCCGATATGCCCCAGGATCGCTCCGCGGCGCCTGACCAGACGGAGCATGGCGAAGGCGGCCGGCACCAACAGCAGATAGCCCAAGAACAGTATCACTCATCAACCGATCGAATCAGTGGTCCCAGCGGGCACCCGCGGATTAGCCCAGGTGCACCTCCACGAGGCGTCCGCACGGGACCCTCTATGAACCTCCTCGCGCCAGCCGGCGATGAACCCTCGATCCTCCCTGGCAGTATTCGAGCATGGAAGAGCGGGAACTGATCGAGTTTATCTCCAACTTGCCCGGCGTCGTCACCGTGACCGCAAGCGAGGCAACAGGGGCAGCCCAGGTGGCGTGGGGGGACTCGTTTTTCGCGTACGACCCGGATGGACGCGGTGCTGACGACTGGGGAGCCAATTTCGCCACGATCGTGACCAAGGACTACGCGGGCTTCGACGAAGCCTCCGACCTGAATCGCCCGGGTGTCTTCCGGCTGAACATCGGTGTAGGTCGCGAGAGGTTCCAGCAGCTCCTGGGCTTCACTCCGGCTGAGCACACCGACCGTTCGACCGAGATCGACTACGCGGCGCTCGACAAGATCGTCCCGCATCCTGTGTACGCGGCTCGGCCAGCCGCTCGGCACGGCCGAGCCCGGCTTGGGCGCGGCCGTGCTTGGCGAGCAGCACCGCCCACGGCAGGCTGCGGCGGGCGGCGAGCCGCCGCGCCAGTTCGACGCTCTGGTCGAAGCCGCGCTGCGCGGCCCGGCGGCGCGTCGTCGGCACCGGAACGAGCACGCCCGCGGCCGGCGCTCGCTCCAGCAGCGCCGCCAGCGCGTCGAGTGGGTCGCGCTGGCCGCACTTGAGGGCGAGGACCGCCCGCCGCAGCGTGCCTTCGTAGGGCCCGAGCGCGAACCCGGGCACGCCGTCGAGGTCGAAGCCCAGCGCGGCGTTCGCGCCCGGGGCGCACGCCGCGCACAGGCCCGGGCCGGGCGCGTCGCAGCCCACGCACGCGGGCGGAAAGAGCCATGCTCGCAGAAGATCCAGCACGCCCCTCCATCACGCCGAACGCTCGCCGCGACTAGGGGACAGCGCCCCCGCGGCTAGTATCGATTGCTCTTGCCCGGGGCGACACGGCATTGGTATAGTTGCAGTGCCCGGCAGTACGAGCAAGACATCCGCCTGCCGCGACGAGGGAGCGGTCGATGCTGAACAGCCATCAGGACTCCGTGTTCCGCGCGCAGCTGCGCGCGCTGCACCGCGCCGTCCAGACCGAACCGAAGAAACACCCGCTCAGCAGCTCGGTGACCGCGCTGATGCGGCATGGCGGGCTCTACACGCTGCTCGACCCGGACATCATGGCCGCCCGGCTGGGGGCGCTCGCGGCGAACGCGGGCTCGGGCGCGGAGACGCTGGCCGGGATGGCCCCCAACCTGCAGGCCGTCGCCGCCAGCTTCTTCACCCGGTTCGTGCCGGACGCGCCGTACTCGATTCCGTCGAGCCTGATGTCGCACATCGTCCTGCCGCACGAGGGCACGGCCTACACCCTCGACAAGGAAGAAAAGGACCATCCCGAGCGCTTCGCGAGCCCGGAGATTCCGGCGGTATTCACCTTCGTCGGGCAGTTCATCGACCACGATCTGACCATGAACGCGGTGAACCTGTTCGAGCCGCAACAGGACCCGGTCGTCCCGACGCCGCCCGGTCTGGCTCCCGTCCCGAACCCGATCGTGGACGGCGCATCACCGCTGATCGACTTGGACAACGTGTACGGCCCGCGCGCGAAGCTGGCCGCGCCGGACTACGCGCTCTATGCGGGCGACAAGTTCCGGCTGGTGGACCACCATCACGTTCACGACCTGCCCAGGAACGCCCAGGGCATGGCGACGATCGCCGACAACCGCAACGACGAGAACCAGCTCCTGCTGCAGGTCCACCTGCTCGTCGAGCGCATGCACAACACGTTCGTCGACGGCGGAAGCTCGTTCGCCGACGCGCGCACCCAGACGATCTACAACTGGCAGTTCATGATCCTCAACGACTACCTGCCGAAAATCATCCAGGCGGATACGCTGCAGTGGGTGCTGGAGCAGGTCGCGCTGCCCCAGTACGGTTCGCTCAAGCACAAGCCGTGCCTGGATCTGGCGACCGGAAAGCTGCGGGTCAGCATGCCGCACGAGTTCGCGATCGGTTTTCGGTTCGGCCACAGCCAGCTCAAGCGCGCGTATCTGCTCAACCCGGCGCACCCCGACGGGAGCCTGCTGTTCGACAACAGCCTGGTCGGAACCGGACCGGGGAACACCGAGTTCGACGACCTGCGCGGCGGTCAGACGCTGCGCGCCAAGAACCACATCGACTGGCCGACCTTCTTCTCCAGCGCCGCGCCGGTGCTGTCCAACCGCATCGACGAGAAGGTCACGGCACGCGTCTTCGACCTGCCGGAGAGCGCGATCCCCGACGACATCAAGTACATCGGCAACCTGCCCCACCGCAACCTGATCCGCAGCCGCCAGGTCGGGCTCTGCTCGGGCGAAGCCTTGGCCACGTTCTACGGCATTCCGGCCGTCGCCCCGGAGATGATCGAGCCCGACTCGGCCAAGCGCGACCTGTACCGGCAGAACGAGACGCCCGCGCCGGGAACCGCCGGCACGTTCCAGACCCCGCTGTGGTACTACATCCTGCGCGAGGCCGAGCTGAGCAACGGTTCCGGCTCCGCCAATCCTTCCACGCTCGGCCCGCTCGGCAGCCGGCTCGTCGCCGAAGTGATCGTCGGCGCCATCGCCTACGCCGAGGTGTCGGTGCTTTCGGACAGCGGCTGGACGAGCACCATCCCCGGGCCGCCGGCGGACCACCTGCGGAACATCATCCGCTGGGTCAACGGCCTGGGTCCGTTCTAACCGCCGCGCCGGCCGTTCAAGCGGTCGTGGGTTCGTTCGCGACGATCGCGCCGTCGAGCACCGCGTCGTCGGCCACGGTGTAGCGCTCGCCCACGATCGCGTCGCGCAGCGTCGCGCCCGCGCCGATGCGGGCGCCGTTCCAGATGATGCTGCGCTCGACCGTCGCGCCCGCGCCGACCTGCACGCCGTCGCCGATCACGCTCGGGCCGACGATGCGCGCGCCGCTCGCGATCTCCGCGTTTTCGCCGACGCGCACCGCGCCCTCGATGCGCGCGCCGCTCGCGACGCGCGCGCTCGCGGGCACGCCGGTCGCGCGCGCGCCGACCGGCGCGACGCGCCCTTCGAGCACGTCGGCGGTGGCTTCGCGGTACTCGCCCGGCGTGCCGACGTCGCGCCAGTACGCGCCGCGCAGATCCATGCCGTAGAACGGCAGCCCGGCATCGACCAGCTCGGGGAACACCTGCTTGCCGAAATCGTAGAACGTGTCGGCCGGGATGTGGTCGAAGATCGCCGGCTCGAAGACGTAGATGCCGGTGTTGGCGAGCTTCGACTTCTCGGTGCCGCGGGCGGGCTTCTCTTGAAAGCCGATGATGCGGCCCTGCTCGTCGAGGATCACGACGCCGTACTGGTCGACTTCTTCCACCGCGAGCAGGCCGATCGTCGCGAGCGCGCCGCGCTCTTTGTGGAAGCGCGATCAGCGCGCCGAGATCGGCGTCGGTCAGGTCGTCGCAGCCGACGACGACGAACGTGCCGTCGGCGCGAAACCAAGGCTCCATCTGCTTGAGCCGCGCCCGCGCTGCCGGTCAGCTTGGGCTCCTCGAGGTAGTTGCAGCCGCACGCCGTAGCGCGAGCCGTCGCCGAACGCCGCGCGCACCGCGTCGGCCAGATAGAAGATGTTGATCGCGACGTCGCGATGCCGAACGAGGCCAGCCAGCGCATGACGTGGCCGCTGATCGGCTCGCCCGCCACCGGCACCACGGGCTTGGGCACTTCCTTGGTCAGCGGGTAGAGCCGCGTGCTCATCCCGCCGGCCAGGATCATCGCTTGCATGTCGGTCTGCTGTGGCTCCATCAGGAGCTCTTTTCCCGGCCGAGCCGGGCTTCAGCGCTTCGGCCAGCGCGGCCAGCGCGAAGTGCGGCAGCGCGAGCTGGCGGCGCCAGCGGCGCGGTTCCTTGGCCAGCCGGTAAGCCCACTCGATGCCGGTGCGCTGGAAGAACGCGGGCGCGCGCCGCGACGTTCCCGGCGTACACGTCGAACGAGCCGCCGACGCCGATCCCGACCGCGCAGCCGGTCGCGGCCAGGTGCCGCGCCAGCCAAAACTCTTGTTTGGGCGAGCCCAGGCCGGCCAGCAGCACGTTCGCGCCGCTGGCGCGGATCGCCGCGGCGACCGCGGCGCTCTCGTCGTCGGCCGAAGTAGCCGTTGCGCGCGCCGGCGATCCGCGCGCCGGGGTGCGCCGCGCGCAGCGCCTCGGCCGCGCGCTGCGCGGTGTCGCCGCCGCCGCCGAGCAGTACAGGCGGACGTCGCCGATCTCGGCCGAGCGCGCGGCCAGCGCGTCGACGAGCGCGACGCCGGTCACGCGCTCGCGCAACGGGCCGCCGCGCAGCCGCGAGGCGAGCAGCAGCCCGATCGTGTCGCAGGTGACCAGCGCGGCGCCGCCGATCGCGCGCGGAACGCGGCGTCGTGCTGCGCCGCCATCACCATCTCGACGCCCAGCGTCACGACCAGCGCGGGCGCGTCGCCGCTGGGCCAGCGCGCGACGCGCTGTGACGGCCTCGTGCAGCCGACCGCGTCGACGCGGCAGCCGAGGACGTCGAACGACGCGCGGCACTACGGCCTGTACGGCGCGATAGCGGCTCGAGCGCCGCGGCCAGCGGTCGGGCATCGCCCCAGCGGCGAGCGGCACGGTCCGACGCGGAAGCCGTAGTCGCCCATCGCCCACTTCACCGGGATCGGGCTCGTCGTCGCGAACAGCGCGGCGAACAGCGGCGCGAGGTCGCGGTGGATGCGCGCCGCCGTGTCGACGTCGCCGCCGTCGAAGGCCTCGGCCATCGCCTTGAGCTCGCGCGCGCACAGGTGCGCCGGCGACGCGAGATCAGGCCGTAGCCGCCGACCGCGAGCGAGGGCAGGAACATGTAGTCGTCGCCGCTCCAGAACATACGTCGTCGCGCGTGCGCACGCGCAGCACCTCGGTGAACTGGGCGATGTCGCCGGTGGACTCTTTGATTCCGGCGATGTTGGCGTGGCGGCGGGTAGCTCGGTGAACGTCGCGGGCAGCATGTTCGCGCCGGTGCGGCCGGGGATGTTGTAGACGACGATCGGCAGCGTCGTCGCTTCGGCGATCGCGCCGAAGTGCGCGCAGCATCCCGTCCTGGGTCGGCTTGTTGTAGTACGGCACGACCGCGAGGATGCCGTCGACGCCGCACTGCTCGGCCTGCTTGGTGAGCTCGACCGAGTGGTGGGTGTTGTTGCCGCCCGTGCCCGCAATCACGGTCGCCGCGCTCGCCCAGCGCGTTCTTGACGCCGCGGAACAGCGCGAGCTTCTCGTCCGTCTCGAGCGCGGGCGATTCGCCGGTCGTCCCGCACGACGACCACGCCGTCGTTGCCGCGCTCGACCAGGAGTTGCGCGAGCCGCGCCGCTTCGGCGACGTCGACCGCGCCCCGCGCATCGAACGGCGTGATCATCGCGGTCAGCAG
Source organism: Candidatus Dormiibacterota bacterium (assembly GCA_963808785.1). Lineage (GTDB taxonomy): Bacteria > Chloroflexota > Dormibacteria > Dormibacterales > Dormibacteraceae > CAVTSA01. The sequence goes on along the minus strand of CAWEGH010000005.1, from coordinate 1,819 downwards.
CTCGTGCCCGAGGATTTCACTCGCACCACCGTGTTGCGGCCCAAGCCGAAGGTATCGTGCAGAGCCTGTTCGGCCGCGACCGCCTGTTCGGCCCGCGACCAGGACCGAACGGTGATGTTCGAGTCGGTCGAGTGGATGATCTCGACCCCGGCTTCGGTGACGGTCTTCACGATGCGGTACATGACGCCGGACGCGCCGCGCATCCCTGCGCCGACGATCGAGAGCTTGGCGCAGTGGGGACGCATCGCGCAACGCCAAGTTCAAGTCGGCCAGCGCCGCGCGCACGGCGTCGGCGAGCTCGTCGTCGACGATGAAGAACACGCCCGCGTCGTTGACGTTGACCATGTCGATCGAGATGCCGCGCTCGGCGATCCGGGCCAGCACGTCGCGGTCGACGTCGCGAGCGCTCGAGGTCGTCGGTCAGACCTTGGATGATGCGGCAGAACGTCACGTCGCGCATGACCGCGATGCCGGTCACCGGCCGTTCGGCGGTGACCTCGGCCTCGTCGTCGATCGCGTCCCGACGTTGCTGCGCAGGCCCTTGACCGCGTACGGCGTGTTCGTCGCGTGCGCGAGCTCAGCGGCCTTGTGGTGCATCACCTTGGCGCCGTTCGCGGCAAGCTCGACCATTTCGGCCTAGTCGACGCGATCGACCGTGTGCGCGCCGGCGATCCGGCGGGGATCTCCCGACATCACGCCCGAGACGTCGGTGTAGATCTCGACGGCCTCGCACCGAGCGCGTCGCCCAGCGCAATTGCGGACAGATCGCTGCCGCCGCGACCGAGCGTCGTCATCGCGCGAATTCGCGTGCACGCCCTGGAAGCCCGCGATGACGGGGATGATTTGTTCACGATCAGCCGCGCACGGGGCGGGGTCGATCTCGGTGATCTCGGCATCGCCGAGGCACTCGTCGGTCGTGATGCCGGCCTGCAGGCCGGTCATCGCCTGCGCGGTGAGCGCCCACGACGGAGCAGCTCGGCGAACACCGCGCAGGAAATCATCTCGCCGCAGGCCGAGAGCAGATCGCGATTGGGCCCGCTGCGGACCGGGCCGAGCAGCTCGGCCAGCGTGTCCGTCGCGTACGGATCGGGCGCGCGGCCGAGCGCCGAGCAGACCACCACCGGCGCTGCCCGCGCCGCCCACGTCGATCACGCGCGACGCCGCGATCTCGCGCAGCTCCGCCGTCGACAGCGACGACCCGCCGAATTTTGGGACGACGACCTCGCTCGCGCGTCGCGCCTCGTCGAAGCGCCCCTGCGCGATCAGCAGCTCGAGGATCTGGACCGCGTTGGTCGCGGCGCCTTTGCGCAGCTGGTCGCCGACGGCCCAGAGCTGGAAGTGGCGGCCGGTGGTGTCGCCGGCCTCGGGGCGAAGGCGCGCGACGTGCACCTGGTCGGTATCCTCGACGTCGCGCGGGGTCACGATCCCGCGCTCGGGCAGGGCGACGCCGGGCGCGGCGCGCAGCGCGTCGGACAACGTCGCGACGACATGGCACGATGGTTTCGAAGAATACCGCTTCGCTGTGCGCTCGCCGCACGGGAACGCGCACCGTCGTCGCGGCGACGACGAGTTCGGGCCGGCCCGAGCATCTTGCGCGTCTCGGCGGCGACCTTCTGCTCCTCGCCGGTGTCACCGTCGCCGTCGTAGCTGCCGACCTGCGGCACGACGTTGCGGTAGATCGGGGCGGCGAAGGCGCCCTGTCGGGGCGGCTCGCCGTTCTCCTCGCGCGCCAGCGCGTCCAGCCCGGCCCGGCCCGCGCCGCTGACCGCCTGGTACGTCGCGACCCGCACCGCGCGCAGCCCGACCGCGCGCTCGATCG